>CAYXWN010000023.1:0-30204 GCA_964468815.1 uncultured Clostridia bacterium | reverse complement strand
CACGTCGTCCGCACCGTAGCAACGAACCTTTGCGCGGTCGCCGTCGCTGTACGCGGTTTCTTTGACGATTTTCAATTCGCCGGTGTAGTAATCATACTTCGTCTGCACGTATGTGAATCCGTTGATACGACTGATAATGAACGCAGCGTCTTTTCCAAGACCGTTCAAAATGACCTTTAACGGCGTCTTTCTAACCTTGTTTGCCGTACGCGCGATGCCGATCGCCCCCTCTGCCGCAGCAAAGGACTCATGTCCGGCAAGGAAGCAGAAGCACTTGGTTTCTTCTCTCAAAAGCATCGCAGCCAAATTTCCGTGGCCGACGCCGACGTTTCTCTGGTCGGCAACCGAACCGGGAATACAGAAAGACTGCAAGCCGATTCCGATCGCTTCCGCAGCATCGGCAGCCTTATCGCAACCCTTTTTGATTGCGATCGCCGCACCGACGGTGTACGCCCAAACGGCGTTTTCAAAAGCGATGGGCTGAATTCCGCGAACGA
Source organism: uncultured Clostridia bacterium (assembly GCA_964468815.1). GTDB lineage: Bacteria > Bacillota > Clostridia > Christensenellales > Borkfalkiaceae > UMGS621. The sequence goes on along the minus strand of CAYXWN010000023.1, from coordinate 29,707 downwards.
TCGCGTCAACGTCTATGCCCTTTTCGTCGCAAATCGCCTTTGCCTCTTCCAAATCGCGAATGGAATACGCGGCGAGAGTCCGATTGATTTTATCAATTCTTCTTTCGTAACTTTCAAACGTAATGCTCATAATTCTTCTCCTCCGATCAGTCTTTGCGCGGATCGAGATACTTCGCCGCATTGTCGAATCTGCCGTATTGCCCGGAAGCCTTTTTGTATGCTTCATCAGGCGTCAAGCCCTTTTTGATGAAGTCCATCATTTTTCCGAGATGGACGAAAGAATAACCGATGATCTGATCGTTCTCGTCCAACGCAATCTTGGTAACGTACCCTTCCGCCATTTCAAGATAACGAGGTCCTTTTACCTTGGTGGAATACATTGTGCCGATCTGCGAACGAAGACCTTTACCCAAGTCCTCTAAGCCTGCGCCGATGGGCAACCCGTCCTCAGAGAACGCGGACTGCGTTCTGCCGTAGACGATCTGTAAGAACAACTCGCGCATCGCGGTGTTGATCGCGTCGCAAACGAGGTCGGTGTTCAACGCTTCGAGCAAGGTTTTCCCTGCAAGAATTTCCGCCGCCATTGCCGCGGAATGCGTCATACCCGAACAACCGAGCGTTTCGACGAGCGCTTCTTCGATGATTCCGTTTTTCACGTTCAACGTCAACTTGCACGCGCCTTGTTGCGGAGCGCACCAGCCTACGCCGTGCGTAAGACCGGAAATATCTTTAATCTCTTTTGCCTGCACCCATTTTGCCTCTTCGGGAATGGGAGCCGGACCGTGATTCGGTCCTTTGGCTACGCAATACATTTCTTTTACTTCACTGGAATACTGCATATTCTTTCCTCCATTGATTTTCCTCGGTTATTATAACACAATTTTTTCGGAAATACAAACGCTATCACCTCAAATTTTAAAGAATCCCGAATAAAAATCGTCCGAATGATTTTTTCTTGCCCGTTTCTCGCCTATACAGACAAAAAAGAAGCGCAAAAATATTCCGCGCTTCCACAAAAATACCGAACGTATTTTTTATTTTTTCGTTTTAACTTTCCGATTGAACAGATAAATTCCGACCGCGATCACCGCGACAAAGAAAACCGCGCCTGCACCCCACGCAACGATTACTGCAGTATTCGACTTTTCTTCCGTACGAAGAACGTCGTCCTTTTGCGTTGTTTCTTGAAAAACGCCGTCTTGGGAAGCAATAGAAGAATCTTTCTTCTCTTCCCCCTGTCCGAATTGATCTAAAAACACATTCTCGTTCCGATCGTAATAATCGCAAAACGCATTCTGCATTTCGACAGCCAAACAATCATACTCTTCCGGAAGAATTCTCCACAACGGAACTAATCCGTCCGAACCGAAATTGATTACAATGTTGTTGTCGCTATTCGAAAACGAATCATACCAAGCGTTATAACTTTCGCCGAACGTACTCGGCAAACCGCTCACCACGTTACCGCCATTGGCAACAACCGAAAAAACAGTCCGAACATCCCCTATCTCGTCGGGCAATGCCGCCACTTGATTCAACAGCACGCTTGCGACCTCTTTGATCGATACGCCTTGAAGATTCGGGAAAGAAATCAATTCGTCCAAAGCAATCTTTACGGCTTCGTCCAGCACGATATTTTCAGTCAAAACCGAAAAATGCGCGCGCAAGCGTCCTCCGTAAACAGCCGAACCGACAATATGCGTGCCGTAACGATCGAAAAACGTTTCATAATCCAACGTACCGTTTTCAATCTCCGCCAAATCCCTTAAAAATTCATCGGAAAAATGATCGGCATAAGTATTTTTTTCTCTATAATTGACAATACTAAGCCGATATCGCGCGATATCGCGCCCGAATACGCTGAAATATTTCCCGGCATAAGAAGAAAAAGAAACAGAATCTTCTCCTTTCAACTCATACGTCAACTCTCCCAATAACGCTCCGGTTACACCGCCGTCCGCAATGTCGGAAGACACCCAAGCGATAAGGGAATCCGCATTGATTGTCGAATCCTTTATGATTTTATCTTCAGTCAACGCAGCCCGTTCCGTTGAAAAAGACTGAATCACATCGTTATCGAATACCATATTTCCGAAATTAAAGTCTTGAAAACTTTTCGCTTTAACGACGTTGATTCCAAGCCCTAGCCCCGTCTGCTTTGTAACTTTTTGACGTCCAATCGCGTCCGCAAATGCTCCGAGCGGAGAAAGCGCGCTAACCATTACCGAAACCAGCACCGCCGCAACGATAAAACGCCACATTCTTTTCATCCGTTTCATTAGCCTTTCTCCTTTTATTATTTTTATAAATCAAAATCGTTGATTCTATTTTCATTATATACGCAAAAAAACAAATGTCAATCTCCCTTTCGGAAAGAAGCGCGAAATATTTTTACGTTTCTTTCCGAAAGATACCCCTTAAAACTTCCGTTTGGAAAAGACGAAGCAACTTGCGGTCAAAAAGACAATCGCATAAATCGCCAAAACCCATACGTTACGGATTGCGGCATCATTCAACCTTTCGACCATACCGTAAGTAGTGGAAAAAAAGGCTCTCATACTATATAAAAAGTAGTTGCTAAAAAATCGACTAATTTCCACTTTTTCTAATCCTAAAAGAGCAAAAAACCTTGTCAACAGCATAAGGAAAACAGATTGAAGTCCGTTTATATAAACCATATCCACGGCAAAAACCGCCAACTGACTCCGAACAATCAAATAAAACAACATAATCCAAAAGCCGCCGACAATATGATGCAGCAACGCAATAGCGCGAACCGCCAAGCACCAGCCCACGGAGTATATATGATGGTAAACGTAAAACTGTCCAAGCCCCCAAATGTTGTTAAAAACGATATCCAAAAGGAACATTCCGATATACATTGCGAAAGCGGCAAGCGCAATAACCACCGCTTTCGACAGAATATAATAGATTTTGTTGACCGAAGAATAAATATTCTTGATATAGCCGTTTGAAAAATCCTTCCCGACAAACAACAACACAAAAAGAGGCAGTAAATAACTAACTGCATTTACCTCAAACTCTGGACTTAACACCGCAACGCTCCCTCTCATTGTACCGAAATTGTAATATTGGGCCAACAAGAAGGCATGAAAAACCATAGTAACGGCAAACACTATCCAAGTGCTTTTGGATTTCACCAACTTATACAAGTCGAATTTTAATAGATTGAAAAAAAACATATTTCCCCCTAATTAAGAAAATCTCAAATCCATCGTAACGGCTATATCATCCTGATATTTATAAAAACCGATTATTCCGTTATAAGAAGTATTTTTCAATTCTCCGACATTTGTACACATTTTAAATGTGGTTTTCGATTGACTATACATTAGTCCGGCAATTCCACCAACAATAGAGTTTCCGCCCCAAGCAGTTCCTTTTGCTTCCAAATCACCCATATTTAAACAATTTGTATAAGTACCGCCTTCTGTATAACCAGCGATTCCACCAACTATCCCCGAAAAACGACCGCTAACAATATTTACTTTATTTGTGCAGTTCGTAATCGTTGCATTGATTGCCGCACCGGCGATTCCGCCGACAAACCCCATTCCCGTCGTTTGCCGATTGTTGCTGACCGTACCGCTCGCAATCGTTACGCCGGACACCGTACCGCTCAACGTACCGGCAACCACGCCGAGAAAATGCCTAATTTCATTTTCGGTTACTTCCGGGCCTAGCATATCGATATCCACAGACGAAAAAGTTATATTTTTAACAACGCCACCCGATCCGATATACCCGAATAAGCCGAAATAACTCCGATTAGCGGAATTTGTATAGATATAATCCGTTCTCGTTAAATTTGAAATCGTTTTATTGTTTCCGTCCAACGTTCCCGTAAATGCATGTTCTTTATAAAAGCCGCCGAGCGGAATCCATTGAGAAACAGAAGACAAGTTAATATTATTCCCCAACTTATAATAAGCACGCATACTGGTCGTTTCAATCGCTTGAAGTTGCGTCGCGTCCGCAATTACAAAAGGATTTGTCGCGGTTCCTGCCCCTGATTGAAAATTCGGATTGGTTTTCTGCCCGAATTCGGAGTGGAAAAGCGCTTCGTTCTCGTCATAATAATCGAAAAACTCACTCCGCATTTCTTCCGCAACGGAAGCGTAAGAATCGGGAAGAATTTCCCACAACGGAATCAACCCGTCCGACGAAAAGCCAATCACTACGCAATTGCTGTTATTAGAAAACGAATTGCACCAATTTGTATAACTACTCTGAAACGAACTTTGCAGTCCGGAAACAACGTTACCGCCCTCTGTCGCAACAGAAAAAGCGGTTTTTACCGTAGACGCCGATACCGCAACGGATAAACTTTGGTTCATTGCCGAACAAACAGAATCCACCGTAGCATTTTGAATATTCGCAAACGAAATAACGCCGTCCAAAGCCGTTTTTACGTCCTCGTCGATCATTGCTTTGCTAGATAAAACAGAATAACTCGCAGTCAACTTTCCGCCGTAAATTGCAGAACCGACGATATGCGTGCCGTACCGATTAAAAAACGTTTCATAACTCAACGTATCGTTTGCAAGGTTTGCCAAATCACTTAAAAACGACGAAGAAAAACTATCGGCATATGTACTTTTTAACGCATAATTATCGATACTGAGCCGATAACGCTCTACGTTATGTACAAGCATATTGTAATATTTATAACAATATGCGGAAAAATTACCGGTAAATCCGGCTTCCAAGCCGAGTTTTAATTTCGTCAACAGCGTTCCTGTCTGTCCGCCGGCTTCCAAATCAAACGAATAACTTGCTAAAAGAGAATCTTCGTCAATCGTCGATTCATTTACGGCAATACTCGAATTCAACGTAACCGTACTCGTTGAAAAATTCTGAATCTCGTCGTTATCGAATACCATGTATCCAAACTTAAAATCGTTGAAATTCTGCGCCGTAACGACGTTAATTCCGAGCCCTAAGCCCGTCTGTTGTGTTACGCTCGTCACAGAAGGCGTATCTGCATACGTTTCACGCGGCGAAAACAAAACGGTTGTTGCCATGCAAGCAAATGCAAGCACGCATGCGATTAAAGCCGCAAAAGCAACTTTCTTTTTGTTTAAAGTTTTCATTTCGTTTCTCCTTTTTTATTTTTTCACCCGAACGAATCGAACGGGTAATTGATTGCAAAATACTCAACAAAACTCAGTCGGTCTTTTTACCGTTCAGCAATACGCTTAAATAATATTCGTCAATCGGCATATCTCCGCGTTCTTTTGCCATATCTTCGCTGGAAATCTGTTTCACCACGCGGTGGTCGTGCAAGAAACAGAACGTAGTCGCGATTTTTTCCAACTCGTCCAAAATATGACTGGAAATAATCATCGTCGTCTTTTGCTCTTGATTGATTTTCAGCAAAATATTTCTGAAATCGTGAATCCCCTCGGGATCTAAGCCATTGATCGGTTCGTCCAAAACCAGCAAATCGGGATTGCCTACCAACGCCAATGCCAAACCAAGCCGTTGCTTCATTCCCATTGAATATTTCCGAACGCTCTTTTTCCCGGCATCCGTCAAACCGACCAAATCGATCAACCGATATAATTCTTCTTTTTCGCAACGATATCCTAGGCAAAGCGTCTTTGCTTTCAAATTCTCATAAGCGGACATATCCGTGTACAAACCGGGGTTTTCAATCAATACGCCGATCCGCGCATGTTCTTTTGTAAACTCGACTTTCCCGGAAGTTTCTTTTAATAAACCGCAAATAATTCTTAAAAGAGTTGTCTTCCCTGCGCCGTTATTCCCGACCAAGCCGAAAATATCCCCTTGCTTCACTTCCAAATTTACACCGTTAAAAATAATCTTTTTTCCGAATTCTTTCGATAAATTCGTTATTGTAAGAAAACTTTGCATGATATCTCCTTTATTTTTTATATGATTCAATCAATCTTGCATAATTCAACCATTCTTTATTATAATTATAGCACTAAAAAACCAAATGTCAATCCCTTTTAAAAAAAAGTAGAAAATGACACATGTCATTTTTCTACCCCTTAAAAACGCTTTATTATTCGGTTTTCGTATAAAAAAACGAGCCCGTTCCCGAGCTCGTTTCCAAACGAATTTCGTTCTTTTTTAGTTCTCTTTCGCGTAAACGCTGACTTGCTTCTTGTCCCTGCCGACTCTTTCAAATTTAACAACGCCGTCAACGAGGGCAAACAACGTATCGTCGCTGCCGATTCCCACGTTATTGCCGGGGTGCATTTTCGTTCCTCTCTGCCGTACAAGGATGTTACCCGCCAATACAAACTGGCCGTCCGCACGCTTAGGTCCTAAACGTTTCGACTCACTGTCTCTTCCGTTCTTCGTGCTGCCGCCGCCCTTGTGGTGCGCAAATAACTTAATGAAAATCATTCGGTTTATCCTCCTAACTTATTTTGCGGCGATTTCCGTAATCTTTACCGCGGTGAAGGGCTGTCTGTGGCCCTGCTTTTTTCTCACGTTTTTCTTCGCTTTATACTTATAGACGATGATCTTCTTGCCTTTGCCCTGTTCCAAAACTTCACCGACCGCTTTGAACGCTTTCGCGTCCGTCGCTACCTTAACGCCGGTTTCGTCCGCAACCAGAACTACGTCGAATTCCACTTGATCGCCTACGTTTGCATTCAGCTTTTCAAACTTGATGACAGAACCGATTTCCGCCTTGTACTGCTTAGAACCGTTTTCTACGATTGCATACATGTTAACACTTTACCTCCTCTTTCCAGTCTCGCCGAAGCTTAGGGTGGTGAACGGGATACCGTACACACTTAAAAAACCACTTTCGAGCGGCTCATGGTGTATTTTACCTTATTTTTGCGCGAATGTCAAACGTTTTTACACCGTCTTTTCTATATTTTCTCACATTCCGCATAATTTCCGACGGCTTCCCCATACTAGCAAAAAAGGAGGCATTTATGCAAGATAAAAAAGTCAACGAGGAAGCCTTGATCAACATTTACAAAAACGCGCATATCGCGTTGCAATCTCTATCCAACATTACCTCGGAAGTAGAAGATCTCGACTTAAAGCAAGAACTTTTGGACGAATACGAGGGATACGAAAAAATGATCGGGGAAATTTCCCGTTACATGAAAGAAAACGATATCGAACCCAAGGATATCAATCCGTTAAAAAAAGCCATGCTTTGGAGTTCGATCAAAATGAACACGTTAACCGACCGTTCCAAAAGTCACGTGGCGGACATGATGGTTCAAGGCACGGTGATGGGAATTGTCGAACTGACGCAATTAAAAAGCGAAAGCGGAAGCGTTTTGAACGAGGACGTTCTCGATTTTGCCGACCGTCTTTTGAAATTGGAAGAGGGTTACGAGGAAAAATTAAAGACCTTTTTATAAAAAAAGAACGTTTTTAAAAAGCGGTTACGCGCCGTATCGTTACAAAAGAGCAACGTTTTTATTTACTTTGCGTTTTAACGGAGCAAAAAACTTGTTTGCAAAAATCTTATTTATAAAAGATAAAATCAAAACGCTGTTTTTATAACGGATTTATAAAAGGCGCGCCGCCGAAAAGCATTTGCTTTTCGGCGGCGCGTTTTGTTTTTCAAAAAAGGTTCACGACGCTTTTACGCGCCAAGAAAGTGTGAAATTAGTCCATGTTGTACTTTTTCAGCATATTCTGCGTGAACGTCAACAATTCTTTTGCAGCCTCATCCAAACGCTCTTCCGTGGGATTTTCCAAAATCGGTCTCCACACGCGAATATCGTAACCGACCTCGTCGCCCATCATCAAGAACGGTTCGGAAACGATGTTCTTCTTATAATCAATTTCCTTTAACGCGCCGAAAATTTCGTTCCAATCAATATGTCCTCTGCCGGGGATATTCCGATTGTTTTCGCCCGTATGGAAATGGCGCAATCTCTTGCCGACCAATCTGATCGCGTCCCCGATGTTGTTTTCTTCGATATTCATGTGGTACGCGTCCAAATGGATTCCGATATTCGGGCTGTTTACCATATCCGCATAGCGAATCGCTTCCGCCGCCGTATTGATCAACGGGGATTCAAAACGGTTGACCGCTTCCACGCAGACCGTTACGCCCTCTTTTTCCGCCGTCTTCATTACTTCTTGCATGGATTCCACGCTGCGACCGAACAACGCCTCTTTTTCCGCTTCGTCTACGAAATAGTTGGGCAAGCCCCACCCTGCAAACGTAACGCCGGAGAACAGTTCGCCCTCCATTACCGCGATCTTTCTCACGATATTTTTCAGATATTCCACGCCGCCCTTTCTGACTTCTTTATCCGGGCTTGCGACGTCGTATTTGGGATTCAGTCCCAAACTGTACGACAAGTCGATTCCTCTTTCGTCCGCATACTTTTTGATCGAACGACATTCGTCGTCGCTCATATCCAACAACGGCTGCGCTTGGAATTCCAAAATATCATAGCCGAGGCGTTTTACCTTGTCGATATAATATTTGTGATCGACCGCCCATTTCTTTTCCCAAAAGTTTACGAAGATACCTAACTTATTCATTTTCCATTCTCCTTTCCTTTTTATGATCAGACGGCTTTACACCGTTTCGATCTCATATTCCAAATACTTGGACAACGCTTCTTGCACCGCTTCGCCCCAATTGCCCTTCGCAATCGCGACGTGATGACGGTACCCCTCCGTGGACATATAGTTCAACAGATCTTCCGCCGTTCCGTTCTTCTTTTCAAATACCGTTCCGCAACCGAAGAACGCTTCGTCGATCGGATCGTCCGTCAAGCGACCTTCCGTCACGAACGCCCACAACTTTCCGTCTTCCGTCTTCATGCTTCCGAGCGTCGTTTCCGTTTCGATGATCTTGCCGACGTTTAAGCCGACTCCGCTTCCCTCGCCGAACGTCTTTTTGAACATCAAATGCTCTTCGATATGGCAATCGCCCTTCATCATCGACTTCGGAGCAGGTCCGCAGTGGAACAAAATGGCTTTCTTCCGATCTTCGCCGTAATTGTTGTTTACGTCAAAAAGCATGACCGGATGATTGGACGCGCTTTCCAACGCTTTCATCATTACGGCGTTATTGATATCTAATTCGCACGCAGAGTTGATGCCCTTTTCGTTCAAATCGCCCAAGATCACGCACGGCGCGATTCCGTAACGCTTTTGCAATTCGTCCCAGCAACGGATCGCGATGCTGTCCAGCGCGTAAGCTTCGATCAATTCGTCAAGCGCGACCGCAAGACGCGCGATGTTTTCCAACTTGATCGCGGGATAGTTGCCGAAATCGGATACTTCTTTCAAATGTGCTTTCTTCGCTTCGAGTTTTTCCTCGGACGCATTGTCCATCATCGTGAACACCTGCGACAAATCAATGGTTTCTATATTGATATTCTTCCGCTGGAAAGCGATTTCGTCCACACGAACGGTCTTAAACGCCGTTGTACGCGCGCCGATCGCTCCCACCGTAAAGTGTTTCAACCCCTTTACCGCTCTGCAAATTCCGCCGAAAATTCTCAAATCTTCCGCGAAATCGTCGCTCAACGGGTTTACGGCGAAATGCTTCGTCAGCGTGTATTTGATTCCCGCTTGACGGAACACGTTGCACATTGCAATCTTGCCACATACCGCGTCTCTTCTGTGCGCGAAATCCATTTTGCCGATTTCGTCCGGATACGCCTGCACCAAAATCGGAACGCCTGCGTCTTTCAACGCGTAATACGCGCCGTTTTCATCGCCGAAATTCGGCAAACAAACGACAACGCCGTCGTATTCGCCGTGATGCTCGGCTAAGAACGCCGCATACTTTTTCCCCTCCGCGATCGTTTCGACCGCGCCGTAACGCGTCAAGCTTGCGTCCATCTCCAAAGCCTCGAAACCGGCTTTTTCAATCGCGCTCTTCATTTCCGCTCTCGCGCTCTCGATCACCTCTCCGGGGAAGAATCCCCGATTGCCGTAATATACCGCTAATTTCATATCTTTCCTCCATTCTAAAAATAGATTATCAATTTTATTATAACATTGAAACGTAACAAAATTAAAAATTTTATTGCAACTGTCGTTACTTTCCGTTTACAAGTTGGCTCTTATATTATAACTTACGACTCGCAAAAATTCTTTTGCGTCGCTGTCGCTCCCGTTATTTGCTATGCGCAAATAACAGCCGTGCGTTGAAATACGGCGTTCGCAAACCCTTGCAAGCAAGTTTGCTCACTTGTATTATAAATCTTTCAATGCTTGATTTCAATATCTAATTTATCATAAAAATTATCTTTTTTGTGGTAATTGATAAAAAACACCAACCGTATTATATAACTAATATATATAACGGTTATATTGTCGAAGATTATAAGCGTCAGTCTTTGCACAACTTGCTCGTATTCTCCCGAAAGCAGCCTTTCGCGGACTTTCGATTCCTCAATTGTATTATACCAAATTACTTTTCACCAAGCAAATACTCTGCCGGATACATTTTATATAAAAAAACGAATTTATATAAAATAAAAACGAATTTACACAAACGATCGGACGCATCGTTCCGCTTTCTTCTCATCTTTTAGCATATCACAAAAACCGTTATTTGCAAGACGTATGATGACAGAAAGCGGACGTTTATTGTTTTTTTCTGTTTCCTAAGCGACTTTTTAAACGACGTATCCGTACGCGTTTCCGCCTGCGCCGTAAGTGTCCAACTTTTCTCTCAGTGCGGCAAAGCCCGAATCTTTCAACGTGGAAACGTCCGCCTTGCCGAACGTTTGCAACATATTCGCGATCGGCTCGACGTTTGAATTGGTGATCCACGGAAGCCATACGCCGTCTTCTACCGTAACGAAATAGAAGTTGGAAATATCCGTCGCTTCGACGGCAAAACTTCCGTACGCATATCCGAGATCGCTCACGCAACTGAACGTTTGGCGAGAATTAGTCTGCACGAAATGCGCCGCGTCGAAATAGAAATCCTTTTCCGTCCAAATCCAAAGTTTGAACAACTCGTAATAAGCCGCCGAAATAAAGGTGTCGATCGAACTGTGCCCCGTCGCGATCATACTAAGTCCGTCGTTCTTACCGTTCTCTAAAACCTTTCCCGAAAGAACATCGTTCGGATTGGCGACGTTAAATTGATAGGTATACATCCACGAAAGGGTAAACACCGCCGCCTGCTCCGCGTAATAAAGATACGTTTGCGACTTCGTTGCGGAATACAGAGCATTAAACGCATACATCGCGTAAATTCCCGCTTCCCGATCGCACGTGTTGGCGTTATCCGGCGTTCCTCCGACGTACTTACCATGCGAAGCGATCTCTTCTATCGCAAACACGCCTGCTTTTTCCGCCGCGTCTAAATACGCCTTGTTTCCCGTGTATTCGTACATTCTCACGAGATAACGAATGGCGACGGGGGTATTCAATTTACTGTCCGCAAGCGTGGTTGGCTCTTCGGATAAGCCGTACGAATTATCCGCCGAAAAGCACTCCCCGTCCAAGCCGTATGCGCGATACCAACTGCCGTCCTCGTTTTGCGCGTTCAATAAGAAATTCGCATAGGACGTAACGGCATTTTCCCAGCCGGATAAATCGATATCTTTCCGCCCCTCTTCTTTCAATAAACGGAGCGCGTCCAAGATTCCTTCCGCGCCGTCCGTCATCGTGCGGAGATAACACGGATGCGTCGTAAAACCGCCGTTCGCGTACGACCAAATACGGAACACGCCTGCGCTCGTAAGCGAGTATTCCGTCCAATAATCAATAATCGAAATCCCGTTTTCGTAACTTGCGGAATCCGTATACTTTAAACCGTAACGGATCATCTGATGCGCGAGAGAAGTCTGCATGCCGATAAAGCCGATTTGATAACTGATATCTAAATTTTTTCCCGTTTCCACGCAGGTCGCGAACGGAACGCCTGCCGCGCCGCTCTTCTCGTCGTAAGAATATAACGCTTTCAAATCGGAAATCGCAACGTCGTACAACTCTTTCAAATCGACGTCCGCATAGGTCTTTTCTTGATTATTGAACTGCTCTTGATACGCCGAAACGAATGCGTCCGTGTAATTTTCCGTGACGTCCGCATAGATTCCCATCGTAAAGCCGACGGAATTGCCCTCTTTCCATTCGGCGAACCGCTTGGTTACGCCTTTGTTGACGACGTACCCTTGCGTTTCGTGGTTGGGATAGCAGAACACGACCGACGGACTGGGATCGCGTGCGATACCGACCGATCCGCATTGAAATTCGTCCGAAATAGTAAACGCCGCATAATCGCGTTCGTCCGGAGAAGAAAGTTTGGGATCGCGATGCGCGATCGAAACCGTTGCACCCGACTCTTTTTCTCTCAGCATCGTCATCGGCAAACCCGTACGCGTTTCTTTTACCAAAATTGTTTTTGCACGCGTAGACGCGCCTATGGCGCTCGGAACCATGTTTTGATTGTCTTTATATAAAATACTCGGAATAAAATACTCGCAAGAGGAATAATCGCCCGTACCGCTCGTTTCAAGCGCGCTCCGCAAAACGAACTCCGAACGGAACCCGTTATCCTTTCCGTTTGCCGTAATCACGCGAATCGAACGGGCAATATCCACGCTCTTTCCAGAAAAAGAAAACGTATCCACGACGTCTAACTCGCCGCCCGCGGAAGTCTTTACCGTAGCGACGGCGACGGGAAGCCCCTCTTCCGAGCAATAAAGCGCGTCGTACGTCTTTTGATAAACGGTTTCGTCCGCGCTCATTGCGGAAACACGCCCTACGGAGTATATCTTGATCGGGTTTTCCCCGACAGCAAGAGTCTTTCCGTCCTTTTTTAGCACGAGAGAATAACCCGTCTGTTCCTTTTGGAGAACGAAATCAAATGCCGTTGCGGACAGAACGAGATCGTCCCCCGAAAAAGCAACGCGTGTATTCAAAGCGTCGTCAATCTTTGTACCGTAAGTCCGATTGTTCGTCGACGGTTTTTGAGGCTCTTCTCCGCCGCAAGCAACCGCGGAAAACAATAACACGGTCGATAAAATCAACGTAATCCATTTTTTCAACATTCTATTTACTCCTTTTTCCACCCGCTCCGTAAGAAGCAAGTTTTTCCCGTAAAACGCTTATCCCGTATTCTTTCAAAGCCGAAACGTCCGCCTTGCCGAAAATATCGACGGCTTCCGCAATCGGCTCGACTACGGCGTTCCCCGACCACGGCAGCCATACACCCGTCGTACCTGCGGTAAGAAAGCCGAATTCGGAAAGATACGTTCCCTCTAAACAAAACCCCTCTTGCGCGAACCCCATTTTATTGTTTAGGTTCAACGTCTTTTTGGTATTGTTCTGCGCGAAGAGGGAAAAGTCCAGATAAAAATCGTCCTCCGTCCAAACGTACAACTTAAAGAATTCGCAATAAACGTAAGACATGAAATTATCCACGCCGCTGTGCCCCGTACTGATAAGGGAAAGCCCGTCCGACAAAGCCTCTCGGACAAAATTTTCCCCCGAGGCAATTCCTTGCGCGTCTGCGATTCTGTAAGAATACAAAACCGTCCAACTCGCAACGTAAACCGCGGCGCGTTCGGCGTATTGCAGATACCGTTCGTCCCCCGTCGCGACGTATAACGCGTTCATTCCGTATAAGACGAAGCACCCCGTTTCCCGATCGGTGCGATCGTGTCCGTCGCAAGTTGCGCCGCCGAATTTTCCTGCCGCGAAAAGCGTATCAATAGTATATTGCGCACCCTTCTCGGCGGCGGTCAAATATTGCTTCTCCCCGGTCAGTTCGTACATACGAACCAAAAAGCGAACGGGAATGGGCGTAGAATTTTTACTGTCTGCCATGACGTTTTCGATATCGGCGACTTGCCCGTAGCCGTTCTCGACCGTAAAGAGCCGTCCGCCGTAATCGTAAGCGCGATACCAACTGCCGTCCTCGTTCTGCGCTTTTACCAAGAAATCGGCGTAGCCGACGAGCATTTCTCGCCAAGCGGTCTTTTCAACGCCTCGATTCGCTTGATAGCGGTAGCAGGAAAGCAAACCTTCCATGCCGTCCGACATTCTGCGCAAATAGCACGGCATCGGATAAAAGCCGCCGCTCGGCAACATATATACTTTCACGACGCCGCTGTCCGTCGCCGCTTGTTTCGCCCAAAGATCGGCAATCGCAAGCCCGTTTGCGGTGCTTTTTTCATCGCCGTAACGATCGCCGTAACGCATCATCTGGTACGCGATGGAAAGTTCCATTCCGACAAACCCCATTTCCATGGTCAAGCCGGACTCCACGTGCCCGTCCGAAACGAATACGCCGTAGGGAATCCCCGTGATCGTCCCGTACGTTGTTTCCGCCGAATAACAGTAGGCGTTCATCGTCTTCATGCACGCCTCGTAGGCGGCTTGCAGATCAACGTCGTAAATTTCCTTTTCTTGCAACGCATAGTGACTGCGATACGTTTCCTCCATCGCCGTCCAATAATCGTCCGTTTGCGACGCGCGCAACGAAACGCAATAAGACGAAGCAAACCCGTTCTCAACGGGGTGATACCGCCGAACGGCAGGATAAGAGGATTGATAGACGATCGGTTGTTCGACGGTCGGATAGGCAAAAGAAAGCGTCGGAGAAGGATCGCGCGTAACCCCCAACGAGCCGCATTGATAATTCCCGTTCGTCGACACGGCGGCGGAAAGAACGTCGTTCGTGTCCGAAGAAATTTGCGGATCGAAGTGACAAACGGAAAGGGTTTCCCCCGTTTGCTTGATCCGCCCCATAAGCAAGGGCAAGCCCGTACGCGTTTCCTTTACGAAAATCGAACGCGTGCGCGTTGCGGAAGCGATTCCGCCGCTCGAATTCAACGAAGTATCCTTATACCAAATTCCGGGAATAAAATATTCCAGATCGTCGTAGCGTCCCGATTCGCCGTCAAGGGCGGAACGCATGGAAAGGCGAGAAGAAAAACCCAAATCCGAAGCAGAAGCCTTTTCTACCGTAACCGTTCGCGCGCAATTCAACACGTCACCGACAAGCGTATATTCGTCTTGCACGGTAAAACGCGATCCGTTTTCGGTTTCTACCGAACCGATCGCCAAAACGCCGCGTTCCCCTGCTCCGATCTGTTCGTAGCAAGCCGTATACGTTTCTTCGGTGTCGCCCTTTAAACGCACGGACAGACTAATCGGCTCTTCCGCGCGGTAAGAAACAGTGTTTTCCGTCGGAAGCGCGTCTTTTTCTTGCAAAGAGGCGCAATTGACCGATCGCAGCGCATAGCCGTTTTCCGTCCGATACAAATCAAATCGGTGCGTTCCCGTCAAAAACCCCACGCCGTTCGAGCCGTCCAATAAAAAGACGGAATCGCTCAACGCCTCTTCGACCGGCTTTATCGTTACAGAAACGTCTTCCCTCGCGCACGCGAGGAAAGACGCCCCCATAATAACGACAAGAAATAATGCCGTTACTTTTTGTTTCATTGTTTTTTCAATTTCAATACGAACGCCGCAGCCAGCATTACCAACACAGCAAGCGAAGCACTAGCCGAAAGCGCACTGCCGCAACCGCTCTTTTCGTCGTCCTTTCCGGGGGTAACGGGCTTATCTCCGCCCTCGTTACCGCCTTCGTTTCCGCTTTGGTCGCCACCCTCGTTGCCCTTATTCGCCTCTTCTTCGCCCTTTGCATACAGCGTGGAGAACAGATCGAAAGAAACGTCGGACATTTCAGCCTCGGCGCACATCGCGCGGAAACCGAACGAGCAATCGGAAAGTTTCCCCATATCGAAATCGAAAATTACGACTTTCAAAATTTCTTCATCCGAATAGAAGTTAACGTCTTCCCCGTAATAAATACGGATCACAAGTTTCGCTCCGTCCGTTTCGGTCGCGTCTTGCAAGGTATAACGAACGTAGAATTGATGCCCCGATTCGCTGTCCCAAGCGTTTAAGCCCGCAACTGCCGGAACTGCCATAACGCCTGCAAATTGATAGGTTACGTCCGTAAACTCAACGGACGTTTTTCCGAACTTTTCATAGGTATAACCGCTCACTTTGTATCCGGCGTTGGAAAGAACGGTGGAATTCGTCCATACGTATTCGTTGGAGATCGTCTGATAGAAGAAGCCTACGCCGATATAGTTCGCATTGCCGTCCACGAGGTCGAACCACAAAGACATTTCGCGCGAAGCCGCTTGCATGGAAACGTTAAAGCCGATCACGACGTCTTGCTCGTTCGCATAGGCGACGTCGCCTGCAAGCGCGTTCATGCCTGCCGTAATCGCCGCCGTTCCGAAGGAAACCGCGGAAGAAGCGGTATCGTTGATCTTGATCGAATTTTCGCCGAACTCGTAGGAAGCAGCCGGGAGGTTGGGGTTAACCGTCCAAATACCCGACTCGCCGACGACGTTCGGACCGGTCGTCAATCCGTCAACGGATTTTTCAAGTTCGGCAACCGCAACGTTGGAAACGGAAGCATTCGCATTGAACACGCGCAAACCGAAGCACGCTTCCGCAAAACTCCAATCGGTCAAATCGACTTCAAACATCGCTTGATAAATCGGCGTGTCGTTCGCATAGTCGATTTCGGTATCGCCTTTCAAGTAAATTCTCTGCCAAACACCCTTTCCCTCGATCAAACTGAACCGAGTGACGAACGTGCGTTCTCTTCCGGCAGTACCGCTCAAAAGTCCGCTCAAAGCAACGGCTGTCTTAGAAATTTCATTGCTGAGGCCGCCGCTCATCGCGCCGCTACCGCTCTTGCTTACCGCGTTGTAAGCCGATCCGTTCGATACGGCATACGTAAACGCGTTCGTCCACATTCCGTTATATTGGAACGCAGAACCCATGTTGGTATTATCGTTCAAATACAGATAGAACCAAAATTGCGTTTCCGTCGAATATTGAGATCCGATTTCGCTTACCTTAACGGTCGTGGTTACGGCGTAATCGTGCGCATTATCAACTTCTTTTCCCAACAAGGAAGAAATTTTTGCAATCGCCTGCGGCTTATTGAAGCCGTCCGTCGAAGCGTTCTTATCGTTCACCGTGAACGAACGGTTTTCTTCAAACGAAGAGAAATCCGCAGAAACGCCGTTTCCGTTGATCAAAGACCAAACGCTGCTTTCAATCGGCTTATCGTCCGGATTTTCGCCGGGATTTTCGCCGGGATTTTCACCGGGATTTTCACCGCCGGACGTCGCGTTCGGATCGAAACATGTTACGTTAGAAAGCGTGAAATCGGATTCATAAATTTGGAAACCGAAGAAAGACGCAGCAACGTCCTTCGCTGCATTGCTCGCTATATCTAACGTATAGAAAAGCGTCGTATCCGTCAAGTCCGTTCCGTAATAAATCCGCAACGTTACCCCCGTATCGGTCACCGTTACGCGTACGATAAAGTCGTGACCGTCCGCCGCGTCGATCGCCTTTAAACCGACAGCGTTGATCGGAGCAATAAACTTATCGAAACCGAGATCGGCAGCCCCGTTCGGCCCGACGGGTGATTGTCCTGCAATCGTCATCGTATAAGTCGCGCCAAAACTTTCACCGCCGCATACCGCGTTCTTCCAACCGCGAGATTGTCCTTCTGGCGTTTGATAATAAAAAGTCATATTGACCTGTCCACCGCCCAAAATACCGTAATTAAAAGTAATCGGCTGGTCAATGGCGTTATCCGTGACGTTCACGTGGAAACAGTAAGCAAAATCCGTCGTCACGTCGGTAAGTCCTGCCGTGGCAGCCGTCGTGTATACCACTTGATTAAAGGGTAACGCCGCTCCTTTCGAGCTGACTGTAACCGATCCGTCATCGTTCTGCGTGAATGCCGAAGCACCGGCGTTACTCCAATTTGTCGCGATCGGCTCGTCCGCAAACGTGGAAAACGCACCGATCATGCAGACGGCGAATAACACCGTCAAAACAGCAATCAATTTTTTCATCTTGATCCCTCCAAAGATTTTTTATTTTTCCCGTACGGGGAATTTATCCTTTTAAGCCCTCTACGCTGATTCCGCTTCCCATGAAATACTTCTGCGCAAACGAGAAGAGCAAAATACTGGGGAGCAACGCGAGGACGCACGCCGCCATAACTTGTTCGATCTGACGGACGTTTGAACTGTACATGCTGTAAATCGTCAACTGAATGGTATACCATTTTTTAGACGCACCCACGTAAAGAAGCGGTCCCATAAAATCGTTATATCCGCCGTTGAACGCCAACAAAAACTGTGCGAGAATCGCCGGCCAAGACAACGGAAGAATGATGCGGAAGAATACGCCGCCCTTACTTAATCCGTCGATAATGCCGGCTTCGTCCAATTCTCTCGGCAACGCAAGCAACGACTGCCTGAGGAAAAAGATCACGCCGACGCTTCCGCACATACCGGGAATAATGAGAGGCAGCGGAGAATCCGCCCAACCGTATACGCGCGCAAACATGATGTAAGACGGAACGAGCGTAATCACGCCGGGAATACACATTGTCGCAAACAAAACGCCGAAGATCTTATCCCTTCCCTTAAAATGCAGACGGGAAAGCGCGTACGCAGCCATCGTCGAGGTCAGCACCCCGACCGTACACGGCAAAATCGAATACCAAATAGAGTTAAAAAAACTTCCGAGCAAATTGGTTTCCGAATTCGTCAAAACGTATCCGTAATTATCCAAAACAAATTCGGTCGGGAAGAGTTTCGGAAGATATACGTCGCGCCCCGTTTTGAAACTCAAAAAAACCGCATACAAAAACGGAATAAAAATACACACCGCAACCGCCACCAAAAAGGTATAGCCGAAAATCGCAAGCGGAATTTCGCGCACACCCTTTCGATAACCGATCGGAGAAAGTTTCCCCTTTGCCCTTAAAACGCGGCAGATTGCAAAATCAATTCCGTACGCCGCGGCGATCGCGGCGATTATAATCAGTATTTTATACATCGTACCCCACCCAATATTTGGATAATTTGAAATTGATCAACGCAATCACGCCGACAAACAAACCGTAAACCACGCCCATCGCGCACGCATAACCGTAAAGCGTTCCGTAACCGTGCCCGGCATACTTGTAAATCACCAGCACGGGAGTGTAATTATCCAACCCGATGGACAAGAACTGCGAATACGCCTGCAAGTTTCCGATCAAGCCGGTCAACAACAGATAAAACGTCGTCGGGGACACCATCGGGAGCGTGATTTTGAAAAAACACCGTATGCCGTTCGCGCCGTCGATTTCCGCCGCCTCGTAAAGATAGGACGGAATATTTTTCAACGTGGCGAAATAAAGCAACATACTGCCCGAAAATCCGCCCCAAACACACATCAAGATCATAGACGGCATGGCGTGCGTAGGCGAAAAGAATTGATAATCGACAACGCCGAAAAACAGCAACAACTGCGTAATCGGTCCGTAATTGTCGTTATACATCCAAGCCCAAATCGCCGTAGTCGCAACCGTCGAACATACCATGGGGATATAATAAATCATTTTAAATACCCCGCTGCCGTGTTTTACGCGATTCAGCATAACGGCAAGTACAAGCCCGATTCCGATGCTGAGAACGGTTACAATGAGCGCAAAGACGATAATATTGCGGAAACTCGGCCAAAACCACTGTTCCATTTCCGGATTAAACAGACGCTCGTAATTCTTCAATCCTCTCCAAACGGGGGCGTTGAACAAGTCGTATTTGGTAAACGACAAGCCGATCGCCGCCAATATCGGAACGAGAACGAAAAGAATCATACCGATCGTAATGGGCGTTAGAAAAATAATCGCCCATTTTACGTCTTCGTTTTTCCGTTTTAATTTTACGTTCGTCATTCTTTTCTCTTCTTAGTACGTATACTCTTCAAAATCAACGCGCAAGATCGAGGTAACGCTGGTATTCGTTTCTTTTAAGAAATCGGCTACCGACTTATAGTAAGGATCGCTCTCTTGCAAGAAAATATATCCGGATTTCGAGTCGATTTCCGTCACCCAACGGAAAGAATACGAAAGATAAGAAAGTCTGTTTCTGCGTTGATGTTTCGCCGCGTTGACAAAGCACATCGTGTTGGCAGGATATTTTCCCTCATCCGCCGCCCTCAACGCGTTAACCGCTTCTTCGGTATCGTAGAACGGTACGCAGAAGCCGGCTTTCGTTCCGACGACTTGTCCTTCCAAACTCGCGCAATATTCGACGAATTTCCACGCCCAATATTTATACTGCGAATTTTTGTGTACGGCAAAGCCGACGCTTCCCGAACTGCTGTTCAATTCGGGGTTGTCCGAAAATCCGGGAACGGGACAAACGTCCCACTCGAAATCGGATAACCGATAGGAAGTTACCGCCCAACGACCGGTAATTATACAAGCCAACGTCCCGGCTTGAAACATCGTGGAGGGATCTGCGGTAGAAGTCGCAGAACCGTCCGGCATCAAGCCTTCCTTTAACATATCGAGATAGAGTTGGTATGCCTCTGCAACTTCGGGCGTATCCAAGGTAGCCTTTGCCGGCGTTGTAGACATATCAATAAAATCTCCGCCGTTCGACC
The DNA here is from genome assembly GCA_964468815.1 of uncultured Clostridia bacterium. GTDB lineage: Bacteria > Bacillota > Clostridia > Christensenellales > Borkfalkiaceae > UMGS621. The sequence continues at coordinate 9,256 of CAYXWN010000023.1, read as the reverse complement.
AAACCAAGCCTTCGATCTGAACGTTTCCGACCGGATAAAGGGTAGCGTCCGCGGCTTTGATATCTCTCCACAAATTGAGAGCGGCTTCGATATCGAACGTATCCGTCGCGGTGAGATATTCCTCGTACTTGTCGTAAACGGATTGGTTGCCTACTTTCAATTCACGCAAAAGATCTTTGTTATAATACATGACGTAAGGTCCGACGTCTTTCGGAAGCGCGTAGATATTGCCGCTTCCCAACGCGTAAGTAGAGGGGTTATACATATAACGCTCCATCGCGCTGCTGTAAATCGTTTGAGGATCGACCAAATCGCTATCCGCAACGAAGTCGGTCAGATTTTCCATAACGCCGAGCGGCGCCCACGTTCCGAAATATCCGTCCGGCACTAAAAATACGTCGTATTTGCTGCTTCCCGCCGCCATGTTATTCTGAAATTGATTGACGTAATCGTCTAAAATATCAATTTCAAACGTAACGTTGGGATACTTTTCGGTAAACGCTTCCGTAAAGCACTCCGTACCGGCGAGTTCCAACGCATGACCGGCACTCGACCAATTGGCAACGTGAAGAGTTACGGGCGTGTTGTCCGTCGGTCCTAAACCGCTATCCGTTTCGGAATTGCAAGCGACGCCGAACGCCGCGACAACCGTAAGCAATCCGGAGAGAATTGCTGCAAAAAGTTTTTTCATTTTTCTCTAACCTCCGTTTTATTTTTTATAACGTATCAGATTCCAAGATTCGGGTGCGATTACCACCTGTCCGCCCACGCGTTCTTCCCGCGAGCGAACGCGATTCGGTTCTGCAAACGAATTGGTTTCGTCGCCGCCGTTCATCACGACGCGGCTTTCCGCATGATACCCGTCCTCTTGCAACGAGATCGAAACTTCTTCTTTTGAAAGGTTGCAAATCCAAAGATACGCGCCCTCTTCCCCCTCGACGAATGTCGCCGTTACGCTCGGAATATCGCCGTATTTCCCTGCATTCATCCGATCGCAATCAATTTTCAGATCGTAAACCTTGCCGGCAAGTTCCCGATTCGCATAATAGAACGGATCGAAAATCGTCTGTTTAATCACGCTTCCGTCGTTCGCCGTATAGACGGGCGCAATTACGTTCACCAACTGCGCCAGACAAGCGATATCGACGGTCTTGGCGTGATTGACGATCGTTCCCAACAAGGAAGCGAACACAACCGCATCCGTCGCGTTGTAAATATTTTCTTCACGCTCCGCGCCGACCGTCCAAAGGTGCGAAAGATCTGTTCCTTCCCCCATATACCAGACGTTCCATTCGTCCAACGCAATGCCGACGCGCTTTTGCGAACCGAGTTTCTTTCTGACGCGCTCGATCGTTTCCTCCACGGTACGCAATCCGCGATCGAAATCCACGCTCGATCCCAAAAACTCCGCCTTGGCGGAAGGATTCTTTTTATCGTAAGAATAATAACGGTGGCAAGAAATATAATCAATCTCGTTAAAGCACGTTTCGATTACTTCCTCGTCCCACGCAGGGAACGTAGGCATTTCAAAGGAACTGCTTCCGCAGAAAATCAATTTGACGGACGGATCGTACAACTTCATCATCTTCGCCGTCATCTTGGCGAGTTTGGAGTATTCGGCAGCCGTCTTGTGTCCGATCTGCCATTCTCCGTCCATCTCGTTGCCGATACACCAATACTCGATGTTGTAAGGCTCTTCATGTCCGTTTTTCTTTCTCAATTCCGCCCAATAACCGGTCGTTCCGTTGCAGTATTGCAACAACTCGAACGCTTCTTGCGGCGTTCCCGTTCCCAGATTGACCGCCATCATCGGCTTTGTTCCGACCTTTTCCGCCCATTTCATGAACTCGTCCACGCCGAACGTGTTCGGTTCCATTTGCATCCACGCCAAATCGGGCAACATCGGACGGGATTCTTTCGGTCCGATCCCGTTTTTCCATTGGTAGCCCGAAACGAAATTTCCGCCCGGATAGCGAACGTACGGAACGTTTAACTCCCGAACCAAATCCATGACGTCCTTACGGAAGCCGTCTTGATCCGCCATCGGGTGATCGGGCTGATAAATACCGCCGTAAACCGCTCTTCCGATGTGCTCCACAAAGGAAGAAAACAACTCTTTTTTTACGATGCTCGGCTCGTTTTGCCGATTTACTTGAATCTTTACTTCTCTCATACTCATTGTCCTTATTCCGATTCTGTTTCCGCGCTTTCCGCCTCCGCTAAGCCGACGTCGCTTTTTTTAGAAAAAAGCGATGCCGGCATTTTCGGATTGCGCAAAGGCGATCGACGTTATGTTGTGAAATGCAAATATACAACGTTAAACGGCTTGCAAAAATAAATTTTTGCATCGCTATCGCTTTTGTTACTTGCTTGTTTCTATTATAAAGCAAAAAAATACCGATTTCAATATGTTTTTTCTCTGAAAAATTGCTTTTTTTCTAAATAGCCTTTCAAAATCATTGACATTTCTCCCGTTCTTTATTATCATTAAGGTGTAACTGATTTACAAACAGAATGAGTAATATAAAAAACAATCATGTACGAATTTAAGAATGTTACGATCTTAACCTATAAGATGGAAGCAAACAACTTTGAAGCGTTTTGCGAAAGCGGAAGACAGAACTCCTATCTTCTGCTCCTCTTCCATACAAAAATTCGCCTTTCCTACAACGGAAAAGACTATTTCCCGACGGGGAAAAACAGCGTCATTCTTTATCAACCTTATCAATTGCAGGCTTACCGCAGCAACGATACCGATTTTTTAAACAGTTTTCTCGGTTTTTGGGTGGACGAGGCTTACTTTAAGCGGTTTTCTTTCCCCCTCGGAACGGTTTTCACCATTGACGAAACGTATATCGGCAAACTTTTGAAAAAGATGGATCGCGTTTCCTTTTTGCTGAACACGCATTACGAGGAGCACAACCGCAAAAACGTGCCTGCGATGCTGGATGAAATCTTTTGCATTTTAGACGAGGCGTATCAAAAATCGCACAACAAAACGCCGAACGCCGAAAACAATTTGATGATTTTTTCGGAAATCAGGGAAGAAATGAAAAAATCCCCCGTCGAAAATTCGGTACAAAAAATGGTAAAACGATCGGGATATACGGCGACTTATTTCGGAATCTGTTATAAAAAATATTTCAACGTCAGCCCTTCGTACGATCGCCAACAACAGTTGGTAAGAGTAATCAAGGCTTATTTGGAAAACACCAACTACTCTCTTGAAAAAATTGCGGAACTTTGCAAATTGCAAAGCGTTTCGTACCTCATTACGCTCTTTAAAAAACACGAAAATATGACGCCGCATCAATATCGGCTGTCTATTCAAAAAAACGATAAAAACAGGAAGTAATTATTATGGAAACAACATTAAAAAGACAACTCGGAAACAAAGAACAACTTTGCAGCGCAAGAAAATACGTTTTTGCAGACGGTCCGGAAAAGGGACAGGAAATTATCGAGGCGGATAACGGAAAACTTCATTTCATGATCAACGCGAGCCGCGCGATGGATCTCGGTCAGTTACGCTATCGCGGTACGAACGTCAGTTTTATCTCACGTAACGGCTTTTACGGTGCGGAAACGGAATTCGGAAGCCGCTTCCCTGCCGGTATGCTCTACACGTGCGGCTTAGATTCTCTCAGTGTTCAAGAAAATCACGCGGTTCACGGGCGGTTCCATTCCGTTCCTGCAAAGGTCGCAACCGTTCGGGACGGCGAATCAATTGAAGTCACGGGGACGATCCGTCAAACCGCGCTCTTCGGCGAATCGCTCATCGTCACGCGGACCATTCAAACGGGCTACCTTTCAAACGAACTGAAAATTACGGACGTGATCGAAAACGACGGCTTTATCGACGCACATTACGTTTTGCTGTATCACGTCAATTTCGGCTACCCGTTCTTGACAGAAAAGACTTATATCGAAGCACCCGTTCTTACCACGGACGCCATTACCCCCTATGCGGAAGATGCAAAAGATCGCGCGTTATTGATGGAATTACCCGGCGACGACGCATTAGAAAAATGCTTCTACCATACCGTCAAGGAGGGAAAAGTGAAAGTAGTAAGCCCGTCCACCGGTTTGCAAGCGGAAGTTGCATACGATCACACGAGTTTGCAGCATTTAGTCGAATGGAGAAGCATGGTAAGCGGCGCATACGCGTTGGGAATCGAACCGTCCACTTCTCGTTTCTTCGACGAACTGCAATATCTGACCTTAAAACCGGGCGAAAAGAAAGAGTTGACGTTGACGCTGACCATTAAAGAATTATAAAAAAATCCGACGTTTACAAACGACGAACTGCAAATTCGGCTTCAACCGAAAAAGTTGACGTCCAAAGCATTATAAAAGAGTCAACGATATCGAAACGCAGTCGATTTCACTTTTTTCCGCTATCAATATTATACTTCGATTTTTATTCACGAAAAAAGCGCCGAGTAGAGAATTTCTGCTCGGCGCTTTTCTGAACCGCGCGAAAGCGCGGTTTCATCATTTTGGTGGACCAGACGGGTAACGCTCCCGTGTCTTACGAAGTTTGCCTGTGCTTTCTACATACTTAGTCTTTGATTTGATCTCGCCGCCGCTTCGGACAAAGACAGCCTATGCGACGACTTACCCTAAAAATTCTTCACCGAACGCCAAGAGTCGAGCGCAAGGTAACGTTCCCCACTCAATTGACGCCCCTCTTCCGTCCGTGGGAAACGGAGAGGACCGTGCAGCACTTAGGCCGCGAACGCGTATTCCGCGTTGTTGCTATTATTAGCGTTTAATTTTAATTTGCCGTTTTTAACGGAGCCGACCCTCCGATATGCTTACATCAGCCGCCGTCCGCAATCGAATCTTCTACTGGCCCGTAAAAGAATTTTACGACGATAGCCGTTTTATTGTATCATAACGATTGCCGTTTGTCAATCGCTATCTTCCGAACTCCTTGATTTCGCGCTCTGCCTTGCGGCGCACGTCCTTTTCCATCAACGTTTTCTTTTTGTCAAACGTATGCTTGCCGCGACAAACGCCCAACTCCACTTTCACTAACGCATCTTTATAATATAAGCGCAACGGAACGAGCGTATACCCCTTTTGCGATACCTTTTGATTTAATTTTAAAAGTTCTTTTTTATGAAGCAGAATTTTACGATCTCGCTTGGCGTCGCGCGCGTTGAACGCGCCTGCTTTATCGTAGACGGCAATATGCGCGTTTTTCAAATAGGCGCAATTCCCGGCAATCAAACAAAAACTGTCCTTTAAGTTTACGCTTCCGCCGCGAACGGATTTCACCTCTCCGCCGTCCAGCACGATACCGGCTTCCACCGTTTCGTCAATGAAATACTCGTGCCTTGCGCTTCTGTTTTCCGTGATGGTTTTTTCGTGCATGACGCTCTTCCTTTAAAACAAATTCAACACGACGCGTAGCGCGATCGACGCCGGCAACCGTGATTTCGACAGACTCGCCCAAGCGGTACGTTCTCTCGCCGTCCGAAAGCGTATAATGCGTTTCGTCCAGTTCGAACCTGCCGCCGTGAATCGTTTCCAAGCGAATCAATCCCTCTACCGTATTCTCCAATTCCACAAAAATCCCGAAATTCGTAACGCCGCTGATTACGCCGCGAAAGGATTCCCCGATTTTTGATTCCATATACAATAATTTATAATAGTCGTCAACGGCGCGTTCTGCATCTACAGCGATCCGCTCGCGTTCGGACGTGCGCTTTGCCTCTTCCTGGATCAATGCACGCAATGCGTCCGTTTTCCCCTTTTCGCAATACGCCTTGATCGCACGGTGTACGACGAGATCGGGATAACGACGAATGGGCGAAGTAAAATGACAATAATGCGTGCTCGCCAAACCGAAATGACCCATATCCTCGCCGCTGTAACGCGCTTTCTGCATCGAACGAAGCATTACGCGGTTGACAAGTTCAAATTCCTTCTTTCCTTCAAGCGAAAGAAGAATCTGCTGAAAATCCTTGGGCGTAACCGTTTCCGCGTCAAAGCATGCGCGAATCCCCAAGCCCTCTAAATAAGCAGCGAAATCGGCAACCTTATCCGCCGCGGGACGCTCGTGAATGCGATACAAAAGCGGAAGTTTTTCCTTTTCGCCGAATTCCGCCACACATTCGTTTGCCGCAATCATAAACTCCTCGATCAACCGATGAGAAAAAAGCCGCGGATATTCGGAAATCTCAATCCGATCGCCGCCTGCCGTGATTTTTGCCTCTTTTATGGAAAGATCGACCGTTCCGCGCTCCATACGTAACGCAATCAGCACGTCCGCCAACTTTTTCATCTCGACAACAGAGGGATAAACGGCAGCATATTCTTTTTGCAACGCCAAATCGCCGTCCAACATCGCTTGCACCTTGCCGTAAGTCAACCGCGCGTGCGACCGAATGATGCCCTCGACAATGCGGTACTTGCCACGCGTGCCGTCCCGATGAAATTCCATTATACAAGAAAGCGTCAATCGATCGACGTTCGGCTTTAACGAACATATATCGTTAGACAACTCTTCGGGCAACATCGGCAAAACGACTTCGGGAAAATAAACGCTCGTGCCGCGACGATACGCCTCTTCGTCTAACGCGCTGCCGCGCCGCACGTAATGCGCCACGTCCGCAATATGAACACCTAAAATCCAACCGTCCTCTTTTGTCTGAATGGATACCGCGTCGTCAAAATCCTTGCTGTCGTCCCCGTCAATGGTAAACGTCACGTTTTCCCTGAAATCTTCTCTTCCGCTCCGATCACGCGCAGAAACGGGCTTCGCAACCGCTTTCGCGTTCTTTTTCACAATGGAAGAAAACTGCGTTTCCAAACCGTAAGAGCGGATCAAACAAGCGATTTCGGTATCCTTTTCAAACTGTCTGCCGATCACCTCTGTGATTCTGCCCTCCGGGTTTCCCTTCGGGTAACGCGTAATTTCACATTCCACCTTATCCCCCGTCGCAGCATTTTCAACCGCTTTGCGAGGAATAAAGATATCGTTATAATAGTGACGATCGTCCGGCACGACGAATCCGCCCGATTTTGCCGTATGAAACGTCCCGATTAAACGGGAGATTCCACGTTCCTTGATCCGCACGACGCGCGCCAGCGTACGATTGCCACGCCCGGGAATCGCTTCCGCAAGAACCAAATCACCGTGCATCGCACCGTTTAGGTCGTTGTGCGAAAGAAAATAATCCTCTCCCCCCTCGTTCGGGATCAAAAACGCGTAACCGCGCTCGTTCCCTTGAATTTTTCCTTCAATAAAATGCTTTGTTTTCTTTCTGATCATAAACTCCGAATAAAAAAACAGTGGCTTCCGTTCCGAAACCACTGCGTCGCTTTTGTTAAGCCAAGGTGCTGAGCCACCACCAAAGCAAGAAGAAAATGACGGAAAGAACGATCAGTAAAATCAAACTGATCACCGTCAACCGCTTCAATTTGCTTTCTCGGGTACTCTTCTTGTTCTTCCCCAAAAAGGTTTCGGTTGTACCGCCGAGTGCGCCGATCCCCGTCGAACTCGAAGGTTGAAATAAAATAACGAAAATGACAAATACCGCACAAACTGCCATAATTACGAGAATAACGATACTAATCGCTTTCACGATATCATACATTCCGAGTCCGTCCGATGCCATAAGGAAAGAAGTCATACGTTCTAACATTGTTTTCTCCGATTCATCATATTGTTTCTAAGCATTTTTGATTATAGCATATTTCAAATGCTTTTTCAAGCGTTTGAACCGTATTTTTTGCGATTTGTTTCACCCTTTTTGCAATTTTCAGAAACCTTTTGAAAAAAACAGGCAATTATCGAATATTCTCCGATAAAAATTGTTCTACCGCTTCTCTACGAGCCAAAGACGGAATCGCACCGGCCTTTTGCACGGTTAACGCACCCATTGCATTCGCAAAGCGAATAGCCTCTTCTATTTCTTTCCTTTCGGTCAAAGCCACGGCAAGAGCACCGTTAAAACTATCGCCCGCAGCAACCGTATCAACCGCTTTCACCTTAAATCCGGGAATAATCTTCGCTTTTTCAGAATTCACCAACAACGCTCCCCTTGATCCTAACGTCGCAACAATTGTTTCCACACCACGCTCCAACAAGTTCTTTGCCGCAAAAATCGCTTCGTCATCCGTATCCGTCGGAAGTCCTGTTAAAATAAAAAGTTCCGTTTCGTTCGGCGTCAAATAATCAATCTTAGAAAGAATCTCGTCCTCTAACTTCACCGCAGGCGCAGGATTCAACATAATTTGAACGCCATAGCGATGCGCGCGACGAATTACCTCCTTTGTCACTTCAAGCCGCATTTCAAGTTGTAAAACCACAAGTTCCGTTTCCTTTAAAACCGAGTCAATTTGATCAAGTTCTTCAAAACCAAACTCGTGATTTGCAGACGGAATCACACAAATCCGATTTTGACCACACGCATTAATTTGCACTTGAGCAACAGCCGTCGGTTTATCGCAAACAAATACGTTCTCGGCATGAACTCCTTCTTTTTTAAGGATTTTCCGAAAGACATCGCCGTTCCCGTCCTTTCCGAGCATACCGATCATTTCAACGTCACCGCAGAGTCTCGCAATCGATATACATTGATTCGCCCCTTTTCCACCAGGAAACAACTCCAAACTTTTTCCGAGAACCGTCTGTCCCGCTGCCGGAAATTCCGTCATTTTTGCCACGTTATCCATAACAAACGATCCAATTACCGTTATTTTTGCCATACTATTTCTTTTCTCCTTTCAACATTGCTCCAAGCTCACCGTTCGGATGATATTTATGAAAATCCTCACGACTAAAATTTTTCGCCTTTGAAACCGTGCACGCAATTGCGTCCCCAAGCACAAGCGCAAGCGTGCTCGAAACCGTAGGTGCAAGATTGAGAGCGTCCGCCTCATCGCATTTCGGATATAAAATTTTATAATCGCAGGCATTTGCGAGTTTGCTGTCCGCCCCCGCAGTAAAGGCGACCGTCGTTACCCCATTCCTCTTTAACGGCTCGACGTTTTGCACAACTTCTTGCGTATTACCGCTATTTGAAATCAATACCGCAATATCTTGAGGCTCGATCATTCCCAAATCACCATGCATCGCCTCCGTCGAATGGACATGAAAAGCAGGCGTTCCCAAAGACGCAAACGTTGCCGCAAGTTTTTCTCCGATATGTCCGCTTTTTCCAACCCCCATAAATACGATTTTTCCGCTTTGAACTCGGCGCGTTTTTCGTCGTCAATAAAAACCCGTCTTTACATATTTTAC
>CAYXWN010000022.1:0-30972 GCA_964468815.1 uncultured Clostridia bacterium | reverse complement strand
ACAAAAATGATTTTTCCCATTGAAAAGTTTTTTCTTTCTTTTTTTTTAAAAAAAGCCCATCGGTTAACGACGGGCTCTCAACGCTTATTGTTCAGGTAAATAATCAAGGTCTTCAAAAAAGAATAAATTTTAAAGAAGCCGAGAGGAACAAAATGATTATCGGAAAAGTGGTTGGAAGCGTTGTTTCCACACGCAAGAATGACAACTTAATCGGAAGCAAGTTTATGATCGTCGAGCCGATTCCCAGCCTCAAGGTGGAAAATCGCATTGTGGCAATTGATAAAATCGGCGCAGGAATCGGCGAATACGTTTTGGTTGCGCAAGGCAGCGCGGCGCGAATCGGGTGCGGTATGGAAACTTCTCCCGTAGACGCGGCGATTGTCGGTATTATCGACGAAGGGCAGGATATGGAGTAACGAACTATGGATAAATCGACGTTGGTTTCTCTCTTAAAGGAGAACGGAATTGTCGGTGCCGGCGGTGCCGGTTTCCCGACGTATGCAAAGATCGACGAGCGTGCGGAAACGATCATTATGAATTGCTGTGAGTGCGAACCCCTTTTGAAATTGCACAGACAGCTTTTGGAAAAGGACACGCGTGAGATTTTGGAAGCGTTTGAAGTGATTCGCGAAACGGTTGGCGCAAAAGAAGCGGTGATCGGAATCAAAGAGGCTTACGTAACCACGGTCAATGCAATCAAGCAAATTATCGGAGATTTCCCCAACATTCGCATCGCGGAGTTAGAGGAAGTTTATCCGGCAGGGGACGAAGTCGTCCTCATATACGAAGTAACGAAAAAGGTCGTCCGTCCCGGCGGCTTGCCGATCGAGAGCGGAATCGCGGTATTTAACGTAGAAACGATTTACAATCTCGCGCAAGCAATGAAAGGCAAGCCTGTTACCGAAAAGTTGGTTTCGGTGGTGGCTGAGGTTAATCGTCCCGTTACGGTACGCGTCCCGATCGGAATGCCGTTGAAAGAGGTTGTCGCTCTTGCCGGCGGTTCTTCCATCAAAGATCCCGTTTATTTGGTCGGCGGTCCGATGATGGGCAGGATTCTTCCTCCCGATCAAACGGTAACCAAGACGACGAACGCGATCTTGGTTCTCCCTCCCGATCATTATTTGATCGAGAGGAAGCGTTCCAACAACAAAATCAATTTGAAGCGCGCCGCGGCGAGTTGCTGTCAGTGTTCGATGTGTACGGACTTATGTCCGCGTCATCTGTTGGGGCACCCCATTCAACCGCATTTGTTGATGCGTGCCGCGATCTGTAAAGATATTCAGAATACCGACGCTTTCGTCAACACGTTCTTCTGTTGCGGCTGCGGTCTTTGCGAACTTTATTCTTGTTTCCAAGGGTTAGCGCCCAGAACGTTGATTCAGGAAGTGAAAAACGGATTGCGTGCCGGCGGAGTCAGACCTCCCGTCGTGCAGGCAGCACCCGTTTCTCCGGCACGAGAGGGAAGAAAAGCGCCGATCGAACGCTTGATGGCGCGAATCGACCTTTCCAAGTACGACAGACCTGCTCCGTTAGAAGAAGATTTGAAATCTTGCAAAGAGGTGACTATTCTTCTTTCGCAACATATCGGTGCTCCTGCCGTTCCCGTTGTCAAGCAAGGGGATCGCGTCAGCGTGGGAACAATGATCGCGCAACCGGCAAACGGGTTGAGCGTTGCGATTCACGCATCGATCGACGGTATGGTTACGCAGGTTACGGACAAATACGTCAGAATTACGCAGAATTAAGAGGTAGACCATGAGTAAAGCAATCGGAATGGTGGAATATAAGACGACGGCGGCGGGCGTTACCGCGGCGGATTTGATGGTTAAGACTTCGGAAGTCGATCTCATCGAGGCTCAGACGGTTTGTCCGGGCAAATACATCGCGATCATCGCCGGTGATTTGAGCGCGGTTAAAGCGGCTGTGGACGCTGCGGCGAAGCAACTTCCGCTTCAATTGATCGACACGTTCGTGCTGGGTAATCCGCACGAGTCGATTTTCCCCGCAATCGTCGGAACGAGTAACGTCGAGGACGTTAAGTCTTTGGGGATTATGGAAACGTACGACGCGGCGCAAATTATCGTTGCGGCAGATGAAGCGGCAAAGACGGCGAACGTCGAGTTGATTGAAATACGCCTTGCGCGCGGTATGTGCGGCAAATCGTATTTGATGTTGACCGGTGAAGTTGCGGCGGTAGAGGCGGCAATCGAGCGCGCTCGCAATGCGACGCAGAAGAACGGAATGTATTTGGACAGTTCGGTAATCGCGCGTCCGGATAAAAAGGTGATCGACACCATATTGTAACGAAAGAAGAAATTGCAAATCTGCATACTCGGGTTTGCAATTTTTTTGAATGGAAACATTTTTAGGTACGGAAAAGGGGAAAACGAATGCTGGCAATCGAGAGAAAAAATCAGATTCTGACGATTTTACAGGACGAGAAAAAGGTGGTCGTCGCCGAACTTTCCTCAAAATTCGGCGTTTCGGAGGAAACTATTCGTCGCGATCTGGAAAAGTTGGAAAAGGAGGGGTACGTCGTAAAGGCTTACGGCGGCGCGGTTTTGAATGAAAACGCGCAAAAAGATTTACCCTCTTTGGTTCGCCGTAAGACGAATATCGTCGGCAAACAGCGCATAGCGGAGTTGATTTCTTCGCATATCAAGGACGGAGAAACCATTATGTTGGACGCTTCTTCGACCGCTCTTTATATCGCGCAAAAGATCAAAGACAAGAAAAATATCACGTTGATTACCAATTCGGTGGAAATTTTATACGAACTCAGCGACGTGGCGGGGTGGCGCATTTTTTCGACGGGCGGAATCATGGCGGAGGGCGCAATGGCTTTGATCGGACCGTATGCGGACAGTATGCTCGGACGGTTGCACGTTTCTAAGACAATCGTTTCTTGCAAGGGCTTGGAAAAGCGGCGCGGCGTTACCGATTCTTCCGAACTGCACAGTTCCACCAAGCGCATGATGCTTTCTGCCGCTGATCAAAAGATTTTCGCGGTCGATCATCTCAAATTTGATCGCAGCGCGTTCGATCGCGTATGCGGCTTTGAAGAAATCGACGTGATCGTCACCGATCGAAAACCCTCGACCGAATGGCTGAAATTATTTGAAAAGCACGGCATAGAGTGCCATTACCCGGAGGAAGAACAAAATGGCTGATACCAGAACGATTTGTTTTGCCAACAACAAGGGCGGCAGCGGAAAGTCTACGACTTGTTCCAGTTTGGCGTACGCGTTTTCGCAGATGGGCAAAAAGGTCCTCGTGATCGACGGAGATATGCAGTTGAATCTTTCGCTTGCGTTTTTCGATGAAGAAACGGTACTTTCGTTCGCGAGCGGAGAAGAAAATCTTTATTATGCGATCAAGGGACAGAAAGATTTGACGCCGTATATCAAACGTACGGATTACGAAAATCTCGATTTGATTCCTTCTTCGACGTTAATGAGCAGTATCGAATACGAACTGTTTACCAAATGGCAACGCGAATTGATTTTGAAAAATTGCCTTGCCAAAATAAAAGAAAGCGGAAAATACGATTTGATTTTAATCGACGCGCCGCCGACGCTCGGCGGTTGGGTGATGAACATTCTCGCCGCTTCGGACGAATTGATCATTCCCGTAGAAGCGAGTCCGTGGGGCTTGTTCGGACTTGCCAATATGTTTGAGTTTTTGGAAGAGGTCAAAAATCTCAATCCCGTGTTGAAACTCGCGGGAATCGTCGTGACGAAGGTTGATTCTCGTAAAAATTATTTCAAGCAGACCATGGAATCGTTAGCGGAATTAAAAGACGTCAACGTTTTTGAAAACGTGATCCATTTGGATTCCAGCATCGAATGGGCGCAAGACAACTCCAAGCCGGTCGGCAAGTATAAACGGAGTAGTCGAAGCGCGAAAGAATATTGGAATTTAGCAGAGGAGGTAATCAAACATGTCGGTCGGTAAAGGAAGTCTGAAAAGGGCGTCTGCGCAGAGCAAGCCCGCGGTCAAAAAGGTGGTGTGCGACAATTCGATTTTAGAGGTCGCCGTCGATACGCTTTTGTTTCAACCGGTTACGGTTGCGGGGGATCTCGTAAAGTCCGTTAAAATTTACGGCGCGATTCTTCCCGTCGCGGTCGTGCGCAAGGGGGAGCAACTCGCGGTGATTGACGGAGTGAAACGCGTTTCCGCCTTGCGTGAATTAGGGGTAAAAACGGTCAAAGTGATTGTTTTATCGGGCAACGAAAAGGAAGCCGCGCGAGAGTTGAAAAAGTTTTCGGCAGTCCCGGAAAGTATTCACGAAGAAAAGTTTAAGGTCGCTTGCGGCGGTTCTGTCGAACAACGCAGCGTTCCCGTTTATTTGTTGTAATAAAGAGTAAAAAATAATATGCACGCTTGAATGTGAAAACACGTTCGAGCGTGCATATTTTAGTTTTCAGAAAAATATTTTACCGTTTGAAAAAGGCTATTTTGCTTCGGGCAGCCATTCGGTTTCGTCCTCTGTTTCGATGGCTGCTTCGTATGCAACGTCGGGCGACGGGGAAAGTTCTTCCGCTTGCAACCGTTTTTTCATTGCGCTGCGAATCCGTTTTTTCCGCGAGAACGGTGCTGCGAGTATTATGTATGCGAGAGGGAGATAGATAAGCGCCGGGATCACCAACCAAACGATCGGCCAATAAAAGCCGACGCCGCCGTTGATTCCGAACAAGTCTTGCGTAAAGACGCGCGGAACAAGGATTGTGATGATCCCTGCAATGCCGTCCGCTTCGGGCAACGGTCCGAAAATAAAAGAACTGTTGCGGAACGCGCGGTCGAAAAATTCCGCCGTCGTGCATTCGATTAAACCGGACGAAACGAGAATGATTTCGTTGATGAAAATAATCGTTTCGTGCGCCAAAAACAAGAGCGGAATCGCATATGCTTTTTCCAGACGCGGACGGTAGACGTTGAGCATTGCCGCAAGAAGCGGAACGCTGATGAGCGTCATATGACAGAGATAAAACCGAATTACGTCAAAGACGAAAGGAGATTTCCCGATCGCCTCGGTGGGGAGAATCAATGCGCCGAAGCCGCCGCAGAACCCGATAAAATACATATAGTCGTGTAAAACCGTATGTTTTTTGATGAGAAAGATGAACGGGAACAGCAACGTAGAAGCCGCGCAGATGTTGATAAACGTGATTTTTTCCCAACTCTGCGAAAATTCGTACCGATAGGGCGGAAACAGCAACTTGATAAAGTGCAGCCCCAAGTTTAAGAACAGAATCACACAGAGCGTGTTATACTGTACCTTGCGGCTTCGATTGCGCAAGAGAAAATAAAGACCGGTAATCACTCCCGTCGCAATGCCGATGAAAAAGAAGTAATAAAAATTTCCGATTTGTACCATGTTGCCGTCCTCCTTTTTGTCGTTGTTTAATCGGGAATTTTCCGTTTTCTGCGCAGAACGAAATAAACGGACGTTGCGCAGACGGATAAGCCTACCAAAATAAATACGAGTGCGTTCCGAAGCGCGTTTTCCGCGCCCGGTTGTTTCGTCCCGTCCGTAAAGGTTTCTCCGTCGTAAATGCCGGAATACCGTTCGGTCGTGAACGATTTTAATAAAAAGCCGCTGATCGTTTCCGTTCCGTCCGTCCATTCAACGTAACAGAACGTCTTTCCGTTCAATTCCAATTCCCCTAAAAGCGCGACTTTGGTTTGCGCTTCCATTTTTTTCATATCCGTCAATTGATAGATCGGTTCTACGATCGGGTAATAATAGAGGTAAGCGCTCGTGACGACGTACGCTTTCGTTTGTGCGCTCGCTTCCGTTTGACGGTTGACGGCGGAAACGTGCTTTTCCTTAGCAAGATAGAGTTTTTCGTCGTGCAAGAGCACCTCGAAGCCCCGTGTTTCCGCGATTTTTACGTACTCGACCGTTCCGACCGAATGAAGATGCGAAAGGTAAGAAAAGGTCGGTTCGGTCGGAAAATCCATTTCGTAGAGATTTTCCCCTTCGTTTACCGTGAGAATCGTGATCTCGCCATCCGTACGCGTGCGGTCGGTCAGCGTCAAAACGGGGGCGGCAACGGTCGTAATGCTGTCGTTATCCAATTCCGAACAAGTCAAGGCGTAGCCTGCGTTTTCATAAACGAACCAAACTTCTTTTGCGTCGAACGCCATGCACATGGAACGCGCGTTCGCTTGCGGAAGCCGCGTTCTCAGCGCGGTTGTTTCCGTTTTTCCGTCTTTGAAAGAATAAACGACGTTGTTTGCCGCAAGCGCAAAGAGATTGCCGTTCAAATCTGCTCCGATGGAGAAGGCTTCTTCGGGAAGATTATATGCCGCCGCGGTAAGGAATCCTTGTGCGTCGTAATGCGTTACGACGTGATCGGTGCTGTTGTATAAAAAGAGATTGTTGTCTACGTCCGCGGCGATCAAACTCTTTTCTCCCACGGTGAGCGCGGTGACGAAATTCGTCGGATTAAAACTTTCCGCGTCGTAAGCGACCACGCGATCTCCGCCCAACAGATAGTAAACGCCGTTCGCGTAAGATACGTCGTATATCATAGATTGCGTGAAACTTGCCGCGAGAAGTTCGTTCGTTTCAACGCGATAAAACGCCGCTTCGGTAACGCCTGCCAACAAGACGGAATTGCCGTCCGTTTCCAACTTAACGGGGGTGAAGGTCAACTTCGCGCCCAAATTGATGCGGCGATAATCTGTTTGCGCACCGTCCTTGCCGATGATCAAAAGTTCTCCGTTGCCGTCCAACAGATAAACGTTTCCGTTGGCGTAAGCGACGTCCGTCGCGCCCGAAATTCTGTTTTCGCCTGCGTTTTCACCCGTGATCGAAAAACCGGTGTAACGCCAAATTCCGTTTTCGTCGGGAGCAAATTCCTGAACCGCGTTCAACCCCGTATCCGCGATTAACAGATTTTCTCCGCGGAACGTCAAGCCGATGGGGGTATTCGTCGCGCCCATTTTCTTCCCGTTAACGGCGGTAAGAATGACCTCGTTCGTCTTGGATTCTAAGTTAAAGCGCGAAACGGTGGTGTTCATAATGTAATAGACGTTGCCGTCCCGAACGTGCATGGCGGACATTTCTTCGCCCGAACCGCGCAGAGAATAAACTTCTTCGCGGTTGGTGTCCAAATTTAATTGAAATAAAATGCCGGTAGATTTAACGTGATAAAAAAGATCGCTCGTTTCCGTGATAAAGAGGGGAATATTGTCCCTTCCCGCCGTGGTCGGAATCGTGAGATAGGGGGCAAAGCCCGTCGGCGTGATCTCGTAAATTTTAACGTTCGTATTGGTTGTGATCGCCAAATAGCGGCTGTTTAAGGCAAAGTTGTTGCCGTTGATAACGTTGCCGTCCGTGTCGTTCAATTGTTCGGACGTGCCGTTCGCGGAGGAATAGCGATAGAGAATCATATCGTCCTGCACCAACACGTCGTTACCGAGGCGGCGCGCCATTTTTACGTTCTTTTGCATAGTTTCAAACGCAGTAAAACCGTTGCCGCGGGAAACCAAGATCTTGTCTTTTTCGGAAAGGACGGTCATGCCCTCGTCGTAATAAACGTCCATCAATTGGGTTAATTCGCAATATTCTTCGTACGTCGTAGGGAGAAAAGGCTGAGTGTTTTCCTCGGCGTTCTCCTGCGGCGCGGCAAACGCCGCTGCGAGCGGAACGCAAGCAGACAGCAACAGGATAAAAACAGACGTCAGAAATTTCTTCATTGGCAACCTTTCCTCGCGCGCGGATACGCGTGCGCGCAGTTCTAAATAATTTTATTCATATTATAGTATATCATAACGGGGACGGTTAAGGCAACGTTTTTCGGGAAAAAACGCCCAAAAATTTACGGTAATATTTGCAAGCAAGCGCGCGTGTGTTGACGGTTCGACCGCAAAAAACGGGCGTTTTTTGTTTGTAAGAAGAGAATTTCAAAAGCAAGAATAAGATTTTTTAAGGAAAAAGAAAAAAGTTTTTATATTATGACAGGCGTATGTCACAATAATACGGTAACATAAAAGCGAACAAACGTTCGTATTTTGCTATTGTACTACGGTTTTGTTCGTCCGTCAAGGGGAAACCGACAGAAATAAAAGAAAAAAATTTAAAGTTAAAAAGGGTGTCGGTAACCCCTTGTAAAAGGAAAAAACAAAGGTAAAATGAAGTTGCTTTTCGGAAAAAATAAGGAGATGGTTGAATGAAAAACTATGAAAAAGCACTTTTATACGCGTATCCCGCATTGGAGGAGATTATCGACGCTTACGACGCGATTTTCTTAAAGCGCGCGCTCAATTCGTTTTCGTCGGGAAGATCGGCGTTGGAGGAGGCGGAGGCTCTGATCGGAAAAATAGCGGAAAAGGATTTGTACGTTTTTATCAAACTACGGCTGGATCGGGTGTTGGAATCGTTCAGCCCCTTTGAGAAAAAGCATTTTTCTTACAAGTATTTCCGCGATTTGCCTCGGTCTGCGTTCGAGGGATTCGACGTCGCTTCGCGTTCGTATTTTCGCCGCCAACAAAGATTGCTACAAAAATTTGCGCGCGTACTCAATCGCGAAGGCTTGACCGAGGCGTGGTTTGACGACGCGTGCATGACGACGGACTTGTTCCCCGAATTGTTGCGTAGAATCGCGGCGCGCGAGCGGAAAGAAAAAGGTCAGTCGTAGTCTGTTTCGTCAAAATAAGAATCCCGTCTTTTTTTAGGCGCGGGGCGGAACAGAAACGCGACGACGAAGATCCCTGCAAGCACGATGCAGCAGATTACGGCGATCTGCATACCGCTTACGCCGCCGTCCGCTTGAATGACGTCCGTACTCGTTTCGGGCGGATCGGGTTCTTCCGGCTCGAAAGTCGGGATCGGTTCGGGGTGGTTGGGAACGGTGAAAGAAAACGCGTCGCTCGCTTTCAGATAACCGTAATCGTAAAAAAATTCCACGTAATACACAGGTTCGCCGGCGGCGTCGTAGGCGTAGCCGTAGTAACGGAACAAGTCGTTGTTTAAGTTCTTGTCGTTGTAAAAGAGTTTGGTAAGTTTTTCGGTGCAATTGCGGTCGCGGTATAAAAACGCGTCCCGACGGAGCGAAACCGCGAGATCGAGATAGGGATTCATGGGGAGCGTTCCGTTGAAATAGAGGTTTTCGGTTAGTACGTATCCGACGATCTTGGTCGTTTTGCCGTCCGCGTTATGACATTCTACCAGCGAATAAGGCTCGCCTTCGACGAGCACTTTTACGTAATACGAGTAGGGTAGAAAGAAGAGCAGGTCGCTTCCGGCGTTGTCCTTGTAAAAGCCGATATCCGCGTGCAACGCTCTGCCGTATTTTGTTTCGGCGGCGTGCGCGGCGGTTGTTTCCCAAACGGGCAGCACGGTCAAAAGCAGGGCAAAAGAAAGGGCGAATAATTTTTTCATGATTTCTCCTTGACGTCTTACCATTGTAACAGATTGTAAACGCGGAAAAACAGGAATATTTTAAGAAATAAGAGGAGAGTTTGTCGAAGTGTCCGAAACGCTGATTCAAAAAATTCGGGAAATCGAGGAGGAAGAGGTGCGCCGTGCCCGTCCCTCGCCGTTGTCCGTCTACAATACGGGGCGAAAAAAACACAAAAAACAAGTTGCGTTTCACCGTTGTAAGAAGAAAAACCGTTGGGTGTTCGGCGGAAACCGAAGCGGAAAAACGGAGTGCGGCGCGGTAGAGTCCGTTTGGCTTGCGCGCGGGATTCACCCGTATAAGAAAAACAAGCCGAATGTGTTCGGTTGGGTAGTTTCGTTGTCCGCGCAAGTGCAGAGAGACGTCGCGCAGGCGAAAATTTTAAAATATTTAGATCCGGAATGGATTGCGGATGTCACCATGCTGTCGGGGAGAAAAGATTCGCTCGCGACCGGCGTGATTGATCAACTCGTGATCAAAAACGTGTTCGGCGGCGTTTCGGTGATCGGGTTTAAGTCGTGCGATCAAGGGAGAGAGAAGTTTCAGGGGAGTTCTTTGGATTTCGTGTGGTTTGACGAAGAGCCTCCGCGCGAAATTTATGAGGAATGTCGGATGCGTTTATTGGATAAACGCGGCGAGTTGTTCGGCACGATGACGCCCTTAAAGGGGTTGACGTTCGTTTACGACGAGATTTATTTAAACCGCAACCGTTCGCCCGAGGTGTGGTACGAGTTTATGGAGTGGGGCGACAACCCCTTTCTTTCCCGAAAGGAGATCGACGCACTGACCGACTCTCTGTCGCCCAATCAATTGGAATCGCGCCGTTACGGGCGGGTTCGTTCGGACGCAGGCGCGGTCTATCCCGAATTTGACGAAAACGTACACGTGATTGATCCTTTGGTTGGAGGGCGAGGACGGCTCTGTTCTTCGGCAGATTCCGGGGAAGCCCGTGTACAACGCGACGCTCGTTAAGTACGCGGATCTTCTCTGCTCCCGTCCCAACGGACAGGGTATGCTTACGGGGATCACCGAGGCGTAACGGTCGAGGCGGGCAAATCGCCCGCCTTACTTTTTTATATTATAGGGAGGGTTGGTATGAACAATATAAGGTTGCGTAACCGCGCGGAGGACGTTTTATGACAATGAAGGAAATCACCGCGCTTGCGGAAACCCTTTTGGGATTGAAACCGTCGCCGTCCGACGAGGAATCCGCTTTGCGCGAAAAGGAACTGTTGACTGCGGCGAATCTCGTCGTGAACGAGTTGGCTTCCGAATATCTTCCGCTCATTCGTACCGAAACGCAGGACGCACGCGGCGGAAAGATCTATTATTCCGAACTTGCCGAGCAGCCGATTGAAATTTTGACGGTGCGCCGCGTCGGCGAGGAACGGCGCGCGGAATACCGCGTAATGCCGGTTTATCTTTCCTTGCAAAACGGGACGTACGAAGTGGAATATCGCTATTATCCAAAGGAAAAGACGGCGAACGATATTTGCGATTACGACGAAACGCGTTTGCCGAAGCGCGTGATCGCCTACGGAACGGCGGCGGAGTATTGCTTGATGCAAGGCAGATACAGGGAGTGCGCTTTGTGGGATAAGCGTTATAAAGACAGTTTGTCCGGCTATTGCCGTCCGCGGCGACTGAAAATCAGGAGACCGTATTTTTTATGAGATGGGATCGAAAGGATATTTTATCCGTAACGGAAAAAGAATACGCGTTTGAAATCAATCGGGAAACGCAGGCGCGTGCGGCTGCTCTGTATCTCGTTTCGGGGAGTGTGCGTTTGCCGAACGGAGTGTTTCCCGTCGCGCTATACGGCGAGGAAAAGAATCCGTTGATTTACGGCAGCGACGGCATACTTTATCAAAAGAACGGTTTGAAGATCGTCGCGCTGAACGAGCGGTTTGTAAGTTGCCCCGCGTGCGCGGCGATCACGGTCGGGGGCGAGAGCGTATACGTGTTGTCGGACGGGGAACGGACGGCGATCGTCGGAGCGACGGGGGAATCTTTTCTTCCCGGAACGAATTCTTTGGCATTCGACGGGGAACGGCTCTTTCTCGCCGCGAAAAACGCCGTGCTTTATACCCGATCGCTTCCCGTTTCGCCGTACGCCGTCGTCGGAGAAGTTCGACTGCCGACGGAAGGCGGTGTAATTAGCGATTTGACCGTGTTCGACGGGTACGTATATTGCTTTTGCGACAACGCGGTTTACCGAATCGCCGCGCGCGGAGGCGAAACGGCATTCACGCTCGAACGCGTTCACGTACTTTCCGAACGGGCGGAGCGGCGTTCGCCCGTCGTCTGCGGCGAAAAAATTTACTATTTATCGGGCGGCGATTTGTTCTCGTTCGACGGTTCGCGTGCCAAGCGGATCGCATTGCCTTCTTTTTTATCGGACGAAACGCTCGTTTCCGCCGATCGTCGGTTGTTGTTAAAAGGAACGACGGGCGGAGAAGATTGCGTTCTCGTCTACGATACGGCGGCGGAACGTTCGGATACCGTTTTCGGAACGTACGGGGTGCTTTCGTCCGCGTTCGGCGGCAGTTTGTTCGTTCCGTGCTCTCGTCGATACGATAGACTGACCGAATCGTCCGCATTTCCGGCTCGTTTGATTACAGAGGAAGCGGCGACGTGGAAAAGCGGCTTTTTGAATTTCGGAAAACGAGGCAATAAGCGACTGACCGAATTGCTTGTTACGGCGGAGCAGTCGGTTGTTTTAACCCTTTCTTCCGAACGGGAAACCGCGCGTTATTCTTTGGCTGCGGGAGAATCGTCCGTTTTTCCGTCCTTGTGCGGAGAGCGGTTTTGTTTTTCCGCCGATTCGGACGCGATTCGCCGTCTGAAAATCGTTTACCGAACGGTATAAAGGAGGATTGAAATGGATTTTACGATGCCGACTACAAAGACAGAATTATACGAAGTCTTAAAAGAGATCGAAACTTATTATAAGGGCGATTTGCGTTTCTTTACGCCGCCCGATTTTCGTTCGCTTACGCTTAATCGTTTGACCTATACGCCGACGACAGAAGAAGAACGGCTTGCCCGTGCGGAAAAGTTGATGGAATACGGCTACGACGAGGCGCTTGCGGCGTATCTTGCCGAGGCGGACGCGCAGATCGCAAAGGAAAACGAAAAGAAAGAGGCGCGGCTTGCCGCACGCGATCAAACGGTTTTGAAATTGCAAGAGGAATACGAAACGGCGGCGGAATCGTTGCGTGCGGAGGCGTCCAAACGCGGCACGCTCAATTCGAGTGCGGTCGTGAATCGGCTTGCGGCGTTGTCCGAAAAACGCGCTGCGGCGATTGCGGAAGAGAAAGTCGATTGCCTTGCGGACGTAGCGGCTTGCGAGGCAGCGGTGGCGGCGTACGAACAAAAGAAGACGGACGCGCCGTCCGCCGTTTTGCCGCCCTTTGAGAGCAAACGCGAAAATTTGCTTTTGGAATTGGAAAAATTAGATTGGGAACGCTCCGCCGAGGTTCTGAAATATAACAATCAGGTGGAAGAAAAGGAAGTAAAGTATTCCAACGCACTGTTAAGCACGGTGGCGAAACTGCGTTTGGAATTTATTCAGGCGGCGGCACAAGGGTACAGCGAAGATCAGTTGGTTGCAATGGGGTATTACAAGGACGTCATCGCCGCCGTTCTCGGCTATTACGACACGATGGATCCGAAAGCCGCTGTCGAAGATTTCAACAAAGAGAAAGATCTAATCGTCTATTTAGGCTCTTTTTACAACAACGTTTCCTTTTTGTTCAGTCAGTGTGCGGCGCAAGCGGAAACGACGTAAAAAGTTTTGTGCCGAACGCTCATTTTGGGGGAGAGAAGAGAGGTCTAGTACTCTTTTTCGGGCGTGGCGTAATGCCGCGCCTTTTCTCGTTATCGGAGTAATTGCGCTTTTTCTGGATAGAATTTTGCATGAAAAAAGCGACGGGCTTAATTTTTCGTCGCTTTTCCGTCGTGCGTTTTTTATTGTGTTATTTCGGGCAATGTTACGCTTGTTTTTCCGTATTCGGATAATTCGATTATAAGCGTATGCCAAGTAGGCACGTTGTCGAGGTTGCCGCTTGGCATTGTTAAACAAAAATACGTTATATATCCGTTTTCTATTTTTATCTCGGCGCTATCAATATTTATACCGAATATTTCTATAAAAGTTGCAGAAAAAGTTTTGGTGTTTTCATCGAAAGTAAAAGAGTTGTAACATTCTGCAAACGGCGTCAGCGTGTCCGCTAACGGCGCTATGTGCATGAGCCCTTGTACCGGCGTTCTTGACCAAGCGCCGTCATCGTCTTGGGTATAATGATAGATAATATCTCCTTCGTATAAAGTATAGCAATCCTTTTCGTTGTCTGCGCTGCACGTGCCTTCCATAAAAATTTTGTTTCCGTCACGATAAACTTTTATAACGCCGTCTGACGCAGAATTGTTGCCGACTTTCACTATTTGATTTTTGTTATATGTAAGATTATTCGCGCTTAACGTATTTTGAAAGGCTTGCTCCCAGTCGGATATTGTGGGGATAACGACGTCGTACTCAACCGTTTCGGTTTTTGTTTGTTCGCAAACCGTACATGTATAAGTCTTTATGCCCGAAGAATCTGGGGTTGCCTCGGTCGTGACGACTCCGTTATCCCAGGCATGATTCGCTTTATCGACGACTTCGGTGCAGTCTTCGCGTTCGCAAGCGTGCCAATGACAAAGTGCGTCTTTCGACCAATCTGTTTTGTAGGTATGCGTATGATTTTTATCGCATGCCGTAAGCAGAACGCCGAAAGAAAGACACATACATGTTGCCAATAAAAGAGATACCAGTTTTTTCATAAAAAACCTCCGTAAAATAAATTTCTTCGGTATTTGCCGTGTGCGTCACATTGATATGCGGAAAATAAAAAAGTGCGCGACATCAAAGTCGCGCACCGAAAAACGCAAACTCCGATGTCGCCGAACAAAACTAAAAGAAATCAGGGTATTTT
Organism: uncultured Clostridia bacterium; assembly: GCA_964468815.1. Lineage (GTDB taxonomy): Bacteria > Bacillota > Clostridia > Christensenellales > Borkfalkiaceae > UMGS621. Next base: position 16,586 of record CAYXWN010000022.1, on the reverse strand, counting down.
TTATCCCATAACTATTTAGTGGAGTATGCGCTTTTACCAAACCTCAACAATAGTTATGGCGAAAAAAAGTATAATATCCCCTTGTAGAGAAAAATACCTCTAATTTCAATGATTTAGTTTTATTCGGCGTTCTTATTGTATCACAATTTCATGAGTTTTTCAAGGCGTTTTTGCGGATTTTCAAAATTTTATTGTAAACTTTGGGAAACGTTTGCGAACGGTTTGCGGCGATCGGGCGGATTCGGCGTTTTCGGAAACGGACGGATTTAATCCTTTTTTCCCATTTCGATTGACATTACGCCCGTTCTTGTAATAAAATAAAACTATGATAAAGAGAAAAGATACGCGATCGGTGGTTGTCGGAAAAATCCCGATCGGCGGCGGAGCACCCGTTGCGGTGCAGTCCATGACGACTTTACCTCCGTCCGACGTTGACGGAACGGTAAGAGAAATTCGCGCGTTAGAACGCGTCGGGTGCGATATCGTTCGCGTTGCCGTGCCGACCGCCGCAGACGCGACGGCGATCGCGCGCGTAAAAGAAAAAATTCGGATTCCGATCGTGGCGGATATTCATTTCGACGCGCGTCTTGCCGTGCTTGCCGCGGAAAATGGCGCGGACAAGGTACGCGTTAATCCCGGAAATTTAGGCGGAGAAAATTCCGTTCGGCTGGTTGCGGACGCCGTTCGCGCTCACGGAATTTCCGTTCGCGTAGGGGCGAATACGGGCAGTATCGCGCGTGAATTTTACGAACGGTACGGGGGCAGAACCGTCGAAGCGCTCGCGGAGAGCGCGCTTGCGGAAGCGCGCGCGTTCGAACGGTACGGGGTGACGGATATCGTCCTTTCGGTCAAGGCGTCCGACGTTGCGTTGACGGTCGAGGCGTATCGTTATCTTTCCGAACGGTGTGATTATCCGCTCCATCTCGGCGTAACCGAAGCAGGGACTGCCGCGCGCGGAATTTATAAGAGCGCGACCGCGTTGGGCGCGTTGCTGTTGGACGGAATCGGCGATACTTTGCGCGTTTCGCTTTCGGGAGAAACGACGGAAGAGGTCTTCGCCGGGAGAGAAATTTTACGCGCGGTCGGGTTAGATCGCGATTTTGTCGACGTAGTGGCTTGCCCCACGTGCGGTCGTTGCCGTTGGAACGCGGCGGCGTTTGCCAAACGGTTGGAAAAGAACGTAAAGGAGATTCAAAAGCCCTTGAAGGTTGCCGTAATGGGCTGTGTGGTCAACGGCGTAGGCGAGGGGAAGGATGCGGATCTCGGCATTGCCGGCAGCGGAGAAGAGTGCGTAATCTTCCGCAAGGGGGAAATCGTTTGGAGGGGGACGCCCGAACAAGCGGAAAAACAATTTACCGAGGAGTTAGAGGAGTGCTTAAAGTAGGAGCGGGAAAGCGTTTTTTGGAAGAGTTGAGAAGGTTGGACGACCGATTGAAAAAGATCAAGATCGCAAATATCGTCATCGACAAAGACGCTCGTGATTTGAAATTTAATTTCATTTGCGACAAGGCGGTGGATAAGCCGCTGGAAGAAAAGATGTTCAATTATTTATTGGCGGAGTTGCCGGACGGGTTTCGTTCCGTGAGTTTTTCGGTAAAAAAAATCGTGAGCGATAAAGAACTCGTCGCGTGGCGGATCGTGAAATTCGCACGCGAAAATTATCCGTCCGTCTGCTCGGGAATGAAAGAGAGCGACGTCGATTTGGATATCATCGGCGAAAACGTTCGCTATACGTTGCGGCTTTCGCCTGCGGCGGCGGATTATTTTCGGCGGAACAACGCGTTTGAAAAGTTGAATTCGGATTTGGAACATAATTTTTGCGATAATTTTTCGGGACTTTGCGTGATTTGCGAACGTCCGGAGGACGACGCCCCGTTAGAGGAAAGCGTAATGCGCTTAAACGACGTGGAGCGCGTGGAACACCGCGCGATTCGCGTTTTGGACGTCGTTCCGATCGACGATGCGGAGAATCCGACGGACACGGCGATCTATATCGAGGACGCCACGAACGAGGGAGAGGTGACCATCTGCGGCAAGATCGTCGGAATCCGCGAAAAATTTACGCAAAAGGGAAAGCCTTTTTATATTTTCGATTTGGACGATACGACGGGAAAAATCGGCGGACTGTATTTTACGCGCGTGGCGACGCTTGCCAAAATTCAGCAATTAAAAGAGGGCGACGCCGTGATTACGGAGGGGGTTTTGGATCGCTACAACGGAAATTTGAGTTATAAAATTCGGAAGATCAACCGTTGTACCTTTCCGCCCAATTTCCAAAAGGCGCAAAAGGCGGGGCGTTCCGCGCCTGCGGAATATACACGCGTGTTTCCGCAACCGATAGAGGATGTCAAAGTGACCGATTTGTTCACCGCTCCGACCGCTCTCCCCAAAGCGTTGACCGAAAACGAGTTCGTCGTTTTCGACTTGGAAACGACGGGGACGGATTACACCGTGGATAAGATCACGGAGATCGGCGCGGTACGCATCAAAGGCGGCGTCGTGACGGAATCGTTTACCACGCTCGTCAATCCCGAACGCATGATTTCGGAGAAGATCACGCAGTTGACGGGAATCGACAACGATATGGTAAAGGACGCCCCCACGTTCGAGCAGGTGGCAGGGGACTTCTTTAAGTTTGCAAAGGGAACGACTCTCGTCGCGCATAACGCGGATTTCGATACGAAGTTTATTAAGTTCTATTCTAAGCCGTTGGATTTTTATTATAACAATCCGATCGTGGACACCGTTCAACTTGCGCGAGAGGTACTCCCGAATCTCGCGAATCATAAACTCAACACGGTGTGCGAGCATTTCCGTATCGAGTTCCGTCACCACCGCGCGTTTTCGGACGCGCTCGCTACGGCGGAAATGTTCATCGAACTGGTGAAAATGAAAAAAAGTTTGTAAATCGCTTGCCAAACGGCGAAAATTATGCTATAATACAAGCGCTTTCATAAGATGACTTGTCGAATGAGAACGGAATCCCGTTCTCATTTCTTTTTGAAAGGAGGAAAATGCGATGCGTGTAATGGAAACGGCGCAAATCGAAGAGTTTTTACGCCCGATCGGCGAGGCGATGGGAATCGAGGTCGTCGAAGCCGAATTCAAAAAGGGGCAGAACCCCTCTCTCACGATCTATATCGATCGGGAGGGCGGAATCGATCTGAACGCTTGCGAGGCGTTCCACAACGCGATCGACGAGCCGCTTGATCGTTTAGATCCCACGTTCGGCGCGGCGTACACCTTAAACGTGTCCAGTTTGGGGTTGGACAGACCGTTCAAGACCGCGCGCGATTTCGAGAAGAATTTGAATGAAGAAGTAGAGGTAAAACTTTACGCGTCCGTCCGCGGCAAAAAATATTTGGAAGGGACGCTCGCAGAATATAACGGTGAAATGATCCGTCTGCGTTGCGGAAAGGACACTTATACGTTGGAACTAAAACAAATCGCAAAGATCAACAAGGCGATTCGTTTCGAATAACTTAGACAGAAAATAAAGGAGAAAACATGATTAACAAGGATTTCTTTCTGGCGCTCGAAGATTTAGAGCGGGAAAAGGGCATTTCGCAGAAGGCGTTTATCGAGGCGCTGGAAAACGCGCTCGTCTTTGCTTATAAGAAACATTCGGGGGAAGAGAGCGGCATCGAGGTGAAGATGGATCCGGAGAAAAAGACCATTCGCATCTTTTCGGTAAGACAGGTCGTCGAAGAAGTCACCGAGCCCGAACATCAACTTTCCGTCGAAGAGGCGCAGGATTTTAAGCCCGGCTTAAAGGCGGGGGACGAGTTGAGAGAAGAAATCATGCCCAAGGATTTCGGCAGAATCGCGGCGCAGACGGCGAAGCAAGTCGTTATGCAGAAACTGCGCGAGATCGAGCGTGCCAATACCGTCAACGAGTACGAGGATAAGGAAGGCGAACTCATGACTGTCGTCGTTCGCAGAATCGAAGATAAGACCGTTTTCGTCGAAATCGGAACGGGGCAGATCGAGGGCGTTTTAATGCCGCAAGATCAAGTGCCCGGCGAAAAGTACGAGTTGAACCAAAAAATCAAAGTGTACGTCAAGCGCGTCAAGAGCGCGGGGCGCAACGCGCAGATCATCGTATCTCGTACGGCGACGGGGCTTGTAAAGCGTCTTTTTGAAAACGAAGTTCCCGAAATCAAGCAGGGAATCGTGACGATTAAATCTATCGCGCGCGAACCGGGGAACCGTACGAAGATCGCAATTTACAGCGAAGATCCGTCGGTGGATGCGATCGGTGCGTGCGTCGGAAACAAGGGCGCTCGCGTGAACGCGGTCGTGCAAGAACTCGGCGGAGAGAAGATTGATATCATTCCTTGGAGTGCCGATCCGCTTGAATTTATCGCGAAAGCGCTTTCGCCCGCAAAAGTTTTGAAAGTAACGGCGAAAGAGGGCGAGAATACCGCGCTTGCGATCGTACCCGACGACAAGTTGTCCTTGGCGATCGGCAGAGACGGGCAGAACGCGCGTCTTGCCGTGAAACTGACGAATTGGAAGATCGACGTTAAGAGCGAGTCTTCCGTTTTTGCCGCAGAGGAAGTATAATCTATGGCGGAACGGAAAATTCCCCAAAGAATGTGCATTGCCTGTCGGGAGATGAGAGATAAAAGATCGTTGATTCGTGTGGTGAAAAACGCGGACGGAGAGATCTTTTTGGACGCGACGGGGAAAAAGGCGGGGCGCGGCGCATACGTGTGCAACGACGGTGCGTGCATCGCGAAATTAAAAAAATACAGACTGTTAAATAAGGCGTTCTCAGCGGACGTGCCGCTTGCGGTATACGATCGTGTCGAGGAGGATTTTTTTGGAAAGAAGTAAAATCGAAACGTACGTCGGATTCGCGCTTCGCGCAGGCAAATGCCGTTGCGGAACGAATTCCGTCGCCACGTTAAAGCGCGCTCACGTTCTTTTGCTCTGCGCTACGGCGAGCGAAAATACGGCAAAAGAAGCGGCGAAACTTGCGAGAAAGTTGAATTGCCGCGCGGTTCTTTGCAAGGGCATGACGTTGGAACAACTGACGCATCGGGAAAACTGCAAGGTGGCGGCGATCACCGATCGCTCCTTGGCGAACGCGGTTTTAGCGAATTTAGACGAACAATTTACGGAGTATCAAGTAGGGGAGGCTGTCACGAATGGCTGAAAAAAAAGAAATTCAATTTGAAAATATTAAAAATCTTGGGGCGATCTTAAAAGAGGAGGGCGTTTCTTCTCTTTTGAATCGGTTGAAATCGTCCGAGGAATCGCTCGTCGGTGTGAAAAAGGCGTTGTCGGAAAAGAGCAAGGCTCTTTCGGAAGCGCGTTTAGAGCGCGAGCGTTTGGATCGCGAAGCCGCGGAACGCGCGGAAGAAGCGGCTAAGGCTGCCGCAAAAGTCGCCGAAGCGAAAGCCGCGGAAGAGGCGGCGCGTAAAGCGGAATCGAAGTCGACGGAAGAAGCCCCCAAGGTCGTAGCCAAGGCGGAAGAGTCGAAGCCCGTTGTCCCCGAACAACCGAAGGAAGCGCCGATTCAAAAAACGGAGCAAAAAGCAGAACCGAAGAACGAGTCGAAAGCAGAATCGAAAACGGAACAAAAAACAGAACAAAAAGTAGAACAAAGAGCGGAACAAAAAGCAGAACCGAAAGGAGAGAAAAAGCCGGAAACGCCCGTCGAAAAGACGGAAGCGCAGGCTCCCGTTCAAAAGCCTTCGCTCGCACCCGCTCAATCGGAAAGCCGTGACCGCGCACCGCGGCAGAACGGAGAATATCGCGACCGCGCGTCCCGTCAGCAGAGGGAATTTTCTCCGCGTGATCGCGACGGCGCAAATCGCGAACGGCCGCCCCGTCAGGGAAATTGGGAACAGCGGCCTCCGCGTTCCGGTCAGGGACAGCAAGGAGGAAGACCGCAACAGGGTGCTCGCCCCGGGCAGGGACAAGGACAGAGTATGCGTCCCAACGGACAACGGCAACAGGGGATTCGTCCCAAGCCGTTTGAAGCACCCAGACCGATCGCTCCCGTTCCTCAAAAGGCTGCGCCGAAAAAGAAAGATAAAAATTACGAAGAGAAAAAAACGCCGTCTAAGCGCGCGTTGGTTAAACAGCAAGTTTCGATATCCGATTTTGACGAGAACAAGACGGGCTATCGGAAATTGCGTCCTGCAAAGAAGCAAAAGCAGCAGGTAAACGAACAATTCGTCAAGATCGAACATGCGGTGATCACGACCGAAGTGATTCCGTTAAAGGTTCTTTCCGAAAAGTTGGGGATTTCCGCGATTGAAATCACCAAACGCCTTTTCAAAGAGGGCATCATGAAGACCATTAACGATTCGATTGATTTCGATACCGCCGAATATATCGCTTCCGATTTGGGAATTACCCTCGAATTGAAGTTGGAAAAGACCGCCGAGGACGTTCTTGCGGACGCGTTCGGCGAGGATGCGGAAGACGATACCAATCTCGTCAAACGTCCGCCGGTCGTCACCGTCATGGGACACGTCGACCACGGTAAGACGTCTCTTTTGGATCGTATCCGCAAAACGAACGTTACGGCAGGAGAGGCAGGCGGCATTACGCAGCATATCGGCGCGTATCAGGTTTCGGTCGGCGGCAAGCCGATTACGTTCTTGGATACGCCGGGACACGCGGCGTTTACCGCAATGAGAATGCGCGGCGCGCAGGCAACGGACATCGCGGTCATCGTAATCGCGGCGGACGACGGCATCATGCCGCAGACCATCGAGGCGATCAGCCACGCGAAAGCGGCAGGCGTATCCGTTATCGTTGCGGCGAATAAGATTGATAAGCCGGAAGCGAATTTGGAACGCGTTAAAACGCAATTGACCGAACACGATCTTCTTCCCGAGGAATGGGGCGGCGATATCATGGTGTGCCCCATATCCGCGAAAACGGGAGAGGGAATCGACAATCTGTTAGAGTCGATCAACTTGATTGCGGAGATGAAAGAATTAAAGGCGAATCCCGAGCGTAAGGCAAAGGGCGTCGTAATCGAGGCGAAGTTGGATCAGGCCAGAGGTCCGGTCGCTACCATTTTGATTCAGAACGTAACGTTAAAGGTTTCCGATTCCATCGTCGTCGGCACGGTAATCGGAAAGGTTCGCGCAATGACGGACGACAAGGGACGGAGAATTACTTCCGCAGGGCCGTCCACCCCCGTTTCCATTATGGGATTGGACGACGTTCCGAACGCAGGCGACACGTTGTTTGCCGTCGAGCAAGAGAAACTTACCAAGTTGGTTGCGGAAGAGCGTAAGAATAAAGAAAAATTCGACCGAATGAAAGAATCTGCCAAGGTTACGTTGGACGACGTGTTCAACAAGATCGCGGAAGGACAGGTCAAGGGACTTAACGTCATCGTCAAGGCGGACGTTCAAGGTTCTGTCGAGGCGGTCAAGGCGAGTTTGGAGAAACTTTCCAACGAGGAAGCACGCGTCAACGTGATACACGCGGCGGCAGGCGCGATCAACGAAACGGATATCATGCTTGCGGATTCTTCTAACGCGATCATCATCGGGTTTAACGTTCGTCCGGATTCCAACGCCAAGACGGTTGCGGAACGGAGCGGCGTGGATATTAAGTTGTATCGCGTCATTTACGAGGCGATCGAGGACGTGGAGCGCGCCTTAAAGGGAATGCTCGCGCCCAAGTACAAAGAAACTTATATGGGAAAAGCAGAGGTTCGCAACACCTTCAAGATTATGGGAGTCGGCGTAGTTGCCGGTTGCTACGTCGCAGAGGGCAAGATCGTCCGCAACGGAAAATTACGCATTTACCGCGACGACGTGATGATTTGCGAGGGCAACGTCTTGCAGTTAAAACGCTTTAAGGACGATGTGAAAGAGGTCGCGCAGGGCTTTGAATGCGGTATTTCCATTGAAAAATTCAACGATATCAACATCGGCGATTTCATCGAATGTTACGTTATCGAAGAAATTAAAAACTAACGAAAAAAAGCGGACGTTGTCCGCTTTTCACCGCTTATGCGGAAAGGAGAACTTTGCAATGAGAGGAACGAGAATGGAGCGTTTGGGCGGCGAGTACCGGCGCGATATTTACGAAGTTATTACGAAAAGGCTGAAAAATCCGTTGATTACGGAGATGTTTTCTATTTTGCGCGTGGACGTTGCAAAAGATCTTTCCCACGCAAAAGTTTACGTTTCCATTTATTCGGGGAACGAGGAAGCGAAAAAACGCACGTTTTACGAGATCGCTGCTTCCGCAAGGCAGATCCGTCACGAGTTGGCGAAGGTTTCTACTGTGAGAACCGTGCCCGAGTTGCATTTTATCGAGGACGATTCCATGGAGTACAGCGATCACATCAACAAACTTTTAAAATCCGTCCGCACGGAGGATTGACGAAATGGAAACGTTGCGTGAAATCGCGAAGATTCTTCTTCGGCACGAGCGTTTCGCGCTCTTTTCGCATATGCGACCGGATGGCGATACGCTTGGTTCGGCGGCGGCGCTTTGCCTTGCGTTGCGCGAGACGGGGAAGACTGCGGATCTTTTTTGTTCGGACGATCTTCCGTCGCGCTTTTCCTTTCTTCCCGTTTTGGGCGAGTTTAAGAAAACGCCGCAGGAACAATACGACGTTTTCATCGCGCTCGATTGCGCGGATTCTGCACGGTTGGGGGATAACGAGGCGTTGTTTCTCAGACAAAAAATAACGGTCAATATTGATCATCATATTTCCAATACGCGTTACGCGAAGCACAATTACGTGGCGGACGAAGCCGCCAATTGCGAAAACGTATACGAACTTTTGAAAGAATTAAACGTTTCTCCGTCCGGCGCGATTGCGAACGCCCTTTATTTGGGGATCGCGACGGATACAGGAAATTTCAATCACAAAAACGTGAGTGAACACGCGCTTGCAACTGCGGCTGTTTTGGTGGGGGCAGGGGCAGGTCCGAATGAAATCGCGTACCAAATGTTTAAAAAACAAAGCAAGACGCGCGCAAAACTGTTCGGATCGGTGATGTCGCGTATTCGCTGGTTTTTGGACGACCGTCTGGCGATCGCCACGATTACGCTGAAAGATTTTGCGGAAACGGGTGCGCAAAAGGACGAAACGGAAGGCTTTATCGACTTTTTAATGGGCGTCGATTCGGTCGAGGTCGGTATCTGTATGATGGAAGCCACGCCTAAGACGTTTAAGATCAGTTTCCGCGCGAAGAAGACGGACGTTAACGCGGTTGCGCAAGTGTTCGGCGGCGGCGGACACGTTTTGGCGAGCGGCTGTATGATTCACGGCTATTACGAGGACGTCGTAGACCGTTTGGTTTATGCCGTTTCACAGCATTTAGAGGAATGAACGGATTTATTAATCTATATAAACCATCGGATATGTCCAGCGCGTTGGCGGTTCGGTTGGTGAAAAAAAAGACGGGAGAAAAGTGCGGACACATGGGAACGTTAGATCCGATGGCGTCCGGCGTGTTGCCGATCGGACTATCCAAGGCGAACCGTCTGTTCGATTATTTATTGGATAAAGAAAAGGAGTACGTTGCGGAATTTACGTTCGGTGCGGAAACGGACACATTGGACTCTACGGGGACGGTGTTGCGTACGTCGGACGTTTGTCCGAGCGAATCGGAGATTCGGTCGTTGTTGCCCCGTTTTATCGGGACGATTGCGCAAGTTCCGCCCTTATATTCCGCGAAGAACGTCGGCGGCAGAAGAAGTTACGATTTGGCGCGCAAAGGCGTTGCGTTTGAACTTCCGCCGAAAGAGGTGACCGTAACCGACTATCGCTTGTTGGAGCAGACGGGCGAGCGCCGTTTCCGCTTTCTCGTTCGCTGTAAAGGGGGGACGTATATCCGTTCCTTGGCACGCGATTTGGGCGAGGCGGCAGACACGTTTGCGCATATGTCCGCGTTGGAACGCACGGAAGCCGGAATGTTTCGCAAGGAAACGTCCGTCACGTTGGACGAATGGATGGATTGTGCGGACGTCCGCGCGCTGTTAACGCCGGCGGACGAAGCGGTGAGTTTCCCGAAGATCGTTCTTTCCGAACGGGTGCGGCGGAAACTTTTGAACGGCGTTCCGACCGAATGGGAGGGGGCGGACGGACTTTATCGCGCTTACGGCGAGGAGTTTTTGGGAATTGCGGAATGTTGTGCGCATCAAATAAAAATCAGAACTTACGTAAAAGAATGAACGGGAAAAAAACGGAAGAAAATCAAGTCGATTCTGTGATTTTGGCGCTCGGTTATTTCGATTGTCTGCATGTCGGGCACAGAGCGTTGATCGCGCGTGCGCAAGAACTTGCTTCGGCGTGCGGTGCGGAAGCGGCGGTGTTTACGTTCGATCGAGATCCCGCTTCGGTGTTTCGCTCTACGGCAGGGACGGTCTTGACGTTGGACGAGCGGATCGAGCGGATTCGCAAGACGGGCGTTCGGAAGGTTATTGTCGGAGCGGGCACGGCGGAATTTCTCTCGCAGTCGCCCGACGACTTTCTGCATTGGCTGGACGGGCAGTGTAAAATCGTCGGATACGTTTGCGGCAAGGATTTTCGGTTCGGAAAGTGTGCCGTCGGTACGGCGGAAACGCTTTCCGCGTATGCGAAAGAAACGGGAAAAACGGTTGCCGTTTTAGACGACGTGACTGTGGACGGCGTACGCGTTTCCACGTCCGAGATCCGTCGGCTGCTTGCGGACGGAAAGGTTGCCGAGGCGAATCGCCTTTTGGTCGAGCCGTACTCCGTTCGGGGCGTCGTGTTTGCCGACCGCAAGGTCGGACGATCCATTGGTTTTCCCACGATCAATTTAAAAATCGCGCCCGAAAAAGCAAAACTGAAAAACGCGGTTTATACCGGGCATATTTTGATTGACGGAATTTTTTATCGCGCGATCGTCAATTACGGCGCGCGCCCGACGTTCGGACTTGGAGAAATGCTCGCGGAGGCTCATATCGACGGTTTTTCGGGCGACCTTTACGGAAGAGAAGTGACGTTATATTTGGATGATTTCTTACGGGATATCGTCCGTTTTGACAGCGCGGCTGCGCTTGCCGCACAATTAAAAAAAGATATCGAGGCGATCAGATGATACAATTCGGACCGAGCGGAAACGCGCAGTCGTTTTACGAAGAAGGATACAAATCGACGGAAGAAGCCGCCCTTTGGGTGAAGAATCGGGGGCTGGATTGCTTTGAGTATTCCTTCGGGCAGGGCGTGCGGCTTTCCGCGGAAAAGGCTCTTTCCATCGGGGAGGCGTTCGCTTCCGCTGGTGTGGAAATCAGCGTTCATGCACCCTATTTTATCAATTTGGCGAATCCCGAAGCGGAAAACGCCGAAAAATCCTTTGAATATATCTTATCGTCCGCCCGTATGTTGAAGTTAATGGGGGGAAAACGTTGCGTGTTTCACCCTGCTTCGCAGGGGAAAATGACGCGTGACGCGGCGGTCGAGTTGACACTTTCACGGATGCAAACGCTTGCCGAACGCATTGCTGACGAGGGGGTGGACGATCTTTTGTTCTGCCCCGAAACGATGGGAAAAAGGGGGCAGATCGGAACGGTGGAAGAAATTGCCGCGTTTTGTCGCGTCGCGCCCTTTTTTGTCCCGACGGTGGATTTCGGACACGTCAACGCGCGCGAGTGCGGCTCGCTGAAAACGACGGAGGACTACGAGTCCCGTCTCGTCTGTTTAATCGACGCGCTCGGCATGGAAAAGATGAAGCGGTTTCACGTGCATTTTTCTAAAATCCAATACGGCGCGAAGGGGGAAATTCGACATCTTACGTTTGAAGATACGCAATACGGTCCGGAATTTCCGCCGCTCGCGGTCGCGCTCGTAAAACTAGGGTTAGAGCCGTATATTGTGAGCGAATCCGCAGGGACGCAGGCGGAGGACGCGCTCGCCATGAAGTGTATGTATGAGGACGCTTTGGCAAGCATAGAGAGGTAAGCGGCGTTTTTGATTGTTATTTGCGGTGCAAAAAGGGACGACAAGCGGCGTTTTGCGGTAAAAATTCTCTAATAATTGCGGCAATATGCGCTTTCCCGTTGACTTGAAACAAAAAATCTGTTAAAATAAAAACGTATGAAAAAACTTTCATTGGAAAAGAACGTCGCGGTTCTCGTGACCGACGAGGCGGAGCGGCTTTATTTTACGGGCTTTCACAGCACGTTCGGGCGCTTAATCGTCGCGGATTCGCCCGTGTTTTTTACGGACGCGCGCTATTATTCGGCGGCTAAGGAGCGAATCTCGGACGCGGAGGTCGTGCTTTCTTCCGATCTTTCCGCCGTGAAAGAGGTACTTATCGAGAGAGGGGTTCGGTCCCTCGGGATCGACTATCGCGTCACGACGGTTGACGAATATCGTGCGATCGAGGCGTTGGGCTTTTCGTTGTTCGACGCGTCACCGATCTTAACGCGCGCCATGGCGGTCAAAACGGATGAAGAGATTGCGCTGATCGCGGATTCTTGCGCAATCACGCAGGAAAGTTTATACGCGGCGTTGCCGCTTATTAAAGAGGGGATTTCCGAGCGCGAACTTGCCGCGGAAATCGAATATAACATGAAAAAACGGGGTGCGAGCAAGGTCAGTTTCGATCTGATCGTGGCGTTCGGAGAAAACGCCGCCGTTCCGCATCACGAAACGAGCGATCGCAAATTAAAGAAAAACGAGTGCGTGCTGACGGATATCGGCTGCGTATATCGCGGCTACTGTTCGGATATGACGCGTACGGTGTTTTATGGTGATCCGACCGAAGAATTTACGCGTGCGTATAACGCCGTACTCGCTTCCGCCAAGCGTGCGGAGGACGGAATTACGGACGGCATGACGGGGATTCGGGCGGACGCGTTTGCGCGCGATTATCTGAGAGAACAAGGGATTGCGGATTATTTTACCCATTCGCTGGGGCACGGCGTCGGTGTGAATATTCACGAATTCCCCTATCTCGCGCCCAAGCGCGACAACGTGTTGGAAAACAACATGGTGTTTTCCATCGAGCCGGGCGTGTATTTCGACGGGAAGTTCGGCATTCGTATCGAAGATACGGTTTGCTTATCGGGCGGTAAAATACGCCGCTTGTTTACGGACGATAAAAAATTGATGATTTTGAAATAAAGGAGAAACTGACAATGATTTCTGCAGGTGAATTTAGAAAGGGCGTGACGTTTGAATATGAAAGCGGCATTTACACGATCGTGGATTTTCAGCACGTCAAACCGGGCAAGGGAGCGGCTTTCGTCCGCACCAAGATGAAGAACGTCGTGACTGGCGCTGTTTTGGAAAAGACGTGGAACCCCACCGAAAAGGTACAAGAGGCTTCCATCGAAACGCGCAACATGACCTATTCTTATACGGACGGCGAACTGTATTATTTCATGGACGACGAGTTCAATTTGACGCCGCTCAACTACGAGCAGGTTGAAGACGCGCTCAAATACATCAAGGAAAACGACAAGGTTGTCGTTAAGTCCTATAAAGGCGCTGCGTTTTCCGTGGAATGTGAAAACTTCGTTGTTTTGCGCGTAACGCAGGCAGATCCTTCCGTCAAGGGCAACACCGCGACGAACGCCACCAAGGACGCGATTTTGGAAACGGGAGCGAAGATTCAAGTTCCCATGTTCGTCAACGAGGGCGAGTTGATTCGCGTCGATACCCGTACGGGCGAATACATGGAACGCGTAAAAGGTTAATCGAACGAATTTACAGCCTGCATTTTTGCAGGCTGTTTTTATGGAAAAAGCCCGATCGTACGGGCTTGTTTAAGGAGTTGTTATGAAGTCTGTTATCATTACGGGCGGTGCGCGCGGAATCGGAAGAGCCGTGGCGTTGGCGTTTGCAAAAAAGAAATACGCGGTCGCGGTTTGTTACGAGAAAAACGATGCGGCGGCGGATTCTTTGTGCATTGCGTTAGACGGGGAACAAATTCCCTATCTCGTCATGAAAGCGGACGTTTCTCGCGCGGAAGAAGTCGCGGCGTTTTGTGAAAAAGCGCGTTCTTTGACCGGGACGATCGACGTGTTGGTCAACAATGCCGGCATTGCCGAGAGCGGACTGTTTCAAGAACTTTCCGAAGAGCGATTCGACCGTCTGTTTGCCGTTAATTGCAAGGGGGCGTATCTCGCGTGTAAGGAAATTTTGCCGTATATGATTTCCGAAAAACGGGGGAGTATCGTCAACGTGTCGTCCGTTTGGGGCATGGTGGGAGCGTCGTGCGAGTCGGCGTATTCTGCGTCCAAGGCGTGGTTGATCGGCTTGACGCGCGCGCTCGCGAAAGAGGTCGGTCCTTCGGGAATTACCGTCAACTGTGTTTGTCCGGGCGTGATTGATACGGATATGAACGGGAATTTGTCTGCGGACGAAAAACTTGCGCTCGTCGAGGAAACGCCGCTCTGTCGTATGGGAACGACAGAGGACGTTGCCCGTTTGATCCTTTCGCTTGCCGAGGACGGGTTCGTTACGGGGCAGGTCGTCGCTTCGGACGGCGGCTTTGCGTTGTAAAAGGAGAAAGGGCATGAAAAAGATTCGCCCGAACGGATTGAAAAGATCCGCGTACGAAACGCCCGTTTCCACAATGTGGATCGTGTTACTTTTGGCGGCAGGCATTTTTTGCTTTCCCGTCGAAGATATGATGCGACTGTTTACGGGCGGATACGGGCTGACCGAAAAACTGATCGGTACGATGGCGGTGCGCTACGTGTTCTCGGTGATTATCGTAAGGTTGGCGTTCGACTTCGGCTTTGAACGGCTTTACGTGTGGTCGCCGTTCGGAAAGGGAATTTTATATGCGTTTCCCTTTCTCGCGGTCGCGATCAATAACGCGCCGATCATCGGGCTTGCGACGGGGAACGCCTACGTGTCCGCCGGCACGACCGACCTTGTTTTGTATCTGTTGATGAGTTTATCGGTGGGGTTATTAGAAGAACTTATATTCCGCGGAATCATTCTTCCCCTCTGTATGATTTATTTGAAAGGGAAAAATCACACGCTGTTTTGGTCGTGTGCGTTATCTTCCGCGATTTTCGGAGCAATGCACTTAATCAATTTGCTCGGCGGCAATATCGGGGGAACGTTTTTGCAGGTGGGGTATTCGTTTTTGATCGGCGGAATGTGCGCGGCGGCGACGGTGAAATCGGGGTGCGTCTATCCGGCGATCGTTCTGCATACCGTCTACAATATCGGCGGCTTGTTGCTTGAAAATTTGGGCGGCGGAAAGCAATGGGATATTGCGACCGTTGCGATCACTGCGGTGTTGGGCGTTGCCGTTTTCGTCTATGCGATGATTACGCTTTGGAAAGAAGACGGAGCGCTTTTGAATGAAAAAATCGGGATAGAAACTATAACCAATCGTGATAGCTGAAATCTTGAAAAAAAATTTTTTTTGTGATAAAATAAAAAAGAATCTGAATAATGCTCGATTCGGGCGATAAGGAGAAATATTATGTTAGCAGCAATTGCGGGCATCAACTGGGGTGATGAAGGAAAGGGGAGAATGGTAGACCTTCTCTCCGAGCATTATGATATCGTCGTTCGTTATCAGGGCGGCAATAACGCGGGGCATACCGTTATCAACGACAAGGGCAAGTTTATTTTGAATTTGCTTCCGTCCGGTATTTTGCGTTCGGACGTCGTGAACGTCATGGGCAACGGCATGGTAATTGACATCAAGCATCTTTGCGGAGAGATCGAAAAACTTCGTGCCGCCGGTGTCGAAATTTCCCCGAAAAATCTCAAAATCAGCAATTCCGCGGTTATTTGCATGCCTTATAACGTGATGCAAGACTGCTTGGAAGAAGACCGCTTAAAAGATAAAAAATTCGGTTCGACGCGTCGCGGCATCGCGCCGATCTATGCGGATAAGTATTTGAAAAAGGCGATTCGCATGGGCGAGTTGTTGCATCCCGAACTGCTTGCGGAACGGCTTCGCGGCATCGTCGAATGGAAGAACTTGACCATTACCGGCGTTTATAATGCCGAACCCGTCGGCTACGAAGAGGTTGTTCGTTACTTAAAGACGTACGGCGAGCCGTTGAGAGATTATATTTGCGATACCGGAGTGTATTTGGACGAAGCCGCCGAATTGGGCAAGAAGATCATGTTTGAGGCGCAGTTGGGCGCACTCCGCGATATTGATTTCGGTATTTATCCCTACACCTCTTCTTCCAACACCATCGCCGCGTATGCGCCGATCGGCGCGGGAATCCCCAATTATCATCTGGATAAGGTGATCGGTATCATGAAAGCATATTCTACTTGCGTGGGGGAAGGTCCTTTCACGGCGGAATCGTTCGGAGAAAAGGCGGAAAAACTTCGCGAAGCAGGCGGCGAATACGGCGCGGCAACGGGCAGACCGAGAAGAGTCGGACCGTTCGACGTCCCGGCGAGTAAGTACGGGATTCGCGTTCAGGGGGCAACCGAGATCGCGCTCACGAAGTTGGACGTTTTGTCTTATTTGGACGAGATCGAAATTTGCACGGGATACGAGTTGGACGGAAAGGTCGTCACTTCTTTCCCGTTCTCGCAAGATCTCGATCGTTGCAAGCCGGTGATTACGACGATGAAAGGCTGGAAAAAGGATATTTCGGATTGTCGGAAAAAATCCGATCTCCCGAAAGAA
>CAYXWN010000021.1:0-31926 GCA_964468815.1 uncultured Clostridia bacterium | reverse complement strand
CAAAAGAAATTGCTCCATACTGTTTTATATTACATTACACGTGATGTAGGTGTGCACGTTACGGGAAGCAATTATCTTTTCGGGGCGAAAACAGTTAATGCTTTCTTGCAAGCCCATAACGGTGGTGAGTACTCAACTTTATATTCCATTAATCCCCACGTTGGCAGTGAAAAGGTTGAATTTGATTATGACGAAGGAACTATAATAATAGACCTACCATATGTAAAATGGCGCATTGATGACGGTGAATGGAATTATTCCGAATTAGACAAAAAGATTTGGCACAAAGAACCGTTTTTACATAGCAACTGCATTGTGGAGATTGAAAACAATTCTCAACTTACAACGAAATTATTTATAAACGACCAAAGAATCGAATTATCTAAAAGCGGTAAGTATTTGCTTGGCGATGCTTTAACTGAAGCAAATGCTAATAGAGAAAATGCGATATATTTATCTATAAATGGATTCAAGCATCTCTTATTTGAAGTTCTGAATAAAGAAGAACTGTCGGATTTTGATATTGATATCGAAGAAAAGACTGTAGATTTCTCTCGTGGATTTATTGGCGATGACGATGCAAGATTTTTAATGCGTTTAACTAATGAAAACAATGAATACGAACTTGAAACTTATATTACAGACACCTTTGAAGAAGACATAAAGTACAAGAACTAAAAGAAATTCTCGCCGTCGTGGATAACGACAACGAGAAATTAGCAAAGTTTATTCGTATTGTAAAGCAATATACGGAGATTGAAGAACTTACGCCCGATATTCTTCACAGTTTCGTGGATAGAATTTATATAGGCGAAACTGAAGTTTTTGAAGGTCAAAAGTTCCAAGACGTAAAAATCGTATATAATCTTGTAGGCGCAATAGACCTGCCGCAATACGCTATGTAAAGCAAAAGGGAATCTGAGTTGGTTGGTTTTATACCAACTTACTCAAAATTCCCCAAGAGCACCCCACATTTGGGGTGCATATCATATTGTACTCGGCTTTGTAATTTTCTTTTTTGCGGAACGGGGATACCGTTCACTTTTATTTTTAATTTTATTCGACCGTTTCCGTCGCAGGGGCTTCCGTGGTTGCCGCTTCTGCTTCCTGCTCGATGTCGCCGGGGTATTCCTCGTCTACGATGATGCCCGTTCCGTCGTCCTCTTCTGGACGCTTGCCGACGATCAAGTTGGTGATTAAGCCGACGATTAACGCCGCCGCAACAGCGGTAATGGAGAATGCCGCGTTGCCGGTCAAATCGTTATGCCCGAAGTTGAATGCCAATCCGCCGATTCCCGTAACGAAAATCGAAGCAACAACGAAGAGGTTGCGGTTGTCGCCGAGATCCACCTTTTTGAGCATTTGCAAACCGCTGACTGCGATAAAGCCGTACATTGCGATGCATGCACCGCCCATGACGCACTTAGGAATGGAGTTGATAACCGCGACAAACGGGCTGAAAAACGAGAGAACCATACATCCGAGCGCTGCCGTGAAGATAGAAACGACGGACGCGTTTCCGGTGATCGCTACGCAACCGATGGATTCGCCGTAGGTGGTGTTTGCGCAACCGCCGAAGAATGCACCGACCATCGATCCTACGCCGTCGCCCAAAAGCGTTCTGGTTAAGCCGGGATCTTTGATTAAGTCTTTTTCGATAATCGCGCTGAGGTTCTTGTGGTCCGCAATGTGCTGTGCCAACTCAACGATTCCGATCGGGGCGAAGAGAAGTGCAAGGTTGCCGATCGCCGCGCCGTCCAAGGGATACTGTCCGTTTCTTTGAATGGCTTCCAAGAACGTGAATTTCGGGTAATCGAAGAAACTCGTGAATCTGATTTCGCCGAACGTATCGATAAAGGGTTGGAAACTGATGATTTGAAGCGGTTCGTAATTTGCGAGATGGCCGATTCCCGTGAGCAACAGTGCAAAGAGATAGCCTGCGCCGATTCCGACGATAAAGGGAATCAATTTCAAGTTTTTACCACCCTTGACGGAGGTGAAAACGATTGCAAAGAACGTTACCAAACCGACGAGAACGTACCAGAGGCTGTATTGAATCGTATCTCCGGACGTGCCGTTGTGCATGATCCAATCTACCGCCGTGCCTGAAAGGCTCAATCCGATAATTGCGACGATCGGTCCGATGATGCAAGCTGGTAACAACTTGTTAACCCAGTTCGATCCCGTGAATTTAATGATCAACGCGATAATTACGTAGACAAGCCCTGCGAATAAAACGCCGATGATCAATCCCCAATAGCCGTAATTTTGCGCGGCGGCCGCACCCATTGCGCCGAGGAAGGTGAAAGAACTTCCGAGGAATACGGGGCTTCTTCTTTTGGTGAACAGAAGATAGACGATTGTTCCTGCGCCCGCGCCGAACAGTGCTGCTGCGGGGTCCATTTTCAATCCCTGTGCAGAGATGATCATAGGAACGAGCAACGTCGCCGCCATGATCGCGATCATCTGCTGAAAGGCAAAGACGAGCGTTTTTCCGAAGCTCGGTTTGTCTGAAATGCCGTAGATCAGTTTCATAAGTAAATCTCCTTAAAAAAATTTTCCGAAAAAATCTTAACGTGAACGGCGGTCGGCATAAAAAAAGAGCCTTGCTATCCCGTAGATAAAAGGCTCGCCATTAACAGTCGCATCATCAGAAAGTCTTGCCGATATCTCCGTATCGCGTTTAAAGATTTCTAGGTATTATACTATCATATTGCCGAGCATTTGTCAAACTTTTTGAAAAACTTTTCGTTCATTCGGTTTGATTTTTTTCGCGCGATATAGTACAATAATAGAAATAAACGGAAAGAGGAAAGATTTGTCATGAAAATTCTCGTCAGCAAATGCCTTTTAGGGGAAAACTGCCGCTACAAGGGCGATAACTGTAAAAACGACAAGGTACTCGCCTTATCGGCGGAGCATGAGTTGATCGGCGTCTGTCCGGAAGTTATGGGCGGCTTGCCGACGCCGCGCTTGCCGGGGGAACGCGTCGGGGAAAAGGTTTTATCTAGTGACGGAACGGACGTTACCGCCGCGTACGCGGCAGGTGCGGAGGAAGCACTCGCGATCGCGCAACGGGAGAAGGTGGATTACTGTATTTTGAAAGCAAGAAGCCCTTCTTGCGGAAAGGGAATGATCTACGACGGAACGTTTAGCGGAAAAATGACGCCCGGGAACGGTGTTGCCGCCACGCTTTTGATAAAACACGGATTCCTCGTTTTGGACGAGAACGATTTATAAGTTATAAGATCGCGTATAAGACCGATAGCCGTTTTTTAAGCAGTCAAAAAGCGTCGTTTTTTGACGAACGGGAACTGTTCCCGTTTTTTTTGCGTTCAATCGGTTGTTTTTTCGCTTGGAGATTGGTATAATAAGATTATCAAATAGGAGGTTTTCATATGTCATCAGGAAACAATAAAAAAGTATTTAATTTATTTTCTTACATCGCTTTGATTTTGGCGGCGCTTTTGCTGGTTGTATCTCATTTGTTGCCGTTGTGCGGCATCACCGTGAGCGGACCGTTCTTTGCGGTTCTCGATTTGGTCAAGGATATTTTGCTCGTCATCATCGTCGGCTATTTCGCCTATTACTTTGCGTACTCCACCAAAGGAAAGGCTTGGAAAATTATTTATTGGGTAGCGTTGATTCTCTATATCGTCGGCGCGATACTCGGTCTGTTTTAAGAAGAGCGCCCGTTCGGGCTTTTTCTTGAAATTAAAAAACGCAAGAGGAAATTAATTTTATGGCAAAACCCGTTGTGGCGATTGTCGGCAGACCGAACGTCGGCAAATCCACTTTTTTCAATAAGGTGGCAGGCAAACGCCTTTCCATCGTACAAAACCGTCCCGGCGTCACGAGAGATCGCCTTTATTCGGACGCAGAATGGTGCGGATATTATTTCACGCTGGTCGATACCGGCGGCTTGGAATTGAAATCCGAGGACGAAATGTGGCGGCATATTCGAGCGCAAGCGGAAGCGGCGATCGAAACGGCGGATGTTATCGTCTTTTTTACGGACGCAAAAGGCGGACTAACGAGTTCGGACGAGGACGTCGCCTTAATGCTTCGGAAATCGGGCAAGCCCGTTGTGCTTGCCGTCAATAAGTTGGATACGTACGAGCCAGAAAAACTGTATGATTTTTACGCGTTGGGATTAGGCGAGCCGTTCGGCATTTCCGCAGAACACGGCTCTGGAATCGGCGATCTTTTGGACGAGGTTGTCATGCTTTTCCCGGCAAACGGCGAGGTAGAGGAAGATAATTCGATCAAGATTGCGGTCGTCGGGAAGCCGAACGCGGGAAAATCCAGCCTTTGTAACCGTCTTTTGGGGACGGATCGGACGATCGTTTCGGATATTGCAGGAACGACGCGCGACGCGATCGATACTCCTTTTACGTATGACGGACAAGCGTATACGTTAATTGATACCGCCGGAATCCGCAAGAAGAAGAAAGTAGAGGACGACTTGGAGTATTACAGCGTTCTCCGCGCGTTCGGCGCGGTTCGCCGCGCGGACGTCGTGCTTGTCGTCGTGGATTCCACAGAGGGACTTACCGAACAGGACGTCAAGATTTTAGGTTATGTTCACGAGCAGGGTAAACCATCCGTCGTCGTGATGAATAAATGGGATCTCGTCGAAAAGGATACGCATACGGTCGAACGCTTTAACGAAAAATTGAACGAAGATTTGAAGTTCATGGATTATTTTCTGCCGATTTACATCTCTGCAAAGACAGGGCAACGGGCGGAAAAGGTGTTGTCTTTGGCGAAATCCGTCTACGAGCGTTCTCGTTTCCGCGTGTCGACAGGAATGTTAAACGACTTGATTTTGGACAGTGTGCGTGCAAACGAGCCACCGTCCATGAACGGCAAGCGGCTGAAAATTTTGTATGCGACACAGGCGGACGTTTGTCCTCCCACGTTCGTGTTTTTTGTGAACGAAAGCGCGCTGATGCATTTTTCTTACCGTCGGTATTTGGAGAATTGTCTGCGTCGCGCGTTTGATTTTAAGGGAACGCCGATTCGCCTTGCGGTACGCGAGCAGGAAAAGCAAGACTAAAACAGGGACGCGTTTTGAAATCGCGCGTTATTGATTTGTTAAGTTGTTAAATAATTATTTCGGAACGGATTTATGGAGAAATACTGGTTATTGCTTGCAGGGTTGGTTGTCGGTTCTTACTTGTTGGGGAACGTCAATTTTGCGCTGATCATATCCAAATATAAAAAGTCCGACGTCAGAACGCTCGGCAGCGGAAATCCCGGAACGCTCAACATGAGTCGTAATTTCGGGCTTAAAATCGGACTCTTGACGCTCTTTCTCGATATGATGAAGGGCGCGATTCCCACGCTGATCGGGTATTTTGCCTTTTACGGCGTTTACGTCGGAGAGGGCGTTCCGCAATTTTATTTTTCCGATTTGGCGAAATTCGCTTGCGGTTTTGCCGCCGTTCTGGGACACATCTATCCCGTATTTTTGAAGTTCAAGGGCGGAAAGGGAATCGCTTCCACAATCGGCGTTTTTTTGGTGGCTATGAGCGTAAGCGGTGCTTGGGCGGTCGTTACGTTTATGTCCATGGTTGCGGCGGTTTTGTTTATTTATTTTACCGAATACGGCGCTATGGGCTCGTTTATCGCGATTACGCCGCCTGCGATTGCGGAGAGTATCCGTTTTTTCATTGCCTATAAAGATAATAACAAGATCGTATTTTATTATATCGCGGCGAATATGCTGATTTTTTTGATCTGCTTTTTCACGTGGT
The DNA here is from genome assembly GCA_964468815.1 of uncultured Clostridia bacterium. Taxonomy (GTDB): domain Bacteria; phylum Bacillota; class Clostridia; order Christensenellales; family Borkfalkiaceae; genus UMGS621. Next base: position 26,167 of record CAYXWN010000021.1, on the reverse strand, counting down.
TTGCTCATAGGAGAAATATCGAGCGAATGTTGGCTGGGGAAGAACACCCGACGTCGCTTAGGGAGATGCTGGTGAAATGGAAAGCGAATCGGAGAGAGAAAAAGGAGAAAAAAAAGGAAAATCAATCTGAATGAAAGAAAAAGAAGCATATCGAGTTCCGCAGAAGAGGAAGCCGTTTTTCTGCTGTTTTAAGCAGTTTTTGAAACTGTTTATCCGAAAGCCGAAGATCGTTAGTCTTGGCGGCGTGCCGGAAAAGCGTGCGATCGTCGTTTCTAACCACAGCGCGGCGAGCGGTCCTTTAACCTTAGAACTTTATTATCCCAATTTCTTTATTCCGTGGGGTACTTACGAGATGTGTCAAAATTACCGCGGACGGTTTCGTTATTTAAATGAAATTTATTATCGGAAGAAAAAGAAACTTCCTGCACCCGTTTCCTTTGTGTTTGCCGCGGTTGCGGCGGCGGTGACGCGAGGCGTTTATAAGGGCATGAGTTTGTTGCCCTCTTATCCGGACGCGCGCCTTTTGGGAACGGTTCGCAAGAGTATTCAAATTTTGGACGACGGAAAAAGCGTTTTGATTTTTCCCGAAAATTCTTCGGACGGTTATAAAGAAATTCTTACCGAATACTATCCGGGCTTTGCGTTTTTGGCAAAGACCTATCGCCGTTTAAGAAATGTCGATCTTCCCGTCTATAACTGTTATTTTCATAAGAAAAAGCGGCTTTTGATTATTGATCGCCCCGTCTATTTGAAAGAATTGTTCGATCGGGGAATGGACGAGCGTGAAATCGCCGCGTATTTTAAGGATCGCGTTAATGCTCTTGCTCGGGAATATTTGGGAAAATAATACGCGAATTTCATAAAAAATTCATATCGGAAAAGAACCTCTCATATAGTAAGTAATGAACGAACGGGAGGTTTTTTCATGGAAAAATACGATATTTACAAGGACATCGCGAAGCGAACCGGGGGCGACGTCTACATCGGCGTCGTAGGTCCTGTCCGCACGGGAAAGTCCACTTTTATTACGAAGTTCATGCAAGAACTTGTGTTGCCGAACATCACGAGCAAATTGCATAAGCAGGTTGCCTTAGACGAACTTCCGCAGTCTGCGGACGGCAGAACGGTTATGACCACGCAGCCGAAATTCGTGCCGGCAAACGCCGTTAAGGTGCAGTTGCGCAGTAAGGTGAGTTGTAACGTGCGCTTGATTGATTGCGTCGGTTATCTCGTCGAGGGCGCGGTGGGGCACGAGGAAAACGGCGTTCCTCGTCTTGTTAAAACGCCTTGGAACGAAGAGGAGATCCCCTTTGAAAAGGCGGCGGAAATCGGCACGCAGCGCGTGATTCGAGATCATTCCACGATCGGGATCTTAGTTACGACGGACGGCAGTATTACGGAGATTCCGCGCGCCAATTACGTAGCGGCGGAGGAGCGTGTCGTCAAGGAGTTGAAAGAGATCAAGAAACCCTTTATCGTGGTATTGAACACCAAAACGCCCGAAGCAAAGGAAACAGTTGCGCTCCGTAATGCGTTGGAAAAGAAGTACGACGTCCCCGTTCTCGCCGTCAACGTGGCGGAATTGGATACGAAGGGGATCGCAGGGATTTTAGAAAAGGTTTTGTTTGAATTTCCCATGCAGTCTTTTGATATCGAACTGCCGAAATGGATGCAAGCATTGCCTGCCGAATTGAGCGTTGTTGCGGAGATTCTCGCAGAAGTGCGCGGACGGGCGGAAGAAATGGAGCGCATGCGCGATTTCGATCGTATCGTCGGGCTGTTTGACGGGAGCGATAAACTTTGCTCTCCCGAATTAAAAGAGGTTAAGTTGGGCGAGGGGACGACGAAATACGAAATCGAGGCACAAAAAGGACTGTTTTACGAGGTTTTGTCCGACGAATGCGGAGACGAGATCGAGGACGACTATCAACTGATGAGTTACGTCAAGTCGCTTGCCGTAGCAAAAAAACAGTATCATAAATTGAAAGACGCTTTGGCTGCGGCGGAAGAATCGGGTTACGGCGTGGTTTCTCCGTCGGCTGAGGATATGATTCTGGAAGAGCCAGAACTTGTGCGTCAGGGCGGCAGTTACGGGGTAAAATTGCGCGCCACCGCACCGAGTTTGCATATTATGAAAGTAGACGTGGCGACCGAAGTCAGTCCCATCGTCGGAACGGAACAGCAAGGAACGGAATTTGTCGAATATCTCGCAAAGGAGTTGGAAACCGATCCGCAGGGGATTTGGAGTACGAATTTCTTCGGCAAATCTTTGCATGATTTAGTCAGCGACGGCATGGCTGGAAAGGTCGGAAATATGCCCAAGGAAGCGCAGACGAAAATGCGAAAAACGCTTTCCAAAATCGTCAACGAGGGACGCGGCGGAATTATTTGTATTTTATTGTGAAAAACGCTTGACTATTTTTCGCAAATCTGTTAGTATATTATCAAATACTAATATAGATGAGGAAAAACATGACCGATTGCAAAGAAAGTTCGCATGAGAAGATCATTCAAGCACTGTCCGAAACCGTCGGGTATGAGGAAACCGTACGCAATATGGCGGAAATTTTCGGTGCGCTCGGCGATCCCAGCCGCATGAAAATTCTGTTGGCGCTATTAAAAGGCGAGTTGTGCGTATATCACATTTGCGAACTGACGGGGGCGAAGCAATCCGCAACCTCCCAACATTTGAGAAAACTCAGGGATCTTCGCATCGTCAAAACGAGAAAGTCGGGCAATCAAGTCTTATATTCCATTGCGGACGATCATATTAAAATCATGATTGACGTGATATTGGAGCATTTGCATTGCGGATAAAAAGAGGGCAAAAAGCCCTTTTTAATCGATTGATATATTAGTATATTATAATATTCTGATTTACCGATATTCGGTAGGAGGTTTTATGGAAACAGAAGAAAAGAAGAGCGAACGTTGCCATTGTTCGGAGTGTATGGGGAAACACGTGCATCACGACGAGCATCAACACGGGGAACACGTGAAAATCGGTTGCAGTTGCGGTTGTTGCGAGCATGAATCGCATTACGATAAAAGAAAAGGGAAGTTCGCGAATTTTTGGGGAGAGCACGGTAGTACGCTTTTATGCGTAATCGTCGCGTTTGCGATCGGGATTGTCTGTAAAACGGTCGCAATGAACGGCACGCTCGCGCTGATTTTGAATATTGCGGCGATTCTTGTCGTCGGCGTCGAAGTTGTAATCGACGGCGCGAAAAATCTCGTTCACGGCGAATTTTTGAATGAAGATACGTTGATGATCATTGCCGGCGTCGTTGCATTTATCATAGGCGACGCATTCGAGGGGATTTTAATCATCTCGCTGTTTCGAGTCGGAGAAATGTTAGAGGACGTCGCGACGGGAAATTCTCTGCGTGAGGTCGCCGGTTTAATGGCGTTAAAAAGCGAGGTTGCGCACCTTGTAAAAGAGGGGGGAGTATCGGACGTTTCGCCCGAGGACGTCTCCGTCGGGAGTTTGATTCGCGTGTTAAACGGAGAAAAAATTCCGTTGGACGGAGAGGTGGTTGAAGGATCTTCTTCTTTGGATACCGCCGCATTGACGGGGGAAAGTCGCTATCGCGAGGTAGAGATCGGTGATTCGGTTGTCAGCGGTGCGATCAATGTCGGTGGCGTTCTCGTGATCCGTACAACCAAGGCTTATAGCGAAAGTACGGTTAAAAAGATATTGGATCTCGTTTCGGACGCGGCGCAGGGAAAGACGAAATCTGAACGGTTTATTACGAAATTCGCAAAGGTTTATACGCCGCTCGTCGTCGCCATCGCGGTACTTATTGCCGTCGTTCCGCCTCTCTTTGACGGTATGAATTTTACGAAGTGGATTTATTCCGCACTCTCCTTTTTGGTAGTTTCTTGCCCGTGCGCGTTGGTGATATCCGTTCCGCTTTCCTTTTTTATCTCCATCGGTTCTCTTGCGAAAAAAGGAGTTTTGGTAAAGGGTAGTAAATACTTAGAAAATCTAGCGATTTGTGATGCGATTCTGTTTGATAAAACGGGTACGTTGACCAAGGGGAATTTCGCCGTAAAGGCGGTTGTTCCGATGAACGGCTTTACCGAGGAAGAAATAACGGCGTTTGCGGCGAGTGCGGAACGTTATTCCAATCATCCGCTCGCAAAAGCGATTTCCGAACTTTCCCATCGAGCGGTTGCGTTGACCGACGTACATGAGATTGCCGGTAAGGGTGTTCGTGCTGTTGCGGAAGAAAAGACTCTTTTAGTCGGCAGTCGCAAACTGCTTGCGGATTTCGGGATTTCCGCTGCGGCGACGGAAGACGCTTCCGTTTACGTCGCAGTGGACGGCGTGTTTGCCGGGTATGTCGAGATTCGAGACGAAATTAAGCCCACAACAAAGACCGCGATCGCCGCGCTCCGTCGGACGGGTGTGCGTAAGTTGGTGATGCTTTCGGGGGATAATCGGCGCATTGCGAGCGAGGTTGCGGAGTCTTTGGGACTAGACGGGTACGAAGCCGAACTCTTACCGGACGCCAAGGTGGAAGCGGCGGAAAAATATCGCAAGGAATCGTTAGGGAAAACCGTCTACGTCGGCGACGGAATCAACGACGCGCCCGTACTCGCTCTTGCGGACGTCGGGGTTGCGATGGGCGGATTAGGAAGCGACGCGGCGATCGAGAGTGCGGATGCCGTTATCATGAACGACGATTTGACAAAATTATCCGTTGCGATCCGCGCGGCGAAAAAGGCTCGTCGAATCGTAACCGAAAATATCGTGTTTTCGCTTGCGGTAAAAGTTATAATCATGGCGCTGAGTTTGGTGATTGCGTTGCCGATTTGGGTTGCGCTGTTCGGGGACGTCGGGGTAATGCTTTTGGCGGTGCTGAATTCTTTCCGTAATTATCGAATCAAATAAATTTCTTTAACGAAAAGGGAGGGCGCAAGCCCTCTTTTTGATTATATTCGTCTTGATTTTCTTTACCGATGTCCGTTTTTTGAAAATATGTGTTATAATAGCGTTGGTTTAAGCAATTAAACCGAAGAGGTGAAAAATGGACGTGCGGAATAAAGTGACGGAATTGGCAGAAGGGTTTTCGTCGTGTTCAAAATTATTGACGGCGATCGGCGACGAAACGAGGCAACATTTGATTCTTGAAATGATTAAAATCGGCGATTGTAACGGTGTCCGCGTCGGGACGATTACCGAGCGAACGCATCTTTCCCGATCTGCCGTTTCGCATCATTTGCAAATAATGAAGGACGCAGGAATCGTAAAGGTGCGCAAAGAGGGCACGAAAAATTATTATTATTTCGATCCCGAAATGCAATCCTTTGAGAAATTCGTTTCAACCATGCAACTTGTTATAGAAATATCGAAAGTATTGCCGGACAGAAGCGGCAAAGACGAAAATTAGCAAAAACGGAAATTTTTTTATCGGAGGAAAAACAGAATGGAATTATTAGAGGTAATGAAACAAAGGCACAGCGTGCGTCAGTATGCCGATACGCCGATCGAGCAAGAAAAACGCGCGGAATTAAATGCGCTTACCGAAAAAATCAACGCCGAAACGGGATTGCATATTCAAATCGTCTACGACGAACCGAAGTGTTTTGATTCGTTTATGGCGCGTTACGGCAAGTTTAGCGGCGTTTGCAATTACATTGCGCTGATCGGGAAAAAGTCTGCCGATTTAGACGTGAAACTTGGCTATTACGGGGAAGCGTTGGCGTTAAAGGCGCAAGAGTTGGGGCTAAATACCTGTTGGGTAGCCATGACGCACGGGAAAAACAGCGCGGTTGTCAACAAGGGTGAGAAACTTCTTTGTTTGATTTCTCTCGGCTACGGAAAAACGCAAGGCGTGGTTCATAAAAATAAGCCATTACAAGACGTATGTAATTTCGGCGATTCTATGCCGGAGTGGTTTTTGCAAGGAGTAGAAGCGGCTCTTCTTGCGCCGACGGCGATGAATCAACAGAAATTTTTCTTTGAGTTGCAGTCGGACGATTCGGTGAAATTAAAATGCGGCAGAGGGTTTTATGCGAAGTTGGATCTTGGAATCGTAAAATATCATTTTGAAGCGATATCGGGCAAAACGTGCGTCGTTGATTGAAAATTGCCGTTTGCGGCAATTTGTGAGATAAAAGAGGGGGTGAACTCCTCTTTTTTATTTTGTCGGCTTCGGGAAACGCGGTTGTGAGAACAAAAATTTTTTTCAGTTGTTCTTGTAATTTTTTAATATCGTATATTATTTTTCGTAATATCAAATAGAAACACTTGTGTTTTTTTACTAATGATGATATAATATTAAAAACTAGATAATAAAATATTGAAAAACACAAAAGGACGGATTTGTTTCAGTATGGATATTCAAATTATGACGGACGGCGCTGCCGATCTCACGAAAGAGGAAGGCTTAAAGCGCGGAATTACGGTAATTCCGTTTTACGTATACAGCGAGCGGAATATCGACGCCGCGTTTTCGGGCGTAACCGAATTATATGAAGAAATGGTGAAAAAACCGAAAGAGGTGTTCAAAACGGCGTGCCCCTCGCCCGAAGAGTTTATGAAACCTTTTCGGAAAGCGATAGAACAAGGAAAGGGCGTAATTTGTGTGACGATTACGCAAAAATTCAGCGGTTCTTACAGTAGTGCCGTGCTTGCGCGGTCGCAGATTTTAGAGGAATTTCCGAATGCAAAAATTTGTGTTATTGATTCGCAGATGAATTCTGTTTTACAGGGATTGTTTGTCAACGAAATTGAAAAAATGGTGCGTTCCGACCTTTTGTTCGACGAGATCGTCGTAAGGGCGGAGGCTTTGATTCCGAACGGTAAAATCATGTTTACGGTCGGTAACCTCGATTATTTACGCGCAGGCGGGCGGATCGGCGCGTTACGGTACGTAATCACAAAGACGCTTTCCGTGCGTCCGCTCATTACCATGCAGGACGGCGACATAAAGTCAGGCGGACTCGGAATCGGCGTTCACGGAGCGATGAAAAAGGTGGTTTCCAACGTGGCGGATTTCTTTGCTCGGACGGGAGATAAGATGGAAGATTATAATTTTGTCGTCGGCTATGGCGCGGAGCGCTCGTTGGGAGAGCGAATCGCAGAACTTTTCCGTAAGGCGTTTCCGCAGTTTCAAGGAGAATTGCCGATACGGCAGATTACGGAAGTTTCCGCCGTACATACCGGACCGAGTACAGTCGGGTTCGGCTTTTTGAAAAAAGCGTTAATTTGAACGCGTATTCATATTTAAAAGCAGTCGCGCTATAAAATTTTTTAAGGAGAAAGGGCTGACGAAGCCGAATGGGATCGTATTTGATTCTCGAAGTTTCGTTCGCCCCTTTTGTTTTTGCGTGTTTGCGTAAAAAATCCGACGCTTAAAAACGTCGGATAAAAAGTAAATACCGTTTTTTGCGAATACGTCAGATCACTCTGATGCGGATAACGCCGTCGATCGCGTTGAGCGCGTCAATCGTGCATTCGGTCGGAACGGTGTTAACGTCGAGAATGCTGTAAGCATAATCGCCGCGGCTTTTGTTGACGAAGTTTTCGATATTCGTGCCGTCTTCGGCGATTGCCGAGGTGATTTTTGCGATCATGCCGTTGAGGTTTCGGTGATGAATGGTGATTCTCGCTTTTCCGGCGCGCGGCAGTTGGCAAGCGGGATAATTGACGCTGTTTGCGATATTGCCGTTTTCCAAATAATCGCGCAATTGCTTTGCTGCCATAACCGCGCAGTTGTCTTCCGCTTCCGCCGTAGATGCGCCAAGGTGGGGAATACAGACGGCGTTTTCTGTTCCGATCAATGCTTCGGACGGGAAATCCGTGATATAACGTCCGATTTTTCCCGAAGAAAGATTTTCCGAAAGCGCGTCACAATCGACCAATTCGCCGCGCGCGAGGTTGACGATCACAACGCCGGGTTTCATTTTTTCAAACGCGCTTTTTCCTAACAGATTGCGTGTTTGGTCTGTAAGCGGAACGTGTAGCGTGAGATAATCGCATTGCTCGTATAGGCGGTCGAGATTTTTTGTCGCCGAAACGTGACGGGAAAGAAGGAGCGCGTTTGCGACCGATAAAAAGGGATCGTAACCGTAAACTTCCATGCCGAGAGAAACGGCTGCGTTTGCGACTTGTACGCCGATCGCGCCGAGTCCGATTACGCCGAGCTTTTTCCCGTAAAGTTCGTTCCCTGCGAATTGTGATTTTCCTTTTTCCACGCGTTTTTGCAGATCGTCCGTTCCTTTTAGCGTTTCTACCCATTGAATCGCGGGGATAATTTTCCGCGATCCGAGAAATAACGAGGCAAGCACGAGTTCTTTGACGGCGTTTGCGTTCGCACCCGGCGTGTTGAATACGACGATTCCTTCTTTTGCGTAGCGTTCGACGGGGATATTGTTCGTTCCCGCGCCTGCTCTCGCTACTGCAAGTACGCTGTTCGGAAGGGGATACTCGTTCATGTTGAAACTGCGTACTAAAATTCCGTTCGGAGTTTGAGCGGTGGAAGAGATTGTGTAGTTTTCGTCAAAGACTTCTCCGATTGCCGCGCTGATGTTGTTTAACGTTAAAATTTCTTTCATAACGACTCTCCTTTGTGTGTGGTTTCAAACCGTTTCATAAAGTCGACGAGTGCTTTTACTCCTTCCACGGGCATGGCGTTGTAGATAGACGCTCTCATGCCGCCCACCAAACGGTGTCCTTTTAGGGAAACCAACCCTTCTTTTTCCGCTTCCTTTACAAACAGCGCGTCTAACTCTTGCGACGGCGTTGTAAAAGGTACGTTCATTACCGATCGGTCCTTGGGTTGAACGGGATTTTGGTAGAACGCCGATTGATCGATAAAATCGTATAAAAGTTTTGCTTTCTGCTCGTTGATTGCTTGAATCGCAGGCACGCCGCCGAGTGCTTTCAACCAACGGAAAACGAGCATTGCCATATAGATGGAAAAACATGGCGGCGTGTTGTAAAGGCTGTTTTCTTTTGCTTGCGTTTCGTAACTGAGCATGGTGGGACAGAGCGGAGATTGATTTCCTACTAGGTCTTTCCGAACGATTACGATGGTAACGCCTGCCGGTGCGATGTTTTTTTGCGCGCCGGCATAAATTAGCCCGTATGCGGAAACGTCGATCGTCTGGCTTAAAATGCTGGAACTCATGTCGGATACGAGAGGCGCATCCGTTTTCGGAAGTTCCGTAAAACGCGTTCCGAAAATGGTATTGTTGTGCGTAAAATGAACGTAATCGATTCCCTTGCGGAACGATTGCTCGTTCGTATTCGGAATATAGGTAAAATTGCGGTCTTTCGAGGATGCGGCGATTGCCATATCGCCGTATTTTACTCCCTCTTGATAGGCTTTGTTTGCAAAATTACCCGTTATGATATAATCTGCTTTTCCGTTCTTTAAGAGATTGAGGGGAACGGCGGAAAATTGTTGAGAAGCGCCACCTTGAACGAATAATACGAAATATTCATTCGGAATGGATAATAATTCACGCAAAAGTGCTTGCGCTTCCTCGTTGATTGCCATAAAAGATTTGGATCGATGACTCATTTCCGTTACGCTCATCCCCGAATTTTCGTAATTAAGCAGGGAGGATTGGGCTGTTTTTAAGGCTTCCAAGGGAAGCATGGACGGCCCTGCTGAAAAATTATAGACACGCATAAAAATTCCTCCAAAAAAATATTTAATCAACATTATATATGATTTCATATTATTTTTCAAGCAAATGAACGCGGTTATTTGTAAAAACGGTAATTTCTTTTTTCCAGTTCTTTACTTTTCCGTAAAAAAACGCTATAATAAATAGAAAATGCTAAGAAGGAGTTATTCTCTTGAAGAACGATAAACAATTAAAAGTCCGTTTTTTGGGCGGTGTGGGGGAAATCGGCAAGAATATGACCGCGCTGGAATACGGAAAAGATATTATCATCATCGACGCGGGGACGTCTTTTCCGTCGGATGATATGCCGGGGATTGATCTCGTTATCCCGGACATCAGTTATTTGGTGGAAAATAAAAGTCGGGTGCGCGGCGTGGTGCTTACGCACGGTCACGAGGACCATATCGGGGGGCTTCCCTATCTTTTGAAGGAGATTGATTTGCCCGTATTCGGCACGAAACTTACCTTGACGTTGGTGGAAAACAAGTTGAAAGAACATAATCTGAATAACGTCAATTTAAATTGTATCAAGCCGGGCAGTGTGGTGAAATTGGGTTGCTTTACGGTAGAATTTATCAACGTCAACCATTCGATTGCGGGGGCGGTTGCGCTTGCGATAAAAACGCCGGTAGGCGTCGTGTTTCATACCGGCGACTATAAAATTGATTTTACGCCGATTAACGGCGAACACACCGACCTTGCGCGCATTGCGGAAATCGGTGGCGACGGCGTATTGTTGTTGTTGGCGGAATCGACTAATATCGAGCGCGCCGGCTGTACGATGAGCGAGCGCGTGTTGGGGGAAACGTTCGATCATATTTTCTCGGATAATATCGGCAGACGTTTGATTATCGCGACGTTTGCTTCGAACGTTCACCGCTTGCAGCAGATTTTGGATATGGCGGTGAAGTATAAGAGAAAGGTTGTGTTCTCGGGCAGAAGCATGATCAACGTCGCGGATGCGGCGTCTAAGATCGGGGAATTGAAGATTCCGCAGAATCTCGTCGTGGAGATTGATAAGATTAAAAACTTAAAGGATAGCGAACTCGTCATTATTTCGACGGGATCGCAAGGCGAACCGATGAGTGCGTTGACGCGCATGGCGTCGGGTGAGTTTAATAAAATCAAAATCGGTAATAACGATACCGTCGTTATCAGTGCGTCGCCTATTCCGGGGAACGAAAAGATGATTTACGGCGTTATCAATAATTTATACCGCTTGGGTGCGGAAGTTGTTTACGAATCGTTAGAACCGATTCACGTGTCGGGGCACGCTTGTCGCGACGAGTTGAAGATCATTCATACGTTGACCAATCCGAAATTTTTCATTCCCGTTCACGGCGAATACCGTCATTTGAAAAAACACGCAAACCTTGCGGAATCGCTTGGCATGAAGCCGGGGAATATTCTCATTGCGGATGTCGGTGATACCGCTTTGGTCACGTCGAAAAGTATTAAGCGAGGCGAGCGTTTCCCGTCGGGAACGAGGCTTGTGGATGGCTTGGGGATTGACGACGGGGAATCCGTCGTATTACGGGATAGGATCCATTTGTCCGAGGATGGAATTATTATCGTCGTTGCGTGTATTGACGAAAGCGGACATCTTGTTTCCACCGATCTCGTCAATAAGGGGATCGTTATGGATGAAACGACGTGGGCAGAAGCGAAAAGCAACGTCGCGACCGCGCTGTCGCATTTGGACGTCAAGGCGGACGGGGATAAGAGCGAAATCAAATACGCTATTCGCAGAAGTCTGAAAAATTATATTTTCAAAAAGACTAAGAAAAACCCGATGATTTTGCCGGTTATTATGGAAGTATGAGCGACGAAGATCGGTTGATTCGGTTGCGTGCTGACGCGTTGGAACGGGGGATTCCCGTCGCGCGCCCCAAGACGTTTGCTCTTTTAAGGGAAACGGTTTTTGCCGTGCAACCGAAGCGAATTTTGGAGATCGGGACGGCTGTCGGCTGTTCTGCGGTCGGAATGTTGCTGTCGGCGGTGAATGCCCGTTTGACGGGGATTGAATTGCGAGAGGATTATTGTGAGGAAGCAAGGCGCAATCTTTGCTCGTTCGGCGTTTCTTCGCGCGCGTTGATCCATTGCGGAGACGCGTCCGTGATTCTCCCCATGCTGACGGCGGAGTATGATTTTATTTTTTTGGACGGTCCTAAGGGGCATTATTACGAATATTTGCCTATTTTAAAAGAATTGCTTTCGAGCGGCGGAATTTTATTTGCCGATAACGTTCGCTTTTTAGGATATATTACGGGGGAACGCGAAGTTCCTCATCGGCATAAAACGATATGGAACAGCATGACTCGTTTTATTCGAACGCTTACGGAAGACGGGCAAATGGAAACCGCCGTACGAGAGATCGAAGACGGCGTTTTGATTGCGAGGAAGAAATGAAGTTTGAACTGTTAGCACCGGCAGGGGATTTTGCAAAACTGAAAACCGCGCTTTATTTCGGCGCGGACGCCGTGTATGTGGGCGGCAAGCAATTTAGTTTGCGTGCGCTTGCAGGGAATTTTTCGGAAGAAGAACTGAAAGAAGCGGTTGCGTATACGCACGCGCGCGGAAAAAAACTGTACGTTACCGTGAATATCTTTGCGCGTAACGCCGATCTTGCCACTGCGGAGCGGTATTTTGTATTTTTGGAATCGATCGGTGCGGACGGCGCGATCGTGTCCGATCCCGGCATGGTTGCTTTGGCTTTACGATGTGCGCCGCACTTGCCGGTTCATTTGTCTACGCAAGCAAACACGACCAACCGCCTTTCCGCCGGATTTTGGGCGAAAACGGGTGTAAAACGCGTTGTTTTGGCGCGCGAACTTTCGTTTGCGGAAATCGGGGAAATCAGTCGCGATAATCCGGAACTGGAAATCGAAGCGTTTATTCACGGCGCGATGTGCATTTCTTACAGCGGTCGTTGTCTGCTGTCGAATTATTTGAACGGACGGGACGGAAATCGCGGAGAGTGTGTGCAGGCTTGCCGTTGGAAGTATGAAATTCGGGAATGTCAGTCGGACGGAAGCTATCTGACGATGGAAGAGGATGCGCGAGGGACGTATCTTTTGAATTCCAAAGACTTAAACATGCTCGATTATCTGGATTGTTTTCGCCGCTCGGGCGTTTCTTCCTTGAAAATAGAAGGTCGTATGAAGAGTGAGTATTATTTGGCGACCGTCGTTAACGCGTATCGCCGCGCGATTGATTTGTACGAAGCGATCGGGGAAAAGTATTCCGAAAACGGAGTGTTTCAAGAGGAGTTGAGAAAGACCGCACATCGGGATTTTACGACTGCTTATATGCTTGGTAAAAACGATAAAACGGTAAATTATACCGATTCGCAGAGCGTTGGGTCACATCGTTTTGTCGCCGTCGTGCTGGATTACGATCGGGAGCGAGGTTGCGCTTTGGTGGAAATGCGCAATCGCTTCCGCAAGGGCGACGTATTAGAGGTTTTGTCGCCGTCCGAATCGTTTAATTCGAACATTTTGGTCGATCGGGTGGAGAACGAAACGGGTGTGCTTGTGGAAGATGCAAAACTCGTGCAAGAGCGTCTTTGGGTTTGGACGGGCGTTCCGTTGGCGGCAGGCGATATTTTGAGAAGAAAAGAGTTGTAAACGGCGCGTAAGATTTGTGAATTTGAGAAAAATGCGGTAGGAAACTGCCGCGTTTGGTTTTGTGGCGATGCTTTGGCGAGGGAAATACTGAAAGAGTAATGAATTATTTGTTTTTTGATTTGGAATGTGGAAGTTGCACGGGTGGCGGCAAGGTGTGTGAGTTCGGTTACGTTTTAACGGACGATCGGTTAAGTGTCTTGGAAGAGGCGAATCTGTTAATCAATCCTGCGCTGTATTCGGGCGAGTGGGATTGGTATGCCTTAAAAAAGGTTCTTACTCATTCCCGTTACGAATACGAGGCACAGAAAAAATTCTCCTTTTATGCAAAAAAGATTCGCTCGCTTTTCGATAATGCCGTTGCGGTCGGACACACGATTGACGGCGATGCGCAATATTTGTTGGACGAGTGTGCTCGTTATTCGTTGGGTGCTTGGGATTACCGTTACGTAGACTTAAAAATCGTTGATATGATCCTTCATGCGGACGAAAGCGGTCGTTCGCTCTCTAAAATTGCAGAGGAATACGGTTGTTCCGCGGAGGCTTATCACGATGCTCTGACGGACGCTAAAACCGGGCTTTTTATTTGTCGGAAATGGGTGGAGTTGTGTCAAGTCGCTCCGTCTGATTTTTTCGCCGCTTATCCGTCTGCTTGGGGAGAGGTTTTGGAGCGCCGTATTTTTTTGACTCGTTCGGGGCGGTTGGTGGAGCGCGGTGTTTTAGTACCCGAGCGGTATAACGATTTGCGCGGCGCGAATAAAAAAATCTACCGTTTGTTTCTTGCGAAATATCATACAAGAAAGGTTTCGGGGGAACTGAGCGGAAAGGCGGTTTGCCTTGATTCAGACTATACCGATTGTCATTATAAAGAAAGTCTTTATTTGGCAAAGCGTATAATTGATTGTGGCGGTAGAATTGCAAACGGTGTTGCGCATTGCGATTTGTTCGTTGCATTACCGCATAATTTATCGTATAAACCGTCTGTCGGGAATGACGAAAATTCTTTTGAAATTCTCCCGTTTGCGGCGTTTTTGGAGCGGATCGGGGAGAGTGAGGAATGCTTAAAAGAGGCGTCTGTTCCCGATTTGGGATTTTTGAGTCGGTTTGCAACAATTCGTACGGAAGAAGAAATAGAGATGTTTTTGAAAATGAAAAATCGTCAGAAAAATCAAGTCGATTTTTAACTAAATTATTTCAGACATAATATGAGTGAAAAAGAGCGTAATTATCGATTAAATTTTGAATTAGTGCCGGATAGTTGTTGGTACTCTAATCTCAGGAGCATTCTTTCTCCGACACAGTGGGATTTCGTGCGGAAAGATGCCTACGCGCGTGCAAACGGACGTTGTATGATCTGCGGTCGTGTGGTCAAACGGTTGGAGGCGCACGAACGTTGGGAGTATGACGAGGAGCGTTGCGTGCAAAAATTGGCGGACGTCGTTGCATTATGTCATTGCTGTCACGAGGCTGTTCATATCGGCAGGGCACAACTGACGGGGCGCGGCCGAGAAGCGGAAGATTGGTTTATGAAAGTGAACGGCGTCGGTTATGCCGAATTGCGAGCCGCGCTTGGGAAGGCGAATGAAGATCATCGTCGACGCAATCAGGTTCCCGAATGGAAGTTGGATCTTACGTGGTTAAGGCGTTATTTATGAAAAGAGAAATCGTTTTAAATGGCGAGAGCATTGTTTATGAATTGATGGAGAAGCGTATAAAGAACGTCAATATTCGGATTCGTCGGGGCGGAATCGTAACCGTTTCCGCGCCTGTCGGGCTTTCTGTTCAAAGCGTTGAATCGGTTTTGCGCAAAAAAGGGGGGTGGATTTGTGAAGCGTTAAACCGCGTCCGTTTGCTTTCTCCCGAATGCGTGCAAACGGGCTTTGGAGAAACGGTTTGGTTATTCGGAAAGTCTTATCGGCTTTTGCTTTGTTTCGGAACGGGTAAAAATTCGGAAATTTGCGGAGATGCGCTTTGTTTAGTTGTTCCCGAAGGGGCGGATAAAGCGGCTTGCGAACGCATTTACTTGAAATGGCGAGAACGTTTTTTTCAAGATACTATTCGTTTGCTTTGCAAAAACGCTTTCCTTGCGTTTCAGGGAAAGGGTATTTTCTATCCTCAAATTGCGTTCCGTACGATGAAGTCTCGTTGGGGAAGTTGTTTGTTTCGGAAGAAAAAAGTAATTTTTAACCGTCGCTTGATTGAGGTACCGATCGACGGGGTGGAGTACGTTGTTTATCACGAGTTTGCTCATTTGTGTGAACCTAACCACTCTCGCCGATTTTATGCGGTTTTAGACGATGTTTTGCCTGATTGGCGTGCAAAAAAGAAGGTTTTGGAAGAATAGTCGGCTTGCAAGGAAAAAACATTTTTTGCAATGGACTTGTAAGGCTTTACGGTGCTGCTTTGCAAAAGAGTGTGGGCAAAGTGTTGTGCTTGCGATAGGAAAGAATAAAAAGAGAGGTTTTAGATGATTTCGATCTCCCGTTTGAGAAAAATAGCCCGTATGTTCAATGCGAAAGGGATTGTGATGAAAGAATTGCTTGATCCCAAACGTAATAACGGCGTATTTGAACCGCATAAATTTTCAAAACGTCTAAAAACGGAGTCTGTGTCGGTAGACAGCTTTGCGTCCGTTACGGTTTGGGACGAAAATTTTTGCGGAAAGCACGTTTTCTTTTTGCATGGCGGTTCATACGTTTCGGAAGGATTGGTCTTTCATCGCCGAATCGTTGAAAAATTAGCGTTGGATTACGGATTTCGCGTGACTTACGTCGATTATCCGCTTGCGCCCGAGCATAATGCGGTTCAAACGCACGTCGTTGTGCGGCGCACGTTTGATTTGTTGCGTGAACGTTTTTCGGAGGATGATTTTGTTATTATGGGGGATTCTGCCGGCGGAGGCTTGGCTTTGGCATTTATGCAAACGTTGGTAAAATCCGATTATAATCCTTTGCCGAAAACGCTTGTTTTGATTTCCCCGTGGTTGGATATTTCGATGTCTAATCCGCATGCGTTTATTTACGAGCAGAAAGATCCTACTTTGTCGGTTGCCGGTCTTTTGTATGCTGGAAAGCGTTATGCGGGGGAGCTTGATGAAAAAGATCCGCTTGTATCTCCGATTTTCGGTGATTTATCTCGCCTTGGCAGAGTGTTTGTTTCGGTCGGGACGGATGAACTCTTTTATCCGGATTGTCATGATTTTTTCGAGCGTTGCAGATCCGCAGAGGGGACTATGGTAGAACTTTTGGTTTTTGAAGAGATGTTTCACGATTTTGTCATGATGCCGATTAAGAAAAGCAAAGAGGCGCTCGACTTGATTTTTTGCTTTTCGACAGGTGCGTCCGTTGTCGGGGAGGGTGGAATTCGCATTATTGGTGAAAAAACTGAAAATTGTTAGTAAATTATTGATTTATTTTATATTTTTATGTCAGACATAATTACTGTAAAAACGCGCGGTTTTGCGCGTTTTTTTCTGCGTTGAATTTCTCCTTTTATTTGCCTGAGGGAAAGAGATTATGACTTTTCCTTTTGTTTTTTTCTTATTTTTTTGAAAAAACTTTCTTCAATTGTTTGACAAATGACAATATGTTATTTATAATAAAAGCAAAAATGACAGTATGTTATTTTTTTAAGGAGAAAAATATGCCGACAGAACTGTTTGACCGTTTATCGCCCGAAAAACGTGCACGGATAAAGGAAGCGATCGGAAAGGAATTAGGGCTTGTGCCAATCGAGGAATTTTCCATTCGGCGCGTAGCGCACAACGCAGGGATTGCGCGCGGTAGTTTTTATCAGTATTTCGACGGAATTACCGACGCGATCAAATGCGTGCTCGCCGATTACGTTTCGTATATTAAAAAGGGGGCGGTCTCGCTTTTAGAGAAGTACCGTTACAACGTCTTTGACGCAGAAGAGGCGCTTTTTGAAAAACTGAAAATTTATTACGAGCAATGCGACGAGAAAAATAAGATGATTCTTCGGAATTACGGAAAGAGTTTCCGTTTGTGCGAGGTTTCGTCCTACGAAACTTTTGTGCACGAGGTCGCTCGGCTGAAAGAGTTTATTCGGGAAAAGATTTCCGAATGTGCTAAGCCCGATCTGTCGCCAGATCGCGTAGCGGATGCGATCGAGTTGTCTGTTTTGGTATTCCGTTCCGCGATTTCCTTTTTGTTTGGCAATTTTGACGATCAAGAGGAGATCACGCGGCGGTTTCATAACCAACTTGAATTGATTAAAGTCGGGTTATTGGAGGAATAGCGATGGAAGAAAAAGAATCGGCGTTGACCGAACGGACGCTTGTATCTACGGAAGAAAAGAAAAACAATCGAGTAAAGTTATACGGTGTTTTTTGGGGAATCGGGCTTTTGATCTTTCAACATTCCATGTATCTCTTGGCGAACGTAATTGCAGGAGCGATCGGGATTCCCGCCTTTTCGCCTAAGACGGCGATTGACGATTTTATTCCGTTAGTTCCGATCTTTATTTTACCGTACGTTTGGTCTTATGTTTTTTGGGCGATGGCTCCGATGGCGGTTTCGAAATGCGAAAAGCGGCATTTTTACAATTTCGTTGCTGCTTACGTTTCAGCGTGTTTATTCGGAATGTTGATTTTCATTTTCGCGCCCTCTTACATGGATCGCGAAGCGGAAAATCTCGTCGCGCTTGCTGGGGACGACTTTTTCGGAAAGTTGTTGCAACTCGTGTACGGCTTAGACGGCGGAACGCTCGCCTATAATTTATTTCCGAGTTTTCACTGTATGCTCAGTACGCTCTCTTATCTGGGCGTTATGAGAAGAAAGGAGATTCCGCTTTGGTTTCGCGTCTATTCGTTGGTGACGGCGATCTTGATTTATTGTTCCACCGCCTTTACGAAGCAACATTACGTCGTGGACGTTTTCGGCGGCGTCGCGGTTGCGGTCGCGTTCTATTTTCTTGCTACGAAATTTCATTGGGGGAGAGTGTGGGAAAAAATCGAACGGCAGTTCAAAAAGAAAGGAGATCGGAATGGAAAGGAAAAAGACTGCGCTTAACGTAGCGCCTGCGCGGATTGCTTGTTGGGTTACGGAAAGTATTTTAATGTGCGTGTCCGTCGGATTTTTTATCGCGACGTTGGTTTCGGTCGTGCAGACGGCAAAAGTCGGGGAAGATCTCGGCTCTGTTTTATTCCGATTGATGATTTGCGCGGAGGCGATTCTCTTTTTATGCGTTCCGTACATTCTCAATCATATTACGGGCGGAAGATTTATTTTGTCTGACGGCTTTGAAATCGTCTTTGCGATCTATGCGTTTTGCGGTACGATCGTGGGAGATATGCTGAATGCCTTTGCGATTATTCCGTTTTGGAATTCGATTATGCACGCGTTTTCCGGGGTGGTGCTTTGTTACGTCGGATACCTTTTGGCGGATATCATGAATCGCAAGCAGGCGGAAAAGGGCGGCGCGCCGAACGGATTTTTTCTGGCGTTATTCGCCGTCTGTCTGGCGGTTGCGCTCGGTTCGGTGTGGGAGTTGATCGAATACGCGAGCGACGATTTGCTCGGAACGAATTCCCAACAATTTATGGAAACGACGACGGGAACGTTCGTAACTGAAGAGGACGTTCCGTTAGTCGGTCATCTCGCGCTCAGAGATACGATTAAAGATATGTTTCTCAATACGACGGGTGCGGTGTGCGCCGCGTGCGTGATTGCTCCGCATCGAGCGAAAAAAGAGCGCGAAAGAGTGCTGACGGAAGAAAAAGCGGCGACAATCGTACCCTATCGCGATTGCGAGGCGACGGACGAAGAAGACTTGAAATCAACGGTAAAATCCGAATAAAACAAGAAAAACGCGAGGCGGTCGGAAAAACACGCTTCGCGTTTTTTGTAAAAAGAAAATCAATTTTTATCGAGAATTTGGATTTCGTATTTATTCTGTTTTTTCAGAATGGAAATCAATCGCAGCATGGCGAAGGTGAACAAAACGAATAACAAGCCGAGGTAATAGGGAAACAGTGTCGTCGAAATTAACTGTGCCAAAAACCCGAAGAGAACGGGAGAGAGCATTACGCCGACGTAGGTGAACGCAAGTTGACTGCCGATTACGGCTTGCGATTGTTCTTTATTAAAATTGATCGGGGTTAAGTAGGTCAGATTCGGGTAGATCGGACCGATTCCGAATCCCGTAAGGAAAAGCCCGATGCACGGAATAACGATATGAGAAACGGGTAATGTCAACAGGACGATCGCAAACAGCAAAATGCCGCAACCGATCTGAATGAGTTTCCAACTCGTGAGTCTTTTCGCAAGAAGTCCGGAAACAAACCGTCCGAGCGTGAGACCGACGAAATAAAGAATGACGATTTTCGCAGCCGCGTCTGCGGAGAGATTTTTGGTTTGGACGAAAAACGTACTACCCCATTGCGTACAGGTCGCTTCGATCGAGCAAGACGCGATAAACATCAACCAAGTAGCGCGGATCGCCGGTAATTTCGCGAGTTGCCACAAAGAGGGCGATTCGGTTTTTATGGTATCTTGCGTTTTCGGCGGTTCGGGGTGCGCTTTTTTCCAAAGGGGCACGGTGAGAATCGCGATAATCGAGATCGCGGCTTGCAAACAGAATGCCCAAAAATAACCCGAACGCCAATTTCCGCTTTGAATACCGAGCGACATTAAATACGGACTGATCGCCACGCCTACGCCGTAAAAACAGTGCAAAAAACTCATGTGTCTTGCGTTATAATGCAAGGCGACGTAATTATTTTGCGCGGCGTCGATCGCGCCTGCGCCCAACCCCAAAGGAACGGCGCAAAGGCAAAGAAAGAATAAATTCCCGGAAAGAGAAAAACCGAGCAACGCAATTGCCGTCAGAGTCGTGCTTGCCGCGGTTACGATTCCTGTACCGAATCGGTTGATTAACCGTGCGCTCAATAGGCTGGAAAGAATCGTTCCGCCCGAAATCAACAGCGTAACCGCATTTGCCGCGAAGAGCGGTAAATGTAATTCTTCGTAAACGGCAGGCCATGCCGTGCCGAATAGAGAATCGGGAATCCCTAAACCGATATATGCGATATAAATAATAATTAACAGGAGAGTTGCCATTTTTTTGCTATGAAAATTTTTTTTATTGACAGTATTATAAGGGATAGCGAGAAAAAAGGCAACTGTTTTTGACCGGGGAAGTCGTATCGGAGAGAAAAAACGGTAAAAATAGCCGTTTAACAATTTTTTAACAAATTTTTAATGATAAAAAAACAGGTCATTATTATAATTATTGTGATATAATGATTATTGTAAAAGGAGAAATCGCCATGATCAAAGTATTGCTTGTCGAGGACGACAAGGCGTTAAACGATATCGTAAAATCTTATTTGATTGCCAACGGGTACGAGGTGACTGCGTGCTTTGACGGCGCAGCGGCGTTAGAGCAGTTCGAGAGCGAGCGGTTCGACTTGATCGTCAGCGACGTAATGATGCCCGAAACGGACGGCTTTACGCTCGCGAAAAGGGTGCGGGAATTTGACGAGCAGATTCCTATTTTGTTCATGACGGCATTAGACGATAAACCGTCCAAGCAACTCGGCTATCGGATCGGGATAGACGATTACGTCGTCAAACCCTTCGATTGCGATCTTTTGATGTTGCGCGTAAGCGCGTTGTTGCGCCGCGCCAATATCGAACGGAGCAAGGAACTTGTCGTCGGAAATCTGAAAATGAATCGAGAAGAGCATACCGCTTACGCGGACGGCGAGGAATTGCCCCTTACCGTCAGAGAATTTGATTTGCTGTTTAAATTGCTGTCTTTTCCCAAGCGGACGTTTACGAGAACGCAGTTGATGGACTCTCTTTGGAACGGGGATTCTTCCGCAATGTCGCGTACGGTGGACGTTTATATGGCAAAGTTGCGCGATAAAACGAGTTGTTGTACGGGGTTTGAAATCGTCACCGTGCATTGCTTGGGGTATAAGGCGGTTTTGAAATGAGAAAACGGAAAATCGCGTATGCGTCCGCGTTGGGCGCGGTGTTCTTTTTTATCTCCGTGGCGGCGGTCGTTACCGTCGCGGTCGTGGCTTACGCCGCCATTGCAGATCGTACGGAAAATTCCGCAACCATCGCTTGGGTAATGCTCGGCGTGATCGTTTTACTTGCAGCGGTCGGTACGTTGATCGATCTTCTTAGGAGAAAGATCATGGTAGATCGTCCCGTAAAGAAAATTTTAGAAGCGACGGACCGAATCGCGGCAGGGGATTTTTCCGTTCGCTTGGAGATCGTCCATTCGTACGGAAAGTATGACGAATACGATTATATTATGGAGAACGTCAATCGGCTGGCAGAAGCGCTTGCAGGGACGGAGGTTTTGCACACCGATTTTATCACGAACGTATCGCACGAATTGAAAACGCCGTTGGCGATCATTCAAAACTATGCGACTTCTTTGCAAAAGCAGAATATCGACGAGGCGCAACGGCGCGAATACGCAAAAACGCTCGCAAACGCGTCCAAGCGGCTTTCCGATTTGGTCACGAGTATTTTGAAGTTGAGCAAATTGGAAAATAAGGGCTTGATTTCCGAATCGGAATCTGTCAATCTGACGGAAACGCTTGCGGAGAGAATTATTGCATACGAGGATATCATCGAAGAAAAAAATTTGCGTTTGGAATGTGACTTGGAGGAGAACGTGACGATCGTTTCCGTCCCCGGATATCTCGAAACCGTTTGGAATAATTTATTGACCAACGCGATCAAATTTACCGAAAACGGAGGAACGGTCGGCGTTTCGCTCAAACGGAAAAACGGAAAGGCGACCGTTTGTGTTTGGGATACGGGGTGCGGAATGACGGCGGAAACGGGAAAACATATATTTGAGAAGTTTTATCAAGGAGATACTTCTCACGCAGGGGAAGGCAACGGATTGGGGCTTTCTCTCGTCAAAAAAGTGATTGAAAAAGTCGGCGGAACGATTTCCGTGGAAAGCGAACTCGGAAAGGGTTCTCGATTTACCGTGACGTTGGAAGCGGAAGCATGAGTACGTGGAAACGATTGGCGGAATGGTTCAAGCGTCCGCACGGGTGGGGACTGTTCCCGATTTATTTAATTACGACGTTCTTTTGCGTTTGTTCGATCGTGTTGACGATAACGGGCGGTTCGCTTGGTATTTTAGTGTATTGCTGTTTCGGAATCGCGGCGATTTCGCTCGGCTATACGGTTTATACGCTCGTTCTCTTTGCACCGTCGTGGAAACGTAATTTTACCGCGTTTCTTCGGAAATTTCGGTTTACCGATCGGTTGATGGAGCAATACGGGTTTCGCACGATCGTCTTTGCAATCGTGTCGTTCGTCCTCAGTCTTGCGTACGTCTGTGTGAACGGCGTGGTTGCCGTTATGGCGCGTTCGGTCTGGTACGGTGCGCTTGCCGCCTATTATTTAATGTTGGCGGTTATGCTCGGCGGCGTGTTGCTGTTTCATCGGGCGAAACGACGGAAAAAGGACGATGCCCTAGAAGAGGAACGGCGAAGAGAAACAAAAATTTACGGCGGTTGCGGAGTCGGTTTGGTTTTTCTGCCGATTTGTTTATCCTTTGCGATTTTGCAAATGGTGAACGGAGAAAATTCGTTCGAGTATGCCGGGTTGATGATCTACGTTTCCGCAACTTATGCTTTTTATAAAATCATCATGTCCGTCGTCAATCTTGTAAAGGCGAGAAAAG
Organism: uncultured Clostridia bacterium; assembly: GCA_964468815.1. Lineage (GTDB taxonomy): Bacteria > Bacillota > Clostridia > Christensenellales > Borkfalkiaceae > UMGS621. Next base: position 3,215 of record CAYXWN010000021.1, on the reverse strand, counting down.
AGGACGATTTTACGGTCAAAGCGGTGAGAAGCGTCAATCTCGCGGATGCAATGGTTTCCATTCTTGCATTGCAAACGGCGATGTTCAAAGAGTTTTCGGGGGGAGCGGACGTCGGCTTTGCCAACGCATTGACGGGAACTGCCGTATGCGTCCTTACCGTAGCGCTCGGAATTTATATGATCGTTTGCGCAAAAAACAGATTGAAACAAATGAAAAAGGAGAACATAAATGGACGAACAGAATAATCAATTTCATTATACTTATTCTGCACCGACAGAAGAGGAACGCAGGGAAATCGAGAGTATCAAAAGAGAGTATCAACCGCGTGAAAAAAACGATTTAGAGCAACTGCGAGCACTCAATCGCAAGGTGCAAAATCCGCCCGTAATCGTCGCGCTTACGTTGGGCATTATAGGCGTTTTGATTTTCGGATTGGGCTTAACGATGATTTTGGAATGGGCGATTTTTCTTTTCGGGGTGATTGTCTGCATTATCGGGGCGGTCGTTGCCGCACCGGCATATTTTGTTTATCGCCATATGTTGAAGAGAAGAAAGAAAAAATACGGTCAGAAAATCCTTAATCTTTGCAATGCGTTATCGAACGAATCCGAGCAAAAGGAATAAAGTTTAAGAGAAAAAAGAGACGTAATTGTTTTTTGACAGGATCGCGAATGTTGAAAAATTGCAAAATGCTTGTAAAAAATTACAAAAAGTGAAGATAAGAAAAGTTGTTTAGACACAAGTTGTGTAAAAAGGTCAAGGCCATCGGTTTTTAAATCGGTGGCTTTGATTGTAATAGAAAGATTTAGTGGGAATATAATGTTGTGTCATTTATTTTACTGAAAATCAAGGTTGTTTTTTAGTTCTTTCGGAGTGGTTTTCAGATTTTATTTCATAAATGCTTGGTGGTTGGGAGAAATCGCACCTTTGTTTTTTCAGACTTTTGGGGGACTTTTAACGAAAATTTTTTTCAAAAAAGGCAGGGTGCGGCGTTTAAGAAACTCTTGAAACTGAATTTTGTGGGGCAAAAGGAATAGAATGTGGAAAATTTACATATTCTGTTGGCTTTTTTCTATTTACAATATAAAAAGATATGATAAAATAAAAGTATCTCAATCAGGAGGAAAGTTTATGAGAAAAATTTTGAAGGTATTAATGGTCGGCGTAATATGCGCTATTATGTCGATCGGCTTTTTCGGTTGTAACAAAACCGAAGGACCGTGGGAGGTTACGTTTGTCGATGGCGAAAATCATTAAATCGGCGAAACTTGTTCGGTAGAGAACGGTGCAAGTCTTACTGCTCCCGATCTTTCCGCATATCTTGACGATTCGCATTTGTTGGGATATAAGCAGGAAACGACGATGGAAGACGGCACTGCTTGGGGCGAACTTTTGGAAACGTTGCCGGAGAGCGTAAGTGCAAACACCAAATTTTTGGTTGTGTTAGAGGCTCATTCCGTTCAACATGACGAGAATCAACATTGGACGGAATGTAAGTGCGGAAAGACGACGGAAAAGGTAAATCATAATTTCGTTTCAAAATCCAAGACGGAAGCGACGTGCACCGAAGCGGGCGAAGAAACGTTTGCTTGCGCATGCGGTTATGAAAAGACCGATCCGATTTCCGCGTTGTCGCACGATCTCGGCGATTGGACTTCCGATGATACGCATCACTGGAAAAAGTGCTCTCGTTGTCCGGAAAAACTTGAAAAAGCCGAGCATGCTTTCGTTTGGGGAAAGGGCGAAACGGCTTATGAGAAGGCGTGCTCCGATTGTAAAAAGGTTTCCAAGAGCCTTGCTCAGCAAGATCTTACGAAGCAAACGCTTACTTCTCGTTTAGTGGTCGTCGAAGGAGAATCGAATGCGGTTACGCTTGACAACGCGCAAATAAAAGTTGTTTTATCGGTAGGAACGGGGGCGAACGAAACTTCCGCCGTGTTGGATAAAAAATACGAAGAATTCGTAATGAGTTATCATTTTAACTATTTATCGCCTACTCATACGGGAGAACGTTATGCAGACGTTAGAATCGGTAATTATTCCGTTCGGTATAATCCGTATAGCGATCAGTTTCAAGTGTTGAGCGGAACGACGGCGATCGCGACTTGCTATGATGGTGCGTTGAGTCGGCATCCGGAAATCGACGTTGAAATCAAATTGCTTGACGGAAAACTTTCGATTTTGGTAGACGGTGAATTATTGATGGCGGAAGGGGAAGACGATTGTACGGTAAGCAACGTGACCGGTGCTCAGGTTATCGGTGTCTATGCAAGCCGCGTGCAGTTCGAGTTGTCTAATTTGGTTATGTATAACGGAACGGGCGTAGACAGAATCGAAAAAGACGTTTACGACAGTGCGAAATTGAGAGAGTCTGCGGTGACGTGTCCGGAATATAGCGGAAACAGCATTTCTCTCGAAAACGATAAAATCAAATTTACGCTCAGTCAGGATACTGCGGCTACTACCACGGATTATGATGCAACGGTAACGTTGGGAACGGCTTATAAAGGGAACTTTGAAGTAAACTTTGATTTAACGTATGAAGTAGGTCATACACAGAAGAGATTTATTGCAATCACAATCGGCGGCGTTACGTTCAGAATCGAACCGTCGGAGGAAAAAGTAATCGCGTACAGAGGTTCTTATGATACCCCTCAGACGGAATATGCTACCAATCAAAATATGGCGTATATGAGCGGTAAGATTACGATAAGATTGGAGAACGGCAATATTTATTTCTTCCATAACGGAAATCGTCTTGCGTTTAACGGGAATACTAATTTCTATTTCGACGGAATAGACAGTTCGGAAGGACTTAATATCGTCTTTTCCGCGAGAAGATTGAATTTGGAAATTTCGAATTTAAGCGTAACGAAACTGTAAGGGGAAAGACAGACGGCTTCTTTCCATTAACTAAATAAAAGGAAGCCGTTTTTTTGTATAGAGAAAACCACCGGATAGTCCGGTGGTTCAAAAATAGGCTTTTGCCGATGTGGTATTGAAAAAATACTTCGATTTTGTATAATATAGTTACGACCTGGCAGTTGCAATAAAAAATACAAAAATCGGAGGACATTGAAATGAATAACAATGACAATAAAATTTTATCACAATGCAAATACCCTTGGGGATAAATAAAAAATAAATCAAACGGTAAATTCGTTAAAACCGACTGCGTTAAATGAAGTGAACCCCAAAGTTTAGACAAAAAAATA
>CAYXWN010000020.1:0-34022 GCA_964468815.1 uncultured Clostridia bacterium | reverse complement strand
TTTACCCATAAAAATATGCACCTCCAAAGTGTCTAACTTTTGGGGTGCATATCAGAATCCTGCCTCTTTTATTTATCTTTTTAATTGTTGTCGTTTTTCAAACTGTTACCGAGATACATTCCGAATCCGGACGGCTTCTTTCTCTTCTCTGCATCTGCAACCGAAGTAAAGCCGGACGTGCGATTTCCGCGATCTCTGTTATAGTTGTTACGAACACCGTCGTTTCTTCTGTCACGGTTATAGCCGCCGCGTCCGCGGTTATGATTGTTGTTATAATTGCCGCGTTCTCTGTTATAACCGCCGGTTCTGGGGCGTTGTTCTTTCTTTTCGTTGGGAACGATCACCACGTAACGGTTTGGCTCTTTTCCCTCAGAAGTCGTCGTAACGACTTCGCTTGCAGCCAACGCGGAATGAATAATACGACGTTCGTACGGTCCCATCGGTTCGAGGGAAATATTTCTTCCCTGACGAACGGCTTTATCCGCAAGTTTTGCCGCCAAATTGACGAGCGTTTCCTCGCGCTTACCGCGATAATTTTCACAATCGACCACTACGCGCACGTAATTTTTGTTTCCGATGTTCGCAACCGCGCCTGCCAAACTTTGCAACGCGTCCAAAACTTCTCCGCGATAACCGATGACCGAAGCGGACGTTTCCGCAACGATGTTGATTTCGATCTTTTCGCCTTCAGAAACGAGCGAAACGTTTGCCAAAATGTTCATGCGGTCTAACAATTCTTCCAAAAACTTAACCGCTCTTTCTCCGTTGGACAGTTTCTTTACGATTTCGACCTTTGCTTTCGACTTAATCAAAAAACCCTTGCCGCCTTCTTCCAACACCGTGATCTGCGCATTCTCTTCTGTGAGCCCCGTTTCGGAAAGTCCGAGCGCGATCGCCTCTTCTACCGTTTTGCCTGTAAATTCCATTTTATCTCCTTTTTCGGGGTGCTTCTTCTTTCTTTCTGATTCCCCGATTACCTTTCATCGCTTCCGCTTCTTTTCTTTCTTGCTCTTTATAAAAGCGAATATCTACGATCTTATTGATCGCGAGCGTCGTCAGCATCGAAAATACTTGACTGCATATAATGTAAGTGGAGAACGCTGCCGTATACATAAAAGCGAATATCGCCATCATAATCGGCATCATCCACATCATCATCTTATTCTGCATTGCGCCCGTTCCGTCAACGCTCTGCAACTCTAATTGTGCCTTTTGTCCGCGGGACATTACCCATTGCGAAAGGAACGAAAGCCCTGCAACCAAAACGATGATAATAAAATATCCGTTCGGTTGTTCTTTTTCCGCGGAAAGATTGTACGTAATTTCCGCATATTGATCTTCTCTTATTTTATCCGATCCGCTCAACTTACCCGTAATCGTTTCATAACTCGTAACGGGGTGAGCAAAGGGGGAGTCCGCTTCCCATACGTTTTTGATCCACAAAAAGGATTCTCTTTCTTCGTAATACTTTTCGGCGGACGCGGCTCTTCTGAGACTTTTAACAAAATCCTCCGCCGCAACTGCCATTGTCGTTTCGCTTGCTTCCGAAACGCCCGTGTAATAAGCTTGGAAATTCTCCGTCTTTTCGCCTGTCGTTACGGTCAAGGTTTCATACCGTCCGCCTACCGCAGAACCGCTCGATAACGCTTCTTCGTCAATCGCTTCTTCCAACGTGCGGAAAGAGATCGTACCGTCTTCGTTGATCTCGTAATGTCTGATCAAAACGAGAAAGCCCTTTTCTCCGTTTTTCGCCGTTTGATAGGTTGCTTTTCTTCGATTCGCCGTTCCGTCGGACGGAACGGGAATATTCATTTCCACGTAAAGAACCGTTCCGTTTTCCGCAACGATTTCTTTTACCGCGCTTTCACTTTCAATCGCTTGGTAAGCGTCGTAAATTTTTTGATCGTCGATGACGATTCCGCCCGTTTTTTCATCATACGAAAGATATCTGTCCGCTTCATCCACGCCGGCTTGTACCATTGCTTGGTTATACGCCGCCGTCATATTCAACGCGTATTGGATATTTTGATAATTGGAATAATTATTGAAAGACGATAATACGATAAAGAAAAATACGAGCGTAATAATCGTCGGCAAGCAAGCGCCGAACGGAGAATAGCCCTCTTTTTTATAGAGAGCCATCATTTTTTGATTATATAAATTCTTATCGTTTGCGTATTGCTTTTGGAGTTTTTCCAATTCCGGGCGCATTTGCTCCATTTTTAAGGAGCTTTTCCGCATCGAAGCGCGCGAAAAATAATCCAACGGAAGGGTAATCAGTTTCAACACAAGGGTAAATAAAACGACACCCAGCATAATTGATCCGACGGACGTCACAATCGCGGTTACAATCGTCGTCAACCAATCCAAAGATTGTTCGGCAACGGGGAGAAGCATATCTGCGCCTCTCTCCGCCATCGCCGAAATAAGCGATAAATTCATAAAAATTCCTTATAGAGAGAGCGAGGTAACGTTACAAAACCCATTTTTTGACCGATGGCTTGTCCGGAACTTTATCAAACCCGCCCTTAGCAAACGGGTTACACCGTAAAATTCTCCAACAGCCCAATAAAATACCGATCACCACGCCCCATTTTAAAATCGCCTCATAGGCATACTGTGAGCAGGTCGGCGTATAACGGCACTGACTTACGATTCCCTTTGAAATATACTTTTGATAAAAGCGAATCATTTTCAGGCAAATTTTTCTCATTTTAACAGCCCGCTCTTTTTCAACGCGTACCGCAGATCCTTAACGAACCCGGCGTACGTGTAAGATTCGGAAACTTTCGGTATCACCACGCAATACCAATTTCCGTCCAATTCCGGAAGCACCGTTCTGAATGCTTCTCTCAATAACCGTTTGACGCGATTTCTGACGACGGCTTTCCCGTGCTTTTTTCCGACGGCAAAACCGACTTTAATCTGCTTTGCAGGATAATAAATCACCGTCAAACGATTGGCGAAAGCGCGTTTTCCCGATTTAAAAACGCGATCGAAATCCTTCGCCTTTTTCAGTCTGTATTCCACGTGTTATGCAGACAGGTTGTGACGGCCCTTATTTCTTCTTCTTTTCAGCACGTTTCTGCCGCTCTTGGTCATCATTCTTTTTCTGAAACCGTGTACTTTGCTTCTCTGTCTTTTTTTGGGTTGATAGGTTCTTTTCATATTCTTTTCCTCACTTAAAATTTGTGGTTTTGCTTTCTATATTATAGCGATTTTTGACCTTTTGTCAATTAAAATCGCGCAATTATCGCAATTATGCGTTGATTCTGACCGGAAGCACGAGATATAAATCGTCTTCGTTGGTTTCGGACTTGAATACGCAAGGCGCGATGGGGGAGTTTAAAAACACCTTAATCTGCTCGTCCGTCGCGATTTTTAAGTAATCCAACAAATACTTTGCGTTGAACGCGATGGAAAGATCTTTTCCGTCTAACAGAATGGGAATGTTTTCGTTTACGTTTCCGATTTCGGACTTTGCCGTGACGTTCAGATAGCGTTCTTTTACGTCCATTTTAACGAGAGAAAGACGATCCGAACGACTCAAAACGGCGGCTCTTTCCACGCTGTTTAAAAGTTGCGCCGTGTTAATCGTAAATTCCGTCAAAAAAGAACTCGGAAGGATTTGCTTGTAATTGATAAATTCACCCTCGTATAAACGGGATACAAGCACCGTCGTTCCGACCTCTACCATCAAATTGTTCTTCTGTAATACGACGGTAAGAAGTTCGTCCTCTTCCTCCAACAATCTGGTAATCTCGTTAAGAGTACGCGACGGAATAATCGCCTTAAAATCACCCGAAACGTTATCCGCCTTTTTCTTGCAGACCGCCATACGGAAACCGTCCAACGCAACGGACGTAACGACGCCGTTTTCCACTTCGAACAAGCACCCTTTCAAAATCGGTCTGGAATCGTCCTGCGAACAAGAGAAAGACGTCTTTGCGATTAAGTCCTTAAACTCTTTTTGTAAAAGAGAAAAGTAATTTTCTTTGATCTCTTTATTGAGTTTGGGAAATTCTTCCGCATTATAAACCTGCATTTCGCTTTCAGCGTCCGCATATTTGATTTTTAATTGTCCCTCGTCCAAAACCGAAAGTTCGATCTGTTCGTGCTCCAACTTTTTCACGAAGTCCATAAAGTATTTTCCCGGAACGACTGTTTCACCCTCCATCAAAACGTTTGCTTTAATCGTCTTTTCAATGGAAAGTTCGGTATCCGTTGCAGTCAAAACGAGATCGTCGCCCTTAGCGGTCATTTTAATTCCTTCCAAAATCTGGTTTGTCTTTTTTGTTCCGAGAGCCTTGCTGACTTTCAGTACCGCATCCGATAGATCCAATCCTTCACAAATAACTTTCATGTTTTCTCCGTCGCGCAGAGCGCTTTTATCGTTATTATAATATTATAATATATTTAAAGGGAAAATGCAAACGATAAATCTTCATTTTTGCGGTAGTTAAGATTCATTTTCTTATTTTTTTAAAAGATAGGATTTAAAAGTAATATTATTAGGGATTGTGGAAATTGTGAATTTCTATAAAATCGTTTGGAAAAATAAGAGAAAACGATTGTTGAATTCTATGTTTGCAACTTGTGAAAAACAGGGGGAGAAAAATTTGCTTTTGTGAATAAAAAAATCGTTGCGTTAAAAAGAGCAAGAAAAAGTAATTTTAAAATTTATGTTTTTTCGGAGATATCGACAATTTCACATAATTCGAGAGAATGTGGATAAATCAATTGTGAAAAAACCGAAAACTGTGTTATAATAACCGTATGAAAGAATTATTTACCGAATATAACGTCGCTTTGAGCGAAAAACAAGAAAAAACATTCCGAAAATATACAGAATTATTGCTTTTTTACAACAGTCGTTTTAATCTGACCGCGATTACGGACGAACGGGAAATTTTCGTCAAGCACTTTTTGGACAGCGTTTTGGGAATGAATTGTTTAAAAAGCGGAAAAGTTATCGACATCGGATCGGGCGGAGGATTCCCCGCGATTCCGCTTGCCGTGATGAGAGAGGATATTTTTATCACTATGTTGGAAGCAACGGGAAAAAAGTGTTCCTTTTTAGAGACGGTGATAAAAGAACTCGATTTGAAAAACGCAGCCGTTATCAACGGGCGAGCGGAAGAATTAGCGAAACTTCCGCAATATCGGGAAAAATTTTGTTCTTGCACGGCGCGTGCGGTCGCGCGCATGAATACGTTATGCGAATACACCCTTCCGTTCGTTGAACCGGGCGGTAATTTTATCGCTTACAAGGGGGCGGATGAAAGCGAGATTGAAGAAGCGTCTCATGCGATTTCCGTTTTAGGTGGTTCGTTAAAAGAGATTCGGCGGTACGATTTAGAGGGGGCGTCCCGTATGATCGCGGTCGTCGATAAAGTAAAAAGAACGCCCGTGCTTTATCCGCGCGGAAGAGGAAAGGAGAGAAAACAACCGTTATGACCGAAAAAAGCGTTTGTATTACGGGGCATCGGATTTTACCGTCCGATTTTTCTCGCGAAGAATTGAAAGATTGTTTGCTCGGTTGCGTGAAAGAGGGATATTTATGCTATTACGTGGGAATGGCGTTGGGATTCGATCTGGTTTGTTTTGAAGAATTATTAAAAATAAAAAGAGATTATCCCGTCAAAATCGTGGCGTGTATTCCGTGCGGCGATCAAGAGGAATGGTATCCTGCCGCGCAAAAGGAAAAATATCGGGAACTGTGCGATCGAGCGGACGAAACGGTTGTTCTGCACGAGCGGTACGAAGAAGGTTGTATGCAAGAGCGTAACCGTTATATGGTAGATCGCAGCGAGCGTGTCGTCGCGTATTTGAAACACGTCGGAGGCGGAACGTATTATACCGTCCGTTATGCGGTCGAACACGGAAAAGAAGTTATTTATTTGAAATAGTTCGGACGTTAAACGTAACAATCGCAATATTATATTGTGATTATAAATGAAAAAAGTTAGAATAAAGGTTAGAATATGATTAACCGCTATTCCATTAGGGAATTTTTTGCGGTAGGTGCCGTTCTTTTAAGAGTCAGGCGTGGCGTGAAAGTCACGCCTTTTCTCTTGTCTTCATACTACTTCTTGTAAATTATCGTCGAAGTCGGTTAAATCAATCGCTCCGACAAAGTTGTAGATTATTTCAATTGTGTGGACATAATGTCCGTCAACCTTCGTTTTCTCGTGGATAATAATCTTATCCACAAAGGCTCGTAAGATTTCAGGCGTTAGTTCTTCAAAATCACTATACTTTTTCACGATAGCCATAAACTTTTGTATGTTGTCATACTTGGTTTGGGCTTTTTCTATTTCAGCCTTTAAGGTTTTAACTTTTTCTGTTAATTCCTTTTGTTCGGCTTCATAGTTATCGCTCATTTTAATATAGCGTTCTTCGGATAGTTTGCCTGATACCTTATATTCGTAAAGACTTTGGATAATATCTTATCGAATTATGAATATACGGGAAGTACGGTAAACTTTAAAACGAAACGGAAATCGTTTAAGAACAAAAAACAGTTTATACAAAGCAAGGAAGATTGGGCGATATTCGAAGGAACGCAAGAAGCGATTATTGATAAAGAAACTTTTGAAACGGTGCAAAAAATGCGAGGAACGAAACGGGCGTATACGAAATTTAATGAAATCAATCCGTTTTCCGGTTTATTATATTGTGCGGATTGTAAAGGCAAGATGACGATACGCCGTCGAAAGGACGACAGAAGCAAAGACGCTTTTATTTGTTCGACGTATCGTAAAAAGAAGAAAAATCTTTGCACCGAACACGCTATAAAGGTAAGCACAATCGAAAAAATCGTGTTGGATGATATTCGTAAGGTTTGTGCATATGTCAAACAATATGAAAAAGAGTTTGTGGAAGATTATATGAAATGTTCTGCTCGCGAAAGCGTAAAACTGCAAGCGTCGGCAAAAAACGAACTTAAAAAGATAGAGTGCAGGCTTTCTGAAATAGAGAAAATTATCGTAACACTCTATGAGGAAAAGGTGCGAGGCGTAATACCTGCGGAACGATTCGATCTTCTTGCGAAAAACTACGAAGCCGAACAAGCGGAATTGAAACAAAAACAAATATTGTTAAGGAACAACTTGGCGGAATCGGAAGAAACGGAAAAGGGCGTTACAAAGTTTGTAAGTATAGTAAAAAGATGTACGGATATAACCGAATTAACGCCTGAAATCTTAAACAGTTTTATAGATAAGATATACGTCGGTAAGCCTGAGAGGATAGACGGTAAACGTGTGCATGACATAAGGATAGTTTATAAACTGATAGGCGCGGTGGATATACCGCAAGAATAAAAGCAAAATTACCTTGGGGAAAATAAAAATCCCCAAGGATAATTAGCACATAGTAAACTATATTGCCAAGGTAGTGCGTTTTTTTAGACTTATAGGAGTTAATTATATCTTCAAATAATTCGTCGCATTGTTCGAACGACCATTCATAATTACGTTGAAAGGGTGGAATAATAAATACTTTATCCAATCCACCTATAAACTTCAAAATGTTTGTTTCACTTGCCTTCATAAAATTTCTCCTTTGTTTTTTCTTTAATTTTAGCACAACAAATATGACAAATTCCGTCATATTTATAAACTTATTTCTTTTGTTTGAAAATTTCTTTTAAGTCGTCAATCGCCATTTCTACATCCATTGTGTGGAACATAAGGTAATTAACGTTCATTGTTTCAAACGGTGCTTGTTTATATATCTTATTGCTTTCTTCTTCCGTATAAAAATGCCAATAGCGGTAAACGTAACCCGTCCAAAACAAAACGTCCTTTGAAAAAGTTTCACGCTTTGTGGTAAGTTTATCTTTACAAGTGGCGATAAGTTCTTCTAAAAGATATTCTTCGCCCGCCCACTGCATACGGTTATATTCAGAATCAAGATTTTTTGCGATTTCGCCGTTCATAAACGCTTTTACAAGACTTTCGGCATCGTATTCTGTATTAGCAAAGAGTTCGAATAACCGACCTTGTATATCGCATAATTTTAGTTCCAAAGCATCCATTAGTTATCTCCTTTTAATGCGTCGTCTAAAATCTCGTCGAAGAATTTTCCTTCACGGCGGTGTGACTTGCAGATTTCATTAGCAAGTTCTATACCTTTCTGACGGTTGCCTTCGCTTACCTTTCGTAACACTTTCTTTTCAAAGAAAGAAAGTTCAATTTCTTTTTCTACTTTAATTGCTTTACAAGCCTTTTCGGTAAGAGCAACGTATTGTCTGCCGAGTTGTAATGCTGACAAACTGTTTACAAGTGCTATATCCGTTATATTCTCCAAAAAGAAGTTATCAATAACAAAGAACATTCTATCGTTTGCAATACTACCAATAGCCAAATCTTTACCACTTGTCATAGTGCTATATTTGTTGTAGAACTTGCTACCTTTAATTCTTTCCATTCTCCCACGATGGTAAGCAACAATCATTGCCCAATCAATATCCGCAGGAATTTCAACTGTTGTAAGTTCGCTTGTATCAATAGATACAATGTAAAATTTTGATTCTTCAAAGTCGCAGATAAGAGTAAGCGGTTGTTCGGGAGTCGTTCCCATATAAAAACCTTTACCAAAGTCACATTTTTCACGGCTGATAGGGGCAATGTCTCCAACCAAACCACTTTTTGAGCCGTGATAAAGAATAAGACGCCCATCTTCAATTTTGAGAGAAGATACTTCACACTTAACTTTTTCTATAATCATATCGTAAACGGGAACATTAAAATCTTCACACAAGGCAAAAAGACCTTCTCCTGCAAGACGAGTAGGTTGAGAATGTCCGTTTTCCCAACGGTTTATTGTTGCAAATTGGACACCGATTTTTTTAGCCATTTCCGTTTGGCTTAATCCTGTATATTGTCTGATTTGTTTAACAAGTTTTCGCATAAGTACCACCTATAACATTTATTATACTTTAATTATACTGATTGTTATGTCTTTTGTCAATAGGTTTTAACGGCTACAACTATCAAATATTTGAAAACTTTGTAAAATTTTGCAAAAAAAAGAACTCGGACATTAAATCCAAGTTCTAATTTCTTTCTGGCCGCTTGAAAGTGCAATTTCCTATAAATTTTTAATGTTTCAAAAAATCCCTAATGGAACAGCACTTATTCCGATCTTTTTTTCTTTTAGAATCGTTTGCGGCAAAAATAGACGTTTTTTTTCGGTAAAATAACGAAAAGAGAATTGTTGTGCTTGACTTTTTTCGTTGTCCGCGGTAAGATTGTCACACGAGGAAATTATGGAAGAAGTTTTGTTGGACGGATTGCTTGACAGTTTAAAAATTTTTCCGTTTTTATTTTTCATATACGTATTTTTAGAGGTTTTGGAACGCGTCGGTTGGGGAGCGAAGTTAAAGCGAGCCCTTTCGGGGCGTTTTGCACCCGTCGTGGGGAGTGCCGTCGGCGTTGTGCCGCAATGCAGTTTTTCGGTCATGTGCGCGAAACTGTACGATAGCGGTTTGATTCGCACGGGAACATTGGTCGCCGTCTTTTTGTCTACTTCGGACGAGGGATTGACGGTTTTGATCACTTCGGGCGTCGGTTGGGATAAAATTCTTTTGACGATCGGCGTAAAAGTTCTTTACGCGATTTTAATCGGCTCTTTGGTGAACGCCGTTTATCGGGCGGATCGCTTAAAAGAAGAATCGGACGGACATTGTTGGGATTGCGGAGAAGAGGAGAGCGAGTCTAAGTGGCACGCTTATTTATGGCACCCTTTACTGCATGCGTGTAAGGTGTTTTTGTACGTTTTAATCGTTAATATCGCGTTCGGATTGATTATTTACGGAATGGGAGAAGAGCAGATCGAAGTATTTTTATCTACGCGCAGATGGTTACAACCTTTTGTTTGCGGCTTGGTCGGGTTGATTCCGAATTGCTCGTCCTCTGTTATTTTAGCGCGTGTGTTCGCGCTCGGCGGTATTTCTTTTGCCGGTATGATGGCAGGACTTTGCGCCAATGCCGGAATCGGGCTTGCGGTTTTGTTCCGCAATCGGGCTAAGTGGAAGCGCAATTTGTGTCTTTTGGCTTTTTTATACGGCGTTTCCGTGTTGTTAGGCGAAATTTTACTGTTTTTTCCTCTGTAATAAGGGAAAAAAGGTAAAAGAGATTGAAAAAATCCCCGAAATGGGCTATAATGAAAATAACGAACGCAAAAGGGTGAAAAGATGGATTCTGAACTCAACGTATTATTAAACGCGATTAAGCAAAAAACGGGGATAGATATCGTCGTATTCGGCGAAAGCCGAAAATTTGTCGCTGCGACCGCTCCTAATATGAAAGCGGTATTGCCGTCCGATCCCGAATTTGACGGAATTTTTCGGGACGAAGCCGCAAAGCGCACGTTTTTTCGGTTAAAATATAAAAACGCCCGCTTGATCGGGGCGATTAACGGGATCGGAACGGTAGAAAGCAATTACGCGTTTTTGATTCAGAATTTAGTGGAAAGCGCGGCGCATCGCGAATTGCAACTTTCTCAGCCCGAATATCTCAAATGTATTCTGACGGGGGAATGTAACCGCGCGCAAATTCAGCGGTATCAACGCAAGTTTTCCGTACCCGAAACGCCTTGTTTTGTATTGATTTTAGGTGCAAAGGGAAACAGACGGGACGAACTTGTCAATTTTCTCTCCAATTACCGCGCCAATACCGCGGATACGCCCGTCGCGATCGAGGACGGAATGTGCGCGTTTTTGAAATTTTTAGACGACGCGTCTACCGCCGAATTTCAGTCAAGCATGGATTACGCGAATATTTTATTGCAATCGGTTTTGGAAGAAACGGGCATTAAGGTTAAGATCGGCGTGGGTGGAACGGTCAAGAGTTTGACGGATATTTCTTCGTCCTTTCAGCAGGCAATGACGGCGATCCGTATGTGTTCGTCCGAAGGCGAGGGAGAAGTTCGCTCGTATAAAGAGTATCTGCTCATTAAAATGCTAGAGGATATTCCCAAGTTCAAGTTGAACGAGTATTTGGAAATTCTTTTGGATAACGACGCGAAAGAGATTTTCGGCGATAAAGATATGATTCAAACGGCGGAAGAGTTTTTGGAAAATTCGCTTAACGTCAGCGAAACATCGAGAAAACTCTATTTGCACCGCAATACGTTGATGTATCGGTTGGATAAAATCGAACGGTCTACGGGTTTGAATATTCGTAAATTTTCGGACGCGGTGACCTTTCGTCTTATTACCATTTTATATAAAATATTAAAATAGGATTGCGGAAATGAAGAAAAAGAATCGGGTTGTCGTCGTCGCGCTTGCCGTTTGTCTGTTCGGGTTGGCGTTTTTATGCGGTTACGCGACTAAAACCTATAACAATCCCTATCGCTCTTTGGAATGGGTGTTGGATATCGTCGGGAAAAACTACGTCGTATACGACGAGCAGACGGGAAAAATCAAGGAATATTCGGTGGAAGATTTTACGGATGCTGTCGTCCGTCAGTTGTTGGACCGCTATTCCGCTTATTATACGAAAGAAGAATATACGGACGTCGTTGATTCCAACGAGGGAAATAAGTACGGCGTTGGACTGTATTTTTCGGCAAATTCGGACGACGCGGTTATTTTGGAAGTCGCCGGAAATTCTCCGGCAGAGCGCGCCGGGATCGTCGCCGGCGGTACGATCGTTTCTCTTATTTATCAAGGAAAAACCTATCCGATCGGCTCTTATACCGACTTTGCGGAAGCACTCGGACTCGTTCCCTACGAAAAGGACGGAACGGCTTGTTTTTCGTTGCGCGTTTTGTATCCCGGAGAGGAATCGCCTATTTCGTACGAATTACAGCGCGAGCCTTATATAGAGGGCGAAGTTTGGTATCGGGACAGCGAATCTTCTTGTGCGTATTTGTCAAAAGAGGTGGGAGAAGATCCCGTTTTGACCGAAACGGAAAACCCGTTGACGGCGTTAGACGGGCAAACGGCGTACGTCCGCCTTGCGTCTTTCATGGGACAAGCGTATCCGCAGTTTGTCGGCGTTATGGAGCATATGAAAGAGCGCGGTAGAACGTCGCTTATTTTAGATTTAAGGGGAAACGGCGGTGGTTCTATGACCATTCTGACGGGAATCGCTCGTTATCTCATTCGATCGGACGGGGAGAGCCGCTTAAACGTCGCACAGGCGGAATATAAAGACGGCTCGCATCAAAATTTCTTATCCGAGCCCGTGTTAAAGGAAAGTTACGTATCCGGAAGAATCGCGGTTCTCGCCGACGAAAACACGGCGTCCGCTTCCGAGTGCTTGATCGGAGCGATGCTTGATTACGGCACGCTTTCCGAAAAGGAATTGATTATCACCCGTACGGACGGCGTTGCGCGCACGTACGGAAAAGGAATCATGCAGACGACCTACGTCAACCGCCCGTACGGCGACGCGTTAAAACTGACTACGGCTTATATTTATTGGCCGAAATCGCATACGAGTATTCACGGCGTCGGAATCAGAACGACGGCGGAAAACGGAATACAGGCGTCCGGCACGTTCGGAATAGACGCGGAATTGAATCGCGCGTTGGCGGTCATGTGTCCGCAAGATAACGGTTAAGCGCATAAATAATATCGCGATCCGCAACCGCCGCGATGGGCGCGAGCGGATAGGTAGGCTCTTTTGAAAAATCAAAGGAGTCTTTTTTCTTGTCTTCCGTAAACGCGCTGAGAATGGGCGCGAGTTTTTCAAAGTCGAGATGCTTGATTACTTCTTGTAAATTAAAGTCGTTTTGTTCGAGCAGAGAGAATAATTCTTTCAATTCTTCTTGCTTTCCGCCCGTCAAAAAATTCAGAATAAACTGTAAAAATTCCATAAACACTCCTTTTTGATGAAAAATCGTTCCTTTTATTATATGCCGCGCATATTCTGTAATAGACGGTCAAGGAGGAATTTATGGACTTTAACAGTTTTGTCAAGAACGAAAACGAGCAAGGGGAAGAAACCCGTCCGCCCGAGGATTTATCCCGTATGATTCGGGAAGTTGCCGCAAAATACAACGGCGCGAACGAGGCGGAATTGATGCAGGCGATTTATAAAGAAGCGGAGAAGGGAAGAAGGCGCGGCACGCTGTCCGACGCCGATCTCGACCGTTTCGGCAATCTGCTTGCGCCTATGTTAGACGACGCCAAGAGGCGGAAACTTCGGCAGATTATTCAAAAGTTGAAAACCGTTCGGTAATCAAGAGAGCGTCATGCGGCGGATCGCGTTCAGAAAAAATTTGATTTCGCGCACGGTATTGTGAGGAGAAAGGCTGGCGCGAATTGCGCCCGTACGCTCCGTTCCGAGCATACGGTGCATGAGCGGCGCGCAATGCAGTCCGCCGCGGACGGCAATATCGAAGCGTTCGGACAGAATTTCCGCGCCCTCGTTCGAGGGAAGATTCATAAGATTAAACGCCACGATTCCGACAGGGTTTGGTTTAGAATACAGCGTGACGGCGGAAAGCGCGGAAAGTTCGCGCACGAGAAGGGCTGTATATTGCGTCAGTTGTTCGGAAAAGGACGGTAAGCCCGTTGCAACGTAATGCACGCCCTCCGAAAGCGCGGCGACGGCAGGGAGATTAAGCGTTCCGCTTTCCAACCGTTCGGGATAAAAACGCGGCTGATCGAGGCTCAGCGATTCCGTTCCCGTTCCGCCCAAGGTAAGAGGACGGACGTCCGCGCCCTCGCGGATCAAAAGTCCGCCGCTTCCGGCGATTCCGTACGTTCCCTTATGTCCGGCAAAGGCGAGCAGATCAATTCCGAACGCTTCCATATTGATCGGAACGTGCCCCGCGCTTTGCGCCGCGTCTACCAAAAACAGCGTATCCGTACCCTTTAATAACGCACCGATTTCACGTACGGGTTGAATTTGTCCGGTTACGTTGGAAACGTGGTTGACCGCGACCAAGCAAGTATCCGAGCGCAACGTTTCGGCGATCTTGTCTGTTAGCGGTTGCCCTTCCGACGGCGTTACGATATCCAGACGAATTTTTCCTGCCTTTGCGAGCGAAAAAAGCGGACGCAAAACAGAATTGTGTTCGTAACAAGTGGTGACGACGTGTCCGCCCTCTTTGATCGTGCCGAAGATCGCGGTGTTTAACGCTTCCGTGCAGTTTTTGGTAAAGACGACGCGTTCGGGGTGTGAAAGCCCGAAAAACGCGGCGATTTCTTTGCGCGCGTTATATACGATTTCCGCTCCGACCACCGAAAGGCGGTGACCGCTTCTTCCGGGATTGACCGAAAGGTGTTTGATCGTGGTGACGGCGGCTTCGGTGACGGCGGACGGATGAAACCCGTTGGTTGCTGCGTTGTCAAAGTAAATCATAACTCTTTTTCCCCTTTCTTCATAGAATAGAAATAGAACCCCTCCCTTTTACGAGGGGGTTCAACAACAGTCTATGATGGCAGTAAGCCGAATTATGCAAAGGAGGAAAAAATGGAGTTTTTGATCGTATCCTTTCGCTCGCGAGCGGAAACCATGCGCTTTGTCGATCTTTTAAGAGGAATGGGCGTCGCCGTGTCCGTCGTCAATACGCCGCGAGAAGCGTACGTCGGGTGCGGCTTGTCCGCACGGCTGGCGTTTTCTTCGTTCGGAATCGCCAAGCGCGCGGCGGTTACACACGGGTTTGAGTCGTTCGTCGGTTTTTTCAAGGTGACCGAACGGTACGGAAGGCGAACGGTGCGAGCGATTTGAAAAGAGAGATTTGATGACTCGGATAAAAAAATCAGGCTGCCGATCGGCAGCCTGAAATTTTTTCGTGAAAGGAAAATTATTCTTTTCCTGCAAGGTGTTTATAGTTGTTATAGCGTTCCTTGGAATCCGCTTCGGTCTTTTGGAAGAGTTCGGAAGCGAGCGCCGGTTGCGCTTTCATCAACGCGGCATAACGGTTTTCACCGGTAATGAACGCTTGATAGTCGCCGGACGGCTCTTTGGAGTCGAGGCTGAACGGGTTCTTGCCCTCTTCGATGAGAGCGGGATTGTAGCGGTAAAGCTGCCAATATCCGCACTCGACCGCGCGCTTTTCTTCTTCCTGCGATTTCGTCATGTTGATACCGTGGTTGATACAAGGCGCGTATGCGATTACGAGGGACGGTCCGTCGTAACTTTCCGCTTCAACGAGCGCCTTCATGAGTTGGTTCTTATCCGACCCCATCGCGACTTGCGCGACGTAAACGTAGCCGTAACTCATAGCCATCATGCCGAGATCCTTTTTCTTGATGCGCTTGCCTGCCGCAGCAAACTTAGCGATCGATCCCGTCGGGGTAGACTTACTTGCCTGACCGCCGGTGTTGGAGTAAACTTCGGTATCCAAAACGAGTACGTTGACGTCTTCGCCTTGCGCGAGTACGTGATCCAATCCGCCGTAACCGATATCGTAAGCCCAACCGTCGCCGCCGAAGATCCAAATGGATTTCTTGACGAGGCAGTCCTTATCTTTCAGAATATCGCTGACGAGCGCGTCTAAATCGCAGCCGCAGTTATCGCATTTCGCGAGCATCGCGACCAATTTCTTGGAAGCGACTTTCGAGCCCTCTGCGTTCTTTCTGTTTTCCAACCATTCGTTGGCAACGGCTTTCATTTCTTCGCTCTGAGCGGTTTCCGCGAGTTTTTGGATCTTTTCCGCTACTTTCGCGCGGCGTTGACCGTAAGCGAGGTTGATGCCGTATCCGAATTCCGCGTTATCCTCGAACAGGGAGTTCGCCCAAGCAGGACCGTGTCCCTCTTTGTTCGTGGTGTACGGGCAGGTCGGAGCAGAACCACCGTAAATAGAGGAGCAACCCGTCGCGTTTGCGACGATCATGCGATCGCCGAACAACTGCGTTACAACCTTTACGTAAGGCGTTTCGCCGCAGCCTGCGCATGCGCCGGAGAATTCAAACAGCGGCTTGCTGAACTGGCTGCCCTTGACCGAATTCTTGTTGAATTTGGAGAGATCGACGTCGGGTAATTGTTCGGAATATTCGTAATTGACTTCTTCTTGCTCGCAGATGGAAGCCAACGGAACCATTTCGAGCGCGTTCTGACCTTTCATGCCCGGGCAGATGTTCGCGCAGACGCCGCAGCCCATGCAATCGAGGGGAGAAACCTGAATCTTGAATTCGTATCCGGGAAGTCCGGTCATGGGCTTGGTTACGTAGCCCTCGGGCTTTTCCGCGCCGACCGCGTTGACGGCGGGACGGATACAAGCGTGCGGACAAACGAACGCGCATTGGTTACATTGAATGCAGTTTTCGGGAATCCACTTGGGGATCTTAACCGCAACGCCGCGCTTTTCGTACTGCGTCGTTCCGGTGGGAACGGTGCCGTCCGCGTTGAATGCGGAAGAGGGGAGTTTGTCGCCTTCGAGTACCAAAACGGGGTGAACGATGGATTTGAAATAATCCGTTCCCTTGACTGCAAGCGGTTCTGCACCTTCGGTCGTGGTCGCCCATGCCGCGGGAATTTCGATTTTAACGAGGTTCGCTTCCGCCGATTCGATCGCATTGTAGTTCATCTGAACGATTGCGTCGCCTTTCTTCGCGAAAGATTTATACGCCATCTTCTTCATGTATTCTTGCGCGTCCGCATAAGGCATTACGCTGTCGTTGATCAAGAAGAACGCCGATTGCAAAATGGTGTTGGTTCTTCCGCCCAAGCCGAGTTTGCCTGCGATTGCGATTGCGTCGATTACGTACAGTTCCGCATGCTTTTTCGCCAATGCGTTTTTAACGGAAGCGGGCAGATTGCGATCTAATTCTTCCACCGTCGTCCAAGGAGCGTTCAAAAGGAATTTTCCGTTCTCTTTGAGATCGGTCACCATATCGTAACGCGTCACGTAAGACGGGTTGTGGCAAGCGATAAAGTCCGCCGCGTCGATTAAATAGGAGGATTGAATGGGGGTTTTACCGAATCTCAAATGCGAAACGGTGATGCCGCCCGACTTCTTGGAATCGTAGAAGAAATAGCCCTGCGCGTACATATCGGTGTGATCGCCGATGATCTTAATGGAGTTCTTGTTCGCGCCGACCGTTCCGTCCGAACCGAGCCCGTAGAACTTACAACTGATCGTTCCCTCGGGAGCGGCGTTATACTGCTCGGAGAAATCCAACGAGGTGTTGGTGAGATCGTCGTAGATTCCGACGGTGAAGTGGTTCTTCGGCTCTTTCTGTTCGAGGTTCTTGTAAACCGCGTATACCATAGAGGGATTGAATTCTTTCGATCCGAGGCCGTATCTGCCGCCGTAAACTTTGATGTCCGTCATGCCCTTTTCGAGAAGTGCGGAGCAAACGTCCAAATACAGCGGTTCGCCGAGAGAGCCGGGCTCTTTCGTGCGGTCTAAGACGGCGAGTTTCTTCGCGGTCTTGGGGATCGCCGCAATGAACGCGTCGATTGCGAACGGACGATACAAACGGACTTTGATCACGCCGACCTTGTGTCCCTCTTTGTTCATCTTGTTGATGGTTTCCTCGATTGCGTCCGCGCCGCTGCCCATGATGACCGCGACGTTTTCCGCGTCGGGTGCGCCGACGTAATCGAACAGGTGATAGGATCTTCCGGTAAGCGCGGAAACTTTATCCATCATGGTCTGAACGATTTCAGGCGTAGCGTTGTAATAACGGTTGGCGGTTTCGCGGTTCTGGAAGTAGATGTCCGCGTTTTGCGCCGTACCGCGCTGAACGGGGTGTTCGGGGTTCAACGCGCGAGCATGGAAATCTTCGATGTCTTTCATGTCGACGAGGGGTTTCATTTCCTCGTAGTCGATGACGTCGATCTTGGAAACTTCGTGGCTGGTGCGGAATCCGTCGAAGAAGTGCAAGAAAGGCACTCTGGATTTCAAGGTGGAAAGGTGTGCGACGAGCGCGAGATCCATTACTTCTTGAACAGAACCCGAAGCAAGCATCGCAAAGCCCGTCTGACGGCACGCCATAACGTCCGAATGGTCGCCGAAGATGTTCAGAGAATGTGCTGCCAACGCACGCGCGCTCACGTGGAACACGGTCGGCAGCAATTCGCCTGAAATTTTGTACATGTTGGGGATCATCAAAAGTAATCCCTGACTTGCGGTGTAAGTTGTGGTCAACGCGCCTGCCGTCAACGAACCGTGAACGGCTCCGGCTGCGCCTGCTTCCGACTGCATTTCGGCGAGTCTTAATTTTTGACCGAACATGTTTTCTCTACCGGTTGCCGACCATTCGTCCGCAACTTCCGCCATAGGGGAAGAGGGAGTGATGGGGTAAATCGCGGCGACTTCCGAGAAAGCGTAAGCGACGTGGCTGGCGGCGGTGTTGCCGTCGATCGTCATTTTTTTGCCCATATCGATATTTATCCTCCGAAAATATTTTTTCTAACGCTCCCATTATATATAATTAACGCGAAAAAAGCAAGGATTCCGCGAAAATTTTGCACAAATTATCTTATTCGATTGCGTGTTTTTCGATACTTTGGTATAATAGACGAACAAAGGATATCAAAATGAGCGAAATTAAAATCGAGAATCTTTCCTTTCGCTACCGCGCGAACGGGGAAGACGTATTGAAAGAATTGAATTTAACCGTAAAGGAGGGCGAGTTCGTCGCCGTCATCGGACGCAACGGAAGCGGCAAATCCACGCTTGCCAAGTTGATGAACGGATTGCTTCTTCCCACAAAGGGAGAAGTGATTGTGGACGGTATGAAAACGACGAGCAAATCCGATTTATTCGAGATTCGCAAGCGCGTTGGCGTGGTGTTTCAAAATCCGGATAATCAATTGGTTGCTTCTATCGTGGAAGACGACGTTGCGTTCGGCGCGGAGAATATCGGGCTTTCGCGCGAGGAGATCGGCAAGCGGATCGAGTTCGCGCTCAAAGCGGTCGGCATGGAAGCGTTTCGCCAAAGCACTCCGACGCGTATGTCGGGCGGACAAAAACAGCGCATTGCGATCGCAGGCGTGCTTGCCGTACAGCCGCAGGTTCTCGTGTTGGACGAATCCACCGCCATGTTAGATCCCGGCGGACGGCGCGAGGTGATGAGCGTTGTCGAACGGCTGAATCGGGAGAACGGCATGTCCGTCGTTCTCATCACGCATTATATGGACGAGGTTGCGGCGGCGGATCGCGTAATCGTTTTGTCCGAGGGGAGAGAGGTGCTGAGCGGCACGCCGCGCGCGGTTTTCGGTTGTGCGGAATTGTCCGAGGCGTACGGGTTGCGGTTACCCGTTCCTGCCGAAATCGCACGGAGATTGAAAAAAGAAGGCGTTCCCGTTTCGGGGGGAACGCTGTCTAAGGAAGAACTGTCGGAGGAATTATGCGAATTGTTGCGAAAGGGCTGAATTATACGTACAGCGCAAAAACCAAATTCGCGGTTCGGGCGTTAAAGGACGTCGATCTGACGGTGGAAGAGGGCGAGTTTTTCGCGATCGTCGGACATACGGGGAGCGGAAAATCCACCTTCGTGCAACATTTGAACGGCTTGATTCGCGTTGAAAAAAATTGCGGCAGTCTGACCGTCGGCGATTACGATCTGACGGATAAAAAGTGCAATTTCAAAGAGTTGAGAAGTAAAGTCGGCATGGTGTTCCAATATCCCGAATACCAATTGTTTGCCGAAACCGTTGCGGAAGACGTTGCGTTCGGGTTGAAGAATTTTTACAAATTATCGCCGAAAGAAACCGAAAACGCCGTAAAAGAGGCATTGGAAACCGTCGGACTTCCCTATGAGATTTATCGGGAAAAGTCGCCTTTTGAACTTTCCGGGGGGCAAAAGCGTCGCGTGGCGATCGCCGGCGTTATCGTCACCAAACCCGAAATTTTGGTTTTGGACGAGCCAGTCGCCGGGCTTGATCCGCAAGGGAAGGAAGAATTTTTCGCCTTACTGCACGCGTTGCACCGTTCATTCGTGAAAACCGTCGTCATCATATCGCACGATATGGACGACGTTGCGGAGCACGCTTCTCGCGTCGCCGTGTTCGATCACGGTTCGGTGTTCCGCGTCGCTACGCCGCGCGAACTGTTTTCGGAGAATGCGGAAGATTTGGTGCGGTTGGGGTTGGATTTGCCCGTAACGGGGTGGCTGAAACAGGATTTAAGCCGCGCCGGGATTGCGATTGATACGGATTTTACCGTCGCCGATTTTGCGGAAAAAGTCGTCGGGCTTTACGGAGGATCGAAATGAAAGACGTAACGTTCGGTCAGTATTATCCGGGGAATTCCTTTCTTCATAAATTGGACGCGCGTGTCAAGATTCTCCTTTCCATCGCCTTTATCGTCGCGGTGTTTTTGGTCGGCGAATATCATTTTTGGGCGTTTTTGCTGCTGGCGGGATTCGTTTTCGTTTCCGTGTTGGTGGCGCGCGTTTCTTTTTGGCGCGTGTTAAGGAGTATTCGGGGCGTCTTGTTCTTCGTGATTTTCTCCGCCGTTTTGCAGATTTTCTTTAATCAAAGAGGAACGGTCTTGTGGGAATGGCGGTTTATTAAAATTACGGACGGCGGACTTTTGACGGCGGCGTTCGTTACGTGCCGTATCGTGTTGATCGTACTCGGCACGTCCTTGCTTACGCTCACGACGACGCCCGTCGGCATTTCGGACGGGATCGAGAGTTTACTGACGCCCTTAAAATGGGTAAAATTTCCCGTTCACGAATTTGCTTTGATCATGTCTATCGCGCTGCGGTTTATCCCCACGTTGATGGACGAAACCGATCGGATCATTCGGGCGCAAAAGGCTCGCGGGGCGGACTTCGAGTCCGGTAATTTGTTCAAACGTGCGAAAGCGATGATTCCTATTTTGATTCCGCTTTTGATCAGCGCGTTCCGTCGGGCGGATGAATTGGGAGATGCCATGGACGCGCGCTGTTATGCGGGGAGTAAAAATCGCACGAAATATAAAAAATTAAAGTTCGGTTGGAGAGATTTGATCGCGGTTCTCTTGGTAGCGGGCTTGATTACGGGGGTAGTATTGTTATGAGAATTATGTTAAAGGTACAGTATGACGGCACGCGATATGCCGGTTGGCAGGTGCAAAAAAACGCCGTCACGATACAAGAACGACTGAATCAAGCGATTTTTCTGCTGACGAAAGAGCGCGTCGTCGTGACGGGGAGCGGCAGAACGGACGCAGGCGTGCATGCCTTGGCGCAGGTCGCGCATTTCGATACCGAATGTCGGATTCCGCCCGAAAAAATCGCGCCGGCACTCAATTATTATTTGCCGTCGGATATTCGCGTGGTAGAATCTCGTATGGTCGGTTCGGATTTCCACGCGGTGAAGAGCGCGAAGAAAAAGACGTACGCTTATTCTCTTTACCGTTCGGAGGTGGAACTTCCGCTGAAAGAGCGGTTCGCCGTGCGCGTTTACGGCGAACTCGATATCAATAACATGAAAAAATGCGCCTCGGTTTTTGTCGGACAGCATGATTTTTCTTGCTTTCTCGCGAGCGGTTCGGACGTGAAAAACACCGTTCGCACAATCTACTCGATCGACATTACCGAACGGGATAACGATTTGACGATTTCGGTGACGGGGAACGGTTTTCTCTATCACATGGTGCGCATTTTGACGGGAACGCTTCTTTCGGCTGCGATGGATATGCTTACGCCGTCCGAATGTGAAGCGATTCTTGCGCGGAAAGATCGCTCGTTCGCCGGGAAAACCATGCCGGCAAAGGGGCTTTGCCTCGTTTCGGTGTGTTACGGAGAACACAATATCTTGTAGAGGGCGCGCTTTTTCCGTCTATTTGCGACGATTTTAAAAATATTAAGAAAAAAACTTGACAAAAAGCGGATAAAGTTGCTAAAATGTTACGTGTGTTTAACGGGCGGATAAAAACTGCGGACTAGCCCCCTGCGGTTTGAACGGATTGACCGAATCCGTCGGCAGAAATCATTAAGGAGTAATAGAAAGAATGAAGACCTACATGGCAAATGCGCAAACGGTCGAGAGAAAATGGTACGTGGTTGACGCGGAAGGGATTCCTCTCGGAAGACTCGCTTCCAAAGTCGCGGCAATTCTTCGCGGAAAGAATAAACCGACTTTCACACCGAACGTCGACACAGGTGACTTTGTTATCGTTGTAAACTGCGATAAGGTAGTCTTGACCGGCAAAAAGTTAGAGAATAAAATTTACAGATATCACACCGGACACATCGGCGGCTTGAAAGAGATTCCTTACAAGAAGTTGATGGAGGACAAGGCGGACGTCGCCGTGTACGAAGCGGTTAAGGGAATGCTTCCCAAGAACAGTTTGGGAAGAGCGACGCTCAAAAAGCTCAAAGTGTTCCGCGGCCCCGATCATAATCACGAGGCGCAGAAGCCCGAAGTTCTTAAATTAGTATAAAAGGAGCCGGAAAAAATGGCAGTAAAAAATACGAAAAAGAAGGTTCAGTATTGGGGAACCGGCAGAAGAAAGAAAGCGATTGCGAGAGTCCGGCTGATTCCGGGCGGCGCAGGCACGATCGTGATCAATAAGAAGACCATCGACGAATATTTCGGATTGGAAACGTTGAAACTGATCGTCCGTCAACCTCTGGTTTTAACCGAAACCGAAGGAAAGTACGACGTGATGGTGAACGTTTGCGGCGGCGGATATACCGGTCAAGCGGGTGCGATTCGCCACGGCATTGCGCGCGCGTTGATTTTGGCAGAGCCCGAACTCCGTCCCACGGTTAAAAAGGCGGGGTATCTCACCAGAGATTCCAGAATGAAGGAAAGAAAGAAGTACGGCTTGAAGAAAGCACGTAAAGCACCGCAGTTCTCGAAGCGTTAACCAAGCGGAAAAGGCAGGTTTTCACACCTGCTTTTTTATTCAAAGGGTTTGTTTTTGCGTACGCGTTCTTCGAGTGCGCGTTGGCGCGCCACGATATCGGCGGTCGCGCTTGCCCGTACGGACGGCTTTTGCGGTTTCCCCTTTTCCCGTGACGGGGAAAGGGGCGGCTGTTCTTCCTTCTTCTTTTCTTCGAAGAGATTAAAGGCGGAAGACAGTAATTTGAAGAGCCCGAATTTATCCATAAATGCGTCCTGCGGAAAATTTTCTCTCCGTTCGATTGCAATCGAGCGGCGTTTCCTTTATAATAATAGAGAGAATCCTTTTGCGGTTCTCCTGCTAAATTATATTGCGGATAAAATACTTTTATGATTGAAGGAGCTTTTTTGGCTATGAAAAAGACATTCGGAACAATCGGTCTGATTCTCCTTGCCGCAGTCATGGCGTTGGGAGCGGTTGCTTGCAACGGAATTTCTTCTTGGAAAGTTTCCATGGTTGCCGGCGGAGAGGTGACCTCAAACGGCGGTTTTTTGGTTGAGAAAGGCGAATACGTTTACTTTATCAACGGTGTTGCCGATTATACCGAGAAAAACGATTTCGGCACGCCCGTTACGGGCAGCCTCGTCGTGGCGAAAAAGAACGATCTCGCTACGACGGAGATCGTCGTTCCCAAGTTGATGACCGCAGGCGATTATACCTCCGGCATCGCGATTTACGGCGACTACGTTTATTATGCGACTCCGTCTACGGAGAAAGATACTTCCGGTGCGATCGCGACGGGTTATCTTGAATTTTACAAGACGAAGTTGGACGGTTCTGAAACCGTGCTGTTCACGCGCGTGAACGGAAATTCGACGGTTTATCGCTTCGCGGAAGTAGGCGGCAAGGTTTATCTCGTCTACACGAACGCGCACGATAAAAACGAGGACGGTGCGACCGTTACTTCCATTATGTGCTACGATACGGCGACGATGAAAGAAACGACGGCTGTACAAGACGTTGCTTCGGTATCTTACACCGATTTCGCGCAAGCAAGTACGTTGACCGCCCTTTATACCAAGACGGTTAAGAACGAGATTACCGAATCCAACGAAACTTACAACGAACTTTACGCTTATACGGCAGGCGCGGAAGCTCCCGTATTGCTCGCTTCCGGTAAAAAATGGACGGGCGAAGCGGGTTCGACTTCGGACGTCACGTATGCGGTTACCGCGGTGAACGGCGAATACGTGTTTTATACCGTAACCAGAGCCGCCGATTCGGACGTAAAGACATATGCGATTAAGACGAGCGAACTTGCAAAGGGTTCGCTTGACGGTGCGGTCAAGTTAGAGGACGCAACCGCCGCTACGGCAGCCGCGATTGTCCTTTCGCCGAACGAAGCGTATGCTTCCGTTACGTTGAACGAAAAGACGTTCCTCGCGAAATACGATATGCTTTCTCAAAACGCAACCAAATATGAAATCGTCGCGCAAGCGGACGTTTCCACGTTGCTCTTCTTGAAAGACGGCTATGCTTATTACGTTACTTCTTCTTCCTATCTCGCACGCGTTGCGACGAACGGAGAGGGTGCGGAAGAAATTCTTTCCAACGATACGGTTTCTACCGCTTGGTATAAGCCCGAAGCGGTAGAGGATAAGATCTTCTACGTGAACACGACGGATCTCGGACAGAGTTACGTTCATTATTTGAGTGCGACGCCCGTAGCGGACGCAGAGCCAGCAGACGTGAAAGGTACGCTTGTCGGACAGCGTTCGGACGAGGACAAGGTTGCGTTGGTTGAAATCTATTTGAATAAGATTTCTTCTTCGAGCGTTCGGTTCTCTCGCGACGACGACGGCGAATGGTTGACGGACGAAAACGGCAAGCGTTACAATGAGGACGTCGTTGCGGCTCGCAATGCGTACGCGGCG
Organism: uncultured Clostridia bacterium; assembly: GCA_964468815.1. Classification (GTDB taxonomy): domain Bacteria; phylum Bacillota; class Clostridia; order Christensenellales; family Borkfalkiaceae; genus UMGS621. The sequence goes on along the minus strand of CAYXWN010000020.1, from coordinate 9,390 downwards.
TTAGACGCTTCGTTGCAGAAGAAAGTAAGTACTTCCGCTTACGAACTTCTCACCAATGCGGAGGTGGTTCTCGAAGCGACGGAAGTCTTTATGAAACTTTCCGAAACGCCGTATAAAGACATTACGGCAGATACGCTCGCCGCGCACAAAACGTTGGTAGCGGATGCAGAGGCTGCTTTGGAAGCGTTGACCGAAACGCAACAGACCATGTTGAAAGCCAACCGCGACGACAATTTGATGTGGCGTTTGCAAGAAGCGAAAGAGCGCATCGAAGACTTAGAAGACTAATTTCGTCAATAGACGTAAAAACGGAAATCGGAAACGGTTTCCGTTTTTTTATGTCCGAAAAGGGCGGACTGTATGCGGTGAAAAAGGTGGGTAACGGGTGTGCGGAAAAAAGGTCGGGCGGCGAAATGCTTGCGAGGATTGTCGATAAAGCGGTATTCCGCGAATCTTACCGAAAAAATTTTTGAAAAAAGGAAAAATTGCGTAAAAAACAGTTTACAAAATCGGGAACTTACCATATAATGTAATGCAGTTACGAAATTAGGGGCGAGCACCGCCCGACGGAGAAACAATATGGCAGGCGATTACATTAAATGTCCGAGATGTGAATTAAATTATATCCATAAAAGTCAAGAGTATTGCGACGTGTGCAAAGCGGAGTTGAAAATGGGACCGCAATTGGTTTTTGCGGTGGACGACGACGATGAAGAAGTAGCGTTGGAACTTTGTCCTATTTGCAAGCAGAATTATATCAAAGATAACGAAGAAATGTGCGAGCAGTGCAGAAAGGAACTTGAATTCAAAAAGGACGAAATTGATCTCGATAAAGACGAAGAGTGGCGCAACTACTTGGACGACGACGTTGACGAGGTGAACGAGGATAGCGAAGAAATGCTTTCGCTCTCTCAACTTGCCGAAGAAGAGGGCGACGCGCTCTTTGACGACGAAGAGGAAGAGGACGATATCGAGTACCAAGATTCCGAGCCGGACGATTTTGACATTCCGGAGATCGACGAGTCTGATTTTGAAGAGGACGACGAAGAGGAAGAGTCCGAGGACGAAGAGAACGACGATTCGTTCTAAAATTTTTCGTTTTCGCGTATATCGCCCGTGCAAAACGGGTAATATTTCCGTATGATTAAAGCAAACGGAAATATCAACGAGGTAAAACGGAAAATTCGAGCCTTTTACGAAAAGGACGTGGATGTAACCGTAAATTTAGGCAGAAATAAATTCACGCGGTTCAGCGGTCGATTGACGGGCGTTTATCCCGCGCTCTTTACGGTCAGCCCGTTCGATAAAAGTTTTAAGGGGAAAACCTCTTATTCTTATTCGGAATATCTTTGCGGAAACGTCGTAATTAAGGCGTTGAACGAACCCGAAGAAAAGCGGATTCGCAAGGCGTAAAATCGAAAATCCTTTGAATGGAAATAAGAGAACGCGCTGTGCTTCGCGAAAGGCGAGGGGCGCGTTTTTTCATTGCGTAAAAGCCGTCCGTACGGGCAAGCGCTTTCGCGGATATGCTCGGCGAAAAAGGTGAGAGGGGCGGCTTTTCTGCATAAAATCGCTTTACATTTTAGTTGTAAAATGGTATGATTTTCTATACTTTCTATTATATTAGAAAAAGCCCGTCGGGGCGTTTCGGTTCGGAAAGGCGGAAACGTCGCCGAAAGGAGATTTTATGCAATTTTGGGAACTTTTGTTGCTTGGAGTGAGTTTGTCCATGGATGCGTTCGCCGTGTCGATGTGCCGTGGCTTGGAAATGAAAAAATTTCGTTGGGGACAATCGTTGATCATCGCGTTGTTTTTCGGCGGCTTTCAGGCGTTGATGCCGATGCTCGGTTACTTTTTGGGGCGGCAGTTCGAGCAGTACATAACGGAGTGGGATCATTGGATCGCCTTTGCGTTGCTTGCGTTTTTAGGGATAAAAATGATTTTGGACGGATTCAAAAAAGAAACCGTTCAAGACGGAATCTCCGAAAAATTAGATCTGAAAGGGCTTTTCGTCATGGCGATCGCCACGAGTATCGACGCGCTTGCCGTCGGTATTACGCTCGGCTTTTTGGAGGCGAATATTTGGGTTGCCTCGTCGGTGATCGGCGGAATAACCTTTGCACTCTGCGTGCTAGGCGTTTTTATCGGAAATCGAATCGGCGTGAAATTCAAGAACGGCGCGGAAATTTTCGGCGGCGTGGTTTTGGTTCTAATCGGATTGAAAATTTTATTGGAGCATTTGGGAATTATCGCTTTTTAGTTTAACGACGTCGAGAAACTTCGGCGTTTTTATTTTAAGCGAAAGCGCGAAAAACGCTTCTGTAAGGGGAGAACGTATTGCTACGCCTCTTCGGGCAGACCGAGCAGAAAATCCGCCGTTACGCCGAAAATACCGACGAGCAGCGCGAGTTGCTTTAAGTTCGGTTCGCTGCGGCGGCGTTCCCAATCGCATACGGTGGAAACGGTGAGTCCGAGAACTTCTCCCAACTCTTTTTGCGTTAAGGCGTATTGTTTTCTGAGTAATTTTAACCGTTCGGGAAACATACTTCCATTATAACGGAATTGAAAAGCGGTATTTGACAGAATTTGTCGAATTTTGTCGAATGGGCGCGAAAGCGTTCGACAACGGTATCCGTTACGGCTCATTAAGAGAGTGCGCTTTAAGTTTTATATTTTTTAAAAGAAAAGCCTGCCTTATTTGCGTTGTCGCAAAGGATAGCAGGCGATATTTTTATTTGGGACGAAAAATCCTATGGAGCGGCGATCGGCGAGCGTTGTGATCGGGTTCGGACATGATTATGCCCTTTCCGTTAGGAAGATTTTAACGCAGTAACGACGGTTATATTATAACGTCAGCGGAAGGTTTCTTCCATAATGGCGATCGCTTGCGTGCGGTTTTCGGCGTTCAGCTTTACGTAGATTGCGGAAATGTAGTTGCGCGTCGTACCTTCGGATATTTTCAGTGCGGACGAAATTTGACGGTTATTGAAATTGTCGTAAACCATCAATGCGATTTCCACCTCGCGGTCGGAAAGGTTGAATTTCTTTTTCAACTTGATCTCCCGATCGGAAGAAACCATTTGTGCGGCAGAAGCGATTTTTTTTGCGATTTTAGAGGGGAGAATCAAATCCCCGTTCATCGCGTCCACCACCGCGTCGATCAGACTGTCCGCATTGATATCTTTTAAAAGATAACCGCTCGCGCCGTAGTTGAGCGCGTTTAAGATATAGTCCGAATCGTCGAAAGTCGTGAGAATGATTACCTTGACTTCCGGCCAGCGCGTCTTGATTTCCTTGGTCGTAACGACGCCGTTCATTTTCGGCATACGGATATCCAACAAGATAACGTCCGGCTTGTTTTCCGCGATTTTTTCAAGCGCGTCCGCGCCGTTTTCCGCGATTGCCGTGACCTGAATTTGATCGGACGTTTCCAAAACGCTCTTAATTCCCTCTGCGAGAATGGTTTGATCGTCCGCGATCATGACTTTGATCATAACGGTTTCTCCTCTTTATGATAGTGTGGGAGCGTCATTCGAATCTCGAAACCCTCGTCGTCCGTTCCAGAAAATTCGATTGTGCCGCCGAATTCTTTTGCTTTTTTCTCCATGGAAGAAAGCCCGAATCCCTTATGATAGCCGTTTCCGCCGTTTCCGTTGTCCGAAAGCAAGAAATGAATCCGGTCCGACTCTTCTTTCAGAGAAAAGTAAAACGCCGTCGCTTTCCCGTGCCGAATCCCGTTGTTAAGCCCTTCTTTTAAGGAGGAGTAGAGAAACAGATTGCGTTCCTTGCCGAGATCCAACGGCGCGATATCGCTTCGGACGACGATATTCGTGCCCTCTTGTGTGGCGTCGATCGCACCCCTTAAATGAGAGGGGAGATCGAACATTTCTTCTTCTCCCGACAGAACGCGAACGGATTTTCTGAGTTCTTCGAGCGCTGCGATTGCCTGTTGATGAGCGGATTCCACGCTCTTTTTTGCGACGAACGGATCGCTTTCGATCTTTAATTTCGCGAGTTCCGTCTGCACGATAATGGTGGTGATGGAATGTCCCGTCGTGTCGTGAATTTGCTTTGCGATGCGGTTTCGCTCTTTTAAGACCGCCGTTTCTTCCAGCCGTTTGCCGGCTTCTTTTAACTGTTCGTTTTTTTTCAGAACGGTCGAAAGCAAAGTCGCAAGGCAGAATACGACGACAAAAGTCAGTAATTCGTTAATAAACGAGGTGAGAAACCGCTGCCACTCAAAGGGTTGCCGTTGTAAAATGTATATGCTGACGAACAGACAGACGACGTAAGAAACGAAACTGACCGAGCCCATTACGATATCCGAGATCAAATTGTTATTGAAATAGAATTCGATCAAGATAATCGTATAGAGCGTCGAAATATACGTTTCGCTGCTCAAAAGCGTAAGGCAGAGAAGCAGTACGAAGTCGAGCGAGTAAAGCGCGATCTTCCGCTTTATGTTCGTAACGACGGTTATCTTTAACAAGAACGAGCCGACGAGCAAAAGGGCCGGACCGATCGTCGCCCACCAATGCTGCGAACTGATGACGGTCAGAAACAAAAAGACGATGAGCGAGATCGCCGCACCCCACTTGATGAGGTAAAGGACGTCCTCTCGCGCAAAACTCAGTTTAAGCTTCTTCATGTTCCGCGATGTAGCGAATGGAATAATCCAACCGCTCCAACGTGCGCTCTTTGCCCAAGAGATCGCATAATTCCATAACGCCGCCCGGCGTTACCTCTTTCCCGGAAACCGCGATCCGAACGCACCATAAGACTTGTCCGTTCTTCATGCCGAGTTCCGTAACCAAATTCATCAACGCGTCGTGAATCCCGTCGTGCGTAAAGTCGTTCAGATCGGCAAGCACGGCGCGTGCGCGCGGAAGAACGGTTTTGGCAACGGAAAGATCGGTTTTCATCTTTTTATGCGTATAGAGCGCGAGGTCGTATTCGCCGAATTCCTCTAAGAAGTTGATCTTTTCGGGGATTTCGGAGAAGATTTCGATACGCGTTTTCAAGAGCGCGGCGATTTTGAGCAGATCGTATTTTCCGTATACCTTGGATTGCTTCAAAAAGTCGCCCGCCCGTTCGACGAATTCCTCGTCGGACAGTTCTTTCATGTATTCTCCCGAAAGCCAGCGCATTTTTACCTCGTCGAAAATAGAGGGAGATTTATTGATCCCTTCCAGCGAGAAATGCTCTTTTAATTCTTCCAGCGTCATTTTTTCGGTGTTGTCCTTGGGATTCCAACCGAGAAGCGCGATATAGTTGACGATGCACTCCTTGACGTATCCTTTTTCCACAAAGTCCGCGTAACTTGCGTCGCCGTTCCGCTTGGAAAGTTTGTGTTGCGCATCTTTCATGATAGGGGGAAGATGAATGTAAACGGGGCGTTCCCAACCGAACGCGTCGTACATTAAATTATATTTCGGGGTGGAAGAAAGGTATTCCGTTCCGCGGATCACGTGTGTGATTCCCATTAAGTGATCGTCCACCACGTTTGCGAAGTTGTATGTCGGCATACCGTCCGATTTCAAGAGGATTCCGTCCTCGATCTCTTTGTAGTCAACCGAAATATCGCCGTAAACGAGGTCGTGATACGTCCCCGTTCCTTCGGACGGAACGTTTTGCCGAATGACGTACGGTTCGCCTGCCGCGATTTTCGCGGCAACTTCTTCCTTAGATAAATGCGCACAGTGCTTATCGTAGCGCAAATTGCCGTTTTCGTCGCGCAGACCGTCCAAACGTTCCGCGTCGCAGAAGCAGTAGTAAGCACCGCCGAGCGCAACGAGTTTTTCGGCGTATTCCCGATAGATCGCTTTCCGTTCGCTCTGCACGTACGGACCGTAATCGCCGCCGACGTCCGGCCCTTCGTCGTAGAGAATCCCTGCGTCGCGCAAGGTTTCGTAAATGATCTGAACCGAACCGTCCACGTAACGCGCGGTGTCCGTGTCCTCGATGCGAAGAATAAAATCTCCGTCGTATTTTTTTGCGTATAGCCAGCCGTATAATGCCGTTCTGAGCCCCCCGATATGCAAATAGCCCGTCGGGCTGGGTGCGAATCTGGTTCTGACTTTCATAATAGCCTCCGTAGTTGCCTTTTTTCTCTCTTTATTCTACCATATATTTGCAAAAAAGGGTAGTTTTATTTTGCTTTTTTTTTGGAAAAACGCTACAATAGAGAGGAAAAAATAAAAAAGAGGTGCATTATGCGGAATCAGTACGCCGATATTTTACAATCTCTCTCCGAACTCGTAGCCTTTCGTACGGTAGAGGGGGCGGCGGAGGACGGCGCGCCTTTCGGACGAGAAGTTCGGAAAGCGCTCGATTACGTTTTGAATTTGGGCAAAGAAATGGGGTTTGAAACCTATGATTACGATCACTATTTGGGGGAAATCGCTTGGGGCGAGGGAGAGGAACTCGGCGTGATCGGACATATCGACGTCGTTCCGGAGGGGGACGGTTGGAATACGCCGCCTTACGAGATGACGTATGCGGACGATTGCGTGTTTGGCAGAGGCGTTACGGACGATAAAGGTCCGACCTTGATTTGTCTGTATGCGTTGAAAGCGTTAAAGGACGCGGGGATTCAGCCTAAGCGTCGAGTTCGCTTTTTTATCGGGTGTAACGAGGAAACGGGTTGGAAAGATATCGACCATTTTATCGCAACGCACCGTTTCCCGAAATTCGGCTTTTCTCCGGACGGAGAATTCCCCGTCGTTTATGCGGAAAAAGGACCGAATAAAATAGAATTCGTATTTCCCTATCGGGGGAGATTCGGCGAGTTGAAAGGCGGCGTCGCGCCCAATGCGGTTTGCGCTTACGCGACGGTCAAAGGACCGATCGACGAGGCGTTGTTGAAAAAGCACGGTTTGACGCACGTCGGCGATTTGATCGAGAGCGTCGGACAATCCGCACACGGAAGTATGCCCGAATTGGGAAAAAACGCCATTCATCCTCTTATTTCGTATATGGCGGATTTGGGCGAGCCCGTTCAGCCGTTATTGGATATTTTCGAGGACAAGGCGGAAATTGCAAAGCAAGGGAATTTTACGGGACACGCGACGCTTTCTCCCAACATCGTTTCGCAGACGGCGGACGCGATTCGGCTGATCGTCGACTTCCGCGTCCCTGCGATGATGAAAGCGGAAGAGTTTTTTCCGCGATTCGATTCGTTCGGCGTTCCCTATACGTGTTATAAATCGCGCGATCCGCTGTACGTCCCCAAGGATAGCGAAATCGTCGTCAAACTTCTCTCCGCTTATAACGAGGTGATGAACGCGAACGAAGAACCCGTTTCGCAATGCGGCGGCACGTTTGCTTCCGTATTCGAGCAAGGCGTTGCGTTCGGTCCGGAGTTTAAGGGAGAAAATTGCCATATTCACGAACCGAACGAGGTTTTGACCTATCGGAACGTGGATTTCATGTATCGGATTTATCGCCGTGCGTTGGAAAAAATGGTGACCGAATGAAAAAATTTGACGTAGAATTAGTGGGAAAAATCGGGTCGATGGCGTTGATCGAGCGGCAAAGCAACCGCTTGCATTATTCGCGGATTGCGGCGATTGCGGACGAACTTCGTCCGGGGTATATCTGGGTGACGAGCGGCGCGACCGAAATCGGCAGATTGGATTATATCCGTCGTTCGGGCAAAGAATTGTGCGGCACGGCGGAAAATAACAAGACGGACTACGCCGCGCAGGGACAGGCGATTTTGATGCAGACGTACCGACAGTTTATTGATCCGAAATATTCCGTTCGGCAAGTATTAATCGAGCATCGGCATTTTAACGAGGCGGAAAAGAGCGCGCATTTAAAAGAACTTTTGTTGCGAGCGATCGCGCAAGACGCCATTCCCATTGTAAACTATAATGATGCCGTTTGTGCGGAAGAAAATCGGAAATGGGAAATTCAATCCATTCAGAAAGAAATCGGGCATGCGGTGGAATGTGTGGATAACGACGAAACCGCCGCGCAAATCGCGTGTTTGGTTCATGCAAAAACGCTTTTGATTTTAACGAATACGGACGGAATTTACCGTGACGTAGCAACCGAAAGCGGCTTTGTTTCAGAAATTTCGGGGAAAGATATCTCGGAAGTGTTATCTTCAATTGATTATCATATCGGCTTTTGTTCGGGGGCTTCGCGCGTCGGTGCGAACGGCGCGGGCGCGAAGTTAAGGTATATCAAGCCTGCCGTCGAAAACGGAACGGAAGTGATCATCGCCAACGCGAAATACGCTATATCGGAAATTCTGTCGGGCAAAGCGCCGGCGACGAGAATCGGCGTAAGATGAAAATATTACCAATTTAAAACGGCGGTTTTCGCCGTTTTTTTCGTATAAGAAGCGCATTTGCGGCAAATAATAGCTAGCGAGGGGTGAACGTTTATGGAATTTTGTAAATCAAAAACCTACTTGAATCTTGCGAAGAGTTTTGCCGGCGAAGCGCAAGCCGGTCTTCGTTATCAGTTTGTCGCGGATATGTGCGTGCAGCAAGGCTACAAGATTTTGGCGGACGAAATCAGAAGTATCGCCAAAAACGAAGTAAACCATGCAAAGGTGTTCTTCAATCATATCATCGAGCAAGCGGGTAATCGCAGTAACGTCGAAATTACCGCAGGGTATCCGTTCGAGGGAAAAACCATTGAGGACGGATTGCAATTTGCGGTAGAGGCAGAGAAAAACGAAGGAAAAAGAATTTATCCGGAGTATCGGAAAGTCGCGCTTTCAGAGGGCTTTACGGATATCGCAAGATCGTTCGGCTTGATCGCGGAAGTCGAAATTTTACACGAGGCAAAATTCAAGTATTTCTACGAGAATTTTCAAAACGGAACGCTTTATAAGCGGACCGAACCTACTATGTGGCAATGTTCGGAATGTGGTTACGTCGCTACGCAAAAAGAAGCGTGGGACGTGTGCCCGATTTGTTCCGCCACGCAGGGATTTGTCGAGTTAAAATAAAATGAACGCGGTAAAGGAGAGGTATTATGAGAAAGTCTGACAACAAGGCGAAGAACGGTTGCGGCAAAAGCGGCAGTAATCGCACGGAAAAAAATTGCAAATAATGCGTCGCGTTTTGACGTGTTAGGTAGTTTTACGGGCGTCCCGAACGATTCGTATTTTACGATTCCGACGCAGGACGCGGACGACTTGTAATCGAAGAATCGGGAGAGTACCGTTTTTGGTATTCTCCCTTTCTTTTATTTGGATTTAACAGGGCGTTATAAGCCGTTAAGAGAACGGAATAGAAAAAAGATTTTTGGTTATTTTGAAAAGTCGTATTCCAAACGCTTGCGTTTTTTTGAAAAATTTGTTACATTATATGAGCGCATGCGGGAATGGCTCAGTGGTAGAGCGTCGCCTTGCCAAGGCGAATGTCGCGAGTT
>CAYXWN010000019.1:0-34622 GCA_964468815.1 uncultured Clostridia bacterium | reverse complement strand
TAAAAAACGAAACCCGGAATTACCGTATTCTACCGATCCTACCCAAGGAATCGTCAAAACGGTATCACGAATAGAGTGGTCATTCGTAGAATTCTTTTCGCCTATTTCGCTTAGTGCTTCCATTGCAGATTCTCCGAACACCACTCTCAATTGAGCGTTCTTGCGTCCACTGCATTCGTTAGCAACAATTTTTACTCCGCCCGAATATTCTTTACCGAAATCTAACAAAAACCAGCCGTGAGGCATTAGAATACACCCGAGATCTCCGCCGAAAAACGATTGATCTGAATGATATTGCAATAAATATTCTGTATATTTACAATTTTCCTGCGCTAAAATTCGGTTCGGAAGAATATACTCTTTTATTTTTTCGTCCAACATTTTAATAGTCCCCTATTAACTCGTTTATCTCTTTTTTAAGCTTTGTTTTATCGCCACACATAACATATCGAGCCATTCCGTCACCGACTACGAATTTATGCATGCTTTCAGAAAAATCCGCCGTGCCCTTATCAGATAACTTAAAATACCTTTCTGCACCACGAACAGCCACCAATGCGGTTATTGGATCCCAACTACTTCTTTCCATTTGCTCAAACGTTGAACCGGGAAACTCATAATCAAAAAAACCTTTTATCGAAACACCTACCGGATGATTTTCGTGATCCGCAATGTTCCCACCTGTTAAAACGTCATCCCCCTCTTCGAATGGAACATAAATTATTTCCACCGGACAATGCGCTGCAACATATTTTGCAGCTAAAACATCTTGGGCAATATTAAATTCATCCTTAATTAGGCCGTTAAAACAGCCGCCCATAATGCAAATTTTTTCCACCTTATCATGAATCAATATCGTCTATAAAATAGATATCGTGTCTGTAATGCGACACAGACTTCCCCAATAATAAAAAAGTGTATGAGTCCTACCCGATTCATACACCTTTTTATGCTAAAACACTCTTATTATAAATAGTGTCCATAAATTTATGTTATTGTCTACAAATTAGACAGGTTTAGCCGTAATAAATTTGAAATGGCTATGCACCGTAAGCACCTTAAAGACAACGGCATTAAAATTCTTTCCGCTATGGAGAATATTCCGGATACGCCCGAAGGAATTTTACTTGAATCGCTCCTTGAAGGTATGAACCAATACTATTCGGAAGAATTGTCGCAAAAAACAAGGCGCGGACAAAGAGAAACACGCCTTAAAGGTTTGCATTGCGCCGGTAGACTCAATTACGGTTATTATACCGAAAAGAAAAAAGTATTTATCAACGACGAAGAAGGTCCTATCGTCAAAGAAATTTTCGAACGCTATGCCGCAGGCGAACGCGGAAATGAAATTGCTATAAGTTTTGCCGAGCGCGGTATACTCTATCGCGGCAAACCGTTTAGCGCTGCAAATATTTACGTCATTCTCCACAGCGAAAAATATACGGGTAAATACACTCTACACGGCGAAGTCTATGATAATATTTACCCGAAAATCATTGATACGGAATTATACGAACGCTGTAAAGCCAAAATAGACGCTAACCGTTACGGTAATCACATTCCCGATTATTCCTATCTTTTGCGCAAAAGAGTTTACTGCGGCGAATGCGGAACGCGAATGACTTCGTATAGTGGGACGTCAAAATCGGGTAAAGTATCAAAATATTACAAGTGCTGGAACGCTATCGGCAAAAAGAATTGTAAGGCTAAGTTCATCAAAAAAGATTTACTTGAAAATATCGTTCTTAAAGCCTTGCAAGAAACGTTGACGGGTAAAAACTTGTCTATTATCGTTGACGAAATCTACCGTCAGCATAACGCGAAACTGTTAGGCGAAAACCCCGTCAAAATTCTTGAAAAGGAATTGACGCAGATAAACAAGTCAATTAACAATATTTTGAAAGCGATTGAACAAGGCATTATTACCGACACGACAAAAGACCGCTTGCAAGAACTTGAAAACACCCGTAAAGAATTACAGGAAAAACTTATCTTCGAGCGTATGCAAGAAAAGGTAATGTTAGATAAGAAAGTCATTGAAAACTACTTGAAAAAAGGCGTGGAACAAGAGCCGGAAACTATGATTGAGTTGCTTGTAGAAAAAGTTTACGTATATAGCGACGACCATATTGAAATTATGTTGCACTACGTAGATACGCCGATAAAACCTAAACCGATTGAATACGACAAAGACGTCAGCCCTGAAGGTGAAAGCCTTCGGGGCTCTCTTATTTATACGACAAAAATTTTCGTCGATAACGATACTTTTAGGGGTATGAATAAAAAACTCCTCGAACCCACGTTCAAGGAAACTCAAAAAATGCCCGTTTTAATTGAAATTAAAGGATAAAACTATGATTTGTACTACTAAAAAGTGTTCGTGCAGGGTTAAGCAAACGCATAACGACCAATCGAAGTTACGCTGTCGGGAATTGTAATATTCGTCAAACGACTACAATCCTCGAACGCCCACAAGCCAATCGTGGTTACGCCATTCCCTATCGTGACACTCGTTAAACTATCGCAACCGAAAAACGCAGAATCCCCTATCTCTATTATACCGTCCGGAATGATTACAGAAGACGACTTCCCTTTATACGACATCAACGTTCCGTTTTTAATTTTAAAATCCGAATCGACAAATTCACTCATAACATTCAATATTGATTCGTTATCAGACATCATCTTTTCTTTCCTCCCTTTAATCGTTCTTTTTTTAACATTTTAATTATTGACAAGCAACTCAAAACTATTTCATTTCTTTTTAATAACAGAAACTAATAATTTCAACACATTACTTTTTTCTTTTCCTAAAAAAATTCAGTTAACGTCGCAATTTTATTTTAGCACTTTATTACCGTTATTACAACGATTTTTGCGCGTTTAGGTGAAAATTCTTATCGCCCCGACTCCCCGACGTCGGCAAGCAATTATAAACTGCCGAGCAAACGGCAAGCACGCCGTTTGTTTCCCGAACAGAATTGCTTTTAAAATGAAAACTTCCCTCGCAGAAATGCTCTGCGAGGGAAGTAGGGGGATCGCTACCCTATTTTGATATTTCTCTGAATGATATTATTTTTGTGCGTCGATTAACGCTTGCTTGCGCGCTTTGAGCGTATTCTCAACCGCTTTGATGTCGTCGCCGTGCGCTTTTTCAAATTTTTGGAATGCATTGGCTTTCGCCTCGTTCATCGCCTTTTGCAAATCCGCCGTACGCTCGGTAAGTACAGAGGTGATTTCCGTAGGAAGTTGCTTCTCGAACGCCGTCAACTGCTCTTCGATCGCCTTCATCGCGGAAACAACGGTATCCAACGCACGTTCTGCGATTTCTTCGCTCGCGTCAAGCGCGTTTTCCGCCAACTCAAACGCCATTTCTTTTGCTTTCAAAATGAGTTCGGCAGCGGTTTTTTCCGCACCGTTTTCCATTTGTGCAACGATGTTTTTCTGCTTTAACAATTCGGTTTTCGCGTTCTGCACTTCTTGAAGTGCCTTTTGGTAAGCAGAATCCGCAGCAACGAACGTATTGTAATGCGTTTCCTCTACCTTTTCGATCTCCTTACGATAGTTTTCTAACAAAGAAGAATATCCGTTCTTTACTTCTTGATACGCGGAATCCATTCCGGAAATGATATTCTTAGTCGCCTCTTTTTCGGCAAACGTAAATTCGTATTCTTTTGCCGCTTGATAAGCCTCGCGAAGTTCTTCGGTCAACAATTCCGCGCTTTCGATTCTGGCGAGTTTTAACGCGTTCAATAACTGTGCCTCGGTCATTGCGTTTACTTCTTCTGCGGTCAACGTGGGATCTGCCGCCATTACCGTTTTACGCAACGCGTCCAACTTCAACGCCTCGCCTCTTTCCACCGCGGCAGTCACGCCCTTTTCCTCTAAAAACGCTTCCGTCTTGCTCTTTACGTTTTGATAAATCCGATCCGCCGCTTCCGCGTCGCCCGATACGCTGACGGTAACGCCGTTTTCGTCAGCCGTCACCTCGCCTTTCACGAGATATCCCGTATCAACCGCGATGCCGACCATCATTTTAACCGCTTCGTCCGCGGTTTTACCGACAAACGCTTCGCCTGCGATAATCAAAGAACCGTCGTCGTTCAGCCCGGTAACGCTTAAAACTTTTTCGTTGCTATCCAAAATAAATTCAACGCTCGGATTGATCTCTACGGTCATGCGCGCCGCCGCGTCCGCCGTTTCGGAATTTCCACCACAGCCGACAAACGTCCCGACGCCTGCCATCATTGCAACGCTCAACACGAGCGCCGCCGCCTTATTCCATCTTTTCATAATTTGCCTCCTTTCGGTTGTTTCTGCTTATTAAACAATCTCGTTCGTCGTTTTATTGAACGAATTCCAAAAATTTTCCAAAGAACCGTATTGTTTTTCCAACACACGCATTTTTTCCTCGTAATCGGATACGGTGATCGGCTCTCGCACCGCCTCGTATACGGCGCGATTCTTTTCCCGAGCGAGTTCCGCCGAACGGCTCAGCATCGTCATCACCGAATCGACGTACTCTTTGACGGAAGACGGGATTTTCTTGACGGAATTTACGACGCGTTCGACCTCTTCTTCCAATGCGTCGTCATCACAAATTAAATTCGTCAAAAGACTTACGTCGAAGAGATCGCCCAACGTCGCCGCAATCCGCTCAACCGAATCCAAATCTTCACGCAATTCGGTGAGATCGAGCGATTCGTACCAAACGGACAAAAGATCGAACAGCAGACTGCTCAGCGCTTGCCCGTAAAGTCGCTCGTATAACGCAAGTTTTTCTTCCATGCCATCCATCAACGCGGCGAATGTAGGCGTAAATTTCTTTCCCGAATCGCGCAACGACCAATAATCGCGAGAGATAAGCAGTCCGGGGTTATCCTCATGACGTTTGATCGCGTCGTCCAGTTCCGCGATTTCCGCAAGAAGGGCTTTCTTTCCGCGCGCCGTTTGTTCGATATAATCGGTAATCTCCCCGATAAAGGAAAGAAACGCGCTGCGATAATTTTCTTTCACGTCTCCCGCGGAAACGCCGTTCGCCTCCGCTTCCGTACGCGTTGTCGGGCGCGCCGCTATTTCGGCGACTGTTTCGGACACGCTTCCGCTTCCGAATTTGGATAACTCCGCCGTACGCGTCAATACGGGCGTTCGTAGCCCCTTTTCGCAAAAGTACCCGACCAACGATTCCGACAACAGCCGTTCGGTATCTTCCGCGTAAGCGTTCGTATCGCCGGCGACGGACAAGCGCACGGCGTTTGAACCGTCCTCTTTTACAAAGCCCATAGAAAAGGCGCGATCGGCAAGCAAAACGACCGCATCGCCTGCCGTCTTTCCGGTCAAAGAAGCGGTAAAAGTTGAATCGGCGAGCAATAAATCGCCGTCCCGATTCAAACCGGTAACGCCGACTACCCGATCGTCGCCGTCCGTCAAAATATATACGGACGGATTGATTTCCATCAAGACCACGCTTCCCGTTTTTACGACGGGTGAATTTTCCCGAAACGCAAACGGCAAGATCACAGCCAACAATACCGCGCACGCGGCGACGGCGGAAACGCACCGCACCCACGCGGCACGATAAAAAGGCACTTCTTTCTTTTTCGGAACGTCCTCTTTTTTTACGGCAAATTCGGACGGCATGTTTTTCACGATGCGATCGAGTTCTCGATTCAGTTTACGTCGAAATCCGTTCATGTCGTCTCCTTTAAATAAGCCTTTAATTTCGCGAGCGAAGTTTTATACTTACTCGTCACCGTTCCCAAGGGAAGCCCCGTTTTTTCGGCAATTTCCCGATGTTTATATCCCCACAGCACGTGTAGAATCACAATCTCCCGTTCTGCGGAATCCAACGCCTTTTCCAACGCCTCGAACGCGCTGCGATCGCGACCCTCGTCCCGCAAGAGAACCTCTAATTCCTCGTCCTGCACGCTCTCCTCTCTTTGCTTTCTCTTCAAATCGTTGAGCGCGGTGTTTTTCGCAATCTGCAAAAGCCACGCGCGCGCGTCCGTCCCCGGTCGGTACTGCGCGACGTTTTTCAACGCCTTATAATACGTTTCCTGCGTTGCGTCCTCCGTATGATGATACGCGCGATAATAACCGTATAAAAAGGCAAACACGCCCTTTACGGTCTGTTCGTAAAAGAGAGAAAACGCCTCTCTTTCTCCGCATTGCGTTCGGACCAAATATTCGTCCAACTTCTTCCGATTCAATTTCCTCTCCTTGTAAGGGAGCGTTTTTCGACTGTTCTTTGTCTATTAAACAAACGAACCCCTCTTTTTATTGAAATCTCTCCGATTTTTTTATTATACCTTTTTATTCCGATTCGGTCAATGATTTCAAACAAAAAAGTCCGCGAACGAGCCGCGGACCTTTCCGTTTGAAATACGTTTATTTTTGCAAATTCTTTTTCAATGTTTCCAATTGTGCGTAAAGTTCCGTCGGAACGTGCGTCAATTCTCCGTAGAACTGCTCGATGCCGTCCGCTTCTTGCTTCCACATCGCGCGATCCACGTCGAGAAGTCCCTCGATCGTTTCCGTCGTCACGCCGTCCAAGCCCTCAACGTTGATGTCCTCCGCATGCGGAACAAAGCCGATCGGCGTTTCCACCGCGTCAACTTTTCCCTCGCACCGCGCGATAATCCATTCCAAAACGCGCAGATTATCGCCGAATCCCGGCCAAACGAAATTCCCTTCGTCGTCCGTGCGGAACCAGTTGACGTTGAAAATCAACGGCTTTTTCTCTATTTTCTCCCCCATTTCCAACCAATGCGCGAAATAGTCGCCCATATTATACCCGACGAACGGACGCATCGCCATCGGATCGCGACGAACCACGCCGACTTTCCCCGTTGCCGCGGCAGTCGTTTCGCTCGCCATCACAGAACCGACGAACACGCCGTGATTCCAATCGCGAGATTGATAAACCAGCGGAGCGGTCTTGGCGCGTCTGCCGCCGAACACGATCGCGGACAGCGGAACGCCCATAGGCGCTTCAAATTCGGAAGACAGACAGGGACAATTCTTTGTAGGAGCGGTAAACCGACTGTTCGGGTGTGCGCCCTTGATCGCCTTTCCTTCGGCATCCGTCATGCCGGCGCGCCAAGGATTGCCTTTCCAATCCACCGCGTTGACGGGCGGATTTTTATCCATCCCCTCCCACCAAACGGTGTTGTTGTCTAAATTATGCACCACGTTGGTAAAGATCGTACCCTTTTTCGTGGAAAGCAACGCGTTGGGGTTGGACTTCATGCTCGTCCCCGGCGCAACGCCGAAGAATCCGTTTTCGGGGTTCAATGCCCAAAGTCTGCCGTCCTCACCGACGCGAATCCAAGCGATATCGTCGCCCACACACCAAACCTTGTATCCCTTTTCGCGATACAGTTCGGGCGGAATCAACATTGCAAGATTGGTCTTGCCGCACGCAGACGGGAACGCCGCCGCGATATATTTCACTTCTCCTTGCGGATTTTCGATTCCCAAAATCAACATATGCTCCGCCATCCACCCCTCGTTTTTACCGAGGAAAGACGCAATTCGCAAAGCAAAGCACTTTTTACCCAAAAGGACGTTTCCGCCGTATCCGGAATTGATGGACATAATGGCGTTATCTTCGGGGAAATGGCAAATGTACCGTTTGTTTTCGTCGATATCCGCTTTTGCGTGCAAACCCTTGACGAAATCGCCGTCGCCCAACACGTCCAAAACCGCCTGTCCGACGCGCGTCATAATCGCCATGTTCAGCACTACGTAAATAGAATCGGTCAATTCGATCCCGATCTTGGAAAAGGGCGAACCGACGGGTCCCATCGAATAGGGAATCACGTACATTGTTCTTCCTTTCATTGCGCCGCGATAAAGCGCGTTCAACATTGCATACGCCTCGTCCGTATCCATCCAATTGTTGATCGGAGCAGAAGAATCTCTGTTCTTCGTACAGATGAACGTACGGTCCTCTACGCGCGCGACGTCATTCACCGCCGTGCGATGCAGATAGCAACCGGGGAGAAGTTCCTCGTTCAACTTGATGAGTTCTCCCGTGGAAACAGCCTCTGCTCGCAACGCTTCCAGCTGCGCTTCGCTCCCGTCGATCCAAACGACCGTATCCGGCGAGCAAAGTTCTCTGCTTTCTTCTACGAAAGCAAGTACCTTTTTGTTCTTCGTCATAAAACCGTTCTCCTTTCTATCGCTTCTTTTCGGGACGTCCCGAAAAGGATCGTTATTTTTTCAATTTCAGTCCGTTTCGACTTTTTGAAAAAGTCGATAACGTATCGCCGATCAAATCGGAAAAATCCTTTTGCAAGTCATTTACTCCGTCCGCTCTTGTAACGACGACAACGTTTTCTTTTGAATATCGTCGCGCCACTATTTTCCCAATCGGTAACCCTCGTTCCGTACCGACGTTCGCAGATCTTTCGTACTCGCCGTCCGTCTTATTGCGGCAACAACGTTCTCTTGACCACAATCATTCTGCCGTTTTTCCGCAAGTCATTTACAACTCACGCACCGATCTTATAAAAACAGCAACTTTCTTTTTTTATATAGTCGCGTTACGATTCTATCGAATCGTAACCCCTATTCGGCAACTTCGAAAGTGCATTTTTTCTTCTGCGATTTCCCTTTTTAAGGCATACTTTTTTATCGCATTATAAAAAAAATTCATCTTCCGCCTCAGTATAAAGTTTAACAGTTTTTCCGTCAAATGTCAATCGTTTTTTCACCGAAAGATCGCCTTCGCTTTTCCTATTTTATGAAACGAAAAACCGTTTTGTCCCTACGAAATCGGCAAAATTCGCGCTATTCGATAAAAATGCGGCATATTTTACAAAAAAATCCGTTATATAATACAAGTAAGCAATCTTGCTTGCAAGGGGTTGCGAACGCCGTATTGCAACGAAAAGCGGCGATTTGCGTTAGCAAAGCGCGAGGCGACGTCGGTCGTCGCAAAACTTGTTTTGCTCGTTTTGAGTTTTAATACAAGTGAGCAAGTTGTCTTCAAGGGGACGAACGCCTTGCAACACACGGCTGTTATTTGCAATAACGGCGAAAAAAATTTACAAATCGTCAAACGTTTTAATAGAAAAAGAGGTTCTCACCATGGCGTTTTATAAAAAAATTCTCGTATTAAAGCAAGCCGCCGCCGGATTTTCCACGGACGGAAAAAACGTATCGGGTATCGCGCGGATCGAAGCAAACGACAGAGAAGCCACGCTGTATCTGACGTTGCTTAACCTCGCTTCCGCCGCGGAGGGCGATTATGGGGCGTACGTCGTCAATCGCACGAACGCGCTTTATTCTTTTGATTTAGGGAAAAATCCGATCAGCGTTTCGTCGGACTTCCCCGCCTTTCCCGATTTGAAAGGCGGTTTCGCCTGCGCGATCGCACACCGCAAAAAAGACGGTTTGACAATCGTCGCTTATCACGCGACGGCAGATTTTCCCCTTTCTCCCGATCGTGTAAAGAGAGAAATCGCAACGACTTTTACCGCCCCCGTTCAAGCAGAAAAAACACCGGCGGAAAAGCCGACCGAACCGCAAGCGTCGACAGAACCGCCCTATCAAGACGAAACCGTCGCAACCGAAAATTATTATCAAAAGGAGGACGTCGACCAAACAAGGTTGACGCTGATCGAGCATGAACCGAATTTACATAGCAAGATTATCGGGGCGACTCCGCCGTGCGCGGATACGCAGAAATGCCAAGAAACGGAAACGCAATCTGACCATGATGAAGCGAACGCTATCCATAGCGAAACGCCCCGCGTCGGGCACGGATACTACAAAAGCGTACAAAACGAATTGGCCGCTCTCTTCGCCAAATACCCCGCCGAAGAATTGTTGGAACGAAGCGTCGAAGGAAGCCGATTCGTCAAAGTAACCTATGCGGAAAACCGCTACTACACGGTCGGGTTGATCCGCTTGGACGGAAAACCGCGTTATATCTGCTACGGCGTTCCCGGGAAGTATTCCCGTCATCCGCCAAAGGAACTTGCCGGCTATTGCAGTTTTCTTCCACTCTCGCTTTTCGACCTGAAAGGCGACGGCTATTGGATGCTTTATCAAGACGCCGACACCGGCGACGCCGTTCAAATGAACTACGTGGAATAAGATTTCAAAAAATCCGGAACAAAACGTCGAAATTTTCAAAAAAATCCGCAAAACGCTTTTCGTTTTTTTCGCAAGTTGATATAATATAAGCGAGAAAACTTGCTTGCAAAGTTTTTCGCTTTGCGGTTCTACAATAAAAAACACAAAGGAATGAACATGAAAGAAAGTACACAGAAAATTTTTGAAACGCTCTTCGAGCGTTATCCGCAATTGAACGTTTGCAAAAAAGAAATCGCCGCGGCGGCAGAGTTGATCATCGAGGGATTTCAAAAGGGCAAAAAACTGTTGGTATGCGGCAACGGCGGCAGCGCAGCCGATTCGGAGCATATCGTGGGAGAACTCGTCAAGAGTTTCCGCAAAAAGCGCGCGCTTTCCACGGCGTTTTCGGAAGAATTATGTCAATACGGCGAACACGGCGCAGAACTCGCGGAAACGTTAGAAGGCGGCTTACCCGCTATCGCACTGACGGGGCATATCGCACTTTCCACGGCGTTTGCAAACGACCGCAACCCCCAAATGGCATTTGCGCAACAGACTTCCGTTTACGGAACGGAGGGCGACGTCCTCATTGCGATCTCCACGTCCGGCAATTCGGTAAATTGCTTATACGCAACGCTTGCGGCAAAAGCAAAGGGATTAAACGTCATTTTGCTTAGCGGCGGAAACGGCGGAAAAATCAAGTCCTACGCAGACGTTTCGGTTATCGTCCCCGAATCCGAAACCTACCGTATTCAAGAATTACATCTCCCCGTTTATCACGCGCTCTGCGCAATGACGGAAGAAGAATTGTTTGACTAACCGTTAACAAACGTTTTTAAGGGCAAAAGAGACGGAAAAACGCCGTTCTCAAAGGGCGTTTTTGTAATGAAAAGAGGATAACGGAAATTTTGCAATTCTCCTTACTCTAAAAGACCTCTCCCCTGAAAAGATTTTTACTCCCCCATAAACAAATCTCCTTATAATCGAAAAGAGTTCGGAAAAACCGAACTCTTTTCGATTATATTTGAATTTTGAAAAGCAACGCGCTTTCTTCGTCACATCAAAAGAAGTCCTTCCGTTCCCTCGACTACCTTAAACAATTCAACCTGTTTTCCGCTGTTTGCGTCGATATAAACGTAATAAGTCGCACCGTCGTATTCGCCCGAAAACTCATACGCCAGCACCTCCGCCGAATTGCCGACGGGGATCAACGTAAGGCGAGCGGTGATAATGCCGATCTCTTGATTGACGCGCGCCGCCGCCTCTTCCGCCGTCAACCTAGGCGCGGAGACCGCTCGCTCGACATGGTTTAAATAGTACGCGCTCGCTTCCATGCCTGACACCAAACCGCGCGTTTCGCAAACCTTGACTTTTACAAGATCGGAATACACGATCACGCCGTCTTCTTCATATGCAAAGTTGATTGTCGCGACCGTTCCGCTTTCGTTCGCCCAAACGGGGCGCATATCCGAAAGCCCGACCGTTTTAAGAAACGCCGCCGCGATTTCAACGCAGGAATCCACGTCGAAATTCGTCGCTTCGCAATTTTGATTGGAATCGAACATGACGAGTTTTCCTCCCTTTTTGGAAATTTGCCCGTAAATCACGCCGCCGTCCGCCGTTCTCGCCTCGACATTATAGACGGGGAATTGCCCCGTCGTTTCCCCGACGATCGCCGCATCTTCAACGCGATAAGCCGCAAAATACTTGTTAAACAAATCGAGCGCAACGGTTTCGTTTACCGTTTCCCCCGTCAGTCCCTTAGGCTCGCGGTCGTTCAATCCGTCCGAAAACGGGCCGTCGTAAATCAACTCGGGGAAATGAACGGACAGATTTTCAAGTTCCGTAAATCCGTCGTATACGAGATTCCCCTCACCCGCGTCGCGCAACGAATTAAAATCGAAATCTTCGCCCATTTGATCGCTCATATTCTTCAATCCGTTCTTTAAGGAAACAAGCGACTGATACAACGAACGGAGCGACTCCTTTTCTTCGGCGGTAAGCGTTCCGCCGAAGAAAAGTTTTTCGTTCAGATATTTAGCATAATCCCCGATCTGATTGATTAACTTCGTCGTGAAATGTTTGGTTTCGTCTTGTAACGGAAGTCGTTGCAAATCGCTTTCCGCCAATTCGCTGTCGATCGCGAGATCGACTAAATACTTCTGCCGTGCCTCGGAAGAGCCGCTCGCCAAAACCTTGGAAAGCCCGTTCTCCATATTATCGACGTAACTCACCGTATCGTAAAACGAACGGCGGTATACGTTCTGCATCGTGACGTCGTTTTCGGTCGGCACGAAGAACGTCATTGCCAAAACAGTCGTCACGACCAACAAGGACGCGCCTAAGGAAATAACCGCGGCAAGCCAGCCGCCATACCCCTTTTTAGAATCGCGTTTTTGTTGCTTATAGCGATTCCGTTCCTTTTGCCGTGCCTCGCGCGCCATTCTCTTTTCCTTTTTCTTTTGAAGCACAAGTTCTTTTTTCTCTCGCGCAACGCGCGCTTTTAACGCACGTTTTTCGCGCTTTAAGCGAATTTTTTCCGCCTTTGCCTGTGCCAAACGCTTTTCCCGTTGCGCCTTCGTTTCGTTTTTCAACGCCTCGCGTTTTTCCTTGCGTTCCAACTTTTTTAACGCGACCTTTTCGCGATATTCCTGCTTTTTACGGTTTTTCTCGCGCTTCCTCGCTTCCCGCGCCCGTTCGCGCTCCGCCCTCTTTTCTTCTCTGATCTTTGCAATCGCAACGCGCTTCTCTGCGCGAATCCGCTCCTTTTCCGCTTTTTTCTCCAAACGCGCCTGCTTTTTATCGACGACCTTTTCCGTCGCCTTTTTCGTTTTTTTGACGGGCGCGGTTTTCTTTGCCGAACGTTTCTTCGGCGCAGCCTTTTCGGCGGAAGCCCGATTTACGGCGTTCTCCGCCTTTTCTACGGCTTGATTTTTTTCTTTCATTCTTCCCTCCTTAAATCGCAAAAACGTGTTTTCCGATGGTCACGACCGTCTGTCTGGAAAAAATCCAAGTGCTCGTCGCGACATCCGGATTGTAGTAGTATAAAGCGCCGCAACTGGGATCCCAACCGTTCATCGCGTCTTGCGCGGCGCGCTTCGCCGTCGCGTTCGGCGTCAGATTAAACTGCCCGTCTTGCACGCACGTAAACGCATACGGCTGATAAATAACACCCGAAATACTGTTCGGGAAAGACGCGCTTCTGACGCGATTCAATACCACCGCGCCGACTGCCACTTGTCCCGTGTAACTTTCGCCCCTCGCCTCCGCGTAAATGAGCCGCGCAAGCAGATTGATATCCGCACTCGCGTACGTCCCACCCGACGACGAATCGGACATTCCCAACGCTTTCAGCGTTTTCTTTCCGACGATTCCGTCCACAGACAAGCCGTTTTTGCGCTGAAAATATTTTACCGCTTCTCTGGTCTGCTTGCCGAAAATACCGTCCACAGAACCGGTATAATATCCCCAATTTTTGAGTTTTTTCTGTACCGTTTTAACGTCGTCCCCCGTGCTGCCCTGTTTTAGGACAAGCGTCTGCACGGCGGAAGTTTCCTGTTTGGCATAGGTCGTTATCCCTGCCGATATGCAAACGCCGATGGACGCAACCACCAAAACGATTGCCATGATTTGCAAAAACTTTTTCATTTTTCCTCCTTGTAAAACGAGCGTCACCGATTTCTGAATCGTTCGACAATCTCTAAAAGCTTGCTTTTATAGATATAATTTCCGCTACCCTCACCAACAAAGCAAAGAGGCGGATATACCACACACCACCAATTATCCCCCGTTCCGCTACCGAGTTCCAAAATCAAAGCGTCGTATACGCCCGCTTCCAACGTAAGATCTCCGTAAACGCGCGTCGGGAACGATTCGCTGTGCACGTCCGCATGCGCGCCGTAAGAAAACCCGTTTGCCGAAAGCACGGCTTCCGCCGTATCCTCGATTCCGTCAAGAAGCGTTCGTAGCACACCGACCGCCTTTTCCTTGGTATCGCACTCCGCGATATACGGGGTTAAATAATCGACCACCGCCGTCTTTACGCGATACTTAACCGCTTGATCGACTTCCGCATTGGAATTTGCGCGAATATGGATTCTGAGATATTCGGGAGCAGCCCCTTGTCCGCCGAATCCCGCGATGATCAAAATTATTATGGTTAACAAAGCAAAACTTATGCAAACTTTTTTCATTTTTCAACCTCCGTCACAAAGATGATTGCCACTTATGAAACAATTTATACGTTAATTCTTTTCCCCGACCGTTTCGATTCGATTTTTCCAAAATAAAAAAAGCCCTACAAGGGCTCACAAATACACCGAATCGTTTCCGAGCAAGCCCATCAATAAACGGTATTAAATAATATAAAAACCCTTAAACGGCTGTATCCGGCATTAAAAACATTTGTTTTTAACACTTTTTAAGCCTTTAAGGGTTTTCGTTTAAAAATCAAAACACACTCCCGTTCCCCTAAGCTTTTAGGTTTTGGAAGTGTGTTTGTTTGGTGACTCCTACGAGAATCGAACTCGTGTTACCGCCGTGAAAGGGCGATGTCTTAACCGCTTGACCAAGGAGCCGCAAATGGTAGCGGCGGTCAGATTCGAACCAACGACCTGCCGGGTATGAACCGGCCGCTATAACCAACTAAGCTACGCCGCCATTCCATATGCAACGCAATACAATTACAATTGCTAAGATATTATACCGAAAAGAAATGTGTTTGTCAACTTTATTTTCATTGTTTTTTTCATTCTTTGAAAAAATTTTTTAAGTTTCTCTCTAAACAGAAAAAACAAGCCGTCCTTTTTTGCAAAAAACATTCCTTTCACTCTTTTACCGATCCCGCCCATCCGACGAAACGGATACGCGATTGATAAAATCAAAAATCGTTTCTCGCGCGAGAACGCCGTCTTTATCGTTCAGATACTCGTGGCGAGTTCCTTTTAGCAACACGCACGAAACGTCTTTACAACCGAGCGAACGGTACATTTCTTCCAACTTTTTTACACCCTTTCCCATTTTTCCGACGGGATCGTCCGTTCCGGACAAAAGAAGAATCGGAAGACTTCTGTCAATGCCGTCCAAACTTTTCTTTTTATAAATGCGCTTTAAGCCGTCGAAAAAGCCGCGGTAAAAATTATAACTGCAAACAAACGAACAATATTCGTCCGCTTGGTAACGCGCGACTTCTTCGGGAAGCGTGCTGATAAAACTGCCGCCCAACTTCTTTTCGTAGGCGTCGAAAGTCATTTTTTT
The DNA here is from genome assembly GCA_964468815.1 of uncultured Clostridia bacterium. Lineage (GTDB taxonomy): Bacteria > Bacillota > Clostridia > Christensenellales > Borkfalkiaceae > UMGS621. The sequence continues at coordinate 19,283 of CAYXWN010000019.1, read as the reverse complement.
TATAAACAACGCCGGACGCTTCTCTCCGCGGAAAAAGCACCCCGTTCGCGCAAAGAACGAGCCGATTCGGACGGACGGATCTTTCATCATGCAACTTCCGCCGATCACAACGCCGGACAAATACGCGCCGTACCGCTCGATATATCCTTGCGTTAAGAACGAGCCGTAACTGTGTCCGAACAAAACGAGCGGAAGCGTAGGATAATCCGCCTTATATTTTTTAGAAAGTTCCGCGAGATCCTTTAACGTATCCTCGTACATATCGCCGGGCGCATAACCGAGCGTTTTTCGATCGGTTTCCCCGTGTCCGCGATGATCGTCCGCAAACACGAGATACCCCCGTTCCGCCAACGCCGAAGCGAATGCGTCGTATCTGCCGACGTGCTCCACCATGCCGTGCGAAATCTGCACCATACCGCGCAAAGCGCCCTCGCCACGCCATTCCGCGACGCTGAGCGTCTTTCCGTCGTGAGTTGTACATTCATATCTTCTCATAAGCACCTCTCGATTGCCTTTAAGTATCCGTTGTATAGCGTTTCAAACTTTTTCCGATCCGCAGACGGCTCGAAAACCCGATCGACGACGCGAAGTTGCTCTATCTCCTCCGCATCTAATAAGCCGAGCGCGATCGCGCAAAGATAAGTCGCCCCGAGCGCAGTGCTTTCCCGTTCTTTCGGGCGGTTGATCGCCACGTTCAAAACGTCCGCTTGAAACTGCATTAAAAAATCGTTGGCGGAAGCACCTCCGTCGCAACGCAGTTCGGTCAGTTTTACGCCGCTGTCCCGTTCCATCAACAACGCGAGATCTTTTGCGGCATACGCCATGCTTTCCAAAACCGCGCGCGTAATATGATATTTGTTCGTCCCTCTGGAAATCCCGGTAATCAATCCTCGCGCGTCCGAATTCCAATACGGTGCGCCCAACCCGGTAAATGCCGGGATCACGTAAACGCCGCCCGTATCGGGCACTTTTAACGCCAATGCTTCGCTCTCGCGACTATGCCGGAAGAATCGAAGTTCGTCCCTAAGCCATTGCACCGCGCTTCCTGCGTTAAAAACGCTTCCCTCCAAGGCGTAATGCACCTCGTTTCCGAGCGCAAAGCCGATCGTCGAAAGCATTCCGACGCTAGATTTTGCCCGTACCGTACCCGTCGAAAAGAGCATAAACATACCCGTTCCGTACGTGATTTTTCCTTTCCCTGCGACGACGCAACTTTGCCCGAACAACGACGCCTGTTGATCGCCGGCAACGCCTGCGAGCGGATAATCCCGTCCGCCGTAGCGGAAATGCCCGACGACTTCCGTACAAGACACGGGCGTCGGAAGAATTTCCTTCGGAATCCCGAAATACGCGAGAAGCGAATCGTCCCAACAAAGGCGGTCGATATCGAAGAGCATCGTACGGGAAGCATTGGTGTAATCGGTCACGAAAGCGCGTCCCTCGGTCAATTTAAAAATCAAGTATGCGTCAATCGTCCCGACACACAAATTGCCCTCTTGCAAAAGCCGTTGCGCGACTGCGTTATGATCTAAAATCCATTTAATTTTACTCGCCGAAAAATAAGCGTCCGTTTTTAACCCCGTTTTCGCAGCGATCTCGCGCACAATCTCGGGCGGAATGGCGGCACAAAAATCGCTCGTTCTGCGACATTGCCACACGATTGCGTTTCCGACGGGGTGACCGCTTCGCCGATCCCACGCGACGACGGTTTCCCGCTGATTGGTAATGCCGATCCCGGCGATCTCTTCGGGCGAAGGACACAATTCGATCAACTCGATCAAATTCGCCAAAGTATTCGCATAAATTTCGCTCGCATTCTGTTCTACCCACGCAGGTTCGGGATAAATTTGCCGAATCGGCTTATTCAAACTGTCCGTAAACGCTTTCTTTTTTAGGTCGTACAGCATTGCACGTGTAGAAGTCGTTCCCTCGTCGATTGCAATAATATAACGCATATAATCCCCTTTTTCTATTTTTATTGTACTACAAACCGCCACCGATTTTCAAGAAAAAAATCAAAAAAGATTGCCCGATTCCCCATAAAAAGAACAAATTCGACGAAATCGACCGCCGATTCCCCCTAAAAAAGCCAAACGGCGCGGAAAAGAAAATCCTTTTCCGCGCCGTTTTCATCATAGGCGCAAAACCGTTCTTTATTCAAGTTCGAACGCGCCCGTATAAAGTTGATAATATTTCCCTTTCTTTTCGGTCAAGTCCTTATGGCTTCCGCGCTCGATCACAACGCCGTGTTCCAAAACCATAATGACGTCCGAATTCTGTACGGTGGAAAGTCTGTGCGCAATGACGAAAACCGTTCTGCCGTGCATCAGGTTATCCATTCCGCGCGACACGATCGCCTCGGTACGCGTATCAATGGAAGAGGTCGCCTCGTCCAAAATCATGACGGGCGCATTACAGACCGCCGCGCGCGCGATGGACAACAACTGCCGCTGCCCCTGCGAAAGATTCGCGCCGTCGCCCGTCAGCATCGTCTGATACCCGTTGGGAAGCCGTGTGATAAAATCATGCGCGTTGGCAAGTTTCGCCGCCTCGATACACTCTTCGTCCGTCGCGTCTAACTTACCGTAACGGATATTATCCATAACCGTCCCCGTAAACAAATTGGTATCTTGCAAAACGATGCCCAACGAACGGCGTAGATCGGATTTTTTAATCTTGTTGATATTGATGCCGTCGTAGCGAATTTTACCGTCAGCGATATCGTAAAAGCGATTGATCAAATTGGTGATCGTGGTTTTGCCTGCACCAGTCGCCCCGACGAACGCCACCTTTTGACCGGGCGTCGCGTACAGCGTAACGCCGTGCAATACGATTTTTTCCGGAACGTACCCGAAGTCCACGTCGAACATACGGATATCTCCTTTCAATTCGGTATACGTAACGCTACCGTCCGCCGAATGGGGGTGTTTCCAAGCCCATTTCCCCGTACGCGTTTCGGATTCCGTAATCGTACCGTCCGCCGCGATATTCGCGTTGACGAGCGTAACATATCCCTCGTCTTGTTCGGGTTCTTCGTCCGCCAACGTAAAAATACGATTCGCACCGGCAAGCCCCATTGCGATAAACGCCGCCTGTTGAGAGGCATTGTTAAAATTGTTTGTAAAGACGCGGCTCATGGGCAAGAACGACACGATTACACCCGTCGTAAATTCGCCGATTCCAAAAATCGTCAGATTCGGCGCGCCCAACGTCAGCAAAACGCCGCCCACGAACGCAAGCAAAACGTATAAAATATTACCGATATTTCCGATAATCGGACCGAGCGTATTCGCCGCGATATTCGCTTCCGTCGAAACGCGGCACAACTCTTCGTTGATCTCGTCAAAGCCGCGCTCGCTTTCCCGCTCGTGGCAGAACACCTTAATGACTTTCTGCCCATGCATCATTTCTTCGATATAGCCCTCGTTCTTACCGACCGCAGTCTGTTGCTTGATAAAATAGCGAGAACTTCTGCCGCCGACCTTTTTCGCGACAACCGCCATCAAAATAACTACCGCGAACACGACGATCGTCAGCCAAATGCTGTAAGAGATCATGACGAAGAACAACGCTACGATCATGATTCCGGCAGAAAACACGGCCGGAATACTCTGCGCCACCAACTGATAAAGCGTATCGATATCGTTGGTGTAATGGCTCATGATATCGCCGTGCGTGTGCGTATCGAAATAGCGAATGGGTAACTTCTGCATACCGGAGAACATTCTCTTTCTCATTTTCAGCATGAGGTTCTGCGAAATGGTAACCAACAACTGCGACTGTATGAAGTTTGCCAACAAACCGACGCCGTAAATGCTTCCCATCGTAATCGCGACCGTTGTCAATTTTGCGATTCCTTCTTCCTTTCCCATCGTGTTCAACAGAACGGGACGGATACAGTCGTCGATGATGATGCGCAAAAAGATGGAAGCCGTCAAAACGGAAACCGCGTTTAAGATAACGCAAACCGCCAAAACGAAAAATTCCAGCTTAAAATTGGAAAACATGAATTTTAACAAGCGGAACAGCGTGTTTTTATCAATCTTTTTCTTTCCGCCGGGGAAGCCTTTTCCCGGATTTCTCATAACGCCCCTACTCATTCTCTTCACCTGCCTTGTTTTGAGAATAATAAACCTCGCGGTAAATCTCGTTTTCGGCGAGAAGTTGCTCGTGCGTGCCGACCGCCTCGATCATACCGTTATTCATAACGATAATTTTGTCCGCATCTTGAACGGAAGCAACGCGCTGCGCGATAATAAACTTCGTCGTTTCGGGAATCTCCTCGCGGAATGCCTTTCTGATCAAGGCGTCCGTCTTGGTATCCACCGCGCTCGTCGAATCGTCCAGCACGAGAATCTTCGGCTTTTTCAAAAGCGCGCGCGCAATGCACAGCCGCTGTTTCTGTCCGCCCGAAACGTTCGTTCCCCCCTGCTCGATATACGTATCGTATTTTTCGGGGAAAGTCTGAATGAAATCGTCCGCTTGGGCAAGTTTACAAACGCGCACCAAATCTTCGTCCGAGGCGTTCGCATCGCCCCAACGCAAATTCTCCTTGATCGTACCCGAAAACAAAACGTTCTTCTGCAACACGAACGCGACCTCGTTGCGAAGCGTATCCAAATCGTATTCCCGAACGTCCCTACCGCCGACTTTAACAGCCCCCTCCGTCACGTCGTAAAGGCGAGGAATCAACTGCACGAGAGAAGATTTACTGCTTCCCGTTCCTCCTAAAATACCGACGGTTTCGCCTGCGTTGATTTTCAAATCGACGTTTTCAAGCGCGTTCTTTTCCGCCTTTTCGGAATACTTAAACGAAACGTGGTCAAACCAAACGCTGCCGTCAGCGACCTCGTAAACGGGGTTTTCGGGATTTTGTAAAGTCGGTTCTTCCTTTAATACCTCGACGATACGTCTTGCGGACGCAATCGACATAATAATCATAACGAGCACGGACGAAAGCATCAACAAACTCATCAAAACCTGCGCGTTATAAGTAATCAAACTGGACAGTCCGCCCGTCGTGAGTTCGCCTCCCACGGAATCGTTCAACGTCGGATCCCAAACACCCGTTTCCATAATCAATTTCGCACCGAAAACCGAAATAAACAACACCGCGGCATGCATACACAAAGACATAACGGGGCTATTCAGCGCGATCACGCGATCCGCGCTCTTAAAGCCCTTTTGCATATCCTCTGCCGCATGGTTGAATTTTTTGATTTCGTAATCCTCACGCACGTAGGCTTTGACAACGCGCATCGCCTTTACGTTTTCCTGAATGGACTCGTTGAGCGCGTCGTACTTTTTGAACACGCGCAAGAACCGCGGATGCGCGATTCCGATGATAATGCCGAGCGCAACCACGAGCACGGGAATCACGATCAAATAAATCATGGACATCTTCGGGCTGATCGTAATGCACATAACCAACGAGAAGATGAACATCAACGGACAGCGAATCGCGATCCGAATGATCATTTGATAGGCGTTTTGCACGTTGGTCACGTCCGTCGTCATACGCGTAACCAACGACGACGTGGAAAACTTATCAATATTCGCAAACGAAAACTTTTGCACTTGATAATAAAGATCGTGCTTTAAGTTTTTCGCAAAGCCGGTCGAAGCGATCGCGGCGTATTTGCCGGCCAAAAAGCCGCCCGAAAGCGAAATCAACGCCATAACGATCAAAATCGCGCCGTAAATTCCGATTTTCCCCAAAAGTTCGGTCGAACCCGCTTTTGCGGAGTCGATCGTATCAATCAACATTGCCATAATATAAGGAATCAAACATTCCATAATTACTTCGAGAATGATAAAAACGGGAGTCAGAATAGACGCTTTTTTATATTCTCTTACGCTTTTTAACAAAGTTTTTACCATAAAATAATCTTACTCCAAATTCTCCTTTAATTTCTCTAATAAGCGGATCAGCGTATCCTTTTCTTCCAGCGTAAAATTCTTGGTCAACGATTGTTCCACGCCGTCGATTGCAGAAAAGACTTCTTCTTGCAGACTTCTTCCCTTTTCGGTCAAACTCAACTTTTTCAAGCGCGCGTCGTGTTCGACGGACGTTCGCCGAACGTATCCGTTCTGCTCCATCGTGTTAAGCAGTTCGGTCGCGGTCGAACGGCGAACTTGAAACATTCGCTCCACGTCGCGCTGAAAAACGTCCTCTTCCGCTTTCTCCTTATCGTACAAAAAGCGCAAAACCCAACCTTGAATCCCGGTTAGGTTCTCGTTTTGCCGAAAAGTCGGCGTGTCGTCAATCGCTTTTCGGATCATACGCGAAAGCGTTTTAATCTGAAATCCGATTCGCATCTCTTCCCCCTTGAAAATTGTTCGGATTTCTAACAATCCGATTGTTAAAACATTATAATCAATTCCATAACAAATGTCAATTATTTGTTTGGAGAAAAACCGCCGTTTTTAAATTTTTCGATAAAAAATCGCCAGCGTCGTCACGCAAGCGATCGAGTAAAGTTTATCTTTCGTAAACAGAACGCTTCAAAACGCCGATTTCGGGCAAATTGCGGTAAGTTTCCGCATAATCCAACCCATAGCCGACGACGAACTCGTTTCCGATATAGAACGCCTTGTAGTCCACCTCTACGTCAGCCTCTCTCCGTTCAAACTTATCGAGCAACGTGCAGATTTTTACGGACGCAGGATGACGTTGATTGAGCACGCGCTTTAAGTAAGCGAGCGTATGACCGGTATCGACGATATCCTCCACGATAATAACGTGACGATTTTCAATCGAACGGTCGAGATCTTTTACCAAGCGAACGATTCCGCTCGTCGTACCCGAACCGTAACTGGAAATCGCCATGAAATCAATTTCCAATTTAATTTTCATATTGCGAATAATGTCGCTGAAAAACAAAACGCTTCCCTTTAAAATGCAGAGCAACAGAGGGTTTTTGTCCGCATAATCCCGATCCAACTGCGCAGCAAGTTCCTTTACCTTCTGATCGATCTCTTCTTTGGAAATCAATATTTTTTCGATATCCCGATACATTTTCATTCTCCTTCGTGAAAAATATACGATAATTTTACCACATTCCGTGTGTCTTTGTCTACTTTTATCAAGTCGGAAATTTCCGTATTTGCAATAAAATATATGGTTTTCTCAACCGCAAGCACGGGGAAAGCCGATCTGTACCGCTTGGGAATTTTCCGATCGATCAAAAATTCTTTCAATTTTCGCGTGCCGCCGCCGAACGGACGGAAGATATCCCCCTCTTTCCGCACGCGAAAGACGGCGTTTTCGGGAATCTTATCCGCATCGACGTAAAACGAGCCGTCCCCGAACGCAATTTCCGACCGCGCGACGCGCTCCACGCAAAGCGTCCCCGTCCCGAACGCAAAAGTTCCGAACGCAAACGGAATCTCCGACAACACTTCTTCTTGCGGACGGAAAATTCCGATCCGCCCGTATTCTCGCACGGCGCGAATCCCCTGTCCCAAATCGCAAGACGCGCCGTTCGCGGCGTTTTTCAACTTAAAAACGCTCTCCGTCTGCACCGCACCGTAATCCGCCGTCATGCCCAGTTTTTTCAACGCGAGCAACACGGCGCGATCGAACAACGGGCGGTCAAGCGTTTCCGCAATCAAATACGCCCCGGATTCCCGAGAAAGCGCGGTTTCCGCCAAAGAATCCAAGTAGGCGTTCTCTTCCCGACAACGCGCCGCAAACCGCACGAGATTCCGCTCTCCGAACGGATATAATTCTCGCAATACGGGCATCACGCGCCGCCGCAACGCGTTGCGCGTAAAATCTTCCGAAAAATTCGTTTCGTCCGTGACGAACGGAATTGCATTTTCTTCCAAATACGCCGTCAATTCTTCTTTCGGAACGTGCAAAAACGGGCGAACGAACGCCCCGTTGACGGGAGTCATTCCGCCTGCACCGTTCAACCCTGCCCCCCTTAATAAATTCATTAAGACGGTTTCCGACTGATCGTCCGCATGATGCGCCAACGCGATCAAATCGCACGCGCCGCTTTCCAACGCCTGCGCAAAACATTGATAGCGTAACTTCCGCGCGGCTTCTTCCAACCCGATTTTCTCTTTTTCGGACATTTCTCGCACACGAACGGCATAAAATAAAAACGGTATTTGACTTTTTTCACAATAATCCCGAACAAAAGCACTGTCTTTCTCGGAAGATTCGCCGCGAATCCCATGCTCGACGTTCAACGCCTTGACGCAATATCCGCCCTCTTCGGCATGAACGCGCAAATAATGCAAAAGAGCCATGGAATCTCCGCCGCCCGACACAGCGACCGCTACGGTTCGGTTGCTCGGAATGATCGTATAAAGCGATTGATTCATAAACGTATTGTAGCAGATACCGAAAAGAAAAGCAAGTTTTTGGTTAAAATTTTAAAATTTCGGAAAATTCGCTTGACAAACAGCGCAGAATATATTATGATAATCAAGCATCTGAAAAACAGATTTACATCGCGGGGTGGAGCAGTTCGGTAGCTCGTTGGGCTCATAACCCAAAGGTCAGGAGGTTCAAATCCCCTCCCCGCAACCATTACAAAGCCATGGACTTCTCCATGGCTTTTGTTTTTACTGCGGCATTGATTTTAAAATTATATCATCATCCCTTGACTTTTACTATCATTGATAATTTAAAAACATAAAAACACTTGAAAAGTATCTTCGATATTTTGCAAATAAAAAAAGCGATAGAAAGGACGCCGCCGCGGAAATATTTCCGCGGCGGCGTCCTTGTTTTTCGACAAACTTATTTACAAACAAACGTAATTATACGTAGTAGGGATTATGCTTAAATAACAAAATCCAACAATCGACGATCCAGCCTATGCCAAACAGCCCGCCCGTGAACAGATACAAAATAGCCGTCGCGATTTTTCCTTCGTAAAATCTGTGCGCGCCGAGATACCCCAAAAACAGGCATAAAAGAAACGAAACCCATTTATTTTTCTCGCGTCCTCTGTGCGCAGCCTTTTGATTGACGTTAGTGTTGGCGTTTTCGATGTTTACGATAACGGGTTGTCCGTTTGAGGAAGCAGCGCCGTTCGTCGCGTTACTTGCCGCCGCTTGTACTTTTGTTCCGCAATCGGGACAAAAAGTTTGAGTGTCTTCGAGTTTTTTTCCGCATTTACTACAGAAAGCCATTTGTTAATATCTCCTTTTTTTCTTTTATTTTTTCGTTTTATTCCCAAAAACGAAATTTTTCGCTGATTACGTTACGGTATTTTATAAAATACAGAAACGACAAATTGATCACCGTTAAAAAGTTCACGCCGAACGCACACGATGATAAAATTCTTTGCACCGTTCCAAGTGCACTTATTCCGACGAGCATGAGCAAAAATTGCAAAATACTTTGTCCCAAAATAAAAACGGACGAAATCATAACGTTTTTCAGTTGAATATTTTTTCCGAGCAAAAGGAAAAGCATTACGATACACGAACTCAAAATATTGATCGGAACAAAATAATTAACCCAATCGAAATCGTTTTTTCCGCAAAAACGATACACGGCAAATAAAATTCCGGCAATTAAATTTAAGACGAGAACCGCATTGCGATACCTCGTTAAAAACCTTTTTAACGAACCGGCAGCGACGGCGAACGCAAAAAAGTAACCGCCGAACAGTGCAAAAACAGGGATTCCGCACCAACACTCGCCGCCCAAAATGCCGTTTATCAACATCAAAACAACCGCCACGTTACAAATGGCGATAAAACAAATATCCCATACGGATAAACGAATTTTCGATAACGTATTCTTGTGTTCTTCGATTATTTTTTTCGTTTTATCTTGATTTCCGCTTGCATAAAAAAATTGATTTTCCGACTCGTCGACTCCCTCGTCTAAACGCGTACCGCATGCCGGACAAACGTTTAATCCGCCTACGGGCAATCCGCAATTAGGACATTTCTTTATGGACATATTCTCCGTATTCCTCCCTACTGTTTTTCTTTTGTTTCCGTTCGGCGACATCGTAAACGTTTTTTCCCTCGTTCGCAATCAACGGATAAAACAATTCGTTCGCCCGTTGAACCCACGTTTCAAACGTAACGTTATTTAGCCGTAACGGCAATTCGTCGTTTTTCCGCTTCTCCGCAAAAAGAAGAAGTTCTTCTATCCCGTTTTTCCCGCCGTTGAATAAATCCGCGCAAATTTGCTTGCCGTATTCATAGCCGCTTTCCATCATGGAAGTAAGCGTATCCCCGTGAAAATCGAAAGAGTGTTTTCTGAACATATTGTTCAGAGAAATATCGTAATCAATAATCGGCACGTTTTCAAGCAAATATTTGCGGCGCGGTCTGAACCCTGCCTCGAAATGCAAAACTAAAATAACGTCTTGTTTTTCGTTATACAAAAGCGGTTGAATGGGAATGTTATCCATAAGTCCGCCGTCAACCGATATTTGTCCCCGAAAAAAACGGATTCCGCCCGAAATAATCGGAAAGGATATCGCGGAACGCATCAACGAATACCATTTTTTTTGATAATCCCCTTTCATTCTGCAATAATCCAAATGCAAAAACGGCAGATAACACACGGGGACGTAAACGGGAATTCGCAGTTTATCGTCCTTACCGACCAACTCGTTTATAATATCCCGTAAATAATGCTTAAACCACACCTTTCCGGATAAGTCGACCAACGAATCGAAATGAACGTTCTTCCAAAGTTGCGACAACAAATCGAGTTTGCTTGCAGAATAAGCATATGCGCCCAAAACGCCGATCGACGCCGCGGACACAGCCGTTACGTTCAAGCCGTTTTCCTCGTCAAGGGCTTGCAAGAAACCTGCTTGATAAGCGCCCTTCGCCACGCCGCCCGCCAAAACTAATCCGACATTCATAAATTCTTCCTTGGTATATTTTTAACGGTACGGGTTACCCTAATCGTTTTTTGCAAGAAGTTTTCTTCTTACTACTTATTATACAAGAAGATTTCTTCTTTGCCAAATGTTTTAAGAAGAATTCTGCTAAAATGAAGCCATGATCGGCGATATGATTAAAGAACTAAGAAAAGAAAGAAACATTTCACAAGCCGCATTGGCGTCAAAAATCGGAGTCAGCCAAAAGGCGATCGACTATTGGGAACGCGGCGTAAACGAACCGAAAGCAAGTTATATCGTAAAACTTGCCGATTTTTTCGACGTTTCAGCCGATTTTTTGCTGGGAAGAATTCCTTGAACCGCTTGCGTGCAAGCCAATCAAACAATTATTTTTCTTTTTTACGACGGCTTTTTCGTGCGGATATTGATTACGACCGTATAATTGCCGATTTTTTACAAGCCGCAGAATAGTGCGTTCCGTATTTTCGGAACATAAAAAAAGCCCGATCCCGACTTAAACGCCCCTAAAAGGCGAACGAACTTTTGGGGGCAATTTCATGCGATACCGAACCATATTTTTTATTTTATTCAATTTTTATTTTTCAAATTCTCCGTGCGCGTATTATGCAGAATAACGGACGACGGATTTCCGAACGTTTTGTCCGTCAGCGTTCGGGATAACAACCCAAAAGCGAAAAACGGCAAGGACTGCTCTCGAATTCGGTCAATAGGGACATTACCCCCTCTTCCCGTACGTTCGCGTCCACGTCCATATAAAGCGCCCAAGTAGAACCGTCGTTATACAAATCGCGCGTTTCCAGCTTGGTAATGTTGATACTCATCGAATAAAAACGAGAAAGCACGGCATTGAGTGCGCCGGGGTGATTTTGCAACTGCATCACGAAACTGATTTTGTCCGCATTCGGAAAAATCTGCATCTTTTTCGCAATCAACAAGAATTTTTTGATTTTCCCGTCCTTTTCCGAATTGTACTTCGCCAAAATAAAACAGCCGCGCTTTAAAAGAATATCGTAAAGATCGTGCACGTAGCCGGACGAACCGACTTCGGTCGCAACCACGCCGTACGAGCAAAGTCCCCGATCTACGGCGTCCAAAACCTCTGCGCGATGAGAAAAAGCAGCACCGTCCGGTTGTTTGAACCACGCATTGACCGCTTCTTCCGCACCGTCCTCCGCATAGGCGACCGCCGCCCGTTTGGGAAGTTCCGTCGGCGACTCTTCCAAAACGTCTTTCAAAATCTTTCCGAGCGAACTTTGATAGACCAACTCGTTTTGATAAGAATAACTCAAAGACATCATTGTAGAAAAAAGCGCGCGCGTATAGGTCGCGTACTGCTTGGGAACGCGATCCGCAATGCGGTTTTCCACGTATTTTCTGCGCTCCTCCGACTCTACGGGAAGCTTATTTTTTCTTTTTTCCTCCGCGATCAACGCGGCAAATTCCATGCGTTCGATGAACAGATCGGCGATTTTTTCGTCAATCGCGTCCATTTCCGCCCTCAGTTCCTCAATCGTCACAGTATTATCCCTCTCCCACCGGCGGCGAGTATGGTGCTAAACCATTCGCCTGCGGCGTTTTCAATTATCGTTTCTTGATTCGCCGCCGTTGCGGCAATCGCAAGGTAAGCCGACGTTTCTTCATTTTCTTCCGCGTCCGCGCCGCCGCCCGATAATCCGCCCGTGCCGCAGACCGTCACCGTACAGTCCTCTCGCGTTACGTTTGCGCCTAGCGAACGCAATGCGCACTCCAACCGTTCGCAGCGACGGGGCGCGTCTTTGAAAACCGTTTTTCCGTCCGAATAACAAGCGGCAACCAGCAATCCCGGATAAAACGCCTCTTCCGCGTGTTCAAAAACGTGACCACTCTGCCGTAGTTGCAACAACGCCTGCCGAAACGCAGAAAGATTGGAAAAATCGCCCGAAATCCGCACAATACCACCGATCGCGTCTGCCGTTGCGATCAAAATTGCCGCGCGTTCCGATTCGATCGGAATATCTTTCGTCAGCCGTTTCGGCGAAATCAGCCACTTCATGAAATCCCCAACTTGATCAATTCACGGAATTTTTCCGTTTCTACGCGCATAAGGCTCGCTTTACCGATTTTCTTTGTCAAAACCAAGCCCATATATTCGCCAGAACGTTTTTTATCCGTAATCGACGCTTCGTAAATTTGTTCTGCGGTGTATTCGCATTTCGCAGGAAGCCCGTATTGCGCCAACGCCTCTTCGAGCGCGGCGGACATTCCCTCTTGCAAAAATAAATTTTCGGAAATTTTCGCCGAAACCACCATGCCGATTCCAACGCTCTCCCCGTGCGAAAGCGTATACCCGGAAAGCCGCTCGATCGCGTTTCCGAACGTGTGCCCGTAGTCTAAGAGAATCCGTCTTCCGCTTTCGTCCTCGTCGCGCTTAATATAGCGGTACTTCAATTGAATACAGCGGTAAACGACCTCTTCCAAATCGATCTTCCCCGTTTTTAAATAATCGAACAGTTTTTTATCCCCGACGAACGCATATTTGATCGCGACCGCCATGCCGTGCATAAAGACGGAACGTTTCAGTTCGGACAAGATCTGCGTATCCACGTACACGCCGATCGGCTGATAAAAGCCGCCCAACAAATTCTTTACGCCGTTTTCGTTAATGCCGATCTTACCGCCGATCGCCGCGTCGATCGCCGCCGTCAACGTAGTCGGAACGAACACGTGCCGCATCCCCCGATAATAAAGGCTTGCGGTCATCGCCGCGATATCCATCGCAACGCCGCTTCCGAGTCCGACGAGCAAATCCGTCTTGGTAAATAACCGATCGGACAACGCCGCCGCCAAAGACGAGACCGTGGCAAGGTTTTTCGATCCTTCCCCTTGCGGAAACGTGTAAAAATGCGTTTCGTATCCGCCGACGGAAAGCGCCGCTTCCACGCGATCGCCGAACAACTCTTTCACGCAGTCGTCCGAAACGACCATGACCTTGCACGGTTTTGCGACCAACGCAAGTTCTTCCCCCAAGCGATCGAGCAGGTTCGCGTCCAGCACGACCTCGTATTTTTCGGATAAATTGAATTTCAACCGCTTCATAATCCCTTTAACACTCCGTTTTTTACCGTTATTTTCGTATACTCGAATCCCTTTAATATTGCGCTTTCGACGGACGTACACGTCAAGACGGTCTGCATATTGCCGATCCGTCCCATCAACCGTTTTCGTCTGGATTTATCCAACTCGCTCAACACGTCGTCCAAAATCAAAATGGGGTATTCCCCGAATCGCTCCCGAAAAATCTCCGTTTCCGCGAGTTTTAAGGAGAGCGCGACCGTCCGTTGCTGCCCCTGCGAACCGTATAGTTTGACGTCCTCTCCGTTCAAATAAATTTTCATATCGTCCCGATGCGGTCCGACGGTGGTATATCCCAACCGAATATCCTTTTCCGCGGCGCGCGCCAGATCGCGTGTAAACTTTTCCCGAATCTCTTCCTCGCTTCCCCGATAACCGCTTTCGGCGGAAAGCGAAAGCGTTTCTTTACCGGACGAAATGCACGCGTGCGCTTCTTCCGAAAGCGGAGAAAGTTTTTCCAACAATTCATTCCGCTTAAAAATAATCTTGCTCGCGTAAAGGGAAAGTTGCTCGTCCCAAACCGAAAGCGTTTCTTTCAGATCGTAACGCTCCGCGCTCTTCAACAAATTATTCCGTTGCATCAAAATTTTATTATACTTTTGCAACGCGTAAAAATATTGCTTAGACATTTGCGAGAGTGCCAAATTCAAAAACCGCCGCCGATCTTCCGGGCTCTCTTGCACGAGTTTTAATTCTCCGGGATTAAAAAACACAGAATGAATGTTACCGAACAGTTCGCCGATCCGCGCGACGGGCAAACCGTTGACGGCGATCGCTTTCTTGTCGTTGCGGAACAAATCAATACGCACCTTGACCGAACCGTACAGCGATTCCGCCTCGCCCTCGCAAAAACCGCTCTCCTCGCCGATTTTCACCAACTGCTTTTCGCGCGTGACGCGCGGCGAATATCCCGTGCACAAAAAGAAGATCGCCTCCGCGCAATTGGTCTTGCCTTGCGCGTTTGCACCCGAAAGCACGGTGATGCCATCCGCAAAGCGGACTTCCGCTTCGGCGTAATTTCTGAAATTTTTCAAGCGCAAGGTTTTTATCCGCATATCAAAAACGATTCCGATTGACTTTTTTTTTAATTTGTATTATCATAGATAGCGCGAACGCTGCGGGAAGCGCGTTACCGCCTTGGCGGCGGCGCGACAATATCCCGATTATTTCATTTATTATAGCACATTTTAACACACAAAAGCAAGGTCCGGAGGGGATTTTATGGAATACTTTGAAATTTTATGGAATAACGCGCTGGGAGAATTGGAAAAATCGGTATCCTCCATCTCGTACGCCACGTTTATCGAGACGATCACGCCCATCGACATTCAGGGGAACAAACTGGTATTGATGACGCCGAGCGAGCATTTTGCGAACACCGTCGGCGGAAGATTAGGCGATAAAGTGAGAGAGGCACTTGTCCGCACGAACACGGGCATCACCGATTTTACGCTGTTTATCGGGGATAAAAAGGAGCGTTATTACGAGCAGAAGAGCGAACGGGAATGTTCGGAACTTTCTTCTTCCCCCATCGACCCCAAACTCACGTTCGACAGTTTCGTCGTGGGCGATTCCAACCGTTTTATCTGTGCCGCCGCCAAGGCGGTTGCGGAAGCCCCCGGAGAGGCGTACAACCCCCTCTTTATTTACGGCGGTACGGGACTCGGAAAAACGCATATGTTGATGGCGATCGCCAATCATATCCGTCTGCACGCGCCTTCCGTCAACGTGGTGTACGCGACTTGCGAGCAGTTTACCAATCAATTGATCGAATCTATTTCGCGAGGGAAAAACGACGGCGCGGCGTTCCGCAACAAATATCGGAACGTTGACGTTCTCTTGATCGACGACGTGCAGTTCCTCGCCAAAAAACCGGGAACGCAGATGGAATTTTTCCACACGTTCAACGAATTGGTTCTGCAAAACAAGCAGATCGTTTTGACGTCAGATCGCCCCCCGAAAGAAATCGAGGTTTTAGAAGATCGTTTGCGGACGCGCTTCGAGGGCGGACTTTTGGCAGACGTTCAACCGCCCGATATGGAAACGCGCGTCGCGATTTTGAAAAAGAAAGCGGAAGAACGGAAATGCATTATCGACATGAACGTGCTGACCTATCTCGCCGAAAATTCGGAAGAGGATATCCGTACGCTGATCGGCAAATTAACGAAAGTCATTTTTGCTTCCAAGTTGCACGAAAAGCCGATCACGGTCGAACTCGCTCGGGAAGCGTTAAAGGAAAGCACCGCTTTCTCGCAAGAAGAAATCGAAGTGGACGACATTATCAAATGCACCTGCGACTTTTTCCACATCAACAGAAGCGATCTTTTGGGCAAAAAGAAAAACAAGGAATTTGTCGAACCCCGTCAAATCTGCATTTACCTCATCACCGATTTGATGAGTTTACCCCTTATGACCATCGGTCAAAAAATGGGCGGCAGAGATCACACGACGGTCATTTACGCGCGCGATAAGGTCGCGGAACTGATCAATACCAATCCGCGCGTCGCGACGCAGGTCGGCGACCTCAAAAATATGTTGTTAAAAAAATAAGGAGAACGGGCGGAAACGCCCGTTTTAAGCATGTATGAACAGCGAAGGAACATTTGACGCGATCGTCGTCGGCGCAGGACACGCGGGTGCGGAAGCGGCGCTCGCCTTAGCGCGATTGGGCTATCGAACGGCGATCATTACGCTTAATTTGGACAGCATCGCCTTTATGGCGTGTAACCCGTCCGTCGGCGGAACGGCAAAAGGGCATTTGGTGCGCGAAATCGACGCGCTCGGCGGAGAAATGGGAATCAATGCGGACAAGGCTTGCTTGCAAATCCGTATGCTTAATCGCGGAAAGGGCGCAGCCGTCCACAGTCTTAGAGGACAAGAGGACAAATTCCGTTATCACGCGCTGATGAAGCAAACGCTGGAAAACACCGAACGCTTACGCATTTTGCAGGGCGAGACGGTGGAAATTTTGACCGAAAACGCCGCGGTCAAGGGCGTTCGGACGGCATACGGCAGCGAAATTTACGCGCCGACGGTCGTGCTTGCGACGGGTGTCTATCTCAACGGCTCGGTCATCGCCGGCGAATGGAGAAAAAATACCGGACCGAACGGATTCAGCGCGGCAAACGAATTGACGGCGAATCTTTTAGACCTCGGCTTTGCGGTACGTCGCTTTAAGACGGGAACGCCTGCGCGAATCGACGCACGCACGATTGATTTTTCCAAATGCGAAATACAAGAGGGAGAAACCGACCTCTACCCCTTTTCTTATTTGACGCCGCGCGTTCCGCAAAAACAAACGCCGTGCTATCTCACCTACACAAACGAAAAAACGCACGAAATTATTCGCGCCAATCTGCACCGCTCTCCCCTATACGCCGGCGTTATTCACGGCACGGGACCGCGCTACTGCCCCTCTATCGAGGACAAAGTGGTACGGTTTGCAGATAAATCGCGTCATCAACTTTTTTTAGAGCCGGAGGGCGCGGACACCAACGAAATTTACGTACAAGGCATGTCTACCTCTCTGCCGCACGACGTACAGCGCGAAATGTACCGAACGGTCGCAGGGTTAGAACGTTGCGAAATCATGCGCTACGCTTACGCCATCGAATACGACTGCATCGACTCGCTTGATTTAAAGCCTACGCTCGAATACAAAAAAGTCAACGGACTTTTCTGCGCCGGGCAATTAAACGGGACGTCCGGCTACGAGGAAGCCGCCGTACAGGGTTTGCTTGCCGGGATCAACGCCGCAATGTATCTGAGCGGCAAGGAAGGCGTGGTGTTAAAGCGCGATCAGGCCTATGCAGGCGTTCTTATCGACGATTTAGTCACCAAGGGAACAAACGAGCCGTACCGCATTATGACTTCGCGTGCGGAGCATCGCATTTTACTGCGGCAAGACAACGCCGATTTCCGTCTGACCGAAATCGGCAGAAAAATCGGCTTAGTGACGGACGAGCGTTATGAACTGTACTGCAAGCGCAAGGAACTTCTCGCACGGGCGGAAGCGGAAAGCACGGAAATTTTATCTCCCAAAGTCTGCGGCGCGTTCCTCAAAGAACACGGCAGCGAAGAACTGTTTGGCGGCGTTTCTTACCGCGATATGATCAAGCGCGGCATTTCCGTACGAGAAATCAAGGAAGCGTTCGGCGCGTTCGGCGACTATCCCTCCGATATTTTGGAAACGTTGGAAATCGGCGTACGGTACGAGGGCTATCTTGCAAAAGAATACGAACAGATCGAACGGGTAAAAAAATTGGAAGAAAAAAAGTTGTCGGCGGATTTAGACTATCTCTCGATTGACGGCTTGCGACTAGAAGCAAGGCAAAAACTAGATAAAATTCGTCCGCAAAATTTAGGACAAGCAGGCAGAATTTCGGGTGTAAACCCGGCGGATATCGCAGTTTTAATGGTATATCTCTCTAAACAATAAGAACGAATTATGAAAACGATTTTAGTGACGGGCGTGTGCGGAGGCATGGGAACGGCAGCCGCAGAAACGCTCTTAAAAAACGGATGGAACGTGATCGGACTCGATCGCAAAGAACGCTGCGAAATCGCAGGCGTGCGGTATTTTCAAGCAGACCTCTCGGACGGTGAAAACTTAAAGGCAGTCTTTCAAACGTTGGAAGAAGAAAACGCGCGGCTAGACGCCGTTGCACACTTCGCCGGCATTTACGACATGAATTCCTTAATCGAAATATCCGAAAAAGATTTTGAACGGATCTTTACGATCAATCTTTTCGGCGTTTACCGCGTCAACAAAACCTTTTTGCCCCTCTTAAACGCAGGCGGCAGAATCGTGATTACTTCCAGCGAACTAGCCCCCCTCGATCCGCTCCCCTTTACGGGACTGTACGGCATTACGAAAGGCGCGTTGGAGCGGTATGCTTTTTCGTTGCGCATGGAACTCAATCTCTTGGGATATCGGGTGAGCGTTATTCGCCCCGGCGCGGTAGATACGGGGTTGTTGGGCGACTCCACAGCCGCACTCGAACGCCTTTGCTCGCAAACGCAATTATACCGCTGCAACACGGCGAAATTCAAAACGATCGTAGATAGCGTGGAAAGCAAGAAAATTCCACCCGTAAAAATTGCAAACACGTTGTTGCGCGCATTAAAGGCACGCAAGCCAAAATTCGTATACAACGTCAACCGCAACGCACTATTGCTCCTTTTGAACGCCCTTCCCGACCGTTGGCAGGTTGCGATCATCGGGGAAATTTTGAAACCGAAACGCGAAAAAAAGCGGCACTCTTAAGGTGCTCTGCAATAAGGGTTGCCTTAGGCTCAAAAGAAATGCGTAGTCGCAAT
>CAYXWN010000018.1:0-35454 GCA_964468815.1 uncultured Clostridia bacterium | reverse complement strand
ACCCATAAAAATATATACCTCCAAAACTGTCTAACTTTTGGGGTGCATATCAAAAGTGATTCCGTTTTTTTTAATTCTCATTTTAACTCTCCGAATTTTAAGCGATTGCGCTTCCTCGCGCTTTCTATGCCTTTATTATAACGCTTAATTATGACAAAATCGGTCACAATTAAAAAATTTAAATAAAAAAATTGCAGTATTAAAAAGAAAAGTTATCTGAATCAAGGCAATATTGTCGTAAGAAAGAGTATTAAGAAAAAAGCCGTCCCCAGATCGGTTTTGGGACGACTTTACAAAATCGGAATAAAAACGTTCGTCTAATAATCTGTTAGGCGACGTTTTTCTATTAGATTGGATTTTAATGGTTATTTCGCTTGTGTTTTTTATGTAAATGTAATATAATTGTATTACATTTACACGGATATTATTGACAAAATCGATTTGATTTCTTGAAAAAGGAGAAAATCGGGAAAGACGGAGGCTTAAATGGTCATAACGATAGTTGCGGACGTTTTTGGAAAAGCGAATAACGGAACGACGATCACGATCATGCGTTTGATCGAAAATTTGAAAGAAAGGGGATATGAAGTGCGCGTGGTTTCTCCCACGCCCGTGGCAGAAGAGGGGTTTTATTGCTTGCCGAAGCGCAATTTTTTCATCTTTAACGAATATATGGAAAAGAACGGCGTCGAGTTGGCGAAACCCGACCGCGAAATTTTAGAAAAAGCGATTGTCGGTGCGGACGTCGTGCATATCGCGCTTCCGTTTCGCGTGGGGCGCGAAGCGTGTAAAATTGCCGAAAAGCACGGGATTCCCGTTACTTCCGCATTCCATTGTCAGCCGGAGAATATTACCTCTCATTTGGGGCGCGGCTTAATGAACATGAAGTTTTTGAACGATAGAATTTATCATCGTTTCTATCGTAAATTTTATAAGGATATTCGATATATTCATTGTCCGAGCGAAATGATTCGTCGTATGTTGGTCGATCACGGCTACGGTATGGATCTGCGTGTGATTTCAAACGGCGTGGAGGACGCTTTTTTCGACGGAAACGCGGTAACGCCCGATCAAGATAAAATCAACGTCCTTTTTACGGGGCGTTTGGTTCGGGAAAAGCGGCAGGATTTATTGATCGACGCCGTGGCGGAATCGCGCTACGAGAGCAAAATTCAACTGTATTTTGCAGGAACGGGACCTCTGCAAAAGAAGTTGGAAAAGCAGGCGGAAAAACTCACGAATCCTCCCGTTTTCGGCTTTTATCGGCAGGAAGAATTGATCGCGTTAATGAAGCGCATGACGCTTTACGTGCATCCGTCCGACGTAGAAATCGAGGCGATTTCTTGCTTGGAAGCCATTTCTTGCGGGTTAGTTCCCGTTATTTCGGACAGCAAGCGTTCGGCAACCAACGCGTTTGCGCTTTCCGAGCATAATTTATTCCGAGCCGGCGATCCGAAATCGCTTGCGGAAAAGATTGATTTCTTGATTGAAAATCCGAGCGTTATGGAGAATTTGAAAGAGCAATATCACGGCTATGCGGAGAATTTCCGTATTTCTCGTTGTATCGACCGCATGGAGGAAATGTTCCGCGATGCGGCGTCTCGAAACGGAGAACGCGCTATATGAAGTTAACGGCGGGGCAGACGGTCTTTTATAAAGACGAATTGAACGACGATTTTATGGATACGCCAAAAAACCGAACGGTTAAGGTGGACGGAAATTATCGATATCTTCCGCGCAATCCGTTTTTTCGTTTTTTTTCTTTTTTGCTTTATTACTGTATCGCGATTCCCTTTTTGTGGCTGTACGGAAAATTATTTTTAAGAATCCGTGTAGAGGGACGGAAAAATCTGAAAAAGTTAAAAAATTCCGGGTATATTCTTTATTGCAATCACACGAATTGGTGGGACGCTTTTAGCGGCGCTGTTTTTATGGCTCGCCCGAAACGCACTTACGTCGTGGCAAGTAAAGACGCGCTTTCGATCAAGGGGATCGCCGCGATCGTGCGAATGTTAGGAGGAATCCCGTTACCCGATACCACGCAGGCTTATGTGAATTTCAACACCGCGATTAACCGCATTGCTGAGAAAAAACAATCGTTGATTATCTATCCGGAAGCGCATATTTGGCCGTATTATACGGGGATTCGACCGTTTCCGTCGATTAGTTTTAAATATGCCGTCGCGGCAAACGTTCCGGCAGTGCCCGTTGCTGTGACGTATCGCGCTCCGAGAAAGGGAAAGAAGTCAAAGAAAAAGCCTTATCCCACCATTCATATCGGCGAACCCGTTTTTCCCGATCTCAGCGTTCCCAAAAAAGAAGCGGCGGAAAAACTTAGGAACGCGACTTACGCTTATATGGTAGAAAAGACGTCCGATCCCGATAATTACGCTTATTGTAACTACGTTAAAAAGGAAGAATAACGGGGAAAAGCAAATCGTTATTCTTTCACGTGCGGATTAAAATATCTTGTATAGTTTTGCGAACGGAAATTATTTCTGTAACTGGTAGGAGTGAGTTGATATTTCCGCTTAAAAAGGCGCATAAAGTAAAATTCATTGGAAAAGCCGCAATCGTATGCGACGGAAGCCACGGTGTCGTTGGAAACAAGCAACAAAAACGCCGCGGCTTTTAATTTGTTGTTTATAATATATTCTTTAATTGTCATATTTAAGGATTTTTTAAATAATTTACTTAAATATTTTTCATTGTATCCGAATTTTTGGGCGATATCCTGCACTTTAAGATTTTCTTTATAATTGGCGTCGATATAGTGTATGATTTCTTGAAAGCGCCGCGTGCTGATATCGTCGGAAGGAAATTTCAATTTATAATTTTCTTGATATTGATTTGCGATTTCAATTAAAATAGACGTCGAAATATATTTGGAAATAAGTTTTTTCTGCGTTTGCGAAGAACTGATCAATTGATTGATCAAGATAATATAGTTTGCGATTTTTTTCATGGAAAATCTAAGCGGAATAATAATTTTATCCTCGCAAGGCGCTTGAAAAAATTGATCTGCTTGATATTGATCTAATATTTCAAAGCAGTCGGTCGTAAAATGCATCCAATAAAATTTTACCGCGCTCGGTTTTGTGCCGTAGTGCAAAACGTTTGGTTTCATCAAGAAAACGTCGCCTGCTTGAAAGGAATAATTTTTACCGTCGCAGTTCAGATAGAACTCTCCGTCCATTAAAAAATACAAAATAAAGTAGTCGACCTTTCTTTTGTAATGGATAAAATCCGCCGGGAGATCGCTTTTTCCGACGCTTATAAATTCGATGGGAGAGGTGAGGTTAAATAAATAATTTTCCATATTTTCTCCTTAAAAATCGACGGTATCGAGCCTTGATTCGTTTTGTTTTTCTTTGCAAAACGCCGTATGGCTACATTCGTGATTGCATTATATCATAAAAGGCTTAAAATAGAAACCGATTTTGCGAATCAAGTTACTTTTATATATAAAATATATAAATTTACCCATTTATTTTATAAGCCGCGTACCGTATAATACAAGCGATAAGCGGCGCTTTGCGTCATATAAGCGCGTAAGGATACTTGCAAGGGTGTTATCGTATTGCGTACGGCATTTGTTTTGCTCTGCGTAATGTTGGGGAAAACAATGCCCAAACAATGATTGCAAGCCGCGCATTATAACGGAAAAAGAGAAAACAAAAAACACTAAAAATACAAAACAGGTGGCTTTTCTATATGGAATGTACCCGATAGATTATTTTCTTTGGGGAAAACATGTTGTATAGTATTATTGTAGTGAAATCTAAAATGAAGGAGAATTATGCGTCATTTAAAAGTTCCTACCTTGAAAGAGGTTGAAATTAAAGGAGAATTTTGGAAGAAAAGGCAAGAGCTTTTTGCAACCGACGTTGTTTTGCATCAATGGCATATCCTCAACGGAGAAGTGGAAATCGAGGGACTCGGTCGTTCTCATTGCTTGGATAATTTCCGTATCGCTGCAGGTGAAATGCAGGGAGAATTTTACGGGCATTGGTTTGCCGATCACGATTTGTTTAAGTGGATGGAAGCCGCCGTTTATGCGTTGGCTCTTTATCCGAACGCGGAGTTAAAGGGGTACTTCGATTATGCGACGGGTTTGATTGAGAAAATTCAAGAACCGGACGGTTATATCAATACTTATTATACCTTAAAAGAACCCGGTCAACGCTTTACTAATTTTACCGCCGGACACGAATTTTTGTGTTTAGGGAACTTGATCGAAGCGGCGATCGCGGCAAAGCAGTTTTTGCATGAAGACAAATTGCTCGGCTTATGCGATCAATATATTTCCCTCGTTTACGATTACGTCATGAATGCCGATCGTTTCATTTACGACGGGCACGAAGAGATCGAAATCGCTTTAATCAAGTTATATTGTTTAAACGGAAACGAAAAGCATCTCGAACTCGCAAAGCGTTTTATTGATACGCGCGGCGTGGGGCACGTGCTATTTACGGACGAGCCGATTTTTTCGCAATTGCATTTTAATTTGGATTATTATCAAGCGCATAAACCGGTAAGAGAGCAAACGGACGCGATCGGGCATGCAGTACGCGCGGTGTATTTGTATACGGCGATGGCGCGTCTTGCCGAGGTTACGAAAGACGAAGAGTTGATCAACTGCGCGAACGTACTTTATAAAAGCATAACGGAAAAGAAAATGTATCTGACGGGCGGAATCGGCAGCGATTGTTTCGGCGAGCGTTTTACGCTCGATTACGATTTGCCTTCCGACAGAAGTTATAGCGAAACGTGTGCGGAAGTAGGGCTTATGATGTTTTGCCGTTCGCTTTTGATGACCGACGAAAACGCTTCCGTTGCGGACGTAATGGAGCGCACGTTGTATAACGGCTTGCTTGCAGGTGTTTCGGAGGACGGGCACGGATATTTTTACGTCAATCCGCTCGCGTTTAACCCGAAAAAGGCGAATTACCGTTTCGATACGCACATGGCGATAAAAAAGCGTGTCGAATGGATGGATTGTCCTTGCTGTCCGCCCAATGCCGCGAGATTGATGTTGTCGCTCGGTGAATACATTTATTGTTACGACGAGGAGAATTTATATGTGAATTTGCACATTTCTTCCAACGTGACGATAGACGGCGTTACGTATTCGTTCCGATTCGGCGAGCCGTACGGCGAAACCATGACGTTTACTGTTGATGGCGACGTTGCCAAAACTGTATGGGTAAAAGTACCGTCGTACTGTGGCGAAACCGAAGCGAAAAACGGATTTATCCGTTTCGATCGTTTAGAAAAGGGAAAAACTTATACGTATGCGTTCCCCAAAAAGGCTCGTTTCGTTTATGCGAACGCGAATATCGACGACGTTGCCGCCAAGGTTGCCGTCGAAAAGGGGTATCTCGTATATTGTGCGGAAGAAATCGACAACGGCGATCAACTTGCGGCGTTGGTTGCGGAGGATTCCGCGCCGATCGCAACGGCAGGTACGGACGGAGAATTCGAGCAATTGAAAATAAAAGGGAAAAAATTAAAATCCGCAACCACCGCTCTTTACGGCTATCGCAAGCCGAAAGCGGAAGATTGTTCGATTATCCTTACCCCGTATTGCCATTGGAACAATCGCGGCGAGGGCGAAATGCTCGTGTGGTTTAACGTAAGAATTTAGCACGGAAAAAGAGTGCTTTCGCGACGGAGATGCGAAAAGAATATCTTACACGTGATAAAGAATAAAAATTTTCTCGGAGGTAGAAAGGGTGAAAAGAAAATTACTATTTTTAATAGTAACGATGGTGGCTTCTTTTGCATTGAGCGTATGCTTTTTTACGGCGTCGGCTTCTGCGATCGAGCCGTCTTCCGTATTTGTTGAAACAGAAAGCGGAAGAGTGCAAAAGGGCAGTATTGTGTACGACATGGCTGCTTATAACGATAAAGCGGTCAACTTTATCGCTGCCAACGGCACGGCAGGGACGTATTATTTCGACAGTACCGAAACCGCGACTTTTCAGTCTAAGTTGTACGTAAAGGCGGCGGCGAGCGGATCGGTAAAACTGATCGTAAACGGCAGTTCGGATATGATAGACGTTCCGTTTTCGGCGAGCGACGCATACGCGCCGATCGGTTTAACGCTTGAACTGAAAAGCGGTATCAATGAAATCCATATCGTCGGCGCAAGTACGGACGTTACGGTGGACACGCTGGAAATCTTAGACGCTAGCGGAAAAATCGATCGTGCAAAATATTTGAATTTGTCTTATCCGAACGGAAAGGGTGCTCCGGAAACAGGATTATTTTATCTCGCAAAGGATGCCGAGGTGAATTTAGGTGAATTAAAAGTTCCCGATCAATCCGTTAATTCCGCGAATACGATTATAAGCGGTGACGTGTACGTCGGCGGTTTAACCGATCCTTCTTCGCGCGTGGCGTTTAATCACGTTTATTCGGAGAACGGCGGAAATTACCTCATTCGCGTATGCTATGCTGCGGCGACGGGAAGTGCGTTTGACTTTTGCGCACACAATTATAAACAAACGGTGGCATGCGAGCCGGCTTTGGGCGCAGGCGTGTTCTGCGACGGAGTAACGCGCTCCTTTGCAACCTTAGTCGTTCGCTTGGAAAAAGGCTTCAACCAAATTATTTTAAGCGTTGCCGCGGGCTCGGTTGATTTCGATTGCTTAGAGGTCATCGAGATAGCCGATGAGCGTACGGGCGCTGTTTTGGAGGCGGAGCAGGGCAATATCAATTTCGGCGTCGTTTATACTCTTTGGAACGCTTTGGGCGGAAGAGCGGTCGGCTCTTTGGATTCCTTTGCCGGCGGAACGTTCCCTTCGTTCATTTCTTGGCGCGTGTATGCAAAGCAAGCCGGAACTTATAACGCGGCGCTTGTTTATTTGCCGAACGCCGAAGGGTTAGCCGGTTCTGTTTACGTCAATCCCGTAATTAACCCCTTAACGCAGATCGATCCTTCGAGCCCCACGCCGGAAACCTTTGAAATGCCGGCAACGAACGGACTTAGTACGCCTACCGCGGTAGGAATGGAACTGACCTTAGCCGAGGGTTACAATACGATTATGTTTACGATGAGCGCGACAGTCGCGAACGCGACGTATATCGATTACTTATACGTAGATTCTCCGGACGTAACGTTTGAACCCGTTGCCGCTTCTGCGGTGAACGCGGACGGGACGGCTGATCGGTACGAAGCCGAAAACGCGGTCGTGAATTTCGGCGCTGCTTTTTCCAACAGCCCCTATAACGTTTCAAACAATTATTACGTTACGGGAATGCATTTCAAAGTGCCGACGGATAACCCCTCTTTCTCGACTAGTTCAGGCATTTATTTCAATCAAATATATGCCGAAGAAGACGGGCTTTATTGGGTAAAGATAAAATACGCGGCATATGAGGCGGCGGAATTTACCGAATATTTATCGGTAAACGGTTACCAATTGATTGAATTGCACCCGGACGTCGTATTGAACGAAATGGGTAACTTTTCGGACGACAGCGCGTACGCATTAGCGCAAGTCTACTTGAATAAGGGCTATAATCAATTGCGCTATTTGCGCGGAACGTCCGGTACGGTTGATTTGGATTATCTTGAAATCGTAACGGGAAAAACCATGGGCGCGTCCGACTTTGCCGTGTCCGACGGTTCTGTGAACAATTCCGATATGGTGATTGACGCAGGCTCTTTTATCTATAATGAAATCAACAATTCTTTTGAGGGATATTACGATATCGTAATCAAGGGAAGCAACGTTAACGGAAAGGCGGTTCGTTTCTATTTGGGAGAAACTGATCTCGGCAGTTATACCTTTGTCGGCGACAGTTTTACGATTCCCAACGTGAAAATCGCAGCAGGCAAAAATGCCGTCAAGTTGGTGTCCGAATCGGACGGCCTAGCAATTACCTCCGTAAAAATTGATAAAGCAGAAGTAAAAGTAACGAGCAAAGCGATTTTGAAGCAAGAGAGCGGTTGGCTTGCCGAGGCGGAAGCCCTCGATATGGTTGGCGCGGAACTTGTTTTCGGGGAAGAATACAGCGGAAACGCCGCGGTAAAGTTAGATAACGAAAACGCGAGCGTTATCGTAAAGGATTTCGTCAATACGCACGGAATTTTCAAGGTAATCGTAACTTGCCAAACGGAAGAGGCTGACGCGATCAATATTAAGGTCGGAAGCGGAAATTATCAAGCGTTGATTGTTGACGGGGTAGCGGAATATACCGTTGAAAACGAGGGCGATACCGATATCGAAATCGGCTATCTGCAAGGCGCGGTGATTATTGATAAGGTAGAAATTCAATACGTCGGAAATCTCGTGTTTGAAAGAAAGGATATGCGTTATTCGGGCGCGGTTCTTACGGCAGACGGCATTGCGGTCGATTCGACTACGCAAATAAAGATGTCCGCGACGTTCCCGTTTGAAGGTCAATTTGACTTTGAAATTAAGGCGAAGTCGGGCGACGCACAGTTCAATGTGAACGTCAACGGAACGGATTACGCGATCGGCGCGACCGCTGTTCCCGTTGCGTTTACGGACGGCGCGAATCAAATCGTCGTTACGGTAACGAGCGGTTCCGGCGTGATCGAAACGCTTAGCGTATTGCGCAGCGGCGCAACGGCGTTGGGCTTTGACGTGATTTCCGCGAATTCCGCGAAAAACGGCTTTGAAGTGATCAACGAAAACGCGATTGCTTCGGGAGCGACGCTTTCCGAAAACGGTTGGACTTTGACGAATATGGACGCTTACGTGGAATATAACGTTTACAGTTTGCTTGCGATGACCGCTCAAAAGGTATCCATCGGAGTCGTGACCGATGCCGGAACGATCTCCGTCGTAATCGGCGAAGAAACCAAAACGGTAACCGTAACGAACGGCGTTGCTGCCGTGGCAATGGATCTGGTCAGAGGAAACAACTATATTCAAGTGAAAAAGGCAGAGGATAAGGCTTTGACCGTAACGAGCGTTTCTACGTTATATAAGAACGTAACCGACGCGTATACGCGTTACGAAGCGGAAGATCAAAGCATTTCCGGCGCGACCTATAAAGGCTATAATTGGCAATACGATTACGGCACGTATTCCGGATTCGGTTTCGTCGGAAATCTGGATACCGATAAAGCGTATATCAAGTTTGAAATCAACGTAGCCGAAGCAGGCGAATATAAGGTTCGCTTGGCTTACGCGACGGCAGCATTGCAAGAAACCAATCCGGCGGTGAAATTATACGACGGAACGACCGTTCTCGCGACGCTTAAATGTCTCGTTACGACCGATTGGGGCGAATTTACGGAAGAAACGATTACGGAAGCGACTCTCATGCTGAAAGCCGGAAAGAATACGGTTTTATTGAAAAAATCCTCGCAGAGCGTCGAGATTGATTATCTTGAAATCGGTGAAAAAGTAGGCGACTATAAAGCCCCCGGATACAATAACGAATTTGACGGGAACTTTGGTGACGACGACGGCGACGACGGTTTCGATTCCGCGAAAAAGGACGGATGCGGTTCGGCTCTTTCCGGAGCGTCGTTGATCCTTGCGTCTGCTGCGTTGGCAGGTGCCGCTTTGATTTTGATAACGAAAAAAAGGAGACATAACTGATGAAAAAATGGATAGCATTGTTGCTTGCTCTGTTAACGTCTTTCTCTTTCGTCGCTTGCGGCGGAGGAGAAGAGGATAACGTCGTCGATTGGGGACCCGAAACGGGAACGATTTCGTTCTACGTCGCGGGCGGAACGGTAGAGTTGGAATTGTGGGACGCGTTGATCGCCGGTTTTGAAGATGAAAATCCGGGGATTACGGTGGACAAGAAGTTGTTCAGCGATTACGATACCGTTTATTCTGATTTAGGTGCAGGCGTTGCCGCCGACGTCATTCAAGTTCCGAATTCTTATCTCGGAAACTGGGCGAGTCGCGGAGCGTTGAAATCAATTCAACCCTTTATTGATGCGGAAAACTTCGATACGTCCGTTTATTTTGACGCGATCATACCGATGTTCTCGTACAGTAGCAAAACGAAAAAGCGCGGAGAAGGCGATTTATATGCGTTGCCGAAAGATTTCGGAATCATCGGCGTGTACGTGAATCTCGATATCGTTAACAACGCGGTTAAAAACGGACTGATTACAGAGGCTGAAAAGACGAAACTGTTGGATAAAGAAAATCCGCTCACCTACGACGAGTATGCGGAATTGGCGCACAAACTTACGATCGTAAAGAAAGGCGTTACCACGCAATACGGTTCGAGTGCGATCAATTGCGAAAGTTATCTTTGGGGCTTGGGAACGGATTTGATTAAGGACGAAAAATATTTCAACGCGGACGATCCCAAGGTTCATCAAGTATATCAATACGTTTCTGACATGATGGATAAGGATTCCGAAATCTATTGCGCGCCCTCGATCGACGATATGACTTCGCAGGACAGCGGAAGTATGTTTATGTCCGGAAAGATCGCCATGTATTGGGCAGGAAGATGGACTGCGCCCGGTTATGATGCGGCTAAAATGAATTATTGCGTCATTCCCATTCCCGTTGCGGAAAAGGGCGACGAGCCGGTTACCTATGCGGTGTCCGCCGGATACGCGATTTCCCGTAATTGCAAGAAGCAGGGCATGGCATGGAAGTTGATTAAGTATCTTGCGAGCGAAAAGGCTTACAGAACGTTGAATAAATTGAATTATGCCGTTCCGGCGATAAAATCGTTGATCGACGATCCCGAATTTACGACGCCCGTTCAAGGAACGCCGATGACGGAAGCGGATTTGAAAGTATTTTTCGATGCTGCCAAAACCGCGCGTCGCGCTCACAGCGATTATTTTACGAGCAATCGTTGGATTGATTTGTTTAACAGTAAACTCGACGATATGTTTTTGGACGGAACGATGACGGCGGCTCAATGTATCAAAGATATGGAAGCCGATATTAACGCCGCGATCAAGCAGAGCGATCCCGCTTTGTTTCAGTAACATTTAACTTATTTTTGCCGAAAAGGTACGTTATATAACGTAAATCCGCTCGCCGAAACAACGGCGAGCGGATTGGCAAAAAGGGTTATAAGAAAAACTCGCTTAAAACGAAGCCGTTTTACGGCTGAAAACACAATTCACAATTGATATGAAAATGAAAAAAACGTTACAAAAAGGAAAATTAGTGCGGAACAATTATTGGGGCTACCTTTTTATTGCGCCGCCGATTATAGGCTTTTTGGTTTTTCAGATGGTTCCGATCGTCTTTTCCTTAATCGTATCTTTTACGAAATACGATTTTTGGACGCCGATGACGTTTACGGGATTTGAAAATATTCAAGCTGTTTTTTCGGATGAAATTTTTTGGTCGGCATTAAAAAATACGTTAATTGCCGTAATCGGCGTGCCGTTCCAAATTGTTTTCGCCTTATTGGTTGCCGTATTGCTTTCTTCTAAAAGAATCAAGGGGCAATCTGTTTTAAGAACGTTGGTATTTATTCCGGGGCTTTGTTCGTCGGTTGCGATCGCTTTGGTTTGGAAGTGGGTGTATAATACCGATTACGGAATTTTAAATAGCATTATAACCGCTTTCGGCGGCGCACCCGTAAAATGGCTTGCTGATAAAAACATCGTTATGGTTTCGATGATCATACAAGGCGTATGGATGGGCATAGGCGGAGGAATGGTTATGTATATCGCTGCGTTAAAGGGCGTTCCGGCGCAACTTTACGAAGCGGCTGAAATAGACGGGATCAAGGCGATTCCCGTATTCTTAAAAATTACCGTTCCGTTGATCTCGCCGACGACGTTGTACCTATTGATTACGTCGATCATGTCTAATATGCAGGATTTCGCGCGGTATAATCTCATGACGGATGGCGGTCCGGGATATGCCAGCACGACGCTTACGTTATATA
This sequence comes from uncultured Clostridia bacterium, assembly GCA_964468815.1. Lineage (GTDB taxonomy): Bacteria > Bacillota > Clostridia > Christensenellales > Borkfalkiaceae > UMGS621. The sequence continues at coordinate 23,586 of CAYXWN010000018.1, read as the reverse complement.
TTTATCAAGTCGTGTTTAAGTATTCTGATTTAGGCTTCGGGTTCGGTACGACCATGGGGTGGATTTTGGCGGTTATCGTCGTCGCGTTTGTCGGAATCGTATTCGGAACGTCAAAAAGGTGGGTACATTACAATGACTAATAAAAAATCAATCGGCTATATCGTTACGACGTGTTTGTTATACGTGTTGCTCGTGTTTTTATGCTTTGTAATGTTGTTGCCGTTTTTCTGGATGTTGTCCTCGTCCTTTAAGGAAATGAGCGAGATGTTCGTCAGTCCGATTCGGTGGTTTCCGACGAAGATCACGTTAGATAATTATAAAGAAGTGTTCTTGGTTTCGGAATACGTCAATTTCGCAAAGGGTTTTATCAATACGTTGTTAGTCGTGCTTCCGCCCTTATTTATCGGCGTATTCATGTCGTCTTTGGCGGCGTTCGGATATTCTCACATGAACTTCCCGGGAAGAGATAAAATTTTCTTTGCATTCGTGGCGACCATGGCGATTCCGGGCGTTATCACAATGATCCCTTCGTACATTCTGTACACGAAAATAGGTTGGTACGATTCGTGGGCACCCCTTATGATACCGGGGATGTTCGGAAGTGCCGGCACGGTGTTTTTTATTCGGCAGTTTATGATGGGATTGCCGAAAGAACTTGACGACGCGGCAAAGGTGGACGGCATGGGATCGTTCGGCATCTTTTTAACGATTGTTTTGCCGTTGTCGAAACCGGCGGTAATAACGCAACTTCTGTTTTCTTTCATCGGCGGATATAACGATTATATGGGACCGTTGTTTTACATTCGTTCGTCCGAGTTGTACACCTTGCAACTTACGTTAAGCGCGATGAACGATACGTTCGGCACAAAATGGGGAACGGTAATGGCAGGCTCTTGCATCGCCATGATTCCGCCCGTAATCATCTTTTTCTACGCTCAAAAATTCTTTATCGAGGGAATTAGTTTTTCGGGCGTGAAAGAATAACGGTTTACAGATCACGTGTGTAAACGATAAAGGATAAGGAGATTTTGGAATGAAAAAAATAATCAACGTTTTAATGGTGTTTATTATGAGTGTTTCTTTCTTATGTGGTTGCGCAGGAGGAGTCGAGGACGGCGTATACGTCGAATCGGTCGGAAACGATTATAAGGCAACCGTTCAAACGGTTACGGCAAAAAAGGCTGATTTGAGAGATAAAATTCTCGGCGGCTGGGTAGGGCATATTTTAGGCTACGGAAGCGGATTTGAATACGTGTGGGACGGACCTGAACCGATGGTCGGAATCGACGATCGGTATTGGGAGCCGAACGGTACGATCGCCGCAGGGACGTTGGGAACGAATTATTATCAGTTAGGACCTTACGATCCGTCTTTTAAGCGCGTTTCCAAGGGAAAAGCGGTGAGTGACGACGATATCCATATCGACTTGTTCAATCAATGGATTTTTGAAAAACTCGGACCGAACGTAAGTTATGCCGATATTACGAAAATGTGGAAAGATTACGATTTAGGCGACGCCGCCGGCGGAGAAAAGGCGATGGAAGTAATTAAGAGTAGTAATTACATTGCGCCTTACGTCGGAATTTACGCTTACGGCAATACGCTTTATTGCGCGACCGAACCGTGGATCGAAAACGAAACGTTGGGAATGTTGTTCCCGTATATGCCGACGACGGCGGCAGCGTATGCCGAAATGTTTACCACGATTTCGGGGGATTGTTACGGCTTGTATCTCGGCAGACTGTGTTCTTTGATGTATGCGTATGCGATGACCGAAACCGATTCGCGCGTGGCGTTGGCAAAAGCGTTCGAGCATATGGAAAAATCAAACGATATTTATACTGCGTATCAATACGTTTTGGATTGTTACGAAAAAAATCCGGAAGATTGGCGCGCGTGCGCGCACGGTTTAGTCGCGCAACATCAAGGACATCGCTTGATGAACGTAAATTCGCAAATCGCATTGGACGTTTGCGCCGGATTTATCTTTACGGGAATTATTTTCGGCGAGAACGATTTTGAACAATCTTTAAAGATTACTTCGCTTGCCGGTTATGACGGCGATTGCACTGCGGCGACCGTCGGCGGCTTGATGGGAATTATAAAGGGATATAACGCCATGCCCGAAAAATATCGTGCGTTTTTGGGTGAAGATTCTGTTTATGTCAACGACACTTCTTGGTTTGCTCATATCGGCGGCGATTATCCCGATGAAGAAACGTTAAAGACGATCGTAGACCGTACGGTTAAAAATATGGAAGCGCAGATCGTGGCGAACGGCGGAAGCGTCGGGGAAAGCGAATATACGATAAAAGCGCAAACGTATTGTAAGCCGACTGAGGTCGTCGTAAATAATTACGGCTTCCGCGATAAGAATACGGAAAGCTGGACGGCAGAGGGGTGCGAACTTTCGTTGACCAAAACGGCGCATACGGGGGAGGTCGGCGGAGAAATATTGATTACCGGTACGGACGGCGCGAAAGCGTATCAAAAGTTATCTCTCGTAAAAGGCGATATTTATCACGTGATTTTATATGTCGCGGTAGAGTCGGGTACGGAAATCAGAATTTTTGCCGAAGACGGAAATCATTATTATTCCCATTCTTATTCGACGCCGATCAATTCGCTTGAACGGCACTTAAAGGCAGAACTTACCTTTACTGCTTCGTCCGAAGAAATGAAGATCGGAATCCATATCCCCAAGCAATCGCAATCCTCGGCGATTCTTTATATCGACGATTTATTCGTGGAAAATGTTTCGGATTCGGTCGCGAGAGAATGTTATCGGATTCAAGCGGAAAATTGCGAGGTCGCAGGCGATGCTCAGGCGGTGAACGCGGCAAACGCCGTAGGCGGCAAAGCGGTAACGTTTTCTCAGGGAGATAAGATTCGCTTTAAGGTACAGGGCGATTCCGATTGTTTTAGCAACGTTCGCGTGTATTACAAAAACAACAGCCATTGGCAGGGTGTTGTTAAAGTGTATATCGACGGTACGTATCAATTCAATTTGCCCCTTTTAGCGCAGGGGGAAACGGCGGATTTCGGTTCGGGGAATTGGGCTGATTTCGGCGTATCTCTCGGTGACGGCGAGCATACGATCATGCTTGAAATGTACAGCGATTCCGATATTTATCTCGATTGCTTCGAGATAAGAAAGGGTAATATTAAGTTAAGAAATCAATAGGTTGAAAAAATGAAGAAAATTAAGGTTAAATTTGATTCGGACGTCGTGATCGGAAAAATCAATTCGGAACTTTACGGCTCGTTCGTGGAGCATATCGGCAGATGCGTTTACGGCGGGATTTATCAAAAGAATCATGCGACGGCAGATGCATTCGGGTTCAGAAACGACGTAAAAGAATTGATTCGCGAATTGGGGGTTACCGCGGTGAGATATCCGGGCGGCAACTTCGTTTCCGGGTACGATTGGAAAGACGGTATCGGAAAGGACAGAAAAATGCGTTTGGATTATGCTTGGAAACAAGCAGAACCGAACGAGGTCGGCACGGCGGAGTTTTTGCGTTATGCGCAAGAGGTCGGTTTTTCGCCGATCATGTGCGTGAATTTGGGCACGGCAGGTCCCAAAGAGGCTGCCGAACTTTTGGAGTATTGTAACGGGCAAGTCGGCTATTATGCGGATTTACGCGAATCGCACGGGTATAAGCCTTTTAACGTCAAACGTTGGTGTTTGGGAAACGAAATGGACGGCGATTGGCAGATCGGACATAAATCCGCGGAAGAATACGGTGCGCTTGCGACCGAAACGGCAAAACTTTTCCGCGCGTTTGATCCGAGTCTGAAATTGACTGTTTGCGGTTCGAGCAATACCGTTATTCCGTCTTACCCTTCGTGGGACAGAAAGGTGTTGGAAAAGACGTACGATATAGTGGACAATATTTCGGTGCACAGTTATTACTATTCGGACAATTCCGAACAGTTCGATCTCAAAAGTTATTTGGGAAGTTTCGCTCATTTTAAGCAGAATCTTGATACGATTATCGCGACGTGCGACGTGGTAAAAGCCGAAAAACGTTCGCCAAAGACCATGATGCTTTCGGTTGACGAATGGAACGTGTGGAGGCATTACGACGACGAGGCGGGAAAGGATCTTTGGACGGTCGGGCCGGAGCGGCTTGAAAGTAAATACGATTATAGCGATTGTATTGTATTTGCGTCTTTGCTGACCGAGTTAATCAATCATTGCGACCGAATTGATTCCGCGTGCCTTGCGCAACTTGTAAACGTAATCGCGCCGATCTTGACCGAAAACGAGGGCAGAACGTTAAAACAGACGATATTTTATCCGTTCGCAGAGGCTGCGGCAAGAATGAGAGGAACTGCCTTAAAGGTATATACCGATGCTCCGTCCGTGCATTGTAATGCGTACGGAGAATATCCTGCGATCGCGTGTGCCGCGGCGGTAAACGGAGAAAAAGGAACGTTGTTTGCCGTCAATTTGTCCGAAGAGGATTACGAACTTTCTTTGCCGTTTGAAGTAGAGGTTAAGAGCGTAAGAGAAATCGTTTCGAAAGATCTCGATGCGATTAATACGTTCGACTGTCCGAATAAGGTTGTCTTAAAAGACGTTGAAAGAAAAAATAACGTAGTGTTAAAGGCTCATTCCGTTCAGTTTATCGGTTTTTAATAGAAAATCTTTCTTAGTGCGCGCCCTTTCGATCGGAATCGAATGGGCGCGTTTTTAACAATAGAAGTTCGGTAAATTGCCGAGAAAATTGTTTTTAGAAAAAGGCGGAAAATTTTTCGGATGGATTTTTCAAAACGGTTGACGGTTTGATAAATTCATGTTACAATAAAATAAATATCGAGGGCAGTTTCGTTTGACGGAATATTCGCCCTTTTTTCGGGAGAAAATCATGAAGTCTTTGCGTGAATTATATCAAATCGGAAGAGGTCCTTCCAGTTCGCATGCAATCGGTCCGGAAAAGGCGGCAAAAGCACTGAAAGAACTGTATCCGAATGCTTTTTTTCGCATTTATTTGTACGGTTCGCTTTCGTTGACGGGCAAAGGGCACGGGACGGATCTCGTTTTGCAAAGCGTTCTCGGAGATCGCGCTGAAATTATTTTTGACGATTCTTCGCGCGATTTGGTTCACCCCAATACTATGGAAGCGGTCGTAATAACGGACGGAAAAGAGATTGCAAGGCATACGATTTATTCGGTCGGGGGCGGCAGAATCCTCTTTGAGGGAGAAACCGTACCGGATACGCCCGAAGTTTATTCGTTGAACAGTTTTGAGGAAATCAAAGCGTATTTGGCGGAGCAGGATATGAGAATTCCCGATTACGTCTTTTCGGTCGAGCCGGAGATGGAAGAATATCTGAGTGGAATTTGGGCGCAGATGAAGGCTACCGTTTGTGCCGGCTTACGCGCGGAAGGCGAGTTGCCCGGGGGATTGCACGTGCTGCGCAAGGCGAAATACCTTTTGCAGAGCAAGCATATAGGGGAAACGCGTGAAATTGCGGAAAATCGCATGGTTTGTGCCTATGCTTTTGCGGTGGCGGAAGAAAACGCTGCGGGCGGAACGGTTGTCACCGCGCCGACTTGCGGTGCTGCCGGGGTGATTCCGGCGGTTATGTATTATATGCAAAGAGATAAAAAACTTTCTGATTCCGCCGTCGTTCGCGCCCTTGCAACGGCAGGTTTGGTTGGAAATCTTATTAAGACGAACGCTTCGATCAGCGGTGCGGAATGTGGCTGCCAAGCGGAGATCGGAAGCGCTTGTTCGATGGCGGCGGCAGGGCTTGCCGAACTCTTTGAAATGGATATCGAGCAGATCGAATACGCCGCAGAGGTCGCAATGGAGCATCATTTGGGCTTGACGTGTGATCCCGTCCGCGGACTTGTCCAAATTCCGTGTATCGAGCGCAATGCAGTTGCCGCCATGCGCGCGATCAATGCACTTAACATTGCAAATTTTTTGACGTATACCCGTAAAGTGTCTTTGGATACGATCATTCGCACGATGTATGAAACGGGGTGCGATCTTTCCGGTCGCTATCGCGAAACCGCCGAGGGCGGATTGGCAAAACTTTATCGCGATGAGTAAGAACGGCGTGTTGTAACAATTTTCTGAAAGAACAAGTAAAAAAGGGAAATCATGAAAGCATATCAAATTGCACTTATCGTTATCGGCATCATGAGCGTCGTCGCGTTTTTTACATATGCGACGGATAAATACCGGGCAAAGCATAACCGTTGGCGCGTTCCCGAAAAGACGCTTTTAACGCTTTCTTTTTTAGGCGGAGCGATCGGCGGTTATCTTGCAATGATTTTGTTTCGGCATAAGACGCAAAAAGTCTATTTTCACGTCGTTAACGCGCTATCCGTCTTGATTCATATCGCGGTTGTCGCCTTGTTGGTTATTTATTCGGCGTAAAACGACGGTTTTGCCGAAAGTGTCGTGTTATCTATATTGACAGAACGATTTGTTTCATGATATAATAAAAAGAAAAAAGGAGAAAACCCAAATGAAAAAGAGAGTATTGATTCCGTTAATCGCACTCATGTTGACTGCTGTTTTACTGTTTACGGCTTGTAGCAGTTACGGCAAAATCGAAAAGGCTTTTAAGGATGCCGGTTATACGCAGTCCGAAACGCTTGAAGGCGTAACGAAGTCTATCGAAGAGCAGTTGGAAGAGCAACAGTTGGTCGTGAAATTGCACGTATTCAACAAGGATTTAATCAATACGGCAGTTATCATCGAGTTCAATTCGACGGACGACATGAATAAGGCTGTTTCGGAATCCGACGCATTAAAGGGCTTAGTAAGTGATTTGTATAAAGCCGGAGAAGAATGTGATATCGTAAACGGCAATTGCTTATTAGTTCCGATCGGGATTAACGCGAAATCGATGATCGACATTTTCAAAAACGCCTAACGGCGTTTTCAAGACGGACTCAATTCCGTCTTTTTTTATAGAAAAAAATCACTCCCGCGTATAGACGTTAATTTAATAATATCTCCCTTTTGCATGGTGTTGTTGATTTTAATTGTTTTTGGCAGGTTTAGCAATGCTTTTTTTGTTTAACAATCAGGGGAGATTGTAAAAGTAAAAAAGGTATTAAAAAGATTGTCTAAAATAGAAAACCTTTTTTAATACCTTTGTGGCAATGTGGTGAAGATAGTAGGATTTGAACCTACGACCTCTTGCATGTCAAGCAAGCGCTCTGACCAACTGAGCTATACCTTCTCGTTCCAAGCAAAAACTATTATAGCACATTTTTTTATTTTTGAAAACTGTTTGAAAGCATTTTTTTCGATTTTATATTTTTTTTGCTTAAAAAAATGCCGACGATAGAGAGAATGGGAAAAATCGTTGCCGCCAAAAGTCCGAATTTTAATTCTCCCGTGAGATCTGCGATTAAACCGACCATCGTCGGACCGCCCGAACACCCTAAATCGCCTGCAAGAGCGAGTAGGGCAAACATCGTCGTTCCGCCCGACGGATATTCTTTTGCCGCGACGCTGTAAGTGCCGGGCCAAAACACGCCGACTGCAAAACCGCAAATTCCGCAACCAAGCAAAGAAAGTGCCGGAATGGGGGATAGCGACGTAAGTAAGTATCCGACCAAACATAAAATCGCGCTGATTAAAATAATGTTTTTGATATCGAACCGCTTGCACACTTGGGCGTAGAGGATACGGCTGATCCCCATCAATAAGGCAAACAGACACGGACCGAGCAGATCGCCTACGGTTTTGGATACGTTGAGTCCGGTTTCCGCGAAAGCCGAAGCCCATTGCGCAACGGACAATTCCGCCGTGCCTGCACAGAACATTAAGAGGGCAAAGATCCAAAATAACTTGTTTCGGAATAACGAGCGTAGCGGTGTTTTATTTTCCGCTTCTTGCGAAGAGTAGATCGGGACGAAAAGGAAATACACCGCGTTGAACAGAGGAACGATCGCCCAAAGTCGAGATAATATTCTCCAATTTTCAATGCCGACGGTTAAAAAGAAAACCGTTGATAAAAGAATCACGGCGACTTGCCCCCAACAGTAAAAAGAGTGGAGTAAGCCCATGACGGACGATTTTTGTTTCGTCGGGCACGCTTCGACGAGCGGAGAAATAATGACTTCTACCAAGCCTCCGCCGATGGCGTATAAAAACACCGCGATTAAAAGTCCGGTAAAAGGAGAAGAAAAGCAATAAGGGAGAATCCCCAAGCCGATTAGCCCTAAGGCGCAACAGGTATGGGCGAATACGCAACAAGGGCGGTATCCGATTTTATCCACGACGACGGCGGCGATTAAATCGACGCATAATTGCGTGAGAAAATTAACCGTAATGAGTATGGTGATCATACTCCACGGAATTTGAAATTCGCTTTGGAAAAAGACGAATAATAAAGGGGCGAAATTATTGACGATCGCTTGTGTGGCGTATCCGATCGTCGCGGCACAGATCGTGTGCCGATGACTACGAAAGCGTTTCATTGGTTTGTTGTTCCTTATCGGCGAAAAGCCGCTTTTTGTTACGGTCTATTTTATTCGCAAGAAAATTTTTTTGTGCAACTAAAAAGAAAGAAACGAGGTGCGTTTCTTTTCTTTCTGTGAGATATTGACTTGGTTGAGGAATTTTTTAATCTTTATTTTCGTAGATCGCTACGCCTTCGTGCTCGATCTGTTCTTTTAACACATCGCTGATTTTGTCGGACATATGCGTTACGTTGATGTTGAGCAGCGTCGGCAATTCTCTGATCTCGTAATTAAAGAGATATTTTTTATCGTTTTCGATTCCCCAAACCGCAATTTGATAATCGCTTTTGGGGGAACAGTTCTCGTGTGTCCGCGCACCGTAAAGCAGAATTTTTTCCGCCTTGTATTTTGCGCCTAATTTTGTAATGCCTTTAATAATGATATCGGTCATAGCCATTTGATCCTTTGTTAATTTGTCCTTATACAATATACATGAAAATAAGAAATTTATCAAGTAATTTATTGTTTTTTTCAAAATAATTCGTTTTGCGCTTTACAAAACGAACGCTTCATGATACACTAAATAAAAAAGGAGAGCGATATGAACGGAGTATATCGCTTTGTCGCAATTGATTTCGTCTATGACGAAAACGTTGCCGGCAATCTTTATTGGTATCTGTGTGACGAAGAAGCCGTTGTGCTCGGAGCGGAAGTTTATGCGCCGATCGGACGGCATAACCGTTTGCAAAGGGGCATTGTGCGGCGTATCATGTATTCGGACGCCTTTTATGCTCCTTATCCGACGGATCGGATTAAACGGGTAGAGCGACTTGCGGAATCGGAGTAATCCGATTCTTTTTCTTTAAATAAATTCCGCCACTTCTACGATATCCGCCGTCGCTTCTTCGCCGACGACGGAGAGAATAAAGTCCTTTATTTTCATCGTTTCGACAGAGAGCATTACTTTTTCTCCTTCGTAGAAAAGATCGTCCCCGTCTATTTTGATCTTTTTCAAGTCGGCGGCGACCGTTCCGGCGCGGTATTTTACGAACGCTTCCGCTTTGGTCCAAAGACGGAAAAACTCTTCTGGCGATTCCGCCGTATTGCCGAAATAGACGTTTGCAACGCGAGAAAATTGCTTTTCTCTGATTTTTTCCACGTCGATTCCGACGGGCTTGTTTCCGACGGCGAGGGCAAGAACGTCCTTGCTGTGAGAGAGATTGAAGTGAACGGGGTTCTCTTCTAAATAAAACTTGCCGTAGGGACTTTTTTTCAAATCGCCTTCGGTAGCCGAAACGTTATAATAACGATTCAAGATGTAAAACAGAAACTCATGGGAGCGCGATTCGTCTCCGTAACAATAATAAATATGATTCATAGTTCTATTGTACGATTGTTTTTCAAAAAAGTCAATCTAAAAACGGACATTCCGTATAAACGTTTTGAGATTGGCAATAATCGGGGCAGGAGGTAGGACTATGAATCCATTTCAGGAAAAATCGAAAAATATTGAAAAGACCTATGAAAGTTGGAAAGGGCTTGCGCCGTTCAGTTACGATAAGCACGCAACCGATCCTTATACAAAAGTGCGAATTATCTTAATGAACGGGACGGAATTTGAGGCGGTTAAATTTTCGCATGCGTTTTCGCGAAATTGTTCTAATAACGATCTTCGCCGCGATCTTGCGTTGCTGCGCAGAACGGAACAACAGCAACAGAAAAAATTGAACGCGTTAAAGCCGATTGACGAAACGATTTTGGAAACGACGATCACCTACGAACAACTTGCGGTCGATTTGACGGCGATTCTTGCGAAGCGAGAGAAAGACGCAAACGTGAAAAATCAATTGGATTTCGCTTTGTTGGAAGATTTCGACCATTTATACCGGTTTAGCGATATGCTGGAACAAGATTACGGGGAAATGTTCGACGTTTTGGTGGGACATTATACGGAGATTATGCCGGGCAGACCGACGATCGCCGAGCATAGACACCCTTTTGACGACGTTAAGCGTTACGTCGATTACGGAAAAGCCGATCCGATCACAAAACTGAACGTCGGAATCATTACCGCGGCGGAGCAGCAGACGATGAATTTTTATATGAACGTCGGGGCGTTTTATCCGACGGACGTCGGCAGAAAGATGTACAGCGAAATCGCCATGATCGAGGAACAGCACGTCACGGGATACGGTTGCTTAATGGATACCGAATGTACGTGGCTTGAAAATCTTTTAATGCACGAATACACCGAGTGTTATCTCTATTATTCTTGCTGGAAAGACGAAACCGACTTGAAAGTAAAGCGCGTGTGGGAAAAGCATTTTGAAGACGAGGTGGCACACCTTCATTACGCAAAGGAATTACTCTTAAAATACGAGGGGAAAGAGTGGCAACAGGTGATTCCGGACGGAGAGTTTCCCGAGTTGCTTTCTTTCCATGAAAACAAGGATTACGTCCGTAACGTCTTAAAAAGCGTGCGTATGACGGCGTTCAGAGAGGGGTTCGAGCAATTGAACGACGTCCCCGACAATCACGAGTTTTTCAAATATCAAAGAATCGTGAACGCGAATCTAAACGAAGTGCCGAGTCATCGCATGATGAAAGAGTATATTAAGAAGAACGGGGAAGATCTGCGCTTCGAGATAAAGCCGCATCCCGAAAAGGTATTGCAGAACAGAACGGAAGATAATTTTGAGATTGCCCGTAAAAAAGGCGTCTGATATCAAGTGAAAAAAGTCGATTAAAGCGAAAGTCGCCCCGAAAAAACTTCGGGGCGGTTGTCTATTGTTTCTTTATTTTTGTAAGTCCGCTAATATTATCGTTTGGCTTTTATATAAAAACGGCGAACGCAATTTTTCGCACTCGCCGAAACAGTTGAAAAATAGACCTGCATATGCCGACGAAAGAGGAAATAAGACCCCGTTTCGTAAAAACAAGGCTGATCCCGCGCTTGCCGCCTCTGACCTCCTTTTTTAGCGGAAACCGCTCATGACGGCACCAAGGCTCTGCATATCGGCATAGACAAACGGGTTCATAAAGATTATTTGTGGAGCAATTTAACTCTTCCTATCGAACATCGAAGGCCGTCTTTATTATAACAGTTCTTGTTCCGTTTTGCAAGAAAATAAGTTGACAATTTCAGAAAATTCGGATATCATAAAAGAAACGTACTACGGAGAGAAAAATAACGGCGATGAAATTGACTGTTTTGGGGAAATACGGCCCTTATCCCAAGGCGAACGGCGCGACGAGCGGTTACCTTTTGACGGAGGGGAATACGAACGTTCTTTTGGAATGCGGAAGCGGCGTGTTTTCGCGTTTATCCGAACAGATTGATCCATCCTCGCTCGATTGCGTTATTTTGACGCATTTACATTCCGATCATTCGTCCGATTTGGGCGTGCTTCGTTATTATTTGCAGCGTTTCGGAAAAACGTTGGACGTTTATTTGCCGTCCGATTCCGCGCGTTGTTCTTCGGTCGGAATAACGGGCGGACTGAATCTTCATTACGTCGGGGACGGATTCCGTTTTTCGGTTGGGAAACTTTCGTTTTCTTTTGCTGCAATGAATCATCCCGTTCCTACGTTCGGCATTCGCGTGGAAAACGGGACGAACGTTTTTTGCTTTACGGGTGATACCAATGAGTTTGACGGGCTTGCGCCCTTTTTGCGCGGCGCGGACGTAATTTTGGCGGACGCCGGTTTTTTGGAGAAAGATTGGTCGGAGAAAAAGCCGCATCTTTCCGCGCTTCGGTGTGCGCGTTACGCGAAAGAATCGGGCTCGCGTTGTATTTTAACGCATATCAATCCCGCGTATCGGGAGGAATCCGTTTCGGAAGAGGCGAAGTCCGTATGGGAAGACTGTATTCTCGCGCAGGAACGCGAAACGTATGAAATCCGCTGAACGGATCATAAACGTCCGACCGCTGGTCGTCATATCCCTGAGTTATCTCTCGGGGATATTTTTGCTTTCTTACGCCGTAAACGGGACAATCTTATGGTTCTTGATCGGCTTGGTCGCGATTATGATAATAGCGGTTGTATCTTATGTTTCCCGTAAAAAAGAGAAAAAGAGAGGGACGTTGCTCCTCGCCGCAATTTGCGTTCTCTCGTACCTATTGGGTGCAGGAGGACTGTATTTGCGCGTTTCTCTTTACGAGAATGCGGCGTTGCCGACAGCGCAATACACCGTGACGGGACACGTAAAGGACGTCGTTGAATACGATTTCGGAACGGTGCGGTTGGAATTGACCGATTTGACGTTTGAGGGGTATCTGCAAACAACTTCCTCTTATTCTATGTATTGTTATGCGGACGGGACGTTTGAAATCGGCGATACCGTTTGTTTTACGGCGGCGGTGCAATCGTATCCCTTGACGTACGAAGGTTCGGTTCGCTTTGATTTTATGTTAAAGCGTATTCGCTATTCCGCGCAGGCGGAGGAAGACGATATTACCGTGCTCGGAAATACCCGTACGTTGTTTGAAACTATTCGCGCGTTCTTTCGGGATACGCTTTTCGCGGGAATGGAAGAGGACGAAGCGGCGATTTCGCTTGCCCTTCTTACGGGGTACGACGATTGGATGGACGAAGAGGTTTTAACGCAATTTCGCCGTTCCGGCGTCGCGCATATTTTTGCCGTTTCGGGGCTACATATCGGCTTTTTGGCAGGGGCGATTCATTTTGTATTGAAACGCGTTCGGATCAATCGTTACGGAAAGACGGGGATCACCGTCGCGGTATTACTGTTTTATGCAGGTATTTGCGGATTCACGCCGTCGTCCATGCGCGCGGTCGTGATGTCTGCCGTCATGATGCTTGTGGACGCGTCGGGGGAACGCTACGACGGGCTTTCTTCTCTTATGTTTTCCGCAATCATCGTATTTGCGATTTCGCCCTTTCAACTGTTCGATATCGGCTGTCAACTTTCGTATACCGTCGTGCTCGGCATCTTGTTGTTATCGGGGAGAATTGCACGGTTGTTCTCTTTTTGCGGAGAAAAGATTTCAGGTTCGCTCGGCGTGATTCTTTCTGCGCAAATCGCCTCTTTTCCGGTTTCGCTTTTTTATTTCGGAGAAGTTTCGGGCGTTGCGATAGTGTGTAATTTCTTTATGATTCCGTTGATTTCCGTTCTGTTCGTCGCCCTTCTTTTGCTTACGGTCGTCGGCGGACTGTTTTCCATTCCCGTCATCGCGCTCTTTATTCCCAAATGGTGCGTTTACGGCTTAAAGGAATGTCTGTTGTTTTTCGATCTGTCGCCTCTTTTGATCGGCGGTTTTACGTTGGGCTTTGGGGCGATCGTTTGGTACGGGATCATGGTGTTGACGGGCGGAATCGTTAATTTGAAAAGACGCGCGCTCGCCGTTTGCTGTATCGGTTTGGCGGCGGTGTTCGGTATTTCTGTCGCGTTTGCGAATCTTCCGAGCGATAGTCGCTCGTATGCGTTGGTCGGAAGCAATGCGGTATCCGCCGCGTTGTTGTCGGACGGCGAGGAAACCATTGTCGTCGTGTCGCATTTCGAGCGCAATTTTTCCTTAAATCGGTTGTCGCGCGCGTTAAAACGAACGGGGACCGAGCGTTGTCGCGTCGTCGTTTTGGGGGATTGCGACGTTTCTTATTTGATTTCACGACTGAATGCGATCGTTACGATCGAGTCGACGGATTATTACGGAGAAGAAAAGCCGTACGGGAAATATATTCCCACCGTTTCGTTTGCCGCGCATACGGACGAAACGCCGTTTTCAGCCGGAAAGACGGAGTTTTCTTATTGTTTGGACGGAGAGGGTGTTTCCGTAAAAGACGTTTTGATCGTCGGAAAGCCGAATTTGTTTGCCGCGCCCGAAGTCGAGCCGACGTTTGTCTTTGCCGATTCTTTTGCCGATCGCTACGCCGCCGCATATCCGACCGCCGTTGCCGTGTCTTTTCGCGCGGATTCTTGGATGACGGATGCGGAAAGCGAGGGAAATCTCTATCTTTTTGAGTGAGGAACGCTTTGAACGATTGCTTATTTTTGAAATTCATGGTAAAATATACAAAGATCGGTTTGGAGTGATGCTTTGAAATTCGTCGAGATGAAATCGTCCCTCAAAAACGAGGGGATCAAAAACGTCTATCTGTTAGAGGGTGAGGACGCGTATTTTCGGGAAAGCGGGTTAGCGATGTTAAAGGAAACCGTTTCGCAACCCGAACTGAATTATACGGTCTTAGAGGGAGAATCGGCGCTTGCCGATCTGCCGTCTTTTCTCTCCGCGCTTGCGAGTTTTCCCTTTATGAGCGATCGTCGCGTGGTTGCGGTACGGGAGTTTTACCCGAAAGCGGACGCGTTTAAGGGCTCGCTCGGCGCGTATTTTCAAAATCCGTGTCCCGAAACCGTTCTTGTGATTTCCAATGCGAAAGAATGTGCCGCATTGAAAAAGCAAGCGAATGTCGAAACGGTGGATTGCGGAAAAGGGGATCTTTCCGTGTTGACCGAATGGGTTATGCGAGCCGTTCGGCGCAACGGGTTGGCGATCAGTCAGTCGAGTGCGGAAAAACTCTGTGAGTTTTCCTTACGGGATATGACGAAAATCGCAAACGAAACGGATAAGTTGATCTGTTTCGCGCGAGAAAAGGGAGAGGTGTCCGATCGGGACGTGGAAACGCTCGTCGTCAAGGATACCGAATATCAAATTTACGAAATGACCGAACGGATCGGAAGAAAGGACGTTACCGGCGCACTTACGATCTTAAAGGAAATGCAAGCGAAAGGGGAGTCGTCGCAACGCTTAATGACGAGTCTTTATCTGTATTTCAGAAGACTTTTGCATATATCCATTAGCGGCGAAACGGACGGCGCACTTTCCAAGAAACTCGGAATCAAGGAATACGCCGTCAAAAAATGCCGCGAGCAAGCGTCGCGGTTTCGTCGCAAAACGTTGAAACGCGCGGTGGATTGTATGACGGATTACGACTTTGCCGCAAAGACGGGCGGAATCGCCTTTGACGATGCGTTATTTGCGAGCATCTTTTATATTATGACGGAAGGTTAAGAGGATTTTTTATGGAAGCGATATTGAATCGGTTTTCGGAAATTTTTACACATTTTGCGGAATGGCCGTTTGTTCTCGCCGCATTGATTGCGATCTCGGTGTTTACGGCGGTCTATTATCAGTTGTTCCGCTTTTTGAAGAACAACAACGCAATGCTCATCGTCAACATTTTTTTATGCGTCTTTTTTGCGACTGCATTGATCGTGATATTAGCGGGAGGAACGGTAAACGGAAGCGTCTTTATTTTAGTTCCGACCTTGTTTTTGTGCTTTGTTTCGCTTGTCTACGCGCAAGAAATTCGCCGCAAAGTATTTATGAAAACGAGTATGCGCGCGGAGGAAAAGGACCGTTCGATCAACGAGGAAGAAGCCCTTCGTTGTTCGGATGAAATAATCAAGGCGTTACAGGCGATGTCGAAAAACGATATCGGCGCGTTGATCGTCTTGTCCAACGAAAATATCCCGACGCAGATTTTAGAGAGCGGAACGCGCTTAAATTCGGATATTTCCGCCGAACTGATCGAGGGGATCTTTATCCCGAAAGCGCCTCTTCACGACGGTGCTATGATTGTAAGCGGAACGAAAATCGTCGCCGCAGGCTGTTTTTTACCGATTTCCGAGGCGGAAAACATTCCCAAAGATCTGGGAACGCGCCACCGTGCGGCGATCGGTATTACGGAGTTGATTGACGTGACCGTATTGATCGTGTCCGAAGAAACGGGTATTATTTCGGTCGTTACGGCAGGTAAGATGAAGCGTTATGCCGATACGGAAATGTTAAGAACTACGTTAAAGCGTTTTTATTGGCAGGATATGGGGAAATTTTAAGGAGTCGGCATGAAGAAAAACAGAAAAAGCGTTAAAGAAATTTTATTCGGCAATATCGGCTTAAAATTGCTCGCGTTGTTGCTTGCGATCCTCACGTTCATCGTGGTGCTGTTCTGATGGGTGCGTTGAAAGCGCCGCGGATCTTGTTGCCGCGGAATCCGGAATGGGAAAAGTGGGCGGTCGTCGCTTGCGATCAATTTACTTCGCAACCCGAATATTGGGAAAAGCTGGATGCGTACGTCCAAACTGCGCCGTCCACGCTCCGCATGGTTCTTCCCGAATTGTATTTGGACGGGAACGTGACTGAGCGAGCGGAGGAGATTAACGCCTTTATGGACGGATATCTTTCCGAGGGCGTCTTTGAAACGTTGGAAGAGGGCTTTATTTTGGTGGAACGCTCCACGCCGTATCGCGCGCGTCGATTGGGACTTGTCGCCGCGGTCGATTTGGAGTGCTACGATTACCGTGTCGGGACAAAATCCTTGATTCGCGCTACGGAGGGGACGATCGAGTCCCGTATTCCGCCCCGCCTTGCGATCCGCAAGGACGCGCCGATCGAACTTCCGCACGTCATGCTTTTGTCGGACGATGAACGGAAAGGGATTATCGAATCGTTATACGATCGCCGCGATACGTTCCGTAAAGTATACGATTTCGATCTTAACATGGGTGGCGGCCATCTCGTCGGGTGGCATATTACGGGACAAGCCGTCAACGATACGATTGCCGCGTTCGAGCGATTGGCTGCGCCCGAGCGCATGACGGAAAAATACGGCGATCCGAGCGGATTTTTATTTGCGGTAGGGGACGGGAATCATTCTCTCGCAACCGCAAAGGCGCATTGGAATAACGTGAAAGAAACGCTTTCGGACGGGGCGGAGCACCCGGCGCGATACGCGCTTGTCGAAATCGTGAATTTATATGACGACGGCATTTGTTTCGAGCCCATTCACCGATACGTCAAGGGTGTCGATCGGAATGTGTTTATCGAGAAATTACTTGCCGCGGTTTCGGGCAATTATCGGGTTTATAACGGAGAAATGCGTGTAAAAACGGTCGATTGCGCCTTGCCGCAGACCATTCGTACGTTGGATTCCTTTATCGAGGGGTATCTTGCCGAACACGGCGGCACGGTGGATTACGTACACGGCGAGCAAGCCGTTTGCTCGTTAGTTGACGGGGACAATACGTCCGTCGCCGTACTTTTGGAAACGTTGAAAAAGGAAGAACTGTTTCCGTTCGCGGCGAAATACGGCGCGTTGCCCAAAAAGACCTTTTCCATGGGAGAAGCGGTTGAAAAAAGATATTACGTCGAGGGAAAGAGGATTCGATTATGACGGAAAAATACGTTTGTAAATTCGGCGGTACGTCCATGGCGGACGCCAAAGCAATGTTACAGGCGGCGGAGATCGTAAAGGCGGACGAACGCCGTCGTTACGTGGTTGTTTCCGCGCCGGGCAAGAGAAGCAAAGAGGATACGAAGATCACCGATCTTTTATACGCGTGCCACGATGCCGTTGTTCGTACCGGAAGTTGTAAGGAAGCGTTCCGCCCCGTTCGCGACCGTTTTACCGCGATCGTGAACGAATTGGGACTTTCCTTGGCAATCGGCGAATATTTAGACGCGGCAGAGCGCGGAATCGAAGAAAATGCGGATACGCCCGATTTTGCGGCTTCTCGGGGAGAGTATCTCTCTGCGGTCGTGTTTGCCGCGCTTTTGGGATATGAGTTTGTAGACGCGGCGGATCTGATCCGTTTTGATAGCGGCAACGTTTTGAACGAGGCGTATACAAACGACAAGATCAAGACGAAATTAAACGCGGAGCGCGCGGTTATTCCGGGATTTTACGGAAAAAATTCGTTGGGAAAGATCGTCACTTTTTCGCGCGGCGGAAGCGATATTACGGGCGCGATCATCGCACGCGGCGTAGAGTCGAAATTATACGAAAATTGGACGGATGTTTCCGGGTTTTTATTCTGTGATCCGCGTATCGTGGAAAATCCGAAACGGATTCGCACCATTACGTATAAAGAATTGCGAGAACTTTCGTATATGGGGGCTTCTGTGTTACATGCGGAGTCGATTTTTCCCGTCATGAAAGGAAGAATCCCCATCAACGTAAAAAACACGTTCGATCCCCAAGACGAGGGAACAATGATCGTCCCCATTGAAAAATATAGTGGAAAAGACGTCATTACGGGCGTTGCAGGGCGCAAGAATTTTACGGTTATCTTTATTGAAAAGTCCATGATGAACGCCGAAGTCGGCTTTATCCGCAAGGTGCTTTCGGTATTGGAACATTACGGAATCTGCGTCGAACACGTTCCGACGGGGATTGATACACTTTCGATCGTCGTCGGTTCGGACGAACTTTCGGGCGGCGTTTTGTCCGACGTCGTTTCGGAAATTAGGGAAAGTGTAAATCCCGATTACGTACACGTCATCGAGAATATCTCGTTGGTTGCTACCGTCGGGCACGGTATGGCGCGAAAGGCAGGCGTCGCCGCTCGTTTATTTAACGCGCTTGCAAAGGACAATATCAATATTTTGATGATTGATCAAGGTTCCAGCGAACTTAACATCATCGTCGGCGTCGCGAACAGCGACTATGAAAAATGTATTAAATGCATTTATCGCGAATTTGTCGGTGAAGCATAGAATAAATCGGAGGAATACAAAGTATGGATTACGCAAAAGAATCGTTAAAAAAGCATGCAGAGTGGAAAGGGAAAGTTGAAATGATTTCCCGCGTAGAGGTTAAGGATAAGACGGATCTTTCTCTTGCTTATACGCCGGGTGTCGCGCAACCCTGTTTGGAAATTCAAAAAGATTACAGCAAATCGTTTGAATTGACTCGTCGTTGGAATACCGTTGCGGTCGTAACGGACGGCACGGCAGTTTTGGGATTGGGGGATATCGGTCCGGAAGCCGGTATGCCCGTCATGGAGGGAAAGTGTGTTCTCTTTAAGACGTTCGGCGACGTAGATGCCATTCCGCTTTGCGTTCGCAGTAAGGATGTGGACGATATCGTCAAGACGGTAAAACTTTTGGCAGGCAGTTTCGGCGGCGTTAATTTGGAAGACATTTCCGCGCCCCGTTGTTTTGAGATCGAACGCCGCTTAAAGGAAGATCCCGAAGTAGATATTCCCGTGTTCCACGACGACCAGCACGGAACAGCCGTCGTTTGTATCGCGGCTTGTATCAACGCGTTGAAGATCGTCAAAAAAGAATGGAAAGATATTACGGTTGCGTTCAGCGGCGCAGGCGCTGCCGGCGTTGCGATTGCGAAACTCTTTTTGTCGCTCGGCGTAAAAGACGTTATTATGTGCGACCGTAAGGGAATCATCTGCGAGGGCAACGAGGGATTGACGCCTGCTAAGCAGGAAATCGCCGCGTTCTCGAACAGATCGCATAAAAAGGGCACGCTTGCGGATGCGGTCAAGGGTTCGGATATCTTTGTCGGTGTCAGTTCGCCGGGAGTTTTAACGCAAGAGATGATCAAGACCATGAATCCGGGGGCAATCGTCATGCCGATGGCGAATCCCGTTCCCGAAATCATGCCCGATCTCGCAAAAGAAGCCGGAGCGGCGGTCGTCGGTACGGGCAGAAGCGATTTCCCGAATCAAATCAACAACGTCTTGGCGTTCCCGGGAATCTTCCGCGGCGCGTTAGACGTGCGTGCGACGGATATCAACGAGGAGATGAAGATCGCCGCGGCTTACGCGATTGCATCTCTTGTTTCGGATGAGGAATTGAACCCCGACTATATTTTGCCGTATGCGTTTGATCAGCGCGTGGGCAAAACGGTTGCGAAAGCGGTCAGGGAAGCCGCGATTAAAACGGGCGTTAACAGAATTTAACGGTGAAAAATTAAGATTTATCATTCAAGAAGCGCGAACAATCTTCGCGCTTTTTTGCTGTGTGAAAAATTGTTGGTTTGCGCGTTGAATTATTTTTCTTAAAAACGGCGTTTTTATCGAGATTACGGAAAATTGCACTTGACGGAGTAGCATAAAGCGCCTCACCTTGCATATATAAAAATATAGGAAAGTATAAAGCGCGCCCCGCCGTCCCGTCGGTAATACCAAAGAAGCGCGGAATGCGCGAAGAACTTTCGGATAAGAAAGAAAGGAGGAGAAATATGTCTTTTTTTTGTAACTTCCAATCGGACAGATGTCCGGGGCAGATTACGGGCAATCCGTTGAACGGGCTTTGTGAAAAAGTTTGTATTCAGGCGAAAAAGGTGTTCGACGCCTGTATGCAACAGCAACAGTTGACGGGGATCGTGCTGAATCTGACCGACTTTACCCCGGCGAATCCTACATATCCGCTTACCTTTATCAGCGCGAGAAGCACGACCGCAAGGGGAACGATCTCCAATCTGTTGATTGATCCGATCGCAGATAAGCCCAACAATGCGCGCGTGCGCGCGGACGTGACCATTCCCGTAACCGTCGCGTACACGGACGCAAACGGCGTCGAGGGCGTTGCGACCTCTTCGTTTACCGTAACGAAAGACGTTATTTTATGCGTGCCTGCACCGTCGATCATGCCTTACGAGGTGGAAGCGGTCGTTTCGATGGTTTCCGCAGAGGGAACTTATACGGGAGAGGGGCAATTTACCGTGAACGGTTGTTCGACGGTTATCTTGAAAATCGTGATGGAAGTAGAACTTCTCGTTCCGTCTTACGGCTATTGCGCCATTCCGCCTTGCCAAAATTACTCGCAAGAAATTTGTGCCGGATTTTTCGAACTTCCGATTTATCCGCAGTCGTAACCGAAAAAAAGAGGGGATTGCCGTTGCGATCCCCTTTTTTAGTTGCTTGAAAACTTTGATTGTGGTAAAATAAAAGAAAAAAGAAGGGGGAACGCCTTGAAAATTTTTGCGATCAGCGATCTACATATTTCACGGACGTCCGACAAACCGATGGAAGTGTTCGGTGGAAAATGGATCGGGTATTTAGATAAAATCAAGGCGGATTGGGGGAAAAAAGTATCGGAAGAAGATGTCGTCTTGATCGGGGGGGATACCAGTTGGGCAATGGATTTGGACGAAGCACTTTACGATATGGAAGAATTTACGCCCTTAAAAGGGGAAAAAGTTTTGATCCGAGGCAATCACGATTATTGGTGGAAGAGCATTTCGCGCTTGCGCGATCGGTTGGCGGAAAACGTCTACGCGCTGCAAAACGATGCGATAAAATTCGGCAACGTGATCGTCTGCGGCTCTCGCGGTTGGAGCGTGCCCGGCTCTCCCGATTTTTCGGAAACGGATGAAAAACTGTATAAAAGAGAGGCGGAGCGGCTTCGCTTATCTCTTTTGGCGGCGGAGCGAATCAGAAACGAGGGGGACAAGTTGGTTGTCATGATTCATTATCCGCCCTTTAACGTGAAGAGGGAAAGTTCGCTGTTTACCGAACTTTTCGAGCAGACAGGCGCGAACGCAGTCGTCTACGGGCATCTTCACGGGAAAGACGTGCGCGCCGATCGGCAAGTTTTCCGCAACGGCGTAACGTATTATCTCACGTCTTGTGATTTAGCGGACAATCAATTAACGGAGCTTATATTATGAAAGAAAAAAAATCCCCCGAAACACTTGCATCTTCCGAGGATTCGGAAAAACAGACCTCTTTGCTTGCGGAAAGCGAATCGGAAAAAACGACAAAAAAATCGCGCTTTGTCCGTTATTGGAAAAGTCTTCCCAAACGCTATTTTATCACTGCGTTTTCGGGCATGGCGCAAGGACTGTTCGTTACGTTGATCGCCGGAACAATCTTGGCGCAAATTGCCGGTTGGATCGGCGATAATTATTTAGGGAACACTTTGCTCGCGATAGCGAATTTGGCAAAAGCGTTGATGGGCGCGGGGATCGGAGTCGGAATCGCGCACGCGCTCGGACACAATAAGATGGTGGTCTTTTCGTCCGCCGTGGCAGGGTTGATCGGAGCATGGTCCGATCAATTGATCGTCGGTGGAGGCGGAATGGCGGTCATCGGTGCAAAATTCGGCGTCGGCGCACCCGGAAACCCCATCGGATCGTACGTGGTTACGATGTTAGTCGTAGAAATCGTTCAACTGTATGCAGGGAAAACGAAATTGGATATTTTGTTGATTCCGCTGGGTTCGATGTTATTGGCGTTCATCGGCGTTTACGTCGCGTATCCGTTTATTTGGTTGATCAATCAACTCGGTAATTTAATCGCGATCGCAACGAATATTACGCCGTTTGTCATGGGAATCGTCATTTCGGTTATTATGGGAATCCTCTTGACGATGCCGACTTCGAGCGCCGCGATTTGGGTAGCGGTCGCTTCCCCGATTCTTACGAACGCCGCTTCGACGGACGTTCAGGTCAATGCGATTTTATTGGCAGGCGGCGCGGCTGCCGTCGGCTGTGCTTGTCACATGGTCGGCTTTGCCGTTACGTCCTTTCGGGAAAACGGCGTCGGCGGACTTATTTCGCAGGGGATCGGAACGAGTATGTTGCAAATCCCGAATATCATGAAAAAACCGTCGATTATGTTGCCGGAAATCATTGCGAGCGCGATCTGCGGTCCGCTTTCGACTTGCGTGTTCGGGCTTTATTGCGACGCGACCGGCGGCGGTATGGGAACGAGCGGTTTGGTCGGCGTTTTCAGTACGGTTTCTTCTTCCTTGAACGCAGGAACAAACGGTTGGGTGCTCGGTATCGGCGTCGCGCTTTTGTTTTTTATCTTACCTGCCACAATCAGTTTAGGGGTAAGCGGGTTTATGCGCAAGAAAGGTTGGATTCGATTCGGCGATATGAAACTCGATGTTTAAAAAGACGATTGATAGAAATTGCCCGACGAATACGTCGGGCAAAAGATTGAATACGAAACGCTCGTATTTTTCGTTGATTTTTTTGCGTACGTGCGTCGGCGGCTTTTTGAGTCTCACTTCTTGCCATTGTTAAACCTTCTAAAATAAATCACTTTGAGCGATAAACGCTTTTAAGTCGTCGAAAGTAGGGTAATCGGCTTTTTTAACGTTATAAGAAGTCGTTGTTTTGTCGATAATAAGTTCAAGCGTCCACGAGTTTTTGTTTTCCCTCGCCGTGTAAATTTTGCCGTCTTTTTTCGAGTTCCGTTTTTATGCCTCCGTTTGAGTATGCTTTTTGATTTGACAAACTTAAAATAAATATGCTATTATAACATTGAAACGTAACAAAATTAAAAATTTTGTTGCAACTATCGTTGCTTTGCTTGCCTTTGGGTTTTTAAGCGTTATCGTTATCTTTACACTTGCTACGGCGTTTTGATTTTCGAT
>CAYXWN010000017.1:0-35995 GCA_964468815.1 uncultured Clostridia bacterium | reverse complement strand
GAAAAGCATTTCCGGATTGAAATACTTTTCCGGTCAAATATTATTGTAACAGGAGGTCTTATTTCCGAAAAAATCTCCGCAGTTTAAGACGCCCCCGAAAGTTTTATAAACTTTCGGGGGCGTCAGCCGTTTGGGAGGGATAGTCTTGTAAAATTTAACGTTGTTAAGGGGCGAACGGGGTTAGCCTTGTTCGCCTTTTGCTTGGCGTTCCATGTTTTCTATTACGACGTCGTAAATATCGCCTAACGAGGCGCAGTATTCCAAAACTTTCCAAGGCTCGTTGGTGTGAAAATGAATTTTGATCAATTCGTCGTAGCCGACGGCGAGTAAACAGTCGCCTTCAAAATGCTCTGAAAAGTAGTTACTGATTGCTTCTTCGCTGAGGTTTTCGCCCTCGATTAAGAGTTGCGTGTCGAATTTATAATCCAGCATGATTTTCTCCTTCGTTTAAGAGCCGTTTATCGTTAGCGTTTTTCGATGACGGCACTCTTTAAATCGTATTGCAAGTAACCGGTTGCGTTGGTCAGCGGATTGATGTAGCGGACGAGGAAGCAACGGTTGTCCTTGCTTTGGTTGGATTCCGCTTTCTTCTGATAGTAGCAGATTTTCGGGAAGCCCGTATAGGTGCTGTTTGCCCGAATCGCCGAGATCGCCCAAGTTTGCACGGTGTCGCCTTTCGGGAGAGTTTCTCCGTTATAGGTGCAAGTCCAATTTTGGGAAACGGGAACGCTTTCTTTTACCGCGACGGTGGCTGCCATCGTTTCCATAGCGGTTGCGCTGAACAGATTGTATTGACTGCTGAACGTATCGGTAAGCGACATTCCGCGAATCGCGAACAGCAACGCTTCGGTATCGAGAACGGCACTTTCGGTATAATCGAATTCCATGCTTTTCGCGGATTCGGTCATGCGGAAGGCTTCCTTGGTTACGTCGTCCTTTGCGGTTACGGTGAGATATACTTTACCGTTTTCATATTTTGCTTCCGTGCTGTAACGGTAGACGTTGAAAGCGGTACTGAATGCGGAAGCGCAGACCTCTTGTTTGGAATAAATCGGCTGTAAGCCCTTGTTTTCGTCCAAGAAATATACGTCCGAAACGATTTGATCTTCATTCGACTTTACGTCGTCCGTTTTACCGACGGTCGAAAAAGTCGCCGTCATATTGAGTTCGGTGTGCAAACGGTAAAGGTGCAAGGAAGCGTCTTCTTTTCGCGGATCGGCGATGCCGTCGGGGAGCGTGGGAGACGTTTCCAACACGGTTAAATACGTTCCGTTTGAATACGTTACGTCCGTTTCTTCGGCTTCCAAATTGCCGTAAGTCGTTCCGTTTTCGGACGGGAACGTAATGCTTTCTTTTTTGTGCGTGATTTCGTATTGCAGCGTTTCGATTTGCTCTTGATACTGCCCGTTATCCGTCCAATTGGCGGTAAACGAATATTTTGTAGTCGGTTGACAGCTGCATGCGCTCGCAAAAAGCAAGGCGGAAAGCGCAAGTGCAATAAAAGGTATGGATTTTTTCATAATTTCTCCGATTATTTGATACAGACATTTTAACATATTCAAAAAAAATTGTAAAACATTTTGCAATCCTTTGGGAATATGTTAAAATATTTATATGAACGTATCATTGAATATCCGCCGCTCTTATTTTGAATGTGCTGCGGCGGCAACCGAATATGCGGCTTCTTTGCCGTCTACGTTAGATCAACGGACGTTGGTCTTTTCGGAAGAAAAGATCACGTTGTGGCTGGAACGCGAGTTGTGCGAGCGTTGCGGCGGCGCGTTTACGACGGACGTAGGCTCGTTCCGCCGTTACTTATCCGAGCACGGGACGGCGGGGGCGCGGCTTTCCAAGCAAGGCTCCGTTATGTTGGTTCGGAAAATTCTGAACGAAACCAATTTGCCGTGCTTCCGTCGTAAGACGAAGAATCTTGCGCCTGCGCTCTACGAGTTGATCGCGCAATTAAAAAGCGCGTTGGTTTCGCCCGACGAGTTGGCGGAGGGATTGCAAGGTTGTAACGGTGTATTGAAAAACAAGTTGGAAGACATTCTCGCCGTCTACCGCAGTTACGAAGAGCGATTGGAAACGGAGCGTTTAACCGATCAGGGGGATTATCTCGACGGGCTCGCGCCGCTTTTGGCGAAAGAAAAAACGCTTGCAAATACCGACGTTTTGCTCGTCGGTTATTCCGCTTGGACGGCGCAAGAACGGGAGATTGTGCGCACGTTGATAGAACACGCGCGGAGCGTTTCCGCCTTTTTGGTGGGCGGCGACAACGATTCCGTTTATACGAACGAGGCGATCGATCATTTTTACGCGCTTGCAAAGCAAGTCGGGGCAACCGTTCGGACTGCGCCCGAATGCGTTTCGTTGCATACGGCGGCGCGTCTGCTTTCCGAACGGCTGTATCAACCGTCCGTCTTTTACGGTACGGGAGAAAAGACGGACGCCGTATTTTGTTACGAGGCGCAAACCGCGGAGGAAGAGGCGGAACACGTGGCGGAGATTATCAAGCGTGAGGTGGAAAAGGGGGCTCGTTTTCGGGATTTCGCGATTGCGGCAGGCGATCTCGTCGGCGATCGGCAGGTATTAAAACGCATTTTTCGCGCATATCGGATTCCTACGTTTATCGACGTAAAGAGGAATCTTTCCGAACATGCGTTGGCGCGCTTTTTGTTGGGATATCTCGCATTGATTCGCAAAAATTTCGACCGTTCGGACGTATTGCGTTTTATTAAAAATCCGCTGTTCGGAGAGGACGTTTCGCTTGCGGACGGCTTTGAAAATTATCTTTTGAAAAACAACGTCAAGCGCGGCGGACTTTTTTATCCTTTTACCAAAGAGGACGAGCGACTTGCCGATTACGAGCGGATTCGGGGGATCGTTACGTCCCTCAATGCGCCGCGCCGTCGGACGGCAGCGGAATTTACGCGCGCGTTGCGGTCGTTGATGGAGCAATTCGATACGGAAAATCGGATTCTTTCGTTGGCAAGTGAACTGAGGATGGTCGGCGAACGGGAGGAAGCCGCCGTAACCGAGCAGGTTTACGCGAAAGTGCTTGTGGTGTTGGACGAAATTACTTCGATTATGGGCGAAACGCCCGTGAGCGCGGAGGATTTTGAAAGCGTTTTGACGAGCGGACTCGTCAGCCAAGAAATTTCGGTGATTCCGCAATTTTTCGACGCGGTATACGTCGGGAATTTCAAAGATTGCAAGTTTAAGCGCGTCCGTTATTTGTTTGCGTTCGGCATGAACGGCGACGTGCCGTTCACGAAGAGCGACGCGGCAATCTTAAACGATACGGATATCGCGCGGTTACAGGCGTTTCGCGTTGTGGTCGAACCGAAGATTCGCGCGGTCAACCGTCGTGAACGAGAGAATACGTGCCTTGCGCTTTTTTCTTTTTCCGAACGGCTGTATTTGTCCTATCGGTTGACCGATCGCGACGGAAGAAGCGTCGGAAAAAGCGAAATGATAGATTATTTTTTGCGGATTTTCGACGGCTTGCCGGTGATGGGCAAAGAGGGCGTTAATCGTTTTTACGAAAACGGAACGGAAACGGTCAAGGACGGCTTGGACGCGATGCGTTTTTTGGACGAAGAACAGGGGAAGCGCGTTTTTGCACGCGATGCAGGAAGATTCCGCGCCGGGGCGTTATCCGATTTTTCGGGTGCGTCTACCTTCTACGTCTGTATGGCGGAGCGCGGTAAAAAACAAGAATTAGACGATATTTTAACGTGCAGCAACGCCGAATTACAGGTTTTGTTGGATCGCGGAAAGGAGATCCTTTTGCGGTCGGATATGGTGAGCGCGACTGCGCTCGAACGGTATTTCACTTGCCCGTACCGTAATTTTTTGGAGGGGGGATTGCACCTTTCCGAACGCAAGGACGGCGAGGTAAAGCCGCTCGATACGGGGAATTTTTTGCATGCGGTTTTAGAAAAATACGTCCGTCGCATTGCGGAAATTCAGACGAAAGAAGAGAGCGATTCGGTCGTCGAAGAAATCTGTGAAGAACTGAAAAAGAAAGATACGTATGAGCCGTTTTTGGCGGACGGCAAGGGTAGCGTAGCGGTGGAGCGGTTGGTTGCGGAAGCGAAACGCGTGGCGTATGCGGTGCGCGATCAAATCGTTCGCTCGCAATTTTCAAACGTTAAGACGGAAGTTTGTTTCGGTGAAAAGAGCAATACGTATCGGGCGATCGCTCTTCAAGGAAAGCGCGGCACGTACCGCATTAACGGAAAGGTGGATAGAATTGATTTCGCGGACGACGGTTATATCCGCGTGATCGACTATAAGACGGGCGGCGTTTCCAAGGAAGATAAATATCTCTATGCCGGGCGGCGGTTACAGCTGTATCTTTACATGAACGCGTTCGTAGGCGAAAACGCGAAGCCGGCAGGCGTGTATTATTTCCCCGTTTCCGATCGCTACGGAGAGGAGGGGGAAGATTCGCCCTATCAATTGATCGGGCATACCTTAGACGAGTTGCACGTGCTGGAAAAATCCGACTGTACCTTGGATATGGAACACCCGAAAAGCGAGATTTTGGGCGTCGGGTTGAGCATAGATAAAAAGACGGGCGAGGTCAAGACGGGAAAA
Source organism: uncultured Clostridia bacterium (assembly GCA_964468815.1). Lineage (GTDB taxonomy): Bacteria > Bacillota > Clostridia > Christensenellales > Borkfalkiaceae > UMGS621. The sequence goes on along the minus strand of CAYXWN010000017.1, from coordinate 31,393 downwards.
TCGCGCTCGTTGATTTCGGAACAGACGTTCGACGCCTATCTGAAATACGCAAAGGCGATTGCCGAAAAGGGTGTTTCCGAATTGGAACTCGGTGCGATTCCGCCCTCTCCGTTAGAGGAGGCTTGCGCGGTTTGCCCTTACGGCGGAATTTGCGGATTCGAAGCGGGTGTGAACGGAGAAAATCGGGAGATTGATAACGTGTCTTCTGCGGCTATTTCGGAAGCCGTGGGGGAAAAGGAGGATAACGGTGCGACTGAAAGAGGAACAGAGGCTTGCGATTGAGCACGGCGAAGGCAATTTATTGGTATCCGCGTCCGCGGGGAGCGGCAAAACGTTTGTAATGATCAACCGCGCGATCCGTTTGATTCTTGAAGGAAAGGCGAAACTTTCGGAGATTCTCGCGGTTACGTTTACCGAAAAGGCGGCGGACGAGATGAAAGAAAAGTTGGTACGCGCGATGATCGCCGCGATCAACGAGGGAGATACCGAACTGAAAAGTCAGTTGGCGGAAATCCCCACCGCATCCATTTCGACGTTGCACGCGTTTTGCGCGAATCTTTTGCGCAATTATTTCTTTGCGGTCGGGGTGGATTCGGATTTTCAAATTGCGGATAACGTCGCGGCGGAGGAATTGAAAGCGCGCGCGTTGGATGAAGTGTTTCAGAAAAAATACGAGGAACGGGACGCGGAATTTTTGTATCTCGTCGATCTGTATTCGACCGGACGAAAGGATTTATCGCTAAAAAGGCTCGTCCTCGCGTTATACCGTTTGGCGATCGGAAAGCCCGATACCGAGGGGTATTTAAAGGCTGTCGCGAACGTTTATACCGAGGATTATTTCGACGCGGCGAACCGCTTTTTGACGGAGCAGATGAAAGAGGATTTCGCCGATTTGAAAGACGGTTTTTCTCGCATCGGCGTGCAGTGTAAAAACATGCAACTCCATCGCTACAAGGAGCATGCTGACGATTATTTAAAGGCGATCGAGCAGATTACGGGCGTCGAAACCATGCGAGAGGCGGCGGAAATCTTTTTGAAGAGGCGCGTTCTTCCGCGCGAAAATATTGCGGAGGACGACTACTTTTTGTTAGGCGTCAAAAAGAGTTTATCCGATTTAAAAGACCGCTTTACGTTTTTGACGAAAAAGTATCGGGAGATGTGCTTCGGAGACGATCATATCGGACGGTATCTTTCTTGCCGCCGTCAGACGGAAGCACTTTCCGCGCTTACGTTGGAATTCGACGCGGTGTACGCGCAATTAAAGCGAGAAGAGGGGAAACTCGATTTCAACGATTTGGAACATTTTGCGCTGAGTGTGTTGAAAGATGAAAAAATTCGCGCGGAGGTGCGCGCTCGATACCGTTACATATTTGCGGACGAGTATCAAGATACCAACGACGTGCAAGAAGAAATTCTCTCCGCCGTTTCGGACGGAAATCTCTTTATGGTGGGGGACGTCAAACAGTCTATTTACGGCTTTCGCGGTTGTAACCCGGAGATCTTTCGGAGAAAAACGGCGGAAATGGAACGCTCTGGCTCTGTTTTGCGGCTGAATTACAACTTCCGTTCGGCGGACGCCGTGGTTGGCGCGGTGAACGCGGTGTTCGATCGCGTGATGACCGAAAAGACGTTCGGCGAAAGTTATCGTAACCATTCCCGTCTTATTTCGGGGGGGACGTATGGGGCGGAAACGGGCGAATGTGTCGTCCATTATCTGAAAAAAGAGAGAGTGGAAAAAAAGGCTGCCGCACCCAAGGTCTACTCTGTGTTGGAAGCGTTGGACGAGGAACGGGCGCGAGAGGATTTCGCGGAGGGCAAACTCGTTGCGAAAATCATTCGTTCGCTTTTAGAAAAGGAATATTACGACGCGAAAGAGGGGAAAAGGAAGAAATATACGTACGGAGATATCGTCATTCTGACGCGCAGCAAACTGAGTTTTGCGGACGCGCTCGTGCGGCAACTGACCGAATTGGGGATTCCCGTTTCCGCAGAGGTGAAAACGGATATCACGCAGTATCCCGAAATCAAGCGTTTGATCTCACTGTTAAAACTTTTGGATTGTTTCGAGCAAGATCTCCCGTTAGCGTCGGTTTTGAAGAGCCGCGTGGGCGGACTTTCCAACGAGGATCTGGCGGAAATCGCCGCCGGCTATTCGGGGGACGGCTCGTTTACGGACGCGTACCGTTATGCGTTGCAGAACGCCGCATCGCCGTTAAGGGAAAAGTTGGAAACGTTCGACGCGTCTTTTCGCCGTCTGCGCTTTTTATCCGGATTTTTGCCTGCCGGAGAACTTTTGGATAAGATCATCGCGGAGTACGCGATCGACTTGGAATTGCTTTCTCTGCCGATGGGCGAACAGCGGTTAAAGCGCGTGGAGCGATTCTTGGAAGAGAGCCGACCGAACGGAAACGCCCTAACCGTACGTGCCTTTTTGGAACGGATCGAAGGGATTACCGAGGGATTCACGGTTTCCGAGGCGAGCGGCGGCGAAACCGTTCGGTTGATGAGTATTCACGCGTCGAAGGGGTTGGAATTTCCTGCCGTTATTCTTGCCGGGACGGATCGCCCGTTTAGTATGCGCGACGCGAGCGGCGCGGTTTTGATGGACCGTTCGCTCGGTTTTGCCGTGAAATGGTACGACGGAAAAAACAAGACTTCGGGCGAAACGCCCTATCGGTGTTTGATTCGCGAGCATATTAAGCGCGAGGCGATAAAAGAAGAAGCGCGCGTCTTTTACGTCGCGATGACGCGTGCGCAATACGCGCTCCATATCGTGACGGGCGGAGAACGGCGTACGGAAGATCCGGACGAATTCGAGGTGCTCAACGCGCGGTCGTATAAGAATTTTTTATCCGCTTCCCTAAAAGAAGAGATTCATACCGTCGCGGAGTTGGACGAGGATTGGGAAGATCAAGAGATTCGCAAGGTGTTGGTCGGAAAGCCAAGAGAGGGACTTACCGAACGCTTGCGTGATAATCTCTCGTTCGTATACCCCTATGCGGCGGAAACATTCATTTCGGTGAAGAAATCGGTTACGGCGGCGTTAAAAGAGGACGGGGACGACGACGGTTATCGTTTGCCTTCGGTATTTGCGTCGGACGCGGCGGAAGTCGGTACGGTGGCGCACCGTTTCTTGGAACACCTCGATTTCGACAACCGTCTGAATCTTTTGGCAGAATTAGATCGCATGATCGGCGAGGGAATTTTGGATTGCGATTCGGCGGCGCGGTTAGATTGCGACGCGCTTGAAAAAATACTTGCGCACCCCGTGTTCGGGGAACTTTCGGATTATCAACTTTATCGGGAAAAGCGGTTCGTGTACCGTTGCCCGGCGTATCTGTTGGAGCAGACCGAAAGCCGCGAGGGGATTCTTTTGCAAGGAGCGATCGACCTTTTGGCGGTCAAGGGAGATCGGGCGATCATCGTCGATTACAAGTATTCGGTTTCGGATGCGGAAGCGTTGAAAGAACGATATGCAAAGCAACTCAATCTCTATCGGTACGCGGTGGAACATTCCCTTCCCGTTACGGTGGATCGGCTGATTTTAATTAGCCTGAAAAGAGGCGAAGTGATAGAATTAGACGTAAAACGATTGGAATAGCCATAATTCGACGCGTAAAAAGCGGTATAACGATCATCGGAGGTCCGATTATGTTAAACCGCTTTTTTCTTTTATTCCGTCAAATGATGAATGCCTTATCCGCAACGGCTGTGACGTTCGCGCTGTCAGGCGCGGCGTTGCTCGGCTTTTTTCTCGCGCTCGTTCTGACGATCGTCCGTCCGCGCGACGAAAAGGGGAATTTTTTACTCTTTGCGATCGCGCTTGCCCTTTTCGAGGGTGTGTTCTCTCTTTGGCACGCCGCGTTCGACGGCGTTGTTTCCGCCTTTACGTTTCCCGTCTTGACGGTCGCCGTGAGTTGTCTTTTGCAACTCGTGTTGGAAGCGACGCGCAAGGCGCGCTTGTCCGCACGGACGAAACGCGCGTACAACAAAGTGGAAAAGGCAATCGATCGGGAACTCGATTCGGAAAAGAATCTCCCGAAAGAAGAGCCTCGCCCGATCCATCCGCCCGTCCGTTATATCGACGAAGATTTTCCCTTGCAGCGTATGGAAGAGTCTGCGCGCGGGAACGTTCCGAATAAAGAAAAAATTTGCTTGGAGCACGCCGCGAGCGTGATCGAAAAACTCTCCTATTACGATTTAACGCCGTCCGACTTAAAGCAAGTGGACGAGTTGGAACAAGTAATCCGTCAAGCGGAGCGCGAGGGCGTCACGTCCGCGAACAGAGAGCGGATTAACGACGGATTGTCGGAGCTGTTGAAAATTATGTCGAAATACGCCGTCTAAAAATCCCATTCGGGAATGTATGCTTCGGATGCGGCGTCGCGCTCTTGCATAAAGGCGTTTTCGATGCCTAGCCGTTCGGCGGCGTCCGATACCTTGCGATATTCGCGCGCGGTGATTTTGCGCTGTAATTCGGGAAACCGTTCGATTGCACCGAACGGCGTGTATTGCGCCATCAGCGATAGCATGCACCGATCCTTGACGGAAGAAAACCATTCGAGAATTTTAACGCTGTCGTCCGAATTGAGAGGCAAGATTAAATGCCGCACGACGACGCCGCGTTTCAGTAGACCGCTTTCAAAAAGGGCGGTCTTATTTAGCATATACAAAATGGCTTCCGAAGCCCGCTCAAAGTAATCGCGCTTGCCGGTGTAGCGTTCGGAAACACGCGGAGAATAGTATTTGAGATCGGGTAGATAAATATCCACGAAGTCGTTGACGCGTTCTAACGTTTCTACCGTTTCGTAGCCGTGCGAATTCCACACGATCGGGATTTTCGGACGGTAAATCGCCACCGCTTCTGCGATTTGGTCGGCGAAATGCGTCGGGTTAACCAGATTGATATTGTGCGCGCCGCGCGTTTCCAATACGCGGAAAATCTCCGCGAGTTCTTGCGGAGAAATTTCTTTGCCGCGCGTGTTGCGGCTGACGTCGTAATTTTGACAGAATACACACATCAACGAGCACCCCGTGAAAAAGATGCAACCCGATCCGTTCGTGCCGGAAATGACGGGTTCTTCAAAGGGGTGTAGACTGTATTTTGCGATTTTCAGCCCTTTCGAGCGGCAAACGCCGTTCTGTTTTTCGCGGTCGACGCCGCATTGGTTCGGACATAAAAAGCAAGGAGATTCCATATCGTTTCGCTCCGTATCGTAAAAAAAGAGGTCAAGCGCGCCGCCGTCGTTCGTTTTCGGTTTAAGACGGATTTTTAAAAGGCGACGTTTTAAAATCCGTTCGACGCGATTCCGTTCTCTCATTATATCCGTTTTTTTCTTGAAATGTCAACGGGTATAGGGGGGATTGATTGACAATTATTTCAAAATCTTCTATAATAGATTGGGTATAATAGACAAGGTAAATACAGAGGTTTACGTTATGAAGAAGTTTTTTACGAGTGAAAGCGTTACGGAAGGGCATCCCGATAAAGTCTGCGATCAGATTTCGGACGCCGTTTTGGACGCAATTATAAAAGAAGATCCGACAGCGCGCGTCGCGTGCGAATGTTGCGCTTCTACCGATTATCTTTTGATCATGGGGGAGATCACGACGAACGCCAAAGTGGATTTCGAGCGGATCGCGCGTGATAAGATCAGGGAGATCGGTTATATTCAGAAGAATCTCGGTTTTTCTGCGGATTCTTGCAAAATCGACGTGCGCGTCAATCGTCAGAGCGCGGATATCGCGTTGGGCGTAGACTGCTCGTTGGAAACCAAAGAGGGGGGCGAAATGCAGTTGGGCGCAGGCGACCAAGGCATGATGTTCGGCTATGCTTCCAACGAAACGGCGGAATTGATGCCTCTTCCCGTTTTACTTTCGCATAAGTTGTGCAAACGCCTTTCCGACGTGAGAAAGGACGGCACGCTTCCCTATCTTCGCCCGGACGGCAAAGGGCAAGTAACGGTGGAATACCGCGACGGAAAGCCCGTGCGGATCGACGCGGTTGTTCTGTCCGCGCAGCATGCGGAATATATTACGACCGAACAACTCCGCAAGGATTTGAAGGCGTACGTGATCGAACGCGTTCTCCCGAAAGAGTATCTCGACGAAAATACTAAGTATTATATTAACCCGACCGGTCGGTTTGAGATCGGCGGTCCTACGGGCGATTCGGGTTTGACGGGGCGCAAGATCATCGTGGATACGTACGGCGGAAAATGCAGTCACGGCGGCGGTTCGTTTTCGGGAAAAGATTCTACGAAAGTGGACAGAAGCGGCGCGTATATGGCGCGTTATATTTGTAAAAATCTCGTCGCGGCAGGGCTTGCGGACGAGTGCTCGATTGAAATTTCGTACGCGATCGGCGTGGCAAAGCCGCTCTCCGTTTTCGTGGATACGTTCGGTACGGGTAAATTGTCTGACGAACGGCTTGCCGAAATCGTGCGAGAGGAGTTCGATCTCCGTCCGTATGCGATTATCGAAACGTTGGGGTTGCGTCGTCCGATTTTTTCCAAAACGGCGGCGTACGGACATTTCGGCAGAAGCGAATTTCCGTGGGAAAAGGTGGATCGCGCAGCCGATTTGAAACGTTATCTCGGATGAAACGCCCGTTTCGGGCGTTGTTCCGTCCCGATTGGCGATGTTTGGCTTGCGGGGACGAGGTGTTCGCCGAGGAACGTTATTTCTGTCCGCGTTGCGATAAGACGTTGCCGAAGAACGACGGCGCGATTTGCGATCATTGCGGCAGGGCGGTCGTCGTGGCGCAGAACTATTGCTACGATTGCAAGAATCAAATGACGGAAGTGGATCGGGCGAGAAGTTGTTATTCGTACCGTCCGCCCGTCAGCGGCTTGATTCAAGCGTTTAAGTATAACGGAAAGAAATATCTCGCCGAGGCGTTTGTCGGGGATATGGCAAGGCTGTATTTTTCTCATTATTTGGCGGCGGATTATATCGTGTTCGTTCCGATGACGGAAGCGCGGCAAAAAGAGCGCGGCTTTAATCAAACGGAGTTGTTGGCGCAATTGCTTTCCGAACGGATCGGCGTTCCGGTTTTGTCGGACGCGTTGGTCAAAATTCGGGAAACGCCTAGACAAGCGAATCTTTCGGGGAAGGAGCGGTGGCAAAATCCGGAGGGCAGTTTTCGGGTGCATCGCAGAACGGAAGTAAAAGAAAAAACGATCTTGCTCGTGGACGACGTTTTGACGACGGGCGCGACGGCGGAAGCCATTGCCCGTGCATTGAAAGGCGCGGAAGCGAAAAAAGTTTATTTGTTAACCGTTGCGTCGGTCAGTTCGCGACGGGAAGAATAAGGAGTGATAAAATGGGTTTAATCAATTACATTTTGGGTGGGGAAAACCGCAGAAACTTAAAGCGGCTCGACAAAATGGCGGACAAGGTTCTCTCCCTTGAAGGCAAGTACGCCGTGATGACGGACGAACAATTAAAGAACGTCACGACGGAATTGAAAGAGCGTTTAAGTAAGGGCGAAACGCTGGACGATATTTTGTACGACGCGTTCGCCGCGGTCAGAGAAGCCGCGTGGCGCGTGCTCAATATGCGTCATTACAAGGTGCAAGTCATGGGCGGTATCTGCCTTCATCAAGGGCGCGTAGCCGAGATGAAAACGGGGGAAGGAAAAACGCTCGTTGCCACCCTTCCCGCTTATCTGAACGCGCTTTCCGGAAACGGCGTTCATATCGTAACGGTCAATGATTATTTGGCATCGCGTGACGCGGAATGGATGGGGAAAATTTATAAGTTTATGGGTTTGACCGTCGGTTGCGTCGTTCCGGGAATGGAAGACGAAGAAAAGAAAGAGGCTTATCGCTGCGACGTATTGTACGGTACGAACAACGAACTCGGCTTCGATTATTTGAGAGATAACTTAAAGAGCCGTCTCGATCAAATGGTACAGCGGCCGCTTTCGTTCGCGATTGTGGACGAGGTGGACTCCATTTTGATCGACGAAGCGAGAACTCCGTTGATTATTTCCGGAAAGGGCGGAGAGTCCTCCGAAAAGTACGTTTCCGCAAACCGTTTCGTTCGGACGTTGACCTTGGACGAGGATTTTACCATTGATATTAAGGAAAAATCCGTTCAGATCACCGAATCCGGTTCGGAAAAGGCGGAGAAGTTTTTCAATCTGCAAAATCTTGCGGATATCGAAAACGCCGACCTCAACCATCATATTCAACAAGCGTTAAAGGCGAATTACATTTTCAAAAAGGATAACGATTATATCGTCAACGACGGCGAAATCATTATCGTCGACGAATTTACCGGTCGTTTGATGATCGGCCGTCGGTATTCGGACGGCTTGCACCAAGCAATCGAAGCAAAAGAAGGCGTTCAGATTCGCAACGAAAACAAAACGTATGCGACGATCACGTTCCAAAATTACTTCCGTCTGTACAAAAAACTGTCGGGTATGACGGGTACGGCAAAGACGGAAGAAGAGGAGTTCCGTTCTATTTACGGCTTGGACGTTTTGGAAATTCCGACCAACCGTCCGATCGCGCGTATCGACGCGAACGACGTGATTTATTCTACTGTCGCCGCTAAGGAAAAGGCGATCATCGAAGAGATCAAAGAACGCCATGCGAAGGGACAGCCCGTCTTGGTCGGTACGATTACCGTCGAAAAGTCGGAGGAAATTTCCCGTCTGTTGATCAGAGAGAAAATCAAGCATAACGTTTTGAACGCGAAAAACCACGCGCGCGAGGCGGAAATCGTCGCACAGGCGGGGCGGTACGGCGCGGTTACGATCGCGACCAACATGGCAGGGCGCGGAACGGATATTCTGTTAGGCGGTAACCCCGAATTTTTGGCGAAGAGAAAGTTGCGCGAAGAGGGCGTTGAGGAAGAAGATCTCGATCTTGCGACCTCGTATATTTCGGAAGTCCCCGAAAACATTCAAGAGATCCGCGTGCATTATCGCGAGGTTTATAAAGATTTCAAGAGCGTTACGGACGTCGAACGCGAGAAAGTTCTCGCCGCAGGCGGCTTGCACATTTTGGGAACGGAACGGCACGAATCGCGTCGAATCGACAACCAGTTGCGCGGACGAAGCGGACGTCAGGGCGATCCTGGCTCTTCGATTTTCTTTATTTCGTTGGAAGACGACCTCGCCAAACGGTTCGGCGGCGACAAAATGCAGCGCGTTTACGAGATGTTCAAGGTGGAAGAGGATACGCCTCTTTCCGCGAAGATGCTTTCTCGTCAGATCGAGAACGCACAACGCAATATCGAAGGCAGAAACTTCGGTATTCGTAAACACGTCTTGGAATACGACGACGTTATGAACAAACAGCGCGAAGTGATGTATGCGGAGCGTTTGCGCGTCATCAAGTCGCCGGACGTTCACGAAGATATCTTAAACCTCGTTCCCGAATACGTGCGCACCGTGCTTTCTTCGGTTATTGATAACGAAAATAAGCCCGGAACGTGGGATATCGAAGCGCTCAACAAGGCGATTGATCAGAAACTCTTGCCGCCGGACAGCAATTTCGTGACGCCGGAAAAGGTGGAAAATTGGGATTACGAGTATCTCGTTCAAAAGTTGATCGACGAAACCATTCGCGTTTACGAAGACAAGATCGAACGGTATCAAGAACAAGGGATCAATTACCGCGAGTTGGAAAAGATCGTGTTGGTTAAAAACGTCGATACGAAGTGGATTGATCACATCGACTCGATGGATCAACTGCGCAAGGGAATCAGTTTGCGCTCTTACGGTCAGGTCGATCCGGTTGTAGAGTATAAGAAAGAAGGGCTCGAAATGTACGAGGATATGACCGCGGCAATTCGGGAAGATACGGTAAGCGTTCTCTTAAAGGCGGAGATCGAAAAAGTTCCCGTCATGAAAAAAGAGGAAAAGCGCGACTACGTTACCAACGAAACCGAGCAAGTAAAGCGTCCGGCTAAGGCAGGGAAGACGATCGGAAGAAACGATCCGTGCCCTTGCGGAAGCGGAAAGAAGTATAAAAACTGCTGCGGAAAAAATTAAAAATACGCTAAAACGGGACTGATTTCAGTCCTGTTTTTCGAGAGGTGAAAGAAATGATGACGCCGGATGAATGTAGAATCCGATTAAAAGAACTTCGCAAAATGCTTGCGGAGGCTGGCGACTCTTTGCGTTTGGACGAATTGAGGGCGCAACTCGTCGAAAAGACCGCGCTTTCCGAGCAAGAGGAAGTTTGGTCCGATTTGAAACGTTCGCAGCAATTGGCGCGCGAGATCGCCGCAATTACGGCAAAAACGACTGTGTTCGATCGTGCGGAAAAGGCAATCGACGACACCGAAGAGATCCTTCTTCTTGCGGAAGAGGAAAACGACGAAGCGTTGCTTTCGGAAATCGAAGAGGATTTGAAGCGCGCGGAAGAAACGGTGGAAGAAATGCACCTTGCCGCGCTGTTAAAGGGGAAATACGACAATCTGAACGCCATTTTAACCTTGCATGCAGGCGCAGGCGGAACGGAAGCGTGCGATTGGGTATCTATGCTGTATCGTATGTACATGCGTTACGGGGAACGGCAGGGCTATCGCGTATACGAGTTGGATCGTTTGGACGGCGACGAGGCGGGTATTAAGAGCGTTACGCTGAAAATAGAGGGCGAAAACGCATACGGTTATTTGAAAGCCGAAAAGGGCGTGCATCGCTTGGTGCGCATTTCTCCGTTCGACGCGAATAAACGTCGCCATACTTCGTTTGCTTCTTTGGAAGTCATGCCGGAAATCGAGGACAACGAGGAGATCAAGATTAACACGGAAGATTTGCGGATTGATACGTACCGTTCGGGCGGTGCCGGCGGTCAGCATATCAATAAGACGGATTCCGCCGTGCGGATCACGCATCTTCCGACGGGAATCGTCGTCGCTTGCCAAAACGAGCGCAGTCAGGTGCAGAACAAGGAAATGGCGATGAGAATGTTAATGAGTAAACTCATCGAAAAGAGAGAATCCGAACGCTTGGAACATGAACAATCGTTGAAGGGCGAGATCAAGAAAATCGAGTGGGGCAGTCAGATCAGAAGTTACGTGTTCTGCCCGTATACGCTCGTAAAAGATCATCGTACGGGATTTGAAAATACCAACGTCAATGCGGTGATGGACGGGGAAATTCATCCGTTTATCATTGATTATTTGAAAAAATCACAATGAATTATTATGAACGCGTCTTGGCGACTCCCGTCAAGGAGAACGCCTTGATTTTAGGAATTGAAACCTCGTGCGACGAAACCGCGGTATCGGTCGTGCGCGGCGGAAGAGAGATTTTGTCCGACGAGATTATCTCCTCCGCGGCGGAGCATGCGAAGTTCGGCGGAGTTGTTCCGGAGATCGCTTCCCGTGCGCATACCGAGGCGATTTCGGTTGCGAGCGAGCGCGCTTTGCGTGCGGCAGGCGTTTCCCTCGAAGAGGTGGACGCCGTCGCAGTGACCTACGGCGCAGGTCTTTTGGGGGCGCTTTTGGTGGGCGTTTCTTACGCGAAAAGTTTGGCTTTCGCCTTGCAAAAGCCGTTGATTCCCGTCAGTCATATTCGGGGACACATGGCGGCGGCGTATTTGTGCGATCGGACGTTAGAGCCTCCCTTTTTATCGCTGTTAACGAGCGGCGGACATACTGCGATTCTTCACGTAAAAAGTTACGAGGAAATGGAACTTTTGGGCGGAACGCTGGACGACGCCGTGGGCGAGGCGTTCGATAAAGTCGCGCGCGTATTAGGGCTTTCTTACCCCGGCGGACCGAACGTTGAACGGCTTGCACGAGAGGGAAAGAACTTTATTCCGCTTCCCAAAATGCTCAAAGGGGCAAAGGGGTACGATTTTTCTTACAGCGGCTTAAAAACGGCTGTCATCAATTACGTTCATACGAAAGAGCAGAAAAACGAGCCTTGGAACAGAGCGGACGTCGCTTGTTCCTTTCAATGCGCCGCGGTGGACGTGTTGGTCGAAAAAGCGATTGCTGCGGCAAAGGAGAGAAATCTCGAAACAATCGTTTCGGGTGGCGGCGTGGCGGCAAACGGTTATTTGCGCGAGCGGCTTTCCGAACGGTGCGCGGCGGAGCAAATTCGCGCGGTTCTTCCCGAAAAAAGACTTTGTACGGATAACGCGGCGATGATCGCGGCGGAGGGCTTTTTACAATATCGTATGCGGCGGTTTGCGGATTTATCGTTAAACGCTTCCGCGAACGTACCGTTATCGGTCGCCCTTCCCGTAGGGAAAAAATAACGAAATAAATTCTTATAAATTTTTGAGGAATTGTAAGATTACGGCGAGTTGAAAATTTATTTTATATCGTTTTAGTCGTAAGGAATTACGCTTATATTTTATTTTTGCGAAAAAAGCCTGCTGTATTTGTGTTTTGCGAAAGATAGCAGGCTGTATTTTTTATTTCGGGCTAATATTTTTATAAAACGCGACTGATACTAAGTCGTTTTTTCTTATAAACAATTGAGAACGGATTGCCGAAAGCGGTTGACGGTGTTTGAAGATCCGTCGGAAACGAAACGGTAGCCTTTGGGGGAAAGCGTTCCCCAAATGAACCGTCCCCGAAAACAGATCGTTTTCGGGGACGGTTGTATATTGATTTGATTGCGTTAAAGCGTTAACGTTCGGAGTAGTTACAGTTGAGGGTGTAGGAGAGTTTTTTCTGCGTATAGTAGGAGGTCAAATAGTAATCCCATTGCGTCCCTTTTGTAATAGCGTTCCATTGTTCTTGCGTGCCGACGTAATTGATTGTTTTCAAGGCGGTGCACTGAAAGAACGCGTAGTTCCCGATAGAAGTAACCTTATTCGAGATCGTTACGTTTGTTAAAGCGGTGCAATTTCGGAAAGCGTCATTTCCTATGCCGGTTACGCTATTCGGTATCGTTATACTGGTTAAAGCATTACACCCCTCGAAGGCATTATCGCCGATTGCGGTTAAACTATTCGGAAGCGTAACGCTTGTAAATTGATAACCTTTGAACGCCTTGGAAGGGATATTTCCGCCCGTTATCGTGATTGATTTCAGACTGACGGGAATAAAACGATTGTTAACGGTATATGCCGAATCGTAGCGATCGCCCGATGATCCTTTGCCAAAGATGTATCCGAACTCTGTTGCGTTATTTGCGGAAGAGGCTGTCTTAGATCCGCCCACAAACGGCAACGTCATGCTTTTAAGGTTAAAACAGTTTTTGAATGTTTGCTCGCCGATCGAGGTTACGCTGTCCGGAATCGTAATATTTGTGATATTTGCGTAAGCGAACGCATATGCCCCGATGCTTTCGCAAACCGAACCGTCTTCAAATATGATTTCCGTAATGTCGGGTTTGTACCCCGAAGCGTATTGCGAATAGAATAGGTATGCAGGGATCTTTTTTACGTTTGCGCCGATGGTTACTTTTATTTTATTATTGCTCTGCTCGTTTGTGTAAAACAGATGCGTCATATTCCCGTCGACGGAACAATCCGTTGCGTTATAGCGAACGACGGCTAATGCGATACAATCATAGAAAGAATAGTTCTCGATCGAAGTTACGCCGCTACCGATCGTCACGCTTGTCAGATTGGTACAACCGTAGAAGGTACGCATACCGATTTTGGTTACGTTATCCGGAATGATAATGCTTTCAAGCCCCGTGCACCCCTCAAACGTGTTGTTAAGAGAAGTTACTCCGCTGCCGATCGTTACGTTTTTAAGCCCCGTGCAATTGACAAACGTCTTTGTGCCGAGGTTTGTTACGCTATTCGGAATCGCGATGCTTGTAAGTCCGGTGCAACCGGAGAATGCCATGTATCCGAGGTCGGTTACGCTGTTCGGGATCGTCACGTTTGTAAGACTGCTGCACTTAAAGAATGCGCCTTGGTTAATTAAGGTTACGCTATTCGGAATCGTTGCAGTTATAAGTTCGGTGCAAGAGGCAAACGCATTGTCTCCGATTGCCGTTACGCCGTTCGGTATCGTTATGCTTTTTAGTTTGGAGCAATGAGCAAACGTGAGTTCATTGATCTCGGTTATTCCGCTGCCGAGCGTTACGCTTATAAGCGCCGTGCACCCATCGAACGTGCTTTCTCCGATTGACGTTACGCTATCCGGAATCGTTACGGTTATAAGTTCGGTGCAAGAGGCAAACGCATTATTTCCGATTGACGTAACACCGTTCGGTATCGTTACGCTTGTAAGTTTAGAGCAATTGCAGAACGCATGCGATTCGATCTTTGTTACGCTATCCGGAATCGTTACGCTCGTAAGTTCGACGCAATCATTAAATGCGTAATAACCGATAGAGGTTACCGGCAATCCGTTATAAAGAGCGGGAATGACGATATCCGTATCCGTGCAAGTGCCGATGCCGGTTACCTTATAAGTGTTATTTGAACTTTTATAATATTCAAGACCGACGGACGGCTTCTTTTCTTTGCATACCGTACAAACGCCGTTTTCATAATGATGGGCGGCTTTGATGACGAGATCGTCAAGTTCGTTTTCGTTTTCGTCAAAGTTTTTTTCGCAATCCGAGCAATGATAATGCCCTAACGTGCCGTCTTCGGTGCATTTTGCCGGAATTTCGGGAATCCACGCGCCGCAATGATGCCCCGTTGCGGAAAGGACGATGCTGTCGAGTTCGTTTTTGTCGTTGTCGAAATCTTTTTTGCAATTCGGACAATGATAATGCCCTAACGTGCCGTCTTCGGTGCATTTTGCAGGCGTTTCGGTAATCCACGTGCCGTAGTCGTGCCCCGTTGCGGAAACGGCAAGGTCGTCGAGTTCTTCTCCGTATTCGCCGAAGTCTTTTCCGCAATTCGGACAATGATAATGACCTAACGTTCCGTCTTCGGTACATTTTGCAGGCGTTTCGGTAATCCACGTGCCGTAGTCGTGTTCCGTTTCGGGGATAACGATGCTGTCGAGTTCGTTTTTGTATTCGTCAAAGTTTTTGCCGCACCCGGAACAATGATAATGACCTAACGTCCCGGTTTCGGTGCATTTTGCAGGGATTTCGTCAATCCATGCGTAAGCGTGTGCGACAGGGAGCGTGAGGTCGGTGATCGTGTTTTTATTTTCGTCGAAATTCATGCCGCACGCGGAGCAATGATAATGCGCCTTTATTCCGCTTTCGGTACAGGTGGGAGCGACTTCTTTTTCCCAAACGTATTTGTGATTGGTATTGTCAGGATCGACGAAATCTCCCGTGTAACGTTCGCCGCAACTGCAAATATAAGTCGTATACCCTTGTTCGGTACAGGTCGGTTCGGTGATCTCTGCTTTGTATTCGTGGGTGTGTGTCTGCGGCGCGTCGCCCGAACAAGCGATAAGCCCTACGCAAAGCGCGGTGCAGAGGAGTAAGAAAGGATTGTAATTTTGTTCTTTCGGTTGTGCATGATAAGTTCTTGTTTTTTCTTTCTGTTATATATTGTATTATTAGATTGTTTTGTTTTTCGTTTCGCGTTCTATGAGCGCGCGGTTTTTTCGCAAGAGCATAATAAGATGATAGAGTTGAAGGGAAGCACTTTCTCCCTCGCAGTATCGGGCGAACAGATCTTCGACAGAACAGTCGGAAAACACGTCTTTTAACGGAATGAAAAATTGTTTCCCAACTTCGTTGAAATCCATAATTTCGCGGTTTGTTTGCAATTCTTTTTTAAGGATTGCGTTTTTCTCGTATTGAAACGTCTTCTCTGTTTCTCGTTGGTCGCAGTTCAGAAAGGTGAACCCGAAGAAATCGGGTTTGCCGCCGCGGTTTAACAGTCGAATATAGCCGCATACGACGGTCTTGCGGATTTGTGCTTGCGAAAGGTGGCTTTCTTCCATAAGTTCCCGTTCCATCGCACGCGTGAGAAACGCGCCGAAATTGGTTTCGTAACGATTCATCGAGCGGAGATAGCGAACGTCCGATAAAAGGCGGCTTTTTTTCTGTTCCTCTTTCACGTAAGCGTCGTACGCTGTGAAAAATTCCTCTTTTTCCGCGAGAGCAAGAAGTCTTTTTTTGTTACATTCTTTCGTTTGCTCGCGTAAACGTTTACGTGCCGTTTGCAATGCTTTTTTGTTTGCGACGCGATCTCTTGCGAATAAATCTTCAAAGTCGGCAGAGCCGGATCCGCTCGGAACGCAACTGTTGTTGTTAACGTCGTTGCGGTTGTGTTGAAAATTGACGACGAGTTGCCCGTCCGACGTGATCGCAAGCGTGCTTGCGCCGACGATATTGGCGGCAGGGCTGTCCGTCAGATTGTAAAGCATACCGTATTGATCTACCGTCATACGCTTTCCGTCGTATACGGCGGTGAAATCCGATTCGAAAATTTGATCGTAAATAAGGTCGTTTGATGTGATGTTGGAAAAATAGTCGGTCTTTTGCACCCATACGAATTGTTTGTTGTGTGTGTTTTCGGCGGAAAATTTCCACTGTTTTTCGCTCAGCATATCCGTACGCAGACGGACGAGATTGCTGTTGAAAATATTTTTCCCTTGCGCGATTTTTTCGCTCACGATTTGATAGAGCGCTTGTCGCTGCGCTTCGTTCATGCGCGGCTTATCGGGCAATACTTTTAAGTAAAGTTGATCCGCGCGTTTTTGCAGACATTCGTCCACTTCGTCCGAGCAGAGGTAAAGTTCGTTGCCGTAAGTTCTCCATTCGTAGCCGTTTTGATCGAAAACGCGCGTGTGCTTTTTTCGTACGGATTGTATGATTTCGTCTTTCCACGTGTTTTGATGGATCAATTGACGGTCAAAGTAGGCGCGGAAGAGTTTTTTCCCCGAACGGATTGCGCCGTAGCCCGTAATGATCGCCGTCGCTACCGAAAAAAACAGATCGGAAAATTCATGGATATCGGGCGTTCCGTTTTTATAAAGGGCGAGCAACTCCGCAAAATCCAACGCCGCGCTTGCCGCCGCCGCGATAAAGGTAAAGCCGAACGCTAAAAGAGAATAGAAAAAGCCCGAACGGAGAACGGAATAGCGTTTGATCCGCCGTGCGGAATATTGTTTTCCTTTTTTCATAAGATCCTCGTTTTACTTGCGGTAAACGCTGTTTCCCTTTGCGTCGATGGCGACGATGACGGGAAAATCTTCGATTTCAAGCCGATGGATTCCCTCCGATAAAAGATCGGGGAACGCGATACATTCGTTCTTTTTGATCGCCTTTCCGTACGTCGCACCCAAACCGCCGATTGCGGCAAAATAGACGGCGCCGTTCTTTAACATACTTTGAACGACCGCTTCGCCGCGTTCGCCCTTTCCGATCATGCCTTTTAATCCGCGGTCTAAAAGCGTGGGGGTAAAGACGTCCACGCGATAACTGGTGGTAGGGCCGCAACTGCCGCTGCTCCTTCCCGTCGGCGTGGGGCAAGGTCCTGCATAATAAATAGTTTGCCCTTCAAGGGGAAAGGGGAGCGGTTCTCCGCGCTCCAACAATTCGGTTAAGCGTTTGTGCGCGGCGTCGCGCGCGGTGTAGATAACGCCAGACAGCAACACGCGGTCGCCGGCGGACAAGGTTGCAATTGATGCGATTTCGTCGGGAAGCCGTAATTTCTTTTCCATATTAAAGTACCTCCTCTTCGCAGCGCGCGCAATGGCACTGCATATTGACCGCGACGGGAAGCCCTGCAATGTGCGTCGGCAATACTTCGATCGCTACGCCGAGCGCGGTCGTTGCGCCGCCGAATCCTTGCGCGCCGATTTGCAACGTGTTGATTTCCGCGAGCGCGCGTTCTTCCAACTCTCTGACGTCCGCTCGTTCTGCCGGTTGACCGACCGGGCGAAGAAGTGCTTTTTTGGCAAGATATGCGCATTTATCGAACGTTCCGCCGATCCCGACGCCCACAATGACGGGCGGACACGGGCGACTGCCTGCGTCCTTTACGGCGGCGACGATGGCGTTTAAGATTCCCTCTTTCCCGGCGGCAGGCGTCAGCATGGTCAATTTGCTCATGTTTTCGCTGCCGAATCCCTTGGGAAGCACCGTGACTTTTACGGTTTCTCCGGGGACGATTTCGGTATAAAGCACCGCCGGCGTATTGTCTTGGGTGTTGACGCGAGTCAGCGGATCGCAGCAACTTTTGCGGAAATAGCCGTCCCGATAGGCGCGTCTTACGCCTTCGTTTACGGCTTCGGCAACGGGTATGCCGTCTAAGCGGACGTCTTGTCCGATTTCCAACATAACCACGCATAAGCCCGTATCTTGACAGACGGGCAACCGTTCGCATTCCGCGATCTCCGCGTTTTTCGCCATCAGATTCAGCGCGTATTGCGCTAACTCGTTCGATTCCGCTTGTGCCGCTCGGGCGAGCGCGCTCTTTGCCGAGGGCGTAAGGCGGATTTCCGCTTTTAAGGCAAGGCGGTAAACCGCGTTTTCGATTTCACTTGTAAAAACCGTTCTCATAGTATCGTTCCTTCTTGTTGACGGGTGTTTTTTAGATTATTGTACCATATTTTCAAAAAAGAAGAAATAATAATTTACTATTTTCCGAAAATATTGTAAAATAAAATCATGAATCGAACTGTAATCTCGAAAATCGGAGAACGGGAGGCTGGAATTTCTTTTTCCGTCGCCGCAATCGCACCCGTCTTTTTATCTTTTTTCTTTCTCGCCGTCGCGCAAGAACTTTCGCCCGACTACGCGTCGCAAGGGTGGTATACGCTCGGCCTTTATCTGTGCTCGCAACTTGCCTTTTTCGCGGTGGTGCTCGGCGTGGGAGCGACGACGAAGGCGCACCCTAAGGATATGGGCTATCGCCCGTGCTCGGCGAAGTTTTTCTTTATCGGGCTTTTGATCGTGTACGGTATGCTGTTCGGCGCGAGCGTTTTGGCTACGCTCTTCGAAGAGTTCATGACCGATCTCGGATATACGCTTACGCCCGTTGCCGTTCCGTTGGATACGCCCGTCTATTTCGCGCTGAGTTTAATCGTGATCGGCGTTATTCCGGGGATCTTGGAAGAAACGCTCTTTCGCGGCGTGATTCTGAACGGAATCGGTCGCTTCCCAACGTGGGCGTCGGTGATTTTATCCGGCGTGCTGTTTGCGGTGTTTCATCAGAACCCGTCGCAGACCGTCTATCAATTTTTATTCGGCTGCGTATTCGCGTTGATTACGATTAAGGCAGGATCGGTTTTGCCTGCCGTCGCGATGCACGTTTTGAATAACGTCGCCGTGCTCGTTCTCGGCTATTGCAACGTGCAAACGAGCGGAACGGCGGATACCGTATTGTTGATTACCGGGCTTGTCGCGGTCGTCGGCGGCATCGTTTTGCTGTTGCTCTGCCGCACGCCCGAACGGGAGGACGAACTCGAACCGCCGCGGTACGGTTTGTTTTTCGGCTATTCCGCGTTGGGAATTCTCTATTGCGTCGTCATGTGGGCGCTCGTGTTGGTGCAAAAATGATTAAGATCAATTTGGTTGCCGTCGGAAAGGTAAAAGAAAGTTACTTTCGCGACGCCGTTGCGGAATACGCTAAGCGGCTCGGTCGCTTTTGCCGTTTTTCGGTGACGGAAATAAAAGAAGAACTTTTGGGAAAGGATTGCGCCGCGGAGCGCGACCGCGTAATTCGGCGCGAGGGGGAACGATTGCTTCCCGAATTGAAAGGGTACGTGATCGCTCTCGCGGTGGAGGGAAAAAGACTGTCCAGCGAGGGATTGGCGGATCGCTTGAATATGCTCGTTTCGACGGGTACGGGGGAACTGAGTTTTGTTATCGGCGGCTCGTACGGCTTGTCCGACGCCGTAAAGGATCGGGCGGATCTGCTTCTTTCTTTTTCGGATATGACTTTTCCGCATACGCTGATGCGCGTGATTTTGACCGAACAACTTTACCGCGCGTTTACGATCGCGGAGGGGAGCGGTTATCATAAATAGGTACGTTCGCGCTTTTCTTTTTCATATAATGGAGCATGAACGTGCTCGAAGCGGTGGACGCAGCCTACCGCGCCTATGACGGCGAAAAGGGCTATATCGGTTTTTCGGAACAGGGAAAAGGGATTCCGTATTTTCTCGTCGGAAGCGGTCGCCCCGTCGTGCTTGCGCAGTTTGCTATGCACGCGCGCGAATACGTTACCGCGTATTTGGCGTTAAAGTTTTTAGAGGAATTAAAAAATAATCCGATTGGCGGAAGTGTTTATCTGTTGCCCGTGATGAATCCGGACGGGGTAGCAATCTGCCTTTCGGGCAAACCGCTTTATAAGGCGAACGGACGCGGCGTGGATTTGAACGTCAATTTCGACGCGCGTTGGGGAACGGGCGTTTCCAACGTGTTTACGCCGGGTGAGGAAAACTACGTCGGAAAATGTCCCTTTTCGGAGAGCGAAACGCGTGCGTTGCGCGATTTTACCGAGATGATTCGTCCGTCCGCGACGATTTCCTTCCACGCAAAGGGCGAGGAGATTTATTGGTGCTTCGATCAGACGAGCGAGCGGCTTTATCGGGATCGCGTGATCGCGGAGGCGGTTTCGCGTTCGACGGGGTATCCGTTGCGCCTTACGCCCGGAAGCGCGGGCGGTTATAAAGATTGGTGCATTACCGCGTTGGGGATTCCGTCGCTTACCGTCGAGGTCGGGGAAGATTCTCTTTCTCACCCCATCGGGAAGGAATCCGTCGATTCGATTTTCTTAAAAATAAAGGGCGTCTTTCGGACGCTGGCAGAGGAATTATGAAAGAAAAAATGATGCGCGAGGCGATAAAAGAGAGTAAAAAAGCCTTTCAAAAGGACGAAGTGCCCATCGGTTGCGTGATCGTCAAGGACGGAAAGGTCATCGCGCGCGCTTATAACCGAAAAGAAGAAAAGAAATGCGCGATTGCGCACGCGGAAATTTTGGCGATCGAAAAGGCGAGCCGAAAGATCGGCGATTGGCGGTTGGACGGCTGCGAGATGTACGTTACGTTAGAACCTTGCCCGATGTGTGCCGGGGCGATTGCGAACGCTCGGATAAAAAAACTCTTTTTCGGCGCGTACGAGAGAAAGAGCGGCAGCGCGGAAAGTCGTTTTCCCTTGCTGACGGAGAGCGGATTAAATTGGACGGTTTCTTTCGAGGGGGGGATCTTGGAAGAGGAGTGCGCGGCGGTTCTGAAAAAATACTTTAAAATCAAGCGCGAAGAAACGAAAAAGGATTGACTATTTTTTCGTTTTCGATTACAATAGAAAAGCGCTTGTATGCGAAATTTTGAATAAGCCCTTCTCGGAAGGCGGAAATATACGAAAGTGAGGTTCAGGCATAATGATAACACACGGCAATGAAATCGAGTTGTTTGCTGGTAATTCCAACAAGCCTCTGGCGGAAGCAATCGCAAAGGAACTGAAAATCGGGCTTTCCGATATCGAAGTCGGTACGTTCAGCGACGGGGAAATCTCCGTTCATCTGTCCGAAACCGTTCGCGGAAAGGACGTGTTTTTGATTCAGTCCACGTCTGCCCCCGTCAACAACAACTTGATGGAGTTATTGATCATGATCGACGCGGCGCGTCGTGCATCGGCAGGCAGAATTACGGCGGTAATGCCCTATTTTGGCTATGCAAGACAGGACAGAAAGGCGCGTTCGAGAGATCCGATCACCGCTAAGTTAGTCGCGGATATTTTAACGACGGCAGGCGCGGATCGCGTTTTGACGATGGACCTTCACGCGGCACAGATACAGGGATTCTTCGATATTCCCGTCGATCATTTGGTCGGATCGGCGATTTTGTCGAAATACTATAAGAAAAAGGTTACCGAAGATTGGGTGGTCGTATCGCCGGACGTCGGAAGCGTCGGCAGAGCGCGTAATTTCGCTTCCAAGATCAATTGTCCTCTTGCGATTGTGGACAAGCGTCGTCCTAAGGCGAATCAGATCGAAGTCATGAACGTCATCGGCGACGTGGAGGGAAAGACTTGCTTGATGGTGGACGATATGATCGACACCGCAGGAACGATTTGCCAAGGCGCGGAAGCGTTGGTGAAAAACGGCGCGAAAGAAGTATACGCGTGCTGCACGCACGGCGTGCTTTCCGGCCCCGCGCTCGATCGTTTGACTGCTTCTCCCATCAAAGAGATCGCGGTTTTGGATACCATTGATCTCACGGAAACCGCGCATCGTTGCGAAAAGATCAAGGTGCTTTCGGTCGCTAAGTTGTTTGCAAAGGCGATCACGCAGATCTATTCGGATTCTCCGATGTCGGATATTTACGAAGACTAAGAAAAAAACAGCGTGCCGCGCCGATGCGCGGCACTTTTACGAGGAAAAGAATGAAATTGATCGTCGGTTTGGGAAATCCGGACGCAAAATATGCGCATACGTATCACAATCTCGGATTTATGGCGGTCGATCGCGTTGCCGAATCGCTGGGCGTCGAAATCGGGAAGAAGAAATGTTTGGCGAAGATCGCGGAAGCGTTCGTCGGGGGAGAAAAGGTAATTCTCGCTCAGCCGCAGACGTATATGAATCTTTCCGGGAAGAGCGTGGCGGAGTTGGTGCGTTACTATCGCGTGAAGTTATCCGATCTCGTGGTGATTTACGACGATTTCGATTTGCCGAAAGGCGCGTTGCGGATTCGGCAGAACGGCTCTGCCGGGACGCATAACGGAATGAGGGATATCGTTTACGAGTTGGATTCCACGGAATTTGCGCGGATTCGGATCGGCTTCCGTTCGGACGACGCCGTGCCGTTGATTGATCGGGTGCTTTCTGCGATTGCTGCGGAAGACCGCCCGTTATTCGATCGCGCGATCGGGCATGCGGCGGACGCCGCGCTTGCCTTTGCCAAGGGCGAGGGCTGGGATACGATTATGCAAAAATACAACGCAAAGGGGTGACCTTTGCGTTTTTATGCTTATGTTGAAAGAACTCTTAAAACCCGAATCGTTGGGCAATCCGTTTACGGAGATTGCCGAATCCGTCCGCCGCGGAATCCCGTCGGCGGTTTTTAACTTGTCCTTTTCCGAAAAATGCCACGTCGCTTCCATGCTGCGCGGCCCTGTTTTGTTCGTCGTTGCGGACGCTTTGACGATGGAGCGCGCCGCGGAAGAGGTAAAGGGGCTTTCGGGCAGAAAAACGGTCAAACTCTATGCAAAGGACGACGTTTTGCTGGATAAACGCGCTTTTTCTAAGTTTAGTTTATATAAACGGATTTCCGCGCTTTGCGAAATAAAAGCAGGGGCGGATTTCGTCGTAACCACGCCGGACGCGCTCATGCAACTGTTCCCGGCGGAATTAAAGACGTTGGCGTTGAAAAAGGGCGGCAGTTACGATTTGAAAGCGATCGCCTCGGTGCTGTGCGGTATGGGGTACGTACGGGGCGATTTCTTAGAAGGACAAGGGACGTTCGCATTGCGCGGCGATATTTTGGACTTGTTCCCGATCGGTGACGACAATCCTTGGCGCATTGACTTTTTCGGCGACGAGGTGGAAACGATCAAGCATATCGACGCCGAAACGCGCGAGGGGATCGGCTATGCGGATCGGCTGTTCGTTCCGCCGGCAACGGACGTTTTTGTGGATAAAAGAGAGATTCCCGACCTTGTTGCGGAATTGAAAGCAGAAACGCGTCGGCATAAAAACGCAGAGACGGCGGCACGCGTTCGCGTGCGTGCGGAAGAGTTGACGGAAGCGCTCGTTAACGGACGTTCTTGCGATTTCGGGACGTTAATGCCCCTTTTGGTGAATACGACTGCCGATCCGTTCGACTATCTTTCTGCGGAAACCACCGTCGTGTTCGACGAACCGAAGCGTTTGGCGGAAACGTTCGACCGCTTGGTGAAAGAACATACCGAACGCTATTTGGGCATGGCGGAACGGGGCGAGGCGTTTACCTTTGCGTTGCGGCAGTATGCCGATCGGAACGAGGTCCTGGCGACGTTGACCGCAAAGCGCACGCTCGCCGTGCAGACGTTGACGACCGCGATTCCCTTTTTCAATCCGTTAAACACCTTTACGATCAGTTCGTCCGCTTTGCCGCGTTACCGCATGAAAATGGACGTTTTGAAAGAGGATATCGGCAATTGGACGTTTAACGGCTATCGCGTGGCGGTTTGTACGGGCAATTACGAGCGTGCACGCGCGCTTTCGGGAGAACTGTCCGACGAAGGAATCCCGTCCGTCATCGACCGCCCTGCCGAAAACGGCGTTTTGCTTTTGACGGACGAATTAGACAGCGGTCTTATTTATCACGACGCTAAACTCGTCGTGATCGGAAGCGGCGATATTTACGCGCGCAAGGAAACGAAAAAGAAGATCAGAAAGAGCCGCAGCGAGTTCTTTAACGCGCCCGAGGTAGGCGATATCGCCGTACACGAGGTGCACGGAATCGGTATCGTGCGCGGAACGAAGCGAATTTCCACTTCGTACGGAACAAAGGACTATATCGCGGTGGAATATGCCGGCGGAGATATTTTGTACGTACCCGTCGAGCAGATGGACGTACTGTCCCGTTATCTCGGCGGCGATAAAAAACCCTCGCTTTCCAAGATCGGAGGCAAGGATTTTGAACGCGCTAAGCAAAAGGCGCGGGAAAGTATTCGGAAGATGTCTTTCGATTTGAAAGAACTTTACCGCTTGCGAGCGGAGAAAAAGGGCTTTCGGTTTGAAGAAGATTCTGCAATGCAAAATCTCTTCGAGGACGCGTTCTCGTTCGATCCGACGGACGATCAACTGCGCTCCGCCGAGGAGATTAAAGAGGATATGTGCAGCGAAAAGGTGATGGACCGTCTTCTTTGCGGAGACGTCGGCTTCGGAAAGACGGAAGTCGCGTTCCGCGCGGCGTTCCGCGCGATCGTCAACCATAAGCAGGTTGCGTTGCTTGCGCCTACCACGATTTTATCTCAACAACATTACAATACCGCGGTTCGGCGGTTTGCCGATTTCGGCGTGGAGATCGCCGTAGTCAATCGTTTTAAGAGCGACGCGCAACAAAC
Organism: uncultured Clostridia bacterium; assembly: GCA_964468815.1. Lineage (GTDB taxonomy): Bacteria > Bacillota > Clostridia > Christensenellales > Borkfalkiaceae > UMGS621. Next base: position 6,537 of record CAYXWN010000017.1, on the reverse strand, counting down.
GGAGATCTTAAAACGGTTAAAAGAGGGAAAAATCGACTTGATCGTCGGTACGCATCGGCTTCTTTCCAAGGACGTCGCGTTTCGCGATTTGGGATTGTTGATTTTAGACGAAGAACAGCGGTTCGGCGTCGAGCATAAGGAAAAAATCAAGTTGTTAAAGAACAACGTCGATACGCTCACGATGACCGCGACACCCATTCCGCGTACGCTGCATATGTCGTTGTCCGGGATTCGCGATATCAGTACCATCAATACGCCTCCGCGCGAGCGGATTCCCGTTCAAACTTACGTGACGGAAGAAACGGACGGCTTGATTCGGGACGCCGTTTTGCGCGAACTCTCTCGCGGCGGACAAGCGTTTATTCTCTATAATCGAGTGGAGTCGATTTATACGTTCGCCAAGAAGATCAAGGATATCGTGCCGGAGGCGGGGCTTACCGTCGTGCACGGGCAGATGGAAGAGAAAAAGTTGGAAAGCCATATCGAGGAGTTTTACGAGGGAAAAACGGACGTTTTGATCTCCACCACCATTATTGAAAACGGAGTAGATTTGCCGCGCGCGAATACTCTTATCGTGATCGACGCCGATCGGTTGGGGCTTTCCACGCTCTATCAGTTAAAGGGGCGCGTGGGGAGAAGCAATCGCTTGGCGCACGCGTATTTTACGTTTAAGCGCGATAAAGTGCTGAGCGAAACGGCTTATAAGCGATTGACTGCGATCATGGAATTTACGGAAATGGGCAGCGGATTTAAAATCGCCATGCGCGATCTGGAAATCCGCGGCGCAGGGAACGTTTTAGGCAAAGAGCAGCACGGGCATATGGATAAAGTCGGGTACGAACTGTATTCCAAGTTGTTAAAAGAAGAATTGGGAGAAAAACCGACGAAAAACGTGCAGTTGGATATCCGCGTTTCCGCCTATATTCCGGAGGGGTATATCGAAAATTCCGCCGGGAGAATGGACGCGTACAAAGAAATTGCGGAAATTCGCAACGTCGCCGATCGCACGCGCGTCGTGAATGCCCTTGCCGATCTTTACGGAGAACTTCCCTTAGAGGTGGAAAATTTGATTTCTATCGCCGAAGTCAAAGCGATGGCGGAGGAGATCGGTTGCGAGGAAGTTATCGTGGATCGGAACGTTGCCACGCTTGCGTTCGATTCGATCGAGCGGTTCGGCAACGTCTTGTTGCACGACGCGATGGATCGCTATAAAGGGTTTGTCAAGGCAACGGCTGCGGTGCGCCCTACGTTGGAATTTGCTTCTGGGGACAAGGATGCGGGCGAAATGTTGGCTCTTTTGTCTGATTTTTTGTCAATTCCGTCCTCTTTTAGAAAAAAAGCGGAAAAAAGTTGACGAATTGAATTGCAATTTGTTTTCAAATAAGCTATAATATCTAAGTATCTGAATATTTACCGATCGAAGGAGTTATCAATGAAGAAAAAGATTATATCCGTTGTAACCGTGATTCTGGCGCTTGTAATGACGGCGTCCGTGTTCGGCGGTTGCGATCTGGTCAGCGTGAACAACGTGAGAGATATGAATCAGGTTGTCGCCGTCGTCAAGACGGACGAAAGCGCTCCGGAGGAGAAAATTTATAAGAAAGATATGTACTGGGCTTATATGAGCTACGGTTATTATTACGTGCAGAATTACGGATATACGGCTGCAAACGTGTTCCAAATGATCTTCGACAATCTCGTAGAAGCGAGAATCCTCGTGCAGGAAGCGTGCCGTACGTTCAACAAGACCGAGGGAAAGAACCTTACGGGTGCGGAATTGTATCAAGCGGAGAATTATTTGGACGAAGAGGAAAAGACGGAAGCGCTTTACAATACGATTCAGTCCATCAACGGCTTGATCGACAATTTTGACAATCTCCACGATCACGAGCACGCGGAAACCGAAGAAACGACGGGTGAAACCAGAACCGCTCCGACGGACGCCGCGAATTACGAAAAAGAACTCGGTATGGACGATTGGAACGAGTATATTCAGACGGGGATTCGTTCGGATAAGGACGAGGACGGCAACGAATCCGTCACCAGAAAGAACGCATACAACCGCGCGTTGAAATATCTCCAAAACCAAGGGCTTTTGGGGAGTGATTTCGACTTTGCGAAGAGCGATATTAAAGACAGCGAATTCTACAAGAGCACGCTGAAATCCAATTACGAGAGTTTCCTTGTCGAAAATTACGAGAACTACGTAAAAGAAGAGATCATGAGCAAGTTGAACGCGCAGACGCTTGCCGACAATTATGCGGAAATGTACGAAGCGCAGAAAGGTACTTCTCAGACCGATTACGAATCCGCGTTAGGCAGTGCGTCGCTTACCAGCCCCGTCGTTTACAATCCGTACAGCGGCTACGGCTACGTGTATAACCTCTTGTTGTCCGTCGATTCTTATCAAGAAGCGGAGATCAAGGCGATCGAAGCGACGGATAAGGCGGAAGTTCAAAAACAGCGCAACGCGATTTTGGCTAAGACGACGGTGACCGATCTCCGTTCGAGCTGGATCACGGCAGGTTATGATTTCGATTACGACAACAAGTGCTTTACGGGTGATTACGCGTTGGCGGAAAAGGCTCTTTCCTTCCAAGGGGACGTTGCTTGGTTGAACGAAGCGGACAAGCCCGAAAAAGAAGACGACGAATATACGGAAGAATATGAAATTACCTATTTGAAGCGTTTCGGCTTAGATGAGTTTATCGCTTATATGGACGATTATCTCTACGGCAAAACGGTTACGGGTACTTCTTCCGAAAAGTATTATCGCGACGTAACCGAAACGGTTGCCGAAGCGGATACCAAGGAATTCCGCAACCGTATTCAAGATTTGATGTTTGCATTCTCCGGCGATCCCGGTTCGTTGAATACCTATCAAGGGTACGTCGTTTATCCGAAAGCACGTTACAACGGATCGGATAAATACGTGGCGGAGTTTACCGAAGCGGCGATTGATCTTATCACGAACGGCAAATTGGGCAATTACAAGGTTGTCGGAACGGATTACGGCTATCACGTAATGTTCTATTCCGAAACCGTTACCGTCAACAGCGGCTATTCCACGTTGTGGGATTACCTCGTTGCGACGGGCGAAGCTGACGGCTTCGATTCGCTTGACGCGTACTACGCGGATATGATTGCCAATATCAAGGATTACGAGGAAAAGGAATCTTACCTTTACACCTTACAGCAGGCTTATGTTTCTACGATCGTATCGAATAAACTGAACGAAACGAAAGAATCAATCATCAAGTCGTTTAAAAACGATGACGGTGATTATCTTGCGGATAAGGGCGTAACCGTTTATAAGGATAGATTTTCCGATTTACTCGGTTAAGTTTAACTGAAAAAGGAAAGGACAAAGCCGTAGCGTTTTGTCCTTTTATTATTATAATATGATATTATTTTTTGATACCGAAACGACCGGGTTGGCGCCGGGTAAAATCTGTCAACTGAGTTACGTTATGCAAAATAAGGCGGAAGTCGCGGCGAAAAATTTCTTCTTTTCTGTTCCTTACGTAGAGCCGGGCGCGCTTTTCGTACATGGTTTTTCGCCCGAACGGCTCGCCGTTTTGTCGGGCGGCGCGCGGTTTAACGATAAAATCGACGAGATTCAAGCGGATTTTTCTTCTGCCGATTTGTTGATCGCGCATAACGCGCCCTTTGACCTTACTTTTATGCAGGCGGAATTTGCCGCGTGTTGTCGCGCGTTTTCTTATAAAGAAGTTTATTGCTCCATGCGCGGCTTTACGCCCATTTGCAAATTAAAGCGTTCGGACGGCGTTCGGTTGAAATTTCCCAAGTTGGAAGAACTTTGCTCTTTTTTGGGATTGTACCCGTACGACGTTACGAGGAAAACCGCGGATTTGTTTTCTGTTTACGCAGGGTGTCACGACGCGCGTTACGATACCGCCGCGCTTTATTTGGCAATGAATACCGCTTGCGACCGTTACGACGAGATCGGTTCGCTCTTTTCTCGCTATCTGTAAAGGAGCGCGTATGGAATTTTTCAACGTATTTGTAAGCGTTTTTTCGTTGGTTCTTTTGATTGTTCCCGGCTATCTTCTCGCTCGGTTGAAGATGATCCCGGAGTCCCTCGCAAAGGGGCTTTCCGCATTGCTTTTATACGTCTGTCAGCCGATGTTGACCTTTATGAGTTTTCAAAAAACGGCGTATTCTTCCGAAATAGCGGTGAATCTTTTGATCGTTGCAGGGCTTACGGTTCTCGCGCATTTGTTGATGATTTTAATCGTTTGGCTTGTGTTCCGCAAAAAAGAGGATTCCCGTTATCGCGTCGTGCAGTTCGCCTCGGTGTTTGGGAATTGCGGCTTTATGGGATTGCCTTTTTTGCAGTCGTTGTTTCCCGATTCGCCCGAAACGCTGATTTACGGCGCGGTTCTCGTCGCCGTGTTTAACTTTATGAGTTGGACGGTCGGCGTCGCTCTTTTGACGGGGGATCGGCAGCACGTGAAACTCTCGCGCGCGCTTTTGAATCCGGCTACCATCGCGCTCGTTGTTTGCTTGCCGTTGTTTTTGTTGTTAAAGCAACCGCTTTCCAAACTGTTTTCGGCAGGCACGTATGCGCAGATATTGACGGATAAATTGCTTTTTTCCTTTGATTTGTTGGGAAATGCGGTTACGCCTTTATCTATGATCGTGTTGGGAATTCGCCTTTCCGAAATGAAACGGAGAGAAATATTCGCGGACGGAACGGTCTATATAACCGCGGCGTTCAAACTGATTGTTATGCCGCTGTCGGCCATCGCGCTCCTTTTGCCGTTACCCTTGACTTCGCTCGTCAAATCCACACTCTTTTTCGGGCTTGCAATGCCGTCCGCCACGAGTACGGTGTTGTTTTCCGAGCAATTCGGCGGAAACGCCCATTCCGCGTCCGCGACGGTACTTTTGACGACGATTTTATCCGTCGTTACCATTCCGTTGCTTTTTCTGTTGTTTCGGTTGACGATTTGAACGTTACGCGTTTTTTCGTTCGTACGGTGAAAAATGAAAATTCGCTGAAAATTCACAAAAAAAGTGTTTCAAATACTTGAAAAAAAAAGATATATTTGTTATACTAAATAAGATGTTTTGCGAAAAACGCGTATATTGGGGTATCGCCAAGCGGTAAGGCTACGGACTCTGACTCCGTCATCGTTGGTTCGAATCCAGCTACCCCAGCCAAATTGTAATAATTCGAACTTTTTCCCGATAAGGAAATCGTTCGGATTATTTCTTTATTTAACGGAATTAAATAAATTCTAAAAAAGAAAAGGCAGACGAGAGGAAATCCCGCCTGCCTTTGCCGTTTTATAAAAGTTCGGCAAACTTTTTGTCTTGCTTCTGCATTATTCTGGAAAGCAAGGTTCCGTTGTCGTCAGCGGAACTGTTTTTACGTTTAGATTTTTTATTAAGTTGTAATGCGGCTTTTTCAGCCTTGTTCGCTTGCCATTCGGCATAATCTTTTCGTCCCTCCTCCGACGAAAGATATTCTCTGATTGCGGGCAACAATACCCGCGCCAACGATTCCAATTGAGAATCGGAAACACCTGAATTGTTTTCTTTCTCTTTGCGTATTCTCGTGATTTTCCCCTCCGAGCAGTTATTCGTTTAGTCTTGTGTTTTTCATTTTTATGGCTCCTTTTCTAAATTTTTTCTCAGCCTCGCATGAATGCGAATTGCGAAACCGGTCGGACTTACTTCGTCTTATTTCATCACGTTTGGCGTTTATTTTCGCTCTTATAAAATGCCGACTCTTACGTTTCGTTTGGTAAATTTTAACGATTATTTACCGTTAAAATTGTTGTTTGCGTGGATTCTTTTACGATTCCGTTCTTGTTCCCGTCTTGCGTTCGCGGCTTGTTTTGCGGCGGCGAGTTCTTCCGGCGCGTATTCGAGTAATTTCTCCAAAAGTTTTACCGCGCCTTCGTTGAGCGTTGCCGTTTTTTCTTTCTTTTTCAGTTCGTCATAAAAATCGCCGTTATCTTTGGCAAGAACGTTGTTTCGCTTTTCGAGTTCGCTGTTTTTCATCCTTAAAGCGATGATTTCCGTTTCCTTTTTCTTTCCCGAAAAGGGAATCTTTTCAGATTTTGCGGATTCGTAACTTTCAAGCAATTCTCTTACAGGTTTTGCCGCGGTTTGCGCTTCTTCGGCTTCGCGAATTTTCGTCTCGGCGGCTTCCGTCATCTTTTTCGTCTTGAAAGCGACCGTATCCAGATGCTTCGCCGTGCTGCCTTCCTTACCGCGCTTTAAGCCGTATTTTCTGCCGACGATTTCGTAAAAATCCATTTGCAATTCTCTTAAAGCGGTGCGGTCGAAAAGTTCTTTCGCGCATAATCTTCCGTACGTTACGGGCATCAGATTAAAATGCAAATGCGGCGTGATTTCGTCCAAATGAACGACTGCGGATACGACGTTTTCTTTTCTGTAACGTTCCGCGAAAAATTCCGTACAATCGTCAAAAAATTGCTTTTGCATTTCGGGCGAGATACCGTCGAAAAATTCTTTATCCGAACCTAAAATGAAAGAAGTTAT
>CAYXWN010000016.1:0-37883 GCA_964468815.1 uncultured Clostridia bacterium | reverse complement strand
GCCTGTTTTCAAGCACGTCGCCTCTACTGCGGCGTCGGTTACTTCCGTATGTCCGTACCAACAACTTTCGGCGATTGCGCGATAGGTCAATACGAACGTTTTAAAGACGTCGTTCGACGTTCCCTTTAACGCTTGATCGGCGGAAAGGAAACGATAACCGAACAAATCGGAGATGATTTCGTAATCGAAACTTGCCTTATTGGTTTTATACCCGAACGAAAGCACTTCGGCGTCTTTTATCTCTTTGCCGGCCTCGTCTTGATAAACGACCGTATATTCTGCCGGCAACCGAGAAAACTGCACCGCGTCGAGAGCGGCGGTATCTCCCTGCGAAAAGTCAGAGCCGTCGAATATTGTATTCGCATAAACGCGCATTCCGTTCGTAGGCGCAGCCACGTTGACGTCCGCGGTTGTATTGACGGAATCGGCGACGTAATTGCATTTATTTGCTTCAAAAACGACCTCTGCCGTCGTGCTCGCGCCGTTTTCTTTTACCGTTCCGATCGCGGCGACCGAAACGCCTCTGCCGCCGTACCACAAAATATTGTTCTCATTTGCGTCAAGCGTGACGGCAAACGAGAAAGATTGAATTTTCGCGGTGGTCTCAAGGATCTTGTCCGACGCACCCTGCTTTAACACTTCCGACCAAGGAATATACCAAGTCCCCGTTTCTCTCGCGACGAAAGTATGGTTGTTTTTCAACATGGACAAATAGCCGATACTGCCGTCGTCCCCGATGAATAAATCCTTTCTGCCGTTCTTACTTCCGTTCCCTGCGCGCCAATAGTTGCCGTCGGTATCTTGCATAAAGAACTTAAACGACAAAGCGGACGGCGGACATTGCATTTTAATGAAAAAGCCCGTGGATTTCGTGGGATCAATCGGTTGATCCGCCTCTACCGTAAGCAAAGCGAATTTGTCCATTGCCGTCGCGTTTGCCTTGATCCCCATATAAACTGCCCCTGCCATCGGTGCGGTCGAGCGAACCCCCTTATAAGAGCCGTCCGCACTCATAATCACCTCGTAATCGGCGTCCGCCTGTTTTTCCCGATAGATCAACGTAACCGCTTCTACCGCAGAATGATCGCCGCTTAACGGACGATCTGAAGAAACAAACTCATAGCCGTAAACGGAGGGCGCGGTGTAATTACAAGTCCACTTTCCCGTCGTACGGTTGAACGGTACTTTCACCGTTTCGCTCGCGCGAACGGTATTTCCCGCCTCGTCGCGGTAATGCACCGTCAACGATCCGTCGCGACGGCTAATCTCGCACTGATTGAGCGCGGCGACGGAAGTCGCGTGATTGGAAGCATAGAACGTATTACTCGCATCCCATACGGTATCCGAATAGAACGTCTTTCCCTTTGAAACGTCGGCGAGATTGACGTCCGCCGTCGTATTATTTTTATCCGTAGTATTCATCGCCCTAGTTGCGTCTACCAAAATTTGCGCAACCGCGTCGTTCTTTCCGTTTACTTTTACCGTACCTGCCGCGGCAATCGCAACGCCTCTGCCGCTATACCATGTTCCGTCCTGCCGAAACGCAAGCGAAATCGATTGAATTCTCGCGGAGGAAAGATTTCCGGACGCGTTTAAAGAAAGAACCACGTTCCAAGGAATATACAACGTTCCCGTTTCGTTCGCCAAAAATGTATGATTATTTTTTTGCATCGGAAGGGATTTCAACGTTCCGTCCTCGGTTACGAACGAATCATTCCGCACCTTTGACGATCCCGTATATGCTCTCCAATACGTCCCGTTACTGTCTTTCATAATAATACGGAAAGAAAGCGCGCTGTTCGGGCACGTCATTTTTATAAAAAATCCCGTAGAGTTCGATGGATTAATTGCCGTCCCGAAATCAATGGTATGCAACGACCATGCGTTCGAAACAGCCGTCATTCCGCTTTTGATTCCCATGTAAACCGCGCCGTCCGTCGGCGTTTTTACGTTAATTCCCTTAAAATCGCCGTTTTCGTCGTAAAGCGCTTGATAATCTTGCGTAGTATTCGTCCCGTCGGCATAAGCGAACGTCGCAACCGCTCCGCAAGAAAAGACAAGCACGAGTGCCAAAATCATCAAAACAATTCGTTTTTTCATCATGTTCCCCTTCCTTTATCTTTTTTTATAGCAAACCAACGCGGCAGCCGCGCCGAATGCAACCAAGGTTAATAAAATCGCGCCCGTCGGACGAATGGCGGAATTGCAACCGCCGTCTTTCAACGTTACCGAAACGCGCAATAAATCGTACGAATCGAGCAAGGTATTCGGCATCTCACCGCTAAACGTCAGAACGTACGTTCCTGCCCGATCTTGTTGATAGCCTGCACTCTTCCACGTTCCCGAAAGGGTATATTCCGTTCCGTTTTCGTCCGTTACGGTAAACGTTTTGGGTAAGTTTTCGCGCACCTTATTGGAGGACGTCCCGACCGAATAGGTATATTCCCGTTCAAACGCGCCGTTCACCGACACGATATCCGCATACGACGGATTCAACTTGGTAACGGTCAGTTTATCGCGCGCGGCAGACGAAACGAATTTCCCTGCCTTGATGTCCTCTTCGGTCAGAATCGTCAAACGAATACTGTTTTCCGTATATCTTCCCTTATCGTAAGCGACGTAAATCTTTCCGTCAGGTGCTTGGTAAATTTCGGGATATGCGGAAATCAACCGATCGATCACGATGGAATACGGCCAAGTAATGCCGTCGTCCTCGGACATAAAGACCGTCATATTATCACGCGCGCTCGTATTGTCGTTCGTCACAAGCACAAGCGCGCCCGATTGCAGTTTTATAAACGCAGCGCGGCTTCCCGGCCCCTGAAAGGGGTGATCGAGATTTCCGTTTGAAATGGTCCAAGTCAAGCCGCCGTCTACCGAAAACGCTTGTTCCATTCCTCCCAGCGAACCGTATTCCAAACGGGAAAGCATCCAGAGCGTGCCGTCGTTCTTTTCCACTAACGAAGCCTCCGTATACGTCTTGGCAGGCTTTGTGTATGCCGAACGGATTTGCGCGACGCGCGTATAAGTATACCCGTCGTCCGTCGAACGATAAACGCCCGAATAACCTTCCTCGTCGCCCGTCACGTACATTACGCTTCCATCCGAAAGGATCGTCGGCTTTACGAACGGCGTACGCGCGCTACACCAAAACGGTCCTTCATAGGCGATTTTGCTCAATTCTCCGTCCGCGTTCAACAGACGGATTCCCCACATATTCGAGCCGGGCAAAATGCTGTAATAGAGAAACAGTTCGCCTGCCGAATTGACGAAAAATATCGGCAACACGACGCCGTAATCGGTATCGACCGGATCGACGATGAGAAAGGGATCAATCCAAGTTTCCCCGTTATCGGCACTCGCCGCCACCGCGATATAATTATCGCTGTGCGGTTCTCTGTCGCCGCCCGTATACCATGCGACGAAAATGTTATTCCCGTAACTGACCGCGGTCGAAATTCCGTTCCATTGCCGATGCGACGGGTGATAATCCTCTTTCGCACCGTCGCTGAGTTTGGTATCGAGATCGCTCGTTTCGTCAATGACGGTAATCTCTCCGGCACGCAACGTGTGGTTGACCTTTACGGTATCTTCCGCCGCAAACGCGCCGACGGGAAGCGTTGCCGCGAGTATCGCGGCAAGCACAATCGCCAATAAGATCTTTTTCATCGTTCCCCCTTATTTTTCCCAACTGATATGATCGGGGACGGGAATCATATACTTCTCCGAACCGCCGTACAGCGTTACCGCAGGCGCGACGTAAGCGGGATCTGCTTTGGGCCACGCATACGAAATGCCGAGTTCCTCTTTATACGCCTTAAAGCAACGGTTACGGTATGCAACCCATTCGGTTGCGCCCTTATCGTAACTGTCCGCCAACGCTTTTTGATAAATGTTGTTCATTTCCTCTTTACTGCTCGCCATGATCATTTTCGGATACGCCTCGATCCAAACCGCCTCGATATCCGTCTGAATATCCGTATAATCGCGTAAGGCTTTCATGTCGTTGGTTTCAAGCGGATAACGGAACGGCACACGGGAAACCGAATAATCGAAATACGTGCACTTATTCTTAAATTCTATCCAAGTTTGCAACCAGTTGATAGCATAGCCGTTTTCGCTGGTCATCCGCGTATACATGATATTCGTGAGCATGGTCGTACGCGTAATGCCCATATCGTAACACTTTTGAATGTTATTATCGCGAAGCGCGGTTTTCGCCGCTTCCGTCCATTCCATCACGCCGTAGGTGCTGACCTTTCCCGTTTCCGGATTGACTTCGCCGGGCTTTACTTTATAATTATAATATTCGCCCTCGTTTTCGCCGTAATACATCTCGCGCTGTCCCTGCTCGCTGAGATAATAATCCATAACCTTGATCACACGGTCGGGGCGTTTGCAGTTCGCCGTAATCATCGTGATGTACAGCCCTCTTCCCGCATAATCCAACAGCAAAGGCGCGTCGCCTTTGCTGTTCGTGAGCATGATGCTCACGTATTCGTTCTCGTCCGCGACCTCGCCCGTTGCGGAGTCGTAACCGTCTTTTTCGCGGTTTGCAAGGGACGCTGCGTGCTGCTGACTCGCACCGATAAAGGCAAACGGCTTACCGTTTAAGATCTGCGTGTTGATATTATCTCTCGTATAACTGAAATTACCCGACGTAATCAATTTGGAGCGATACAACTTGTTCAAAAACTCCATGACTTCGACAAATTCGGGAGTATCGTATTGATAGAGATAATTTCCGTCCGAATCTTCCATCGGAACGCAGAAGAACTCCATTAACGCCGAAAGCGAATAGTTAAAGCAATCGTTGGTCGCCGTAAGGTTAAACGGAGAAAGGCAAACCGTCGGGTTGCTGTTCGCGAGTTTATACGTGGATTTCACCCACTTTGCCATTTCAAGGAAACCTGCCGGTTTAGTGATATACGTATCCGCGTTAAACGAAGCGTCCTGCTTGGTCTTATAAGCGATAAACGCGTTGAGATAATCTTTTCTCACAATCACGTCGTAATTCATAAACTGATTGCCGCCCAAATCGTTTTCGTATTCGGCGATATCCGCGTCGTTGTAAAAGTTACTCGCCAAACCGTACATATGTCCGTCCGAACCGGCGTAATAAGTCTTGTGCTCCGGAGAAATGCGCTTTAACATACTGGGCGCATAACTTTCCGCCAAACGGTCGATCGCGTAAACGTACCCCTCTTCCGCGAGTTGAACGCGCGTGCTGAGTTCGCCGATCGTAATGACGTCCGGCAATCTTCCTCCTGCGATCATCGTGTTCAGTTCGGAATTATCCGATTTCATCGCGCTTTGGAACTTCACCTTGACGCCCGTGCGCTTATAGACGAGATCGGCAACCTTGTCGGTATAAGTGTAATTCGTAAACCACGTAATTTCCACGTCCTCGTCATCCGGATCAATCTGCTTCCAACTGTCTACGTTCGGATCGTAATCGGTGGAATATTCGTCGTACGAAAGTCCGCTGGCAGGTTTTCCCGTTCCGCCGGGATTACAAGCGCTCCCTGCCGCATACGTGAACAGAAGCAAAATGCTAAGCAACAAAACAACAGATTTTTTCATATTTCTTTCCTCCTCTTTTTATCTTAGCCCTTAATCGCGCCGAGCATGATACCTTTTGTAAAATACTTCGCAATAAAGGGATATACGCAAAATATGGGAATGGTCGCAACCACGATCGCCGCAAAGGAAACCGTGCGCTGCGTGACTTCTGCCGCGGCGTCGTCCGGAAGTTGAGAATCCTTGATGATCCGCATCAAATAGAATTGCAACAGCCACATACTTTCGTCGCGATTGGTGTAAATCAACGTCGGCATATAAGAATTCCAACGTGCGACCGCAATCCACAAGCCGACCGTGGCGAGCGCGGGCTTGGATACCGGGAGATAGAGCGAAAACCAAATACGGAACTCGCTTGCGCCGTCGATCATGGCGGATTCGCGCATACCCGGATCAATGCTCTTGAAAAATCCCGTCAAAACGATCATATTGTAAACCGAATACAAAAACGGTATTATATAGACGAAAAAACTGTCGTATAAACCGACGAAGTTGATCATCAAATAATAAGGAACCATACCGCCGCTGAAAAACATGGTGATCAAATTGATCGTCCAAAACACCTTTTTGGCGCGTAGGCGCGGATGGCTCATCGCGTATGCCACGCAACTGGTAAACAGCAATGCGGCGAACGTCCCGACGACGGTCACGATAACGGTATTCAATAACGACCGATACAAACGGTCGTCGCCGAACACCGCTGCAAAATTCGCAAGGGAGAATTTACGCGGCAATAACCAAATTCCGCCGTATTCGAAATCCAACCCGTCGTTGAACGCCCCGGCGAGGGTATAGAGAAAGGGATACGCCGCGAAGCACGCGAACAATAAGAGAATCACAACGATTGCAACGTCGAAGCCGTTTATCTTTTGGCGAAGTTCGCCCGTTGTCTTTTTCATTAGAAAATGCCCTCCCCCGTCAGTTTTTTGCTTGCGAAATTGCTGCTTAACAGCAACACGACGGAAATAAGCCCCTCGAACAGCGAGAGTGCGGTAGACGTGGCGTATTGTCGCTGCGTAAATGCAAGTTGATACATATAAGTTGCCAAGACGCGCGTCGTACTGAGATTTTCCGTCGTCTGAAAGACGTAAAACTGTTCAAAGTTATTTCCGAGCAGTCCGGAAAGATTCAACAATAAAAACATGATGATCGTCGGCTTCATTTGCGGAAGGGTAATGCGAATGGCTCTTTGCCACCGATTCGCACCGTCGATCATTGCCGCCTCGTACAAACTCGGATCAATCCCGGCGATCGCAGCCAAATAGACGATCGAACCCCAACCGACGCCCTTAATAATGGTCGCGATGATGATTTTCGGGTAAAAATACTGCGCGAGATTGAGATCAATCGGGTTTTCCGCAGAGGAAAGCCCCAACGCCTGCAAAATCGGGTTGACGACGCCCGTATCCGCATCCGTCAGCGCGAGAATGATGCCGCCGTAAACTACCCACGAAATAAATTGAGGAAAATTACAGACGGTCTGAATTCCCTTTTTCAAGGGGGCGTTCCGCACCTCGTTTAACAAGAGCGCGAAAATAATGGGCATCGGGAAATTGAACACGAGCATCAAAACGTTGACGGTCAGCGTATTCGTGAACGTCGTCCAAAACGTATCGTCCCCGAACAACTCTCTGAAATTATCCAACGTCAGTCCCGGTTGCAATAAGGCGTTCATGACGTTCAATACGTTGTTACCGTCCTTAAAGCCCAACAGAATCCCTGCCATCGGCAGATACGCGAACACGGCGAGAAACGCCACGCCCATCAACGCCATGACCGTCAATTGGACGTCCCGTCCGTCGAATTTCCGAAGCCGATTCTTTTTTTCGACAACGTTATTATCCTTTTCCATACATTACCCCGTAATTATTTTTTACAGATTCACTTGCATTTCAGTCCGATTTATGTTATAAATGAACTATGCAGAACTTTTTGATCAACAACAGTTTTTCTTTAATCGGCGGCGGCTTTGCTTCCGTCCAAGACGATATCGTTTGGAGAAATTCCAGAAGCGACGATCTCACGAACGTCGAACCGTATTCCAGCAAATGGCCGATCATCGTCCCGCTTTTCGCCTATCACCGTCTGTATTTCGTTACGGACGGCTACGCGATTTTCCAATTGGCGGACGGCTCTTCTTTGAAATTGGAAAAGAACAAACTGTATTTGATCTCTCCGTTCTCCGTCCGCTCCGTTCAAGAGCACGCGTCCATGGCGCATTTTTTCATTCACTTCAAGTCCAACACGCAAACCATCAATCCCTTTGAATATTATAAACTGACCAACCCGGTGGACGCAAGTTCGGAGGATTACGATCATTTTCGTATTCTTCTCCAAAACTACGGTCGCAAGGATCTGCAATCCGAACTGTCCGCACAAGGGAGTTTATTGCTTCTTCTCGCAAAGTTCTTTCCGCCCGATACTGAAATTTCTCCCACGATCAAACGCTTTGCACCCGTTCTCGATTATATCGAAGAACATATCCGTTCAAAGATCACCGTGAAACAGTTAGCGGACGTACTCGGTTATAACGAAACTTATTTTTCCGATCTGTTTTCCGGTCAGTTTAAGCAGCCGCCCGCGAAATACATTCTCGAAAAGAAGATGATTCTCGCGCGCCGTCAGTTGGCGCTCAGCGATATGTCGATCAAAGAAATCTCCGATTATCTCGGCTTTGATAACGAATTTTACTTTAATACCGTATTCCGCAGATCGGTGGGTATGCCGCCCGGGAAATGGAGAAAACAGTATTACGAGCAACACGATTAATCGTTAGGACGCTCTTTCCGCCGCTTTTTGAAAGCGGCTTTTTAATTGATGTTTACCCGACAATAAGACCGTCGGCTTCTCTCCCGGCAACCGCACCGTAGCGGTCGTGTTGGGCGGAACGACAACCTCGAAGAACAGCGTATCGCCCGTCAATTCGTACCGAACGGCGACCTTGCCGCAAAGCGTTTCGTACGTACAGCGAACCGTCGGCACTTCCGCCGTTACACAAGGCGCGATTTCGATCTCATACGGACCTTCCGTTTCTTTTACCACGCGGATTCCTGCCAAATAACGGTAGAACCAATAATCGTAACTTCCGAACATGGGGTGACAGTACGAATGCATGTTTTCTTCCGTTTTGGAAATTTCGTTTTCCCAACGCTCCCAAACGGTCGTCGCGCCACATTCTAACATATACCCCCAACTCGGGTATTCCTTATTTTTTAACAACTTTAACACGACGTCGTTCCGACCGCCGTCCGCCAACGCGCCGATCAAATGCCGATACGCTTGATTGCCGCACGTCATATGCCAACCGCGCGCCTCGATATCGCGCACGACGGCGTTCAAAATACGCGGACGCTCTTCCTCTTCCGCGATTCCGAGCGAGAGTGCCATTGCGTTCCCTGCCTGAACGTCCGCGCAATACGTAGCGGTTTCGCGATTATAAAATGCCTCGTTGATCGCCGCGCGCGTTTGTTCACCAAGCGTCCGATAACGCGACTCGTCCGCCGTATTCCCCGTCAATTCCGCGAAAAAGCGAATCAACCGATAGTGCCAATACAGACACATGGTGGAAATCAACGGAATGGGGAACGCCTTATTGAACCGTCTGGAAACGTACGGAACGACGCTGATCGCCGGAACCCAATCCCCGTAAAGCCCCAACGGTAGCAAGCCGTCTTTTACGTGCGACGTGAGAAACTCCGTCCATTTCCGATAATTTTCGTAATTCTTTTCGATGATTCTCCGATCGCCGTACCGCTCGTAGGCAAATAACCCGATCAAGAGATAAGCAACCGAAACGGGATCGGCGATATTGTCGCCGAGATAATAGGGCGCGGTGTCCTTGATCGCGCCGTTTTCGTCCATGGTTTCGGTCATATCGTCCGTTATTTTATCGAAAAACAACTCCATCCCGAAATTGTAGGTCGTTTGGAAAATACGCGATCCCAAATCGTTCAACCACCCCATGCGCTCGTCCCTTTGCGGACAATCGGTCAAAATACCGTGGTGATTGCACTCCTCCGTCCGAACCGCCATTTCATGCAGGCGATTCAGATAGTCGTCCGAACAGCAAAACGTTCCCGTCCGTCTGGTATTCGAGCGAAGCCGTTCCGCAAACAGTTCCGTAATCGACGCGCTTCCTTCGCACCGCACTTCCACGTAGCGGAAGCCGCGGTAAGAAAAACGCGGACGGTATTGTTCGGATTCTCTCCCCGCCAAAATATACGTATCCGTATTGACGGCGTTTCGCAAACTCTTCCGATCGAGTTCGCCAGCCTCGTTCAATTTTTCTGCAAACCGAAGCGTGATTTTCGCGCCGCGCTCGCCCTTTGCGGACAGTACGCACCACCCCGTCAGAATTTCGCCGAAATCGTAAATCGTCGCGTTTTCGGTTTCATGACGGGAAAGAACGTCGATCCGCTTTTGAACGGTAATCTCTTCCATCTGTTGCGCCCGAATTTTAACGGACGGATCGTGTTTTTTTGGCACGGCGAAATACCAACCGACGTTTAAGCCGAACGTCGTATTATATTCGCACCAACCGCCAAGTTCCTCTTCGATGCGCGCGTCGTACGTTTCCCCGTCGAAAATCGTATTCGCCACGATGGGAGAACGCCGCGCCTTCCAACAGCGTTCGTATTGTTTGGTCTTAATCAACAGATCCGTTCCGTCCGAAAACAGAACGTACACGTCGGCGGCGACTTGCGGCGATCCGAACCAACCGTTGCCGGCGAGGATTCCGATCGCGTTTTTCTCCTTTAAGTCCTCCGTGATATCGTAAATATTGTAATACACGATTTTATCGCAATCCGAAAGAACGGGATTCAATACGCCCGATCCCTTCTTTTTTCCGTTCACGTAAAACTCGTGATATCCCAATCCCAAAACATAAGCGCGTGCGCGCACCACCTTTTTATCGGCAGGCAACGTGACGTTCCGACGAAACGCAATCGCCGCGCCGGCAGCCGTCAGCGGCAACGTCCGCCAAGCGACCGACCAATCTTGCTCGAATAGCCCCATTTCAAAGGTAAATACGGCACTCTCCGCTTTTCCTACCGTCGTATCCGCAAACACCTTAACGTAACAAAGTTCGCAACTTTTCAATTCGCTTCCGCAATACGCGACGTTGACCGACCGATTCGTTTCCAATTCGCCCGAATCCCAACGATCCGCCTTTCCGATTTGCAACAAACTCGGATCGGACGCGACCAAAACGCGACACCCGATCTGAATCAAGCCGTCGGCTTCCGCAAAGGTCCAACTGAATCTCGGATTTTGCGTTTGAATCCCGATCGGATTTTCTCTATATTCTGTTTTTACCGATATAATTTCAGCCATTTGAATGCTCCCCGTCGTTTTTCATTTTTATTGTATCATAAATACATACGGCGGTCAATACGAAATTTTTTCCTATTTTTATAATTTTCTCTGATTATTTCTTAAATTACGGGGTAAATTTTTCCCTTTCCCCCGTTCGGCAAAAACGGAAAAGCAAACGGAAGCATTGACGCAATCCCGAAAAATCACCGCCGTATCCCCCCCGTTTTTCCCTAAAAACGGAACAAAAACAAACAGAGCCAACCGCAATTATCTCCGATAAAATCGCACATAAAAAACGACGACATAAAAAAACAACGCCTTCGGCACGGGAAGCGTTGCTAAAATCTTTTTAAGATTTTCACAAATAGCCTTTGACGGTTCACTCAATTTTTCATTCAAATCAAACCGTCAATTGATCTTTTTTATTTCTACGCAATGATAAAATTCATTCATATATCTGCCGCCCACGCAACCGATAAATTCAAAGCGGTCAAAATCGAGGTTGGTTTTAAAAAGGACGGGGCAAGTCAAATTGCACTCTATGCCGAACATACCGATATCGGTCACGAATCCGACGAAAAGGTCTTCTCCGTCCGTGAAAAAATACGCGTCGATTGCATATTCTCGCCCCTCCCCCAATATGCCGTTTACCGTTTGCAATTCGGGGCTAACCGACAAAACGTCAACGTATTTCAGCAAGAACGCGTCGTCAAAGGCATACTGTCCGTTACTCATCGCGACAAGTTCTTTCTTTTCATTATAAATATAACTGTACTTCGTTTGATTATCCACCGTAAACCGCTCGCCTTTCCAAGAAAACGCGGTCGGATTTTGATAACGAGGCATTTCTTCCCCCGTTACCGCGAGCGCGGACGTCTTGTCGTCAAAAAATTTGATCTCGCCCGTTCCCCGATCGAAAGAATAATAGTCGAAATTTAAAATCTCGTCCCCGTTTTCATTAACCTTCTTTTTTGCGTCCTCGTCCTTTGCCGCAAGTAAAAGGTGTGTTTCGGTCAGAGAAGCATACATTTTTTCGTATCGGTTGGTAAGATAGTAAATTTCCACCGAAAAATCTTCTAATCGAATCACGCCGACGGCATAACGCTGATTCCAATCGTTTAAACCGAAAAATCTGTTTTCGCTCTGATACAGACGGACAAACGTCACGAAATCCCCGTATCGGCAAGAGTTAAAATAGCCGTCGCTCTTAATTTGATAGCCGTCTTTTTTGATTTTCTCGTCTACGATATCCTTAAATTGAATTTCTTCCTTTTGCGAGCGGTAACTTTCATCGGTTACGATCGCATAATCCGCACTCCGCTCGATTTGATTGATTTCCCGATAAATCTGCGCGCGACGTTCTTCTGCCGGAAACGTACAAGAATCGCAAGAAGCCGCGAAAAACAACGTAACCGCCAAAACGAGCAATCCTATTTTTCCTATTCTTCTCATCGTTTTCTTCTCCTTTCACCCCAATAACGGTTTTCACAACGCATTTGTCCCGCAATAAAACGAATTTTCCGACTCAGCCGAGAAATTTTTCGTCGTGTAATATAATTATATCATATCTCGCCTCGTTTTCCATCCGTTATTTCATAAATAATAATCGAACGGATGAAAATACTTGGCCGCCGCCCGATTGTTTAACGAAAAAACGCCGCCGAAAGGGATTTTTCCTTTCGACGGCGTTTTCGCTCCGTTCTGTCAACAAACGGTCTTATTACGATTCCGTTTTCAACCGCAATCGCACGTTTTTATTTTTGCTTTCCCGAGCATTAGACCTTTCCGTACGTCACGTTCGCCACGTACAAATTATAAAGTCCGCCCAAATATTCTCCGTTCTGTAAAGGGTAAAAATACTTCGTTTCTTCCAACTCTTCGATTTTTTCAAGCGAGCCGTCCAAATACCCCTTCAACCGCTTTCCGACGTCGTTCAAACGCCCTCTTACGCCGTATAGGCGAATCTGCATAATCTCGAAGCCGAATTCCTTGTTTTCCTTTCGCCACTGCTTTTCATACGCGTCGATAAACGCGTCCATGCGGCGAACGGTTTTCTTTATTTTTTCGGTCAGCGCACGCAAGGCTTGCAGATTCTTTTCCCGATACGCGTAATACAATTCCTCTATCAAATACGATTTCAACTCCAACACGCGACTCAACGCATACATGGTCTTGAACAAATAATTGTATTCGCTCTCCCGATCGGCAAGTTTTTTCAATTTCTTGGAAATCTTCTCGTATCGCGCGGGATAATCGGGCAACGCGGCAATCTCTTCTACCCCGATCAAAGGATCTGCGTAAAGCAAATGCTTGCACGGATTGTAGAGTTTGGAATAATCATGCTTGTCGTTCAAATAATTCACGTCGTCCAACGTGCAAAATTCTTCGTAAGAATAATCGGTAATCGCTTTGCAAATACCGCTCGCATACGCTTCCGTTTCGGAAATATTTTTCTCGGCGAAATGACAAAGCGTCGGCAAAACGGAAAACTGCGCCGCCTCGCCGCCGTCGTCCCCCCAAGCCGTCATTAAATACGTGCCGATGCCCTCGTCAACCAGCTTGTCGATCGTGCTGTCTACCGTCAAAGAAGAATAGCGATTATACGGCGCAAAGCCGCAATATTTATTCACGCCGCCGGCAAAAGACACCTTTGCTCCGGACGGTTTCATGTAAGACAACATTTCGCTCACAACGCCGGTAGTGTCGATTCCGTAATCCCAATAAATCAATTCGACGTTCTTCGGAATCCCGTCGTATTCACCCTTTTTCATATCGTCGTAGAACATATCCGCCCACAGCGACGGCGTAAATTGATACCGTTCGCAAATTTCGACGACCTTTTTTAAGTGTCGCTTGACAATCTGCTCTCTCGGCTCGTAGCCGTGCTTTACAAGGTGCTGTCCGAGCCCGGCGTCGAACGCCTCGTCCATTCCGATATTGATGCGCGAAGAAGTAAAGCACTTTCTGCACGTTTTTATGACGTTTTCAAGCAACGTATAAGTACGAGGCTCGTCCACGAGCAACACGTCCCTTTTATCGCAAATGCTCGCCGTGTATTCTCTCCAATGGAAAAACAACCGTTCCAAATGAGCCAACGTTTGAATACACGGAACGAGTTCCACGCCGAACAGTTTGGAAAAGGCGTCCAATTCTCTTATTTCGTCTTGCGTAAAACGTCCGCGCATATAGCCGAAATACGGCTCTCCGTCCACCTCCAAGCAGTCCTCTACGTACAACTCGAAATAATTAAAGCCCAACAACGCGCTGCTTGCGATCAGTTTTTTCGCCTGCGACGGACGAATCACCGCATTCCGTGCACAATCCAACATAATCCCCGTATCCGCAATCCGCTTTTCAACCGTAAAAGTATATTCCCGTTCCGTTTGCGTCAACGCCTTGCCCAACGTCAAATACGCATTGTTCAACGTCGTATAGGTGATTTGCAATCCGCCGCCTTTTAAGGTCGCGCCGTCAAAGTCCCCTTGTGCGGCGGAAACGGAAGAAAAGCGATTCTCCAACCGTTCCGCCAAAAAGGCGTTCAAAATTTGAACGCCTTGCGCAAATTTGCAATCCGTACATTCGATTCTCATACATTTTCTCCGAGAAATTTATTTTACCGTAACGGTGTTTATTCACACTCTATTTCGATCGTTTCCAAAGGAATAGTTCGCCGTTAACCGATCGCGCGTGTCAAAATCGTAAAATATGTCTCTTCCACGCTGTTCCCGGTCAACAAGCACCCTTTTTCGTCACACCAATCCATGATCCGCTTATAATAATTCTCGCAATAGAAACGATTCATCAAATTATAATATTCGACGCGAAACGCGTAACCCCTTTCGTCTTGCACGAATAAATACAATAAATTTTCTTTCTCGCCCCGTAAAATGCAAAAAAAGTCGGATAATCGGATTCAGCTCACTAATATAAAATACTCTTTTCTCACTCATTTTTACGTTTTGGTACATACGCTTTCTATACTAACAACACGCCGCCCCATTTTACTTCACCGCACGGCAAGGAAACACCCCTTTCTCGCCCCGAAAAACGCAAAAAACAGTCGGATAATCGGTTCAACTCACTAATATAAAATACTCTTTTCTCTCATTTTTCCGTTTTGATACCTACCTTTCTCTACCAACAACACGCCGCCCCCATTTTACTTCACCGCACGGCAAGGCCCCCTTTCTCGCCCCGTAAAACGCAAAAAACGGTCGGATAAAACCGACCGTTTTCACTTATTTGATTCAATTAGATCAATTCGAGAATCGCAACTTCCGCAGCGTCACCCTTACGAGTTCCCGTCCGATAAATACGCGTATATCCGCCGCCCTGACCGACTTCTTCCTTTCTCTGCGCATATTTCGGCGCGATTTCATTGAAGATCTTCTCGATCAACGGGTGTTTGATATCCTTCGTTCTCGCCCGGAAAGCCGCTTTGCTTTCCTTAAAGCCTTTCTGCTCTTGGAAATCATAGGTGAGAGCCATAATCTTTCTTCTAGCGGCGAGTTTCTTCGTACCGTCTTTTACGACCGTCGTCGTTACTTCCTTGCCCTTTTTGTTGAGCGAAGTAACCTTTTCTTCAACGGTATCCTCGTACGTATTCATCGCAAGCGTGATGATTTTCTCGGTATAAGAACGCACCTCTTTTGCGGTTGCAAGCGTTGTTTCGATCTTGCCGTGCCACAAAAGGTTGGACGCCTGATTTCTCAAAATAGCCTTTCTCTGAGCGCTGTTCACTCCTAATTTTCTTGGCATTGGTTAGTCCTCCTTGTCTTTCAGCCCTAAGCCCAAACTCTGCAATTTGAAGATAACTTCGTCGAGCGATTTCTTCCCTAAGTTTCTGACTTTAAGCATATCGTCTTCTGATTTCTTGGTTAAATCTTCCACCGTGTGGATATTTGCGCGTTTCAAGCAATTGTAAGAACGAACGGAAAGTTCCATATCCTCAATGGTCATCTCCAATATTCTGGTCTTCTTATCCTCTTCGGGAGGAACGAGAATACCGATATTGCCGATCTCGCTCAGCGCGACGAACATTTTGATATGCTCTTCCATGATCTTCGCCGCCAAACTCACGATCTCACGACCGGAGAACGCACCGTTTGTCCAAATTTCAAGCGTAAGCTTATCGAAATCGACGCTCTGTCCTACACGCGTTGCTTCTACGTTATAGCAGACCTTTTTAACGGGTGTGTAAATAGAATCGATGGGAATATTATCAATAATATCCGTCTTGTTAAAACTTGCGCCTTTATACCCTCTGCCTCTGCCGACGGTCAACTCAACGTCAATCTTGCCGCCCTCGTCAATGGTGCAGATGTATTGATCGGGATTCAATATTTCAATTTCGGCATCGTCCGAAATATCCGCCGCCGTTACGACGCACGGTCCTTCTTTGACGATTTTAACGACCTTTTTGAAATTCTTATCCAACGTAGCGGTTTTGACCGCAACGCATTTCAAATTCAGAATGATCTCCGCGACGTCCTCTTTTACGTGAGGAATCGAAGTAAATTCGTGCTTCACGCCCTCGCTGAACTTGATATTCTGAATGGCGACACCGGGAAGCGCGGATAAGAGAATTCTTCTCAAACAGTTCCCGATCGTCAATCCGAATCCCTTTTCCAACGGTTCGACGATAATTTTCGCGTAGCTCTTCTTCTCGTTTTCTTCCACTGCTATCTTCGGCATTTCAATTTCCATCATAAGAAACGAACCTCCTTAAAAATAGTTCCGATTTAAGGGTTCGGAGCATTCCGTCCCGTATCCGTGGAAAAATACAGGCAATCCCCTCCGAAACCCTCATCGGTAATTTTAATTTAATTAAATTATTTCGAATACAACTCGACAATCATGTGTTCCGCGATGTTGGAATCAATATCCTCGCGCGCGGGATTGGCAAGGATCTTTCCCTCTAACTTTTCGGGATCGAATTCCAACCACTTGGGCATATTGCCGACTTTCATCTGCTTGATTTCCGCAAAATAACGGTTATCTTTCTTGTTTTCCTTTACCGCGATCACGTCGCCTGCCTTGACGCAGTAGGACGCGATGTTAACCGCTCTTCCGTTCACCGTAAAGTGACCGTGCGTTACCAACTGACGCGCCTGAGAACGGGAAGCACCGATTCCCATGCGGTAAATCACGTTGTCAAGTCTTCTTTCCAAAAGGCTCAACATATTGTCACCCGTGATTCCCTTCATGCGGTCTGCTTTTTCATAATACTCTCTGAATTGACCTTCGAGTACGCCGTAAATTCTCTTGCACTTCTGCTTTTCACGCAACTGCAAGCCGTATTCGGAAACTTTCTTTCTGCCTGCGCCGTGCTGACCGGGAGCAACCGGTCTTCTTTCGAACGCACATACGCCCGCTTTATAGCATCTTTCGCCCTTCAAAAAGAGCTTTGCGCCTTCCCGTCTACAAAGACGGCATTTCGATTCTGTATACTTAGCCATTTTCTCGTTCCTCCGTTATACTCTGCGCCGTTTGGGCGGTCTGCAACCGTTGTGCGGAATGGGCGATACGTCTTGAATCATGGTGATTTCAAGATCGCAATTCGTCAACGCGCGGATCGCAGATTCTCTACCTGCGCCGGGACCTTTAACGAACACCTCAACCGATCTGAGTCCGTGCTCTTTTGCAGCCTTTGCCGCGGTTTCCGCTGCCATCTGTGCGGCAAACGGGGTGCTCTTTCTCGAGCCTTTGAATCCGAGCGAACCTGCGCTCGACCAAGAAATCGCATTACCCTGCGCGTCTGTGATGGTTACTAACGTATTGTTGAAGGAAGATTGGATATGAACCTGTCCTTTATCAACTTTCTTAATGTCTTTCCGTTTTTTGATAACTCTCTTACCAGCCATATCTAACCTCCGTTATTTCCGCGTAGCGGTCTTCTTCTTCGCGACCGTGCGACGCGGTCCCTTTCTGGTTCTCGCGTTCTGCTTGGTGCTCTGCCCGCGAACGGGGAGTCCCTTTCTGTGACGGACGCCGCGATAGCACCCGATTTCCATCAAACGTTTGATGTTCAGGCTTACTTCGCTTCTCAAATCGCCTTCCACGTGAAGGTTGTGTTCGATATACTCTCTCAGTTTCGAGCTATCCGCTTCGGATAAATCTTTCACTCTGATGTCGGGATTGATACCCGTCTCCGCCAAAATCTTCTTAGACGTTGTCAATCCGATTCCGTAAATGTACGTGAGACCGATTTCCACACGCTTATTGTTGGGGAGATCTACACCGGCTATACGTGCCATTCTTTCCTCTTACCTCCGTAATAATTTGGGAAATATTTTTTTATTAATCTATGTTTGGAACCCGTCGAAACAGCCGCCTTGGAATGGAGGCGGAATTCTTTCTCGGGTGATTTTTCAAAATTCGTTGCCCCGAAGGGCAACTGTTTATTTAACCTTGTCTTTGCTTATGGCTCTTGTTTTTGCTGCAAATTACCATAACTTTTCCGTTTCTCTTGATTACTCTGCACTTGTCGCACATGGGTTTGACGGAAGGTCTTACTTTCATCTTCTTATCTCCTTTTTCGTTTCGCTAATTAGTTCTTGCTGCGCCAAATGATCCTACCCTTGGTCAGGTCATACGGACTCATTTCAAGTTTTACGGAATCCCCGGGAATGATCTTGATGTAATTCATGCGGAGCTTTCCCGAAATATACGCCGTAATCATGTGCCCGTTGGATAACTTTACCTTAAACGTAGCGTTCGGCAATGCCTCTACGATTACGCCTTCGGTCTCGATGACATCGTCTTTCGACACGATCTTACCTCCTGAATTTCATTCGGGGAGTCAAGCCCCGGTGTTACAGCGTCATGATTTCAACGCCTTCCTCCGTAATCGCAACGGTGTTTTCGTAATGCGCGGAAGGCATGCCGTCCAACGTCTTTACGCCCCAACCGTCCGAAAGGAGTTTGATCTTTTGCGTTCCCATGTTAATCATCGGCTCAACCGCGACTACCATACCTTGTTGCAAACGAATCCCCGTTCCCCTTTTGCCGAAATTCGGCACGGCGGGATCTTCGTGCATGTCGCGACCTATGCCGTGACCGACGTACTCTCTGACAACCGAGAAGCCGTTCTCTTCCGCATAAGACTGTATCGCGTCGCCGATATCGCCGAGAGGCGTTCCCTCGTTCAATACGTCGATCGCGCGGAAGAAACATTCTTTGGTAACCGCCACAAGTTTGCGCTTTTCGGGAGAAACGTTTCCGACCATAAAGGTCCGTGCGGCATCTCCGTGAAAGCCGTTATAATAAACCCCCACGTCAATGCTGACGATCTGTCCGTCCTGAATCACGACGTCGTCCGACGGAATCCCGTGGATAATCATATCGTCTACGGAAGCACAGATGGAAGCAGGGTAACCGCAATATCCTAAAAAAGACGGTTCGGCACCCATACTTTTGATATAGCGAAACGCAATCTCGTCCAATTCCTTGGTCGTCATGCCTGACTTAATCTTCTCACCTATCAATTTTAACACATCGCCCGTCATTTTGCAAGGATCTCGCATCAATTCGAGCTCTTCCGGGGTTTTAATTTGAATCATAACGCTTTTAATACCTCAAGAACCGACTGTAACACTTCGTCAATCGCGCCGTCCGCCTTCACCGTTTTCAACTTACCCAATTTCTCGTAATAACCGATCAACGGAGCGGTCTGCTCGGTGTACGCGTTCAAGCGACTGGAAACAGTTTCTTCGTTATCGTCCGCACGAATCGCAAGCGTTCCGCCGCAAGTCGGACATTCTTTCACGTCGCCGATAAAGTCGATGTGGAAATTTCCGCCGCACTTCGGGCAGCCGCGTCTGCCGGTCAAGCGACGCATCAGCTTTTCAAGCGGAATATCGAGATTAACGGCGGCATCAATCTCCGCAACTTTCCCTAAGGCTTCCGCCTGCGGAATCGTCCGCGGAAATCCGTCTAACAGATACCCTTTTTTACAATCCTCTCTCGAAAGACGCTCTTCTACGATCTTGACCGTCACTTCGTCGGGGACGAGTTGCCCCCGATCGATGTAGGACTTCGCAAGTACGCCGATCGGCGTTTGATTCTCCCGAAAGATATCTCCGGTCGAAATATGAGGAATTCCGTAAATCTCCGAAATACGGGCAGCCTGAGTTCCTTTTCCGGAACCCGGCGCACCCAATAAAATGATATTCATTCTATTTCAAAAATCCTTTATAGTTCTTCATCATGATCTGTGATTCGAGTGCTTGGTTAAATTCAAGCGCTACGGATACGACGATCAAAATACCGGTCGCACTGAACACGTTGATCGCGCCTTGATCAATCGCCCGGAAAATAAGGGACGGTACGAGCGCGACGAGCGCAAGGAAGATCGCTCCGAACAGAACGATTCGGTTAGATACGCGTTTCAAATAATCAGCCGTCGATTTGCCCGGACGGATTCCCGGAATAAAGCCGCCGTTTTGCTGGATGCTCTTGGAAATATCGTCGGGGTTGAACTGAATCTGATTGTAGAAATACGCAAAGAACAGAATCAACAAGCAAAGCAATACGGTGTAAAGCCAGCTGCCCGTTCCCATGTTCTGCGAATACCAATTGTCCGAAGAAACGCCGAACAAATTGATAATCAGATCGGGGAAACTCAGAATCGCGTAAGCGAAGATGAGCGGCATAACGCCGGAAGAGTTGACCTTGATGGGAATGTGCGTGGATTGTCCGCCGTACATTTTTCTTCCCTTTACCTGCTTTGCATACTGAACGGGAATTTTCCGTTCAGCGTCGTTAACAGCAACGACCGCCATAAAAATGAGGATAACCGCAAGAATAAATCCGATCAAAACCCAAAGCGTCGTATCCGTCCAAGTACCGAAAATCGTACTGACAAAATACTGTCCTGCCGTAGACAAAATACCGGTAAAGATCAGCATGGAAATTCCGTTGGAAACGCCGTAGTCGGTAATCCGTTCGCCCAGCCACATGGTAAGTGCCGTACCGGACGTATAAATGAGTACCAAAAACGCGTAACTCAAAATTTTAAGGAATAAACTGTCCGAACCGTTCTGCGTTGCGCAGAAAAGTTGGGAAAAATCAATATTCGCGCTAAATCCAACCAAAATTCCGATTGCCTGCGCGATCGCGAGGATCATTGCAAGCCCTCTGGTTAAATTTTCGATCTTTTTCTTGCCCTCTTCGCCCTGCTTGGAAAGCTGCTCCAATCTCGGAATAGCGACCGTCAAGAGCTGTATAATAATGGAGGAGTTGATGTAGGGGCCGATTCCCATTGCAAATAACGTACCGTACGCCAGTGCGCCACCGGTCATCGCGTTCATCAATTCGAGGAACGTAAGATTACTTTCCGAACTCATGAGCGAATTGCCGATTCCCGGAACGGGAACGTAGCAACCGATTCTGTAAACAAGAAGCAGCGCAAGCGTAATTAAGATCTTGCGACGAACCTCCTTGATTTTAAATGCCTTGATTAATGTCTGAAACATCTTTTACCTCCCGAACGGACGCATTACGCCTGTTCCGCCGTTCCGCCGACTTTCTCGATCGCCTCTTTGGCAGAACCGGAGAATTTTGCCGCCTTTACGGTGAGTTTTACGGTGAGTTCGCCGTTGCCGAGCACTTTCAAACCGGCATCGTTTTTGACGGTTTTGACAAGTCCGTTTTCAATCAACGTTTCCTTATCTACAACCGCACCCTCCGCAAAATTGTCGTTCAAAACGTCCAAATTAACGATAACGTATTCCTTACGGAAATGGTTGTTGAACCCTCTCTTCGGAATTCTTCTCGTCAGAGGCATCTGACCGCCTTCGAAGCCGGGACGTACGCCGCCGCCGCTTCTGGCCCATTGACCTTTATGCCCTTTGCCGCTGGTCTTTCCAAGTCCGGAGCCGATTCCTCTGCCCAGTCTTTTCTTGGAAGTTCTCGCACCGTCGGCGGGCTGTAACGTATCTATTCTCATATTCAATACTCCTTCTTACGCTTCGACCTTTTCCACTTTGACGAGGTGATTAACCTTCTTCACCATGCCAAGAATGCAAGGATTTTCATCGTGGATTCGGAACGAACGAATCTTCTTCAAGCCCAATGCGGCAACTACCGATTTTTGATAATCCGTGCAACCGATCGTGCTCTTGACCAAAGTAACCTTTATCTTTGCGGTCGTAGCCGCAACGTTTTTCTTTGCCATGAATAGCCTCCTTAACCGATGATCTCTTCGACCGTCTTTCCGCGAAGACGCGCAACCTGCTCGGCCGTACGGAGTTCTTGCAATCCGGCGATCGCTGCCTTAACGCAGTTGATGGGATTGTTCGTTCCGTGAGATTTAGTTCTGATATTCGTGATGCCGACCGCTTCCATAACCGCACGGACGGGACCGCCGGCGATTACGCCGGTACCTTCTTCGGCGGGTTTCATGAGGACGGTGCCTCTGCCGAATTTTCCGATTACTTCATGCGGAATGGTCGTTCCGACCAACGCGCACTTCGTCATGTTCTTTTTCGCTCTCTGCGTCGCCTTTTCGATCGCTTCGGGAACTTCGTTCGCTTTACCCATTGCGCAACCGACTTTTCCCTGACCGTCGCCGACAACAACGAGCGCGGCAAAACGCATGTTACGTCCGCCCTTGACGGTCTTGGATACGCGGTTGACCGCGATCAGCTTTTTCACCAACCCGTCGTTCTCTTCCGCTCTTCTCTGCGGTCTGTTATTATCTCTTGCCATATTCTCGATTCCTCTCTGTTATTTTTCTTGCCGAAGCATTAAAACTTCAAGCCGCCCTCTCTCGCACCGTCCGCAAGGCTTGCCACGCGTCCGATATACAGGTAACCTCCGCGGTCGAAAACAACCGTTTCGATTCCCTTTTCGAGTGCCTTTTTCGCCAACAGCTCTCCGACCATCTTCGCTTCCTCGGACTTCGTTTTTCCGGCGAGATCCGCCTTGATCGCTTTATCCAACGTGGAAGCCGCCACCAACGTATTGCCAACGGTGTCGTCGATAATCTGAGCATAGATATGGTTCAAACTTCTGTACACGCAGAGTCTGGGAGCGGCAGCCGTTCCGCTGACCTTGTTTCTGACTCTCAGATGACGTTTCTTTCTGTCTTGATTCTTATCGATTTTACTAATCATATTAACTCCTATTTAATACTTCTCGCGGCGATTAAGCCGCTGCCGGCAGTGCGCGTCGCGCGCCACCGAAAGTAACTTTAAACGGTTTATTTACCCGCAGTTTTGCCTTCCTTACGTTCGATCACTTCATCGCTGTAATGGATGCCGTAACCGTGGTAGGGTTCGGGTTCTCTGATCTTTCTGATCGACGCCGCGACCTGACCGACCTTAACCTTGTCGATTCCCTTGACGGTAATTTCCGTCTGAGAGGGGCATTCTAAGGTAATGCCGGGTTCTTCCGCAACTTCGACGGGATGACTGTATCCGACGTTCAAGACGATCTTGTTGCCCTGCTTCGCCACCTTATAACCGACGCCTGCAACCACAAGCCCCTTAGAGAAGCCTTCGGTCACGCCGACTACCATGTTATGAAGCAACGCGCGGTACAAGCCGTGCTTCGCCTTCGTTTCTTTTTCCTCGTTCGCACGCGTCAAATGTACGACGCCTGCTTCTACGTTAACCGTAATGTTCGGATCGTATTCCTGCGTCAACGTTCCTTTCGGCCCTTTGACGGTCATTACGTTGTTTGCTGCGTCAACCGTAACGCCTGCCGGGATGGTAACGGGAGCTCTACCGATTCTAGACATATTCCTGTTCCTCCTTTACCAAACGTAAGCAAGCACTTCTCCGCCCTGATGAGCGGCTTTTGCCTGTTTACCCGTCATAACGCCCTTAGATGTGGACAGAATCGCGATTCCGAGTCCGCCCAATACCTGCGGGATTTCATCACAGCCGACGTAAATTCTCAAACCGGGCTTAGAAACTCTCTTCAAGCCGCTAATGACCTTTTCGTTGTTTGCGCCGTATTTCAAAGTGATGACGATTTTGCCTTGTACGTTCCCCTCTTCGAATTTAACGTCCGAAACGTATCCTTCGTTCAAAAGAATGTTCGCGATCGCCTTTTTCATATTCGATGCGGGAATTTCAACCGTTTCATGCTTCGCCATCAGAGCATTTCTGATTCTGGTGAGCATATCTGCGATAACGTCTGTCATGTTCTACCTCCCTTTACCAGCTAGCCTTCTTTACGCCGGGGATCTGCCCTTTGTAAGCAAGGTTTCTGAAACAAATACGGCAAATTCCGTATTTGCGGATAACTGCGTGCGGTCTGCCGCAAATGCTGCAACGCGTGTACGCTCTCGTGGAGTACTTCGCAGGTTTCTGTTGCTTATTGATCATTGCTTTTTTAGCCATAATTCTACTCCTTTCCGCTTATTTCGCGCTGAAC
Source organism: uncultured Clostridia bacterium (assembly GCA_964468815.1). Lineage (GTDB taxonomy): Bacteria > Bacillota > Clostridia > Christensenellales > Borkfalkiaceae > UMGS621. The sequence continues at coordinate 13,604 of CAYXWN010000016.1, read as the reverse complement.
GGCATACCGAGTGCCTTCAATAATTCTCTCGCTTCCTCGTCCGTCTTGGCGGTCGTGGTGAAGCAAAGATCGAATCCTCTGATCTTTTCTACTTGGTCGTAGGAGATTTCAGGGAAAATAAGCTGTTCTTTTACGCCCATCGCGTAATTTCCTCTTCCGTCGAAAGATTTGGTGGGAACACCGCGGAAATCTCTGACGCGCGGAAGCGCGATCGAGACGAATTTATCGAAAAATTCATACATTCTGTCCCCTCTGAGCGTGACTTTCATACCGACGTTCATGCCTTCTCTTACCTTAAAGTTCGCGACGGATTTACGCGCGACGGTAAGAACAGGCTTCTGACCGGCAATCTGTTTCAGCTCTTCCAAAGCCATCTGTACGCTCTTGGCGTTGTCTTTTACATCGCCGAGTCCGGAGTTAATGGTAATTTTGACGAGCTTAGGTACCTCGTTGATATTTTGATATCCGAATTTTTGAACCAGATACGGAACAACTTCTTTGGCGTATTTCGTTCTGACTCTGTTTTCGGTCTTCTCGGTTGCAGTTTCCTTAGCAACCTGAGCTGTTTTCTTCGCTGCCACTTGCATTTACCTCCGTATTATTCTGCGTCGGCTGCTTTCTTCGTTCTTTTCTTTGCAGCCTTTTTCACTTCTTTCGCTTCCTTGGTGGCATCTAAGGGCTTACCGCACTTTTTGCAAACGCGGATTTTCTTATCGCCCTCGATTTGATAGGAAACTCTGACCGCCTTGTTGCAAGCGGGACAGACGACCATGACGTTGGACGCGTCGATCGCGCCTAACTTATCCTTGATGCCGCCGACGTCCTGTGCATTTCTCGGCTTGGTATGACGTTTCTGAATATTGATTCCCTCGACTACAACGGTGTTGGATTGAGGACGCGCCTCAACAACCTTTGCGGTCTTGCCGCTGTCTTTGCCGGTAATCACTAATACCGTATCGTTCTTCTTAACTTTCATATCGCTCTCCTTACAGAACCTCGGGGGCGAGAGAGATGATACGCATATAATCTTTATCTCTCAATTCTCTCGCGATGGGCCCGAAGATACGCGTTCCTCTGGGCTGTTTTTGGTTATCAATGATGACCGCTGCGTTTTCGTCGAATTTAACGAACGTGCCGTCCGGTCTTCTTACGCCCTTCGTCGTTCTGACAATAACCGCCTTGACGACTTCTCCTTTCTTAACAGCGCCGCCCGGCGTTGCCGTTTTGACGCTCGCGACGATAACGTCGCCGATGTTACCCGTTTTACGGAAGGAGCCGCCCAGCACTTTGATGCACATCAATTCCTTTGCACCGGAATTGTCTGCTGCTTTTAATCTGGTTTGTGGTTGAATCATAATCCTGACCTCCTTCGCTTATTTCGCCTTTTCGATAATCTCGGCAACGCGGAAATACTTATCCTTGCTGAGTTTTCTCGTTTCGACGATTCTCACCTTGTCGCCGACGCCGCACTCGTTGTTCTCGTCGTGCGCCTTGAACTTGTGCGAGGTCGTGATCGTCTTTTTATAGATGGGGTGCTTCGCTTTTTCTTCGATCAGAACAACGACGGTTTTATCCATCTTGTCCGAAACGACGAGCCCCACTCTCTCTTTTCTTAAATTTCTTTCCATATCGCTGCACTCCTTTAAGCCTTCAATTCTCTCTCGTGGAGAATGGTCTTGATCCGTGCGATATCCTTTTTGCAGGTTCTCAAAGACACGGGGTTTTCAAGTTGTCCCGCCGCCTGACGGAAGCGGAGATTGAACAGCTCGGTTTTCAATTCGCCCAATTTCGTGTTCAGTTCATCGTTTGTCAAATCATGAAGTTCTTTCGCTTTCATCAGCCTTCACCGCCTTCTTCATTTACTTCTTGGACGAAATCCGACTTCTTTACGAACTTCGTCTTGATCGGGAGCTTGTGACCGGCAAGACGCATAGCCTCTTTCGCGACGTCTTCTGTGACGCCCGACATTTCGAACATCACTCTGCCCGGTTTAACCACCGCAGCCCAGTATTCAACCGCACCTTTACCGGAACCCATTCGGGAATCCTGCGGTTTCTTGGTGATCGGCTTGTGCGGGAAGATATCAATCCATACCTTACCGCCTCTCTTTATAAATCTCGTCATCGCGATACGGGCTGCTTCGATCTGATTGCTCTTGATCCAAGCCGGCTCTAATGCGACAAGACCGTATTCGCCGTATGCCAGCGTGTTGCCCTTGTTGCACTTACCCGTCATTCTGCCGCGATGCACTCTTCTTCTTTTTACTCTCTTTGGCATCAACATGGTTATGCTTCGCCTCCTTCCGTCTTTTTCTTCGCGGAGCCGATTACCTCGCCCTTATACGTCCAACACTTAATGCCGATTACGCCGAAGGTGGTGTGCGCTTCCGCAAAACCGTAATCGATATCGGCGCGGAGCGTTTGAAGGGGAATCGAGCCCTCGTGATAATGCTCGCTGCGCGCGATTTCCGCACCGTCCAATCTTCCGCTTACCATAACTTTGACGCCCTTGACGCCCGAACGCATGGTTCTGCCGATGGACTGCTTCATCGCTCTTCTGAACGATACACGCTTCTCTAACTGTGCGGCAATGGATTCCGCTACCAACTGCGCGTCCGCATCCGGCTTTTTGATCTCAACGATGTTGATCGCGATCGCCTTAGCGTTCGTCAACTTGGCTACGGCTTTCTTCATCACCTCGATTTCAGCACCCTGCTTGCCGATCAGCACGCCGGGACGCGCGGTATATACCGTGATGGTGATCTTCTGTGCCGCTCTTTCGATGACGACCTTGGAGATCGCCGCCGCAAAGTATTGTTTCTTAATATACGTTCTGATGACGTAATCTTCTTTCAGATAAGCCGCTACGTCCTTTTTGGAAGCATACCACTGCGTATCCCATTCTTTGATTACGCCCACTCTCAAACCGTGGGGATTTACCTTCTGTCCCATACTGTCCTCCTACGCTCTCGCATCCAGCACAACGGTGATGTGGCTGGTACGCTTCAAAATTCTGTAAGCTCTGCCCTTGGAAACGGGATTGACGCGTTTGAGCGTAGGTCCCTGATCCGCATAGCACGCCGCAACGAACAAATTCTCTTTGCTCATTCCCTTGTTGTGCTCCGCATTCGCGGCAGCGGAATTCAAAACTTTCAGCACCGGAGCGCTCGAAGCTTTGGGGAGATTCTCCAAGATTGCAACCGCTTCCGCATAATTCTTTCCGCGAATGAGATCGAGCACGATTCTCACTTTATACGGAGAAATACGGATATGCTTTGCGATCGCATACGGTCTTTTATCCCTCTTCTCTTCAATTCTGAGGGTTTTTTCTCTCATATTCTTAGCCATTGTTCGGTTGCCTCCTATTTGCCGCCCGTCGACTTTTCGCCGGCGTGCCCCTTAAAGGTTCTGGTCGGCGCGAATTCGCCCAACTTGCATCCGACCATATCCTCCGTAATATATACGGGAACGTGCTTTCTGCCGTCGTGTACGGCAATCGTATGTCCTACCATCTGGGGGAAAATCGTAGACGCTCTCGACCATGTTTTTAAAACTTTCTTTTCGTTCGCCGCGTTGAGTTCTTCAATTCTCTTTAAGAGTTTCGCCTCAACGTAAGGGCCTTTCTTTACGCTTCTGCTCATACTTTTTTCTCCTCTTAGTTGATTCTGGTAATGATCATCTTATTGGAAGCCTTCTTGTGCTTTCTGGTCTTGTAACCGAGTGCGGGCTTACCCCACGGCGTTACTGGACCGGGACGGCCGACCGGAGATTTGCCTTCGCCGCCGCCGTGCGGGTGATCGCACGGGTTCATGACAACGCCGCGAACGGTCGGACGAACGCCCATGTGACGCGTCTTTCCCGCCTTACCGATACGGATAATCTCGTGTTCGAGATTGCCGACCTGACCGATCGTCGCCTTGCACGTCGCGAGAACGTATCTCATCTCGCCGCTGGGCATCTTCAACGTAGCGTATTTGCCTTCTTTTGCCATAAGTTGCGCAGCCATGCCGGCAGCTCTTGCGATCTGTCCGCCTTTACCCGGCTGCAATTCGATGTTGTGGACCATCGTACCGACGGGGATATTCTCCAACTTCAACGCGTTGCCGGCTTTGATGTCCGCGGTTTCACCGCTGACGATTACGTCGCCGACGTTCAGTCCGACGGGCGCTAAAATATAACGCTTTGCGCCGTCCGCGTAGAAGAGAAGAGCGATGTTCGCGCTTCTGTTCGGATCGTATTCGATGGTCTTAACCGTCGCAGGAACGCCGTCCTTATCTCTCTTGAAATCAATAATACGGTACTTTCTTCTGTTGCCGCCGCCGATGTGACGAACGGTGATTTTACCCTGCGCGTTTCTGCCGCCGCTCTTTCTCTGATCTTCGAGCAAAGAACGCTCCGGCTTCGTCGTCGTTATCTCGTCATACGCGCTGACCGTCATGAAACGGCGCGCGGAAGACGTCGGTTTATATCTCTTGATTGCCATTTTTCTTTCCTCCGTTTCCGATTAAGACAACGAATCGAAGAATTCGATCGACTTGCTGTCCTTGGTAAGCTGAACGATCGCCTTTTTATAGGGAGAAGTATAGCCTTGGCTTGCGCCCACTCTGCGCTTTTTCCCTTTTACGTTGATCGTGTTGACGCTTTCGACCTTTACGCCGAAAAGTTCTTCGACCGCCAGCTTGATTTCCGTTTTGTTCGCGGTCTTTTTTACCACGAACGTGTATTTCTTGAATTGAATCCCCTCATAGCTCTGCTCGGAAAGAAGGGGCTTAACGATAATATCTTGTGCAGCCATTATTCGGCAACCTCCTCGCTCTTTTCTGCCGCGGGCGCTTCCGCCTTAGCCGCAGTCTTTTTCTTCGTCGTCTTTTTGGGAGCGTCCTCAGTCGCGGGCGCCTCGGTTTCTTCCGCCTTTTTCTTGGAAGCCTTTTTCGCGGGCTTTTCTTCTACGACGGGTTCGACGATTTCTTCCGCAACCGCTTCTTCAAGGAGTTCTTCCTCTGCACCGTAAACTTCTTCAAGCGCTTCGACAGCCGTCTTGGAGAGAACGACCTTTGCGTTTCTCACGACGTCGTACGTGTTGAGTTGTTCGACGGGAATGGTCGTAACCTTCGCGAGGTTCGCGCTTGCGCGACGAACGTTTTCGTCCGCATTGCTCATTACCACGAGAACGGTCTTGTCCAACTTAAACGCATCGAGGAATTTCACCATTTCTTTCGTCTTGGGAGCGGCAACCGCGATGTTGTCGATTACGACCACTTCGTTGTCGCGCACTTTCTGAGAAAGAGCGGAGAACGTCGCGATTCTTCTCGCCATGACGTTCATCTTTTTGGAGAAATCTCTGGACTTCGGAGCGAACACAACGCCGCCCTTTACCCATTGCGGACTGCGGATCGAACCTTGTCTGGCTCTACCCGTTCCTTTCTGTCTCCAAGGCTTCGCGCCGCCCCCACGCACTTCGCTGCGCGTAAGCGTGCTTTTCGTGCCCTGTCTTTCGTTTGCAAGTCTGGTAACGACCGCTTGATGAATCAACGGTTCGTTGTATTCCATATCGAAGAGATCGGACAACTCGATCGTGCCCACCTCTTTCGCATTCATATCATATAACTTTAAACTAGGCATATTTTCTCTTCTCCTTAACCTTTGACGCTGTTGGCGATGGTTACGATCCCCTTAACCGGACCGGGAACCGCGCCCTTGATGAGCAACACGTTCCGCTGAATGTCCACTCTGACGATCTCGAGATTCTGTATGGTCACTTTTTCATGACCGTACTGTCCCGCCATCTTCTTGCCCTTAAAAACTCTGGACGGCGAGCTGTTCGCGCCCATAGAACCGACTTCTCTGTGTACAGGGCCGACACCGTGCGTTTCTTTCAATCTGTGATTGTTCCAACGCTTGATAACGCCCATAAATCCGTGTCCCTTGGTGAGCCCGGAAACGTCTACCTTATCGCCCGCTTTGAACGCTTCGCACGTTACCGCGCCGCCGACCGCATAGCCGGATACGTCCTCCAAACGGAACTCGCGCAGAACTTTCTGCGGAGCGACGCCCGCTTTCTTGAACGCGCCGATCTCCGGCTTGTTCAAACGCTTTTCCGAAACCTCGTCGAAGCCGAGTTTCACGGCGGTGTAGCCGTCTCTTTCCAACGTCTTAATCTGCACGACGGGGCAAGGACCTGCCTCGACAACCGTGACGGGGATTACTTTCCCGTCCGGGGAAAACACCTGAGTCATCCCCAATTTCTTTCCAATGATTGCTTTATTCATAGATAAAGTTCACCTCCCGATTATTACCGATTAAAGTTTGATTTTGATATCGACGCCTGCGGGCAGATAAATGCTGTCCAACAATTTGATGTTGGGCGAATAAATATCAATCAACCGCTTATGCGTTCTGATTTCAAATTGCTCTCTGCTGTCCTTATACTTATGCGGCGAACGCAGAATGGTTACAACTTCTTTTTCCGTGGGAAGGGGGATGGGCCCGCTGATTTTCGCGCCCGATTTCTTCATGGTTTCCACGATTCTCTGCGTTGCTTGGTCGACCATTTCGTGATCGTAGGACACAAGCTTGATTCTGATTTTTTGACTTGCCATTTTTTCTCCTTTTTATCCTAACTTTTGGTGTTTACTTTGCCGTGTGTGTCGAAGAAAGTCTTATAAAAAAATCATCCGCCGATACTCTTACGAGTCGCTGCGAATGATCCGTACCTCTTCTTTGAAGTTAGTCGCAGGAGTCTTGCCCCCGCATTTGTCATTGAAAATTATCTTTTTGCAAGCAAAATTAAGTAACTTTTCAAATCAACCCATTTACACAGCCCACCTATTATAACCGATTCGGGCAAGATAGTCAACTGTTTTTCCGTGGTTTTTAAAATTTTTTTCGTCCCTACAAGATATTGCGGTTTAACAGAAAATCAATCACAAATTCTCTCCCTTCTTCCGAAAGAACGAACAACCAGAAGAGCCCCAGCACGAGCGCGATTCCGACGATTGTCAGAATTAAAATCTTCCAAGGAGAATAAGGCCGTTTCCCTGTCACCTTGCCCGTCGTGCCGTTAACGTAAAAGTTAAACAGTTTTTTCCCGTACGTATAGTTCCCCACCCACACGGGAAGCATGACGTATTTATACGTTACGCTATCGTGATCGGTCGATACGTCCAAATAGTCGATATGGTCATACGAATATTGCGAGAGAATCATCGCGCGGAGTTTTTGATCCATGATATCGCGCGCGTCGCCCCACAACTCTTGCAATCCCCGTTCGTAACGGTATGCCATGAACCCCAGCATATAGTCCTCCTCGAACTTACAGCCGTTGTTGGTATCGTAAGGTTGCAACGCATCCATATTCTTTTGAGACATCATATTGCCGGCAGTCACCACAACGTCGTCGAAGAAATTGTCGTATGTACCCGAAATATGCCGCCAAACGATATACGTTTCCGTCCGCCGATTTTTACCCGACCCGACGGTGCGCGTATGCGTTTTGCCGATTCTCCCCTCGTAACGGGAAAAAGTGTGACTGTCAAAGGTAAAGCACGGCGTATAAACGCCGTTTATATTGTCGGGCGACATACTCTTGCGAAACTTCCGCGGAGAAAGCCACCCCTTTTTCGCCCATTCCTTACAGCGCAAAACGGCGATATCCCGATCGAACGCAAACGGAAGGAGAGCAGTCGGCTTAATTCCCGCCTGCTCTTTCGCCTCCACGACGTGCGCCGTTCCGCAAAACGGACAGCACCGCGCCGTCTGCCCTCGCTCCAACAAAACCTTTGCACCGCAGTTTTCGCAGCGAAACACAACCGTTTCGCGATCCCACTGCTCGCAAGCGTCAAGCCCCGTCAAAAGATCGACTTCGTGCACGTCGAATTGTTTTTCCAACTTTTCGGTCTTTCCGCAGTGTCGGCAAACGAGTTGTTGCGTCTTAGGATCGAATTCCATATTCGCGCCGCAGCCGTCACACTTAACGTGATCGGTATCCACGACGCGCTTATCGTAAACCTGTTCCTCTTGCCCGTTCACGTTACGCCTCGACGTCGTTTAATTTTGCCAAAATCTCTTCGAGATCAGCGCCGTGAACGCCGACCGCTTCTCCTACGGTTTCCCCGTGCGCGAGCGCACAGCCCAAGCAATGCATGCCGTATTGCATGAGAATTTCCCCTGCATTGGGATTGATTTCCAACGCCTCGAAAATCGTCGTATTTTCGGTAATCTTAGCCATAATCGCACCTCCTTTTGATACTTGTCTTAGTATATCCTTATTTTAAAAGGTTATCAAAGTTTTGTTCCGCATTCCGGGCAGAACTTCGCAGAACCGCCTACCTCTTTGCCACATTCCGGACAAAAACGCTTGACGTCCTGCTTTTGACCGCACTCCGAGCAAAACTTTGCCGTCGGAGAAATCGCCGCGCCGCAATTCGAACATTTTTTATCCGCACCGCCCCGTTCGGACGAACCGACTTGCTGCGTCGGTTGTTGCGCGCTCTTAAACGCTTCGGTAAAAATACTGCCCATGCCGGCACCAGCACCGAGCCCGACGCCTGCGCCCATAAACGCACCGCCCATGCCCTCGTTCTTCGCCGCATCCCTCATCGCTTCCGCCGCAGAAACTTTCATCATGACGTCCGTCTTGTCTTCCAAAACCCCCAAACGAGAACGCTCGTCGATCGTCTTTTCCACCTCTTCCGGAACGGACATATTTTCAATGAACAAATTCGTCAGCGTAAGTCCTAAACCATTGAAATGCTCTTGAATGTTTTTCTTTACCGACTCGTTAAATTCCAACGTGTTGCCCGCGAGATCCAAAACGGAAACCTTGCTTTCGCCCAACGTATCCGCCAAAGAAGAAAGCAACATGGTTTTCAACCAATTCGTGATATCGGACGTCACGAACGTGGAATTCGTCCCGAACAATTCGCGCAAGAACGTCGCAGAATCGGTCACCTTGAACGCAAACGCGCCGTACCCCTTTACGCGAATCATGCCAAATTCGCTGTCGCGCATGATAATGGGATTCGCCGTACCCCACTTAATCCCCGTAAATTGCTTCGTATTGATAAAATAAACGTCCACGGCAATCGGCGTCTGAAAACCGTACGCCCACCCCGCGAGTTTTGACAAAATCGGGAATATTTCCGTTTTCAGATTATAAGTACCGGGTCCGAACACGTCGCACACTTTTCCCTTATGAACGAAAATCGCCTCTTGGGATTCCCGTACGATCAACTTACTCTTTTGGTTGATATCCCGACCGTTCGTAGGACACTTATAAACGATCGTGTCTTTTGAATCGTCAACCCACTCGATAATTTTTAAAAATAGAGCCATTTTCATCCTCCCGTTCTGCGCGAAACGGCAAAACCGTCGCATTGATATTATAAGTATACCACAGATTTTTCAAATTCACAATGATTTTTTCGCAAAAGTCCGTTGCTTTTTGCCGTGAAATATGTTATACTGTTTAAGCGTAAGAGAAAAAGGCATGCAGAAACGTTATTTTCCGCATTTCAAAAAGGGAAAGTTTTGTCGCACGGTTTTACTTTTATTAAATTTCGCAAATTTCATCATGCAGGTGTAGTTCATCGGTAGAATGCGAGCTTCCCAAGCTTGAGAGGAGGGTTCGATTCCCTTCACCTGCTCCAATAAAGCAAGAGTAGGCTTAGTACCTGCTCTTGTTTTATTATTCGGAAATAGCACGAAGGGAATCGAACGCTCGGGAAATCCGCTTGCTGCCCAAACTTAGAGAAACTACCAAAAGCAAGCGGATCAAACAACAGCCACCTGTCGTTTGTCGAGCCGGCGTGATAGCAAACTTGTTTGCAGCGCGATTTCCACATTTAATAAACATAGATTTGATACGAATGATCTTGCGGTATAATATTCTTGACAAAAAAAGAATTTGACGGTTATTATCGCTCTACCGTTGGTTTATATCCCCCCCACTAAACCAACGGTAGGTGTACTTTATTAAAAACAACTGCTATAATGGAAGCGAAAGGAGGTTGCACATGGATCAAATTAAAATTGGAAAATTCATTGCCGAATGCAGAAAAAAGAAAAATTTAACGCAAATGCAGTTGGCGGAAAAGTTGAATATTACCGATAAAGCAATATCCAAATGGGAGCGCGGTTTGTCATTGCCAGACTCTTCGATAATGCTTGAATTGTGTGGTATTCTCGGCATCACAGTAAATGATTTATTAAGTGGGGAGGTAATTACAATGGATAATTACAACAAAGAATTAGAAAAAAACTTGCTTGAAGTATTAAAACAAAAGCAAGACGCAGACAAACGATTACTGTCTTTGGAGAATTTTATAGGCAGGGTTGTATCGGTGATCTTTATATCGCTCGTATTTATCGCTTCTTTTGTCCAAATGGCAGTTTGGTTAAGAATACTCCTTATTGTTATGGGAATTATTCCGTTCGTTATAGGGATCGGATATGCAATAAAAATCGAGCAGACGGCAGGTTACTATGAATGTGCCGAATGCGGATACAGATATGTTCCCTCGTACAAAAGCGTATTTATCTCGGCGCATTGGGGCAGAACAAGACATATGCGTTGCCCGAAGTGCAACAAAAAATCTTGGCAGAAAAAAGTGTTAACCAAGGAATGATTGCTCCTTTTTAACAATCCAAAGAACGATCTATCTGTATACCACCCTTTTATTTGTTGTCTAAACCTTTTTGCATGCGTCCGCAATCACAACTAGGCAGTCACACAAAAACAACCGGCACGCGGTACTGCGTGCCGGTTGTTTTTTCGTAAATCAGAAAGACAACACAGGCTTGATCCGAAACAACGAATTAACTCCTTTTAATAAAGAAGCAATTACCGTTCCATCACAAAAACGATTGATCTTGTAAGAGAATCATGGGGACAAAAATTTTTGTTTTTCGACAGCACGTCACCGGGGGCAAAAGCAATAATTCCGCAACAATTTCACAAAAACGCTTGTATTTTATGTAAGTATGATTTTATCCATTTTGCGTAAAGTTTGTTGAGCGACAATCGGAGCTTGCGTTTTTCGGTGCGTTAACTTCGGTTGGCGCACTTTTTATTTTATCAACTTAGGAGGATTTTGCAAAATGGAAAACAAAAATTTGGCTCGTTTTCTTCTGACATTTTTTGGGGTGGATCGGAAGCATCATTATCAATCATACAGAATTAAAACCCGAAGGATACACGTCAAGAACTTTGGCTTACATATTTCTTACAATGATTACTTGCGGAATTTATTGGCTCGTTGCATCAATATGCAACCTCTCCTTCGATCCCTCAAAAGAAAAGATAATTGGTTATAAAAAAGATTAACTTATATCCGTTGTTTTTCTCTTGTTAATATCGTAGACCGAAATATCGATATTAATACAACTCAAAGGCTATCTTTCTTTTGTTTGTCGAAAAAGTCAGATAGCCTTTTCCTTTCAAAAAACAAGGCGGTATCGTCATTCGCCGTTAGACGAATATCATACCCCCGTAAAGATTTATTTCGTTATCGCCACTCTCCATAAAAACGCAAGAATCCCCCTGCTCTTGTTTTATTTTCCATTTTATTGACAAAAAAACACAGAAAAGTTATAATCTAATAAAGGAGTGTAGAAAAATATGATAGGAATCGTTTTTAACCACAGCATGTTCGACAGCCCGTATAATTTTGCGAAAGTACGCAAAGGAATGAAAGCCTTAGAAAAACTTTTAGGAAATTACGGCAAATACTATATGTCTTTCGGAAAGAAACGGTCAGAACCGTTTCTTGAGCCAGATTATGAAGACGAGTACGTTTTGGTTCACCACACCGTCGACCTAAACTTTGAGCAGAAAACACAAATCGCAAACGCGATAAAAGAAACGTTGCCCTTAAAAAGAACGGTTTATAAAGGCGATTTACCTGATATTTGTATCGTGTTTGAAAAAATCGCAGAAGAGAATTATTTCTCTTTTTGACAGAATCGAGCGAACTACGGCTTCTCTATCCATATTCGCGCGACAGAACGGTTACGCGCCTTATCCGTAAAATAAATTTACGCGTATTTTTGAAAAGTTGCTTGTTTTTTCTTGCGTGAACGTAAATTTTATGGTACAATAACAACGGATTTACGGGGGCGTAGCTCACTTGGTAGAGCGCTTGAATGGCATTCAAGAGGTAGTCGGTTCGATCCCGATCGTCTCCACCAAACAGGAATAAAACGAACCAAACCGATAAGGTTTCGTTCGTTTTATTTTTTACAAGAGATTATTTCGGGCTGAAAGTTAAATTGAAATAGTTTGCAATCAATGATAAAAGGCGGTAGAACGTAGATTCTATCGCCTTTTTGCTTACTTGAATATTTCTCTTAAAAGTTTCCAATCGTCGGAATGGATATCGTCATTGTAATTGTCGGTGCAAATACAAAGTTCTTCGCTTTGCTTGTCATAGCGCACAAATCCACCTTTCAATCCGTATTTATGTAAATACGATTTCAAAACCTCAAATTTCTTCGGCGAAAAGATATCGATATCTTCGCTTGCGCCTGTTTTATCAAAACCGCCCTTCGTTTCTATAATCCAATCTTCGCCGTTTACAGATACGATGTAGTCGGGGTAAAACAGCTTTTGACGGTTGGCATTATCCACGTAAACGATAGAAAAATACTCGTCGCCCTTATCTCCGTTTTTGTATATCCAATCGACGGCGGAAGCGTTTTCGCAAAACTTTTCAAACTTCTTTTCCGACGACGAACGCGGTTCAGCCGACATTAAATATCCGCCGTATACGTTCTTTTCGCTTGCTTGCTGCACCTTGCTTTGCACGTCATACGTAAACAAGGTAGAGTGCGGAATGGTAAACGGCTTTTCCGACACCATATCCACGGAAAGCGACAGCTGTGCAAGCTGTGCCGCCATAGCCAATCGACAAGTTCTACGCAACAAATCGAAATTGTTTATCACAAAAGCGTACAATTCGCGCGGCGAAAGTGCAAGCACCTTTTCACGATAATCAAACTTTGCGCCAAACAGCTTGCCGAGAATGGTATTCATATAGTTGTACGGCATACCGATTTCCAAACCGATGCGGCCAACTCGGTTGTGATACTCTCGTCCGTGCGTAGTGGTAGAAATAGGCTCGGTAATCTTAACAGCGTTCAATTTTTCTTTTTCGGAAAGTTCCGAAAGCGTTACAACGTTGCCCGAAAGGGTGTAGCGCACAATCTCGTCGGCAAAAATAAAACCGCGGCTTTCGAGCCGTATTCTATTTTGCTTTTTGTCGCCCGTAAGAGAAACCTCACGCTTAAAATACCCTGCGATAGACGACAACGCCTTACGCGAGTCACGCAAGTCGGTTACCATTGTACGTTGTTGTTTGGTGAGCGTAAACGCCTTGTGCTCGTTTTTCAAAAACAACGTTTTCGCTTCCAACGCCGACTTACCGAGGCTTTGCTTTACCCCTTGCGTAAACTTTCCGTCGAACGTGTACAGATAGCAACTATCCAACAAATCGTTTTCGTAATGTTTCGCCTCGGGCATACGCCTGATACGTCCTATCGTCTGCACTTCAAATGTTTCGTCCATATTTTCACGCAATTTCACAAGAATATGCGCACGCGGACAATCCC
>CAYXWN010000015.1:0-38174 GCA_964468815.1 uncultured Clostridia bacterium | reverse complement strand
CACGCCGTGTTTCAACAGAAACGGCGGATTGCGATAGCAATACGCAAGGCAACGACAGTTGTAACAAAATTTTTAATTTTGTTACGTTTCAATGTTATAATACAATCAAAAAAGTTTACTTGCAAGAACTTATTCACACCGTATATAAAAACACCCTGTTTGCAATTCTGTACATGCGAGGCTGTTCGACTATATGGTAAAGGAAAAACGTTGCGCGGTGACGGGATTTAGTGTATATAAACGAAATTATTTCACGAGGGGAGAATGGATATGCCGAAAGAGAAAGCATTGAGGAATAAAACCATTGATACGTCGTTAGAGGACGGCGCTCGTTTTTTGGAACGGTGTATTGCGGTCGATCGAGCGAGAACGATCGAGTTTGTTACGGATAAAACGGTTTTGGGCGATTTTTTTCAAGTCGCACCCTTTCTTCCGCGCGAAAGCGTTGATTTGATCGTTGCCGATCCGCCCTATAATTTGCGGAAAAAGTTTAACGAAAGTACTTTTTTGAAAAAGAGCGATGCGGATTACGAGGCGTACACGCGGCAATGGCTTGCCGCCGTTTCTCCGCTTTTGAAGCCGAACGGTTCTATTTACGTTTGTTGTGATTGGGAAACGAGTTTGACGATCGGGCGCGTGTTGGGCGAATTTTTTCAAGTACGTAACCGCATCACTTGGCAACGAGAAAAGGGCAGAGGCGCGAAAGCAAATTGGAAAAACGGCTTAGAGGATATTTGGTTTGCCACAAAAGGGGAAGATTACACGTTTCATTTGGACGCGGTAAAAATTCGCAAGCGCGTGATTGCGCCCTATCGTACGGACGGCGTTCCGCGCGATTGGCAAGAATCGGACGGCGGAAAGTACCGCGATACTTGTCCGTCCAACTTTTGGGACGATATCACGATTCCCTTTTGGTCCATGCCGGAGAACACTGCGCACCCGACGCAAAAGCCTGAAAAACTGATTGCTAAAATGATTTTGGCAAGTTCAAACGTCGGCGATCTCGTATTCGATCCGTTTTTAGGCTCGGGCACGACGAGCGTTGTGGCAAAAAAGTTAAATCGGCATTATTTGGGAATCGAAGCGGACAAGCAATATTGCGTATGGGCGGAGCAAAGGCTGGAAGCGGCGGAATCGAATCCTAAAATTCAAGGCTACGAAAACGGTGTTTTTTGGGAACGGAATATACCGTTAAAACGAAAGCCCCCCGTTCGTTAATGCGAGCGGAAGGGCTTTTATCATTGCGATGGTTTGAATTTTTCAGATGCTTTTTAAGAAAGGAATCCCGTTTTTTTCTAAAAATTCGCAGGCGAAGCGAACTTTATCCGCACGATAATCTTCCATGCGGTGACCGTCGAAGCCGACGCTCAATTGCAAGCCGCTTTCTTTGACGAGTTGTTGTTGGTTCTCGTTGCGGAAAAATTCCTTTACGTATTCGTGTTCTCTGTATTGGTGAACGGAATCGTAACTGACGTTCAGTTCAAATAGAATATTATGCGCTTTTAACGCTTTTAAGTAGGGAAGGGGATCGAGTCCCTTGTTTTTTATAAAGGCAAACAGGTCGGTATGCGCGATAATGACTGGAATATGAAAATCCTTTGTGTATTCCAAAATATCGCCGTGCATAATGCTGTCCGGGTGATCTAAATTTTCCACAAGGCAATAATCGAAGCGTGCCGGCCCAGAACGGTCTTGCAATTGTAAACCGGGGAGTGTACAAAGTTCGATGCCGCAATACAACGTGATTTGGTCTTTGTACGTTTCTTTCAGCGTTGCGATCTCTTTGAGATATTCTTCCGTTCGGTTGCCGATGCCGTAGTTATGGTCGGAGATTCCCAAAACGTCCACGCCGTGACCGATCATGGCTTGAACGAGGTCCTCCGGATTATCTCTTCCGCAATAGGAATAGTTTGTATGAGAATGAAAATCCGCTAACATATTACACTCCGTTGAGGTTTTATTGATTAAAAAGCGAGCAAAACAAGTTTTGCGGCAATCATTGTCTTCCTTGCTTTTTGCCGATACAAACAGCCTCTTTTCATTGAAATACGCCGATCGCAACCCCTTGCAATTTTACTCACTAGCATTATAGCACAAGGATAAGAAAAAGTAAATGCAAAGGGTGTGTTTTGGGGGAAAGTTTGCCTCTAAAAAAACAGACGAGCGTTTCGTTCTTTCTTCAAGAATTGGTGTGTGGCAAGATATTTTTCCCTTTCCAAAGTGCGGCGTTCGTTTTTTATTTGACAAACATTCGTCGCTGTGTTACAATAGATAAAACATTTGTTCGCCTCTTTTTTGCGTTCTGCAAAGGGATA
Source organism: uncultured Clostridia bacterium (assembly GCA_964468815.1). GTDB lineage: Bacteria > Bacillota > Clostridia > Christensenellales > Borkfalkiaceae > UMGS621. The sequence goes on along the minus strand of CAYXWN010000015.1, from coordinate 35,859 downwards.
AAATCCCTTCGAAAACACATACTGAGCGTGTATGTTGGACGGACGAGGGAAAAGCCTGTTAAAGGCGATCAACGAAATTTGCGACGGGCGGTATAAAATCGTTTCTTACGGAGAACTTGCCGAGCGTTTGCCGCCGTATTACGGCATGAACGAAGAGGACGTGAAATTCGGGCTTTCCGTTCTTGCCTCGCGCGATTACGTCAGCGTAAAGTATCAAGACGACGCGGACGTGTGCGTTTGTCCGCTCCCCAAGGGGAAACGCCTTTTTGAAGATGAGGCGGACGAACGGGCAAAAGAGTACGAAAATCGCCGTTCGGATTTCGTCGCGTGCTTTTGGGGCGCGTTTGTGGGCGGTTGCGCCGCCGTGCTTTTGAGTTTGTTGGTGCTTGCTCTGGGGCGGTTGCTATGTTGAACGCGCGCGAGGACGCCGTTTTGACGGCGGTATTGCGGTTTTGCGGTGCACGAGGCGGTACGCTTGTTTCTCCGCAAGATTTGCTCGCCGCCTTGAAAAAGCGAGAGGGGTTTACGGAGGAGCGGTTGGAACGTGTGCTTTCCGCGCTCGAAATGGACGATTATTTGGACGTCGTTTATTCCGATCGCAAGGGCGAGCGCGTTTACTGTGTAACGCTGCATGCAAAGGGGATCGGGTATCTCAGGAGCAAACAGGTTCAAAAGCGAAATTTGATCTTTCGAATGGGCGTAACGGTCGCGCTTGCCGCGGTCAGTTTTGTAATCGGATTGATTTTAAGGGCTATATTTACATGAAAGAATTTGTCTTACGTTCTAAATTTCAGCCGACCGGCGATCAGCCGCAGGCGATCGAAAAACTTACGGAAGGAATCCGCGACGGCTTGCGCACGCAGGTTTTATTGGGCGTTACCGGCAGCGGAAAGACGTTCACCATGGCGAACGTCATTAAAAATTGTAACCGTCCGTCTTTGGTGATCGCGCACAACAAGACGCTTGCCGCGCAGTTGTGTAATGAGTTTCGGGAGTTTTTTCCCGAAAACCGAGTGGAATTTTTCGTTTCCTATTACGACTATTATCAACCGGAATCGTACATTCCGAGTACGGATACGTATATCGAAAAGGATCTCGCCATTAATGACGAGATTGATAAACTGCGCCATTCGGCGACTTGTTCGTTGGCGGAGCGGCGGGACGTAATCGTCGTTGCGTCCGTTTCGTGTATTTACGGCTTGGGCGCACCCGAGGAGTATTACCGCCTTGCGGTTTCTCTCCGACCGGGCATGGAGATTAGCCCGAACGAGTTGATGCGGCGACTTGTCGGAATTCAGTATGCGCGAAAAGACGTGGATTTTTCGCGTTCTTCTTTCCGCGTTCGGGGGGATACGGTGGATATTTTTCCGTCCGGCAATACCGAGATCGTCATTCGCGTGGAGTTTTTCGGGGACGAAATCGACCGCATTTGCGAGGCGGAATACGTGACGGGCAAGGTGATTTCCGAATTGAAACACGCCGTGATTTTCCCGGCGAGCCACTACGCCGTCGAAAGCGAAAAGATGAAAAACTGTTTGACCGCGATCGAAGAGGATTTGTCGGGCGAGGTGAAAGTTTTTCAAGATGCAGGCAAATTGTTAGAGGCGCAACGGTTAGGGCAACGGACGCGTTACGATATCGAAATGATGCGAGAGATCGGCTATTGCAAGGGTGTGGAAAATTATTCCCGTTATTTTGACGGCAGAAATCCGGGTGAGCCGCCCTTTACGTTGTTGGATTATTTTCCGCAAGATTTTCTTCTTTTCATCGACGAGAGCCATATGACCATTCCGCAAATTCGCGCGATGTATGCAGGCGATCTGTCGCGCAAGACGAATCTCGTCAATTACGGATTCCGTATGCAGTCCGCCTACGACAACCGCCCGTTGACGTTCGGAGAATTCGATTCTCGCGTCGGGCAGATGGTGTGCGTTTCGGCAACGCCCGCGCCCTATGAATTGGGTGAAGCGGGGCAAGTGGTGGAACAGTTGATTCGTCCGACGGGACTGTTAGATCCCGTCATCGAAGTTCGCCCGACAAAGGGGCAAATAGACGATCTTCTCTCTGAAATTCATCGCGTTACGGCGGAGAAAAGCCGCGTTTTGGTGACGACGTTGACCAAGAAAATGGCGGAGAGTTTGACCGAATACTTAAAGGAGAGCGGCGTTAAAGTACGCTATATGCATTCGGGTATTGATACGTTGGAGCGTATTGATATCGTGACGGGGCTCAGAAAGGGAGAGTTTGACGTTTTGGTCGGAATCAACCTTTTGCGAGAGGGATTGGATCTTCCCGAAGTCAAGTTGGTCGTCATTTTGGACGCGGATAAGGAAGGCTTTTTGCGGAGCGAAACCGCGATGATTCAAACCATCGGGCGAGCGGCGCGTAACAGCGAGGGACGCGTGATCATGTATGCAGACGAGCGAACGGGGAGTATGGATCGAGCGATTCGCGAAACCGAGCGTCGCCGCGCCGTACAGGACGAATACAACCGCAAACACGGGATTGTTCCGAAAACGATCGTAAAGGAGATCGGTAACTCGTTGGAGATCACGCGCAAGGTGGATCGCACGGCGGAGATCGCCGCAAAGGATATCCCGGACGAAATTGAAAAATTAAAGGCGTTAATGAAGATCGCGTCTGCGAATTTGGACTTTGAAAAGTGTATCGAAATTCGCGATACGCTGGCAAAACTGAAATTGAAAATGAGAAAGTAATATGCAAGAATTTATTCAAATCAAAGGTGCTAAGGAAAATAATCTGAAAAATATCGACGTGACGATTCCGCGTGAAAAGTTGGTCGTGTTTACGGGCGTTTCGGGGAGCGGAAAATCCACGCTCGCCTTTGAAACCATATTTGCGGAAGGGCAACGGCGGTACGTCGAGAGCCTTTCCAGTTACGCGCGTATGTTTTTGGGACAAATGGAGAAGCCGGACGTCGAGTCCATCGAGGGACTTTCGCCTGCGATCTCCATTGATCAAAAAACGACGTCCAATAACCCCCGTTCCACGGTGGGCACGGTGACGGAAATTTACGATTATTTCCGTCTTTTGTTTGCGCGCGTCGGAGAACCCCATTGTCCGAAGTGCGGCAGAAAGATCGAGCGGCAGACGGTGGATCAAATTGCCGATCGCGTCATGTCGATGCCGACGGGTAGCAAGATTTACGTGAACGCTCCCGTCGTGCGCGGCAGAAAGGGCGAATACACCAAGCAATTCGAGGGGTATCGCAAATCGGGCTACGCGCGCGTGGAAGCGGACGGCATCGTCTACGGGTTGGATGAAGAAATTAAGTTGGATAAAAACGTCAAGCATAATATTTCGGTCGTCATCGACCGTCTTGTCGTCAAAGAGGGGATCGAACAGCGTTTGACGGACAGTTTGGAAACCGCTTTGAAGTTGGCGGAGGGGCTTGTCGTTGTGTCTTGCGAGGGCAAAGAGGAACTTTATTCCACAAAATACGCTTGTCCGATCTGCAATATCAGTATCGAAGAGATTGAACCGCGGTTGTTTTCCTTTAACAATCCGTTCGGCGCGTGCCCGGATTGTTCGGGGTTGGGTTTCCGCATGGAATTGGACGAAAATTTAGTCGTTTCGGATAAAAACAAATCCTTGCGCGAGGGCGCGATGACGATTACGGGGTGGAATCTCGATACGGGCAAGATGACCGAAATGTATTTTTCGGCGTTGTCCAAACACTACGGATTCAGTTTGGATACCCCGGTCAAGGATCTTCCAAAAGATATTTATCATATGCTCTTATACGGCAATAACGGGGAAAAGATTAAGTTGGAATACGCCACGCGTTCGTTTTCCGGCAGTTATGAGTCGGCGTGGGAGGGGATTATTCCCAATCTCGCGCGGCGTTATCGGGAAACGTCCTCCGATTATACGAAGAGCGAGATCGAAAAGTATATGACGACCACGCCGTGCGATACGTGTAAGGGAAAACGGCTCAAAAAAGAGGCTCTTTCCGTTTTGGTGGGCGGTAAAAATATCGCGGAGTTGTGCGATATGCCAGTCGATCGTCTGAGCGTGTTTATCGACGCGCTTGTACTGACGCCGACGCAGCGTTTGATTGCGGATTCTATTTTGAAAGAAATCAAAGCGCGGCTTTCTTTTTTGACGAACGTGGGATTGTCTTACCTCACCTTGTCGCGCAGCGCAGGGACGCTTTCGGGCGGCGAAGCGCAACGGATTCGACTTGCCACGCAGATCGGATCGGGCTTGACGGGCGTGCTTTATATTTTGGACGAGCCGTCTATCGGATTACATCAACGGGATAACGAAAAGTTGTTGGATACGTTGCGCCATTTGCGCGATCTCGGAAATTCGTTGATCGTCGTCGAGCATGACGAGGATACCATGCGCGCCGCCGATTATATCGTGGATATCGGACCGTATGCGGGAATTCACGGGGGTGAAGTGGTTGCATGCGGATCGGTAGCGGATATCGAGAACAGTCCCCGTTCGATTACGGGAGATTTTCTCGCAGGGCGCAGAAGAATCGAAGTTCCGTCCGTTCGGCAACCGGTCGGCGACCGTTGGCTGCGCGTGATCGGTGCGAAACAGAATAATTTGAAAAACGTGGACGTCGCGTTCCCCGTCGGGTTGATTACCGCTGTGACGGGCGTTTCGGGTTCGGGGAAGAGTTCGCTCGTCAATGAAATTGTTTATCCGGTTTTGGCGGCGGAACTGAATCGGGCGCGCGTGCGTGCCGGCGATTACAAGCGGATCGATGGGATTTCGTATTTCGATAAGGTTATCGCGATCGACCAATCGCCGATCGGGCGCACGCCGCGGAGCAATCCTGCCACGTATACGGGTGTTTTTACCGCGATTCGCGATTTGTTCGCTTCCACGCCGGACGCAAAGGAACGCGGTTATAAATCGGGACGTTTTTCGTTTAATATCGCAGGCGGTCGTTGCGAGCATTGTTCGGGCGACGGTATTATTCGGATCGAAATGCACTTTTTGCCGGATATTTACGTGCCGTGCGAGGTCTGTAAAGGGCAACGATACAATCGGGAAACCTTACAAGTCAAATATAAGGGAAAGAGCATTAACGACGTGCTGGAAATGACCGTGGACGAGGCGTGCGAGTTCTTTCAGAATCTGTCTTCTATTTATAATAAGATCAAAACGTTAAAAGACGTCGGCTTGGGATATATCAAGTTAGGACAGTCCTCTACCACTCTTTCCGGGGGAGAGGCACAACGCGTTAAACTTGCAACCGAACTGTCCAAACGCCCGACGGGACGGACGCTCTATATTTTAGACGAGCCGACGACGGGTTTGCACAGTTACGACGTGCAAAAACTAGCGGATATTTTGCAACGGTTGCGTACGGGCGGCAATACGGTGATCGTCATTGAACACAACCTCGATATTATCAAGATCGCCGATTACATCGTCGATCTCGGACCGGAGGGCGGTGCAGGCGGCGGCACGGTGGTTGCGTGCGGTACGCCCGAAGAGGTCGCCCAAGTAAAAGAGAGTTTTACGGGACAATTCTTGAAGAAGATATTGTGACAAAAAGAAAGGACTGCTTTTCGGCAGACCTTGTTCTGTTAAGAATTTTTATAAAAACAAATAGCACGCTATTTTCGCATTGCGCGAGTCGTAGCGTGTTTTTTTACGGCTTCTTTTTTCCGTAACGACTGCGGTAGACGCGCGGCGAAACTTTATAGCGCTTTTCGAATTTATGAATGAAGTGCGACAGACTGCTGTAACCGATTTCGGAGGAGATCTCGGAGATCTGCATATTGGTATTGACGAGCAGAGAGAGTGCATGGCGCATTTTTAGATCGGAAAAATAATCCGCAACGGTGATTCCCATGTATTTTTTAAACGTGCGGGAGAGATGCTCTGCCGAGTAGTTGGAAAGTCTCACCAGATTTTCAAACGTGCCGCATACGACTTCCGTGTGATTCATTTCCGCCAGAAAATTGAGAAGCCATTGGGGATACGGTTGTTGAACGAGATTGCACTCCTCGATGTAGTGCCCCACAAGTTCTGCGACGATCGCCCGATGAACGGCGCATTCCTCCTCGGAGAGATTTTCGGGATCGGCGAGTTGCAACTTTCTGAGTCGTGCGTCCAATGCCAACATTCCGTCTTCGGCGAGGGTGAAAATCGCCGGCTTTTGAGGATTGCAGAATCGCTCGTAAACGTGTTCCCCAAGCGCGTCGCAGATGGTCTGAAATACGTTTTCCGCCACGTAAATATCGCGATGCTCGTACTTTACGCCGCTGCGAATGTGATAGCGGTGATAGTGCATAGGTCCGAGAAAGATGACCGAGCATTTCTTGATGTTGTATGGCGTTCCGTTGACGATATTCTGCGCCTCGCCGCAAAACAGATAGGTAATTTCGCGGAACGTATGCCCATGTGTTTCGTTTACTTCGAACGTCACCGAATAAGTGAGCGGATGCAGCCGATCGGGCGGTTGACGGATGCTGATTGCCATTTTTTTATCCTCCCGATTTCAATATAACAAACATTTGGGCGTTTGTCAATGGAAATTGTCATTAAAAAGTAATTCTCTGTCAAATAGAAACGAGTATTTGCGAAAAATTCGTCGATCATTTTTTTATCAAAGAAATTTTTTGGAAGGGGCGAAGATGAACGGACGATTCTTGTTTTTTGCGCTTTCGGCGTTTGCTTTTCTGTCGGTTGCGGCATCGGTCATACGTTTGTTTCGACGGACAGAAAAATCGCGGATGGTCTTGAAAAGACAATTAACTTTAGCCTATTTTCGTAAAAATATCATTCAAACACAATTATTTGCCGTTCAAAAACAAGTAATTGCGCAAAATCCATTGTATAATTAAATCGGAATAGAAAAAGAGGAAATGAAAAGAATGCCGGTTTTAACAGAGATCACTTGTAATTATAAAGTTAACCCGATCGGCGTGGGATTGCACCCCGTCTTTTCTTGGAAGTATGCGGACGCGGTGAAACAGCAAAGTTATCGTATCATTGTGAACGATGGCGCGCACGTCGTATGGGATTCAGGAAACGTGTTTTCCAACGATACCTGCGGAATCGACTATTGCGGAGATCCGCTGCAAGCGCGGACGGAGTATCGTTACCGTCTCTTTGCGGAAGTGGGCGGGGTTCAATTGGAGAGTGAAGAGCAGACGTTCGAGACTGCTCTGACGGACGGTTTTACTGCGCGTTGGCTTGCTTATCCGTCTAATTATGCCGGGTATGCGCTGTTCGCGCGTAACGTGAAGGAACTGACGGGTAGAATCAAACGTGCTAGAATGTATATCGCCGGAATCGGATATTACGAGGTATCCGTGAATGGGAAAAAGGTGGGGAAGAGCGTGCTTAATCCGGGCGTTACCGATTATTCCAAGCACATTCTCTACGATACTTACGACGTTACTTCTTATTATTAGGTTCTCCTGTTCACATAAAGGCAGGGAACTCTTGTATATTGGTTTTCGACGATAATATGTGTGTAGGGGTTGTGTGGAAACACATTATGACAGTAAAAATTCGGAAGCCATAGGACAAACAGAAATACGTTTTTTTGAAAGATATAGAAATTCTTATGGTTTATGGCATAGAATGTTTATTAACGAACAACGCCTATCTTATGCGCGTTTACAAATTGAGTTGTTAAAAATGAACTAATATGTATATTGGGGTAAAATTAGGGGGGACTAATATTTCGTTTACATTGAAAGTTGCCCACAAGTGACACTCAACTAAGCATATTAAAGTTTTGTTTAAGTTTTTTGTTTGTAAAATAGAAGGTCTAAATGATTACGAATTATAATGTCCAATAAATTGCCATATAGCGTTTCCGCATTTTGATAAAATACTCGTATACGGTAGATTGAGTACGTGAAAGCACTCGTCCGATTTCGGGATAGCTCAAACCTTTAATGAGGCATTCTAACGCGACACGCATATTGTCTGTTAAATTAAGACTCTCGACGATTTTATCGCATTCGGTGTAATCTTGCTCGACTTCTTCTTTAAGCTCGCAGGAGGGCTCGTTATAAGGCATTAAGGAGTCAAGGCTAACGGTATATTTAAGGTCGCTCGTCTTGTGATTGACCAACTTCATCATTTTTCTAATGCAAGCCATTTCTATGTTGATTGGCTTGCATTTTTTATTGTAGCCGATAACGTCTTTCAAGTATTTGCCAAAATGCTGGCAAAGAAATAATCCGCATTCTTGAACTAAATCGTAAGCATTGCTTAACGTGTGGTTAACGTCGTTTTTATGCATAATATCGATATATAAATCCGTATGTAGTTTTTGCATACGAGCTCCCATATACCCGATAAGATATTTAGTTTCCGACACCGCTATAAGCTCTGACATAGTAAGTACGTTTTCGGGCGAAATTTTCTCTTTAAGAATTGCAAATGTAATTTTGTTTTCGTTTTTCATTTTTTCTTTATACCTCCGATTGTAGATTTGCCTTTTCGGCAACGACAACCCAAAGCATAAAGAAAAGATTTTAGTATTGTTTGCTGTTGATTTGACCGCACTCAGTTATCGCTCATAATTGAAATAGCAGTGCGATTTTGTTTCTTTTGATTTAATTCGATTACACGGAAGTCAACGACCGAGAAAAAAGTTTTACATTAAAATAACGTTTAACGATTTTTATTTCGCTAAACGCTATTTTTTTATATATTAGAATTTTTCGTAAAAGTTTTTTCCGTTGACTTGCGATTTTCTTTATGCTGCTTCCGACCACCGAAAAGGCAACTCAATCGGAGAGTAATCCCATAAAGTGTGTCCATAAAATTATGTCACAACGGTAGGTAAAAATACTCAGTCGTTAAAGGAGTACATAAAAAGCAGTTAAAAGCGGATAAAGGAACAGACCAACTGAGTATTTTTGCCCCAAACGCCCCTTTTAAGGGAGGCAAGTAATTAAAGCTCGCTGGCAGGCGTTTCGAAGGGGGCACTTGTGCCTAGCTGGTAGTATTAGGAGTATGCCGAAAAGTAAAAACAACTAGTTATACCGTGGCTTTGATTTTTGAATGAAAAATTCCTTTGTGTTTCAGTCGAATTTTATTAAGCCGCTCCCGTATCGGCATTCGAAAATGCAGATACGGGAGCGGCTGTATATTTTGAGTTTTCTATCGTGTTTTATATTTTTTATCGTCTTATATTCGTTTTGTTATAAAATACATTCTGTAATCGTAGACCGTTTGTGCGGACGGGGAATACGCCGTCTTTATCGGTATTCGGACGGTGTAACGCCCGTTTTTTGTTTAAAAAGACGAGAAAAATAATGAATATCGTCGTAACCTACCATGTAACTGATTTCAGAAACGGTGAATTTTTGGGTTTGCAAGAGTTTTTTGGCTTGCTCGATACGATATTCGATTACGTATTCATGTGGCGCTTTATTTGTTTTGGTTTTAAAAATCGTGCGGAATCGGCTGGGGGAGATTCCGTAATCCTTGACGATATCGTTTAGATCTAGCGTTTCTGCATAGTGATTCATTACGTAGTCCATGAATTTTCCGACAAAATCCCCGTGCGTGGTACTGTGCTCGGAGCGGCGTAGATCTTCCGCAAATTCTGCGATCAATAAAATCATGTTTGCTTTAGTGCGCATTGCGCTTTCAATCGTTTCTTGCTGCCAACTCTCGTATAACTCTTGAAACAGAGAAACAAAACGCGCTGGATTGCTGACGCGGTATTTTTCGATAATGGAGAAGATTTCAGGCTTTTCGACCTTGCGGTTAACGAGGTCTTGCCGAATGGGGACTTTGCGCAATTTCAACTCGCATGGTTTTTTATAAATTTCGATCGCCGAAAAATCACCCTCTTCTTCAAACATAAAGTCGAAATGCACGTTATAGTAATTGGTTACGACGCCTTTCGGCACTTGCCGCGTATGTTTCAAAAAGGGCGGCATGATATGCAAACACCCCTCGTCGATGCGGTATTCCGAGCAGTCGGTGATGACGTTTAACGCGCCTTTTGTGACGAAGATCATCTCGAAATCGTAGAGAATCCGCCACGGGACGATGTGGGTGGTATGCTCCGAGCCTTCCAAGCGCCCGACGTATCGGACGTAGGGATTGAATTTTGCGACGTCGAGATTCATATTGCCTCCTTTTGAATAACGCTGTTTTTCTTGACTGACTGTTTCGTCTTTTTTGTCGAAACTTTTTAAATGTATTTCTGTTTAAATACGGCACAAAAACCTTTGCAAGCAGGTTTTCTCGTTAGTATTATATCAAAAACGACTGAATTTGTAAACTTGTCTTTTAAAAAAATTGTGAACTTCTGTCACTGTTTGAATTTTTTTCGGGGGAAGAGGAAAGGGCGATGTTTTGCTTGGAAAAACAAGGGGAAAAGGCCGTGTGTCCAAAGGGTTTGCGCGCTCGTTTTCGAAAAACAACGAGAAAGTGTGTGCCGTTTTCGGATTTTTTGATTAAATTCTCCAAAAGTTCGGTTAAATTCTCCAAAGACAAAACGAAAAATCAAGTGTATAATAGAAATATCAAAACGGAGAAAAACGGATGAATGAACGGAAATAATAGATTGAATAGTCGCAGATGTCAGCCGAAAGCGGTTTTTGCCGCGGTCGGAACGGAGAACGCGGAGAAAATACTCGTAGGCGAGAGCGTGGTGCTTCGACAAGGAGCGTACCTTGTGTTGGATCTTTCTCGTCGTTCGACGGGCGGATATTCTTGTTTTACCGTCCGTTCCTTTCGAGGGATGCCGACGCTCAGACTTTCTTATTTTGACCGCGCGGAGGATTTTTCCGATCCGTCCGTTCGCAAATGCGGAGATTTTAAGAGAGGAAGTTGTACGTATTTGGGAATCGAAGTTCCCGTACTTCCTGCCAATCCGCAACGCTACGAGGAATATGAGATCGGAAGGACGGGGGAATATCTTTATCCGTTGATTCAAGGACAGCAGCGGTTTGTCTGCTTCGAAGTGAGCGGTGACGGGGCGGAAATTGAACTTTCCGATTATTACGTTTATTATACTGCGGACGAATGTGTATACGAGGGCTCGTTCCGTTCTGATGACGATCGGCTGAATCGTTTGTGGGAGTCTAGCGCGTACACCGTTCAACTTGCGACCGTTTATTCGGATTTGTTTGAGTGTGTGGAAGGGAAGTTGTTGCTTCGTCCGATGACGCGCGCAAAGCCGTTCGGATTGTATTGCAAACGGGCGGAGGGCGATTTTACGGTTTCGTGCGAGGCGGAATTGTACCGTGCGCCGAACGGTACGGCGGCGGTTGGTATTGCGTTCGGCTGTTCGGATCGCGAAAACGGCAGAGTGATCCGCGTTGACGGCGACGGAACGGTTACGTTAGAGGAGATAACCGCGCGAAAAGCACGCGTTGTTGAGAAAAGGTTCGGAACGCCGATCGGAGTGAATACCGTGTTTCGGTTGGAATTGCAATGCAAAGACAATGCGGTAACCCTTACGGTCGGGGAGCGGAAAGAGGTGTTTTCCGCGCAACCCGTTGACGGATATTGGGGTTTTTGTCAAGAGAATGAAGCGATCGCGATTTTGCGAAACTGTTTGCTGCAATCGGGTGACCGATGCTTGACAATCTCTGATTTTTCTAATTTTAATTTTGAGAGAACGGGATTGTTTTTATCGGACGGAGCAAAGCGCGACCGTTTGCCTTGGACGGGGGATCTCTTTTGGGCGTTTGACGCCGGGTGGTATCCGTTCGGAACGGGCATGAAAGCGTACAATACGTTAAAAATATTGAGCCGTTTTCAAACGCCGGAGGGTTTTGTGTTCGGAACGTGGTATCCCGAGGACGAAAATCGACCGCAGACGGGGTACGGGTATTACGAATCAGATATGTTCTCCGCGTGGTTTGTGATTTCCGCACTTTATTATTATCAATTGAGCGGAGATCCCCGTACGGAGGAATTTTATCCCGTAATGACACGCTGTATTTCTTATCTTGAAAAGCAGATTGATCCGCGCGATCATCTGTTCAATCAGCGATATGAAACCAGCAAAGGACTTTGGGATCATGCGTTGGGCGATACGGGAAAGAATACTTATACGAATTTAATTTTATGCGATTGTTATCGCTCGCTTGCGGAGTTTGCTCGTTCGTTCGGAAAAGACGAAGACGCGGTGCGTTACGAGCGACAAGAAAAAATCTTGCACGAAGCGATAGACCGTTATCTTTATGACGAAGCGTTGGGCGGATTTGTTAAGCGCAAGGATTGGCGCGTTTTGTGTGATATGGCGAATCCGTATGCAATCGGACGCGGACTTGCGCGTAAGGAACAGGCGGCGGCGATTGCAAAACACGTTGTCGAAACTTGTAAAAAGTACGGAAAAGTCATGATCATGATGATGCGCGGCCTTTACGATTACGGGTATCCGGAGGAGGCATATAACGCGCTTTCCGCGCGCACGCCCCTCATCGAACACGGTGAGATTTACAGTTACGTCGATTGGTTCGGCAGTTTGGAGGAACGCGGACTTCCGGAAACCGTGTACGAATGTATGCATAATCCGCCGCACGATTTCGGTGCGCACTATAATTGGGGTGATCTTTCTCACCCGGATAGCGGAATCAGCGGTTTGATTTCCGGACGGATTGCCGGAATTATTCCATTAGAGCCGGGATTTCGGTCGGTGTTGATCCGTCCGAATCCGGGAAAATTGAAAGAAATAGATTGCGTCGTGCCGACGGTGTTCGGAAAAATAGAGTACCGCTATCGCAAGACGGAGAACGGCGCGTACGTTAAGTTGAAAGTTCCTGACGGAATTTCCGTAACAGAGTCGTTCGAGCATTTGCCCGGGACGGTTCGTTGCGAAATCGAATAAATCTCTAATAAAAAGGAGGAAAGGAAAACATGAAAAAGATATTGGCAATTGCCCTTTCTTGTCTGTTCGCGCTTTCGTTTGCGGCATGCGGTTCTTCTGAGCCGGAAGTTCCGCCGGTTGACAACACGACGATCGACTACAAGGGCACGATCAACGTGAATCTTCCCACCAAGGATTTTCCTTACGAGGACAACGCCTTAAAAGCGGTTGCCGAGGCGTATCGGGAAAAGCACCCTGACGTGACGATTAACGTACAAACCAAGGAATCTTCCACCTATAAGGATTGGTTGGATTCTCAGTTTGCAGGCGGTGATACGGTGACCGAAACGGATATCGTACAGACGCTTTTGATCAGCAATACTTATGCGACAACCAAGTTGGTGGATTTTTCCGATTATTTAGTCAAGAAAAATCCGTATGCAGAAAATCGCGTGTGGAAGGACACGATGAGTTCGGACGCTTATCCGCTTTCGACGGATCGTTCTGGGGTGTATTCGCTCTCTTATACCAGCACGATGAGTTTGTTCTTCTATAATAAGGAGATCTGGCGGCAGGCAGGACTTACGAATGCGGACGGAACGGATCGCGTTCCTGCGACGTGGGACGAACTTGTGGAATTTTGCAAAACAATCGCGGAAAAGACGAATAAAACTCCCTTTACTGTGGGCGGAGCGACGTATACGACGAGCGCGATGAGTTGGTTGACTAACATCTATACCGATCAATATTACAGAAGCGCGACGGAGCAATTCCACGCCGTGGCAGGGGATTATTGCTATGATCCGGATATCGACGCCGGCTGGAAGTTGGATATTTCCGATCCGGATAACGATTCGGTTTCTTCCTATACGTTGAATATGTTGCGGTTTCTCTCCGCGATCAACGAGGGCGAAATCGGTCCGTCGGACGCGAAGTATCAAGCGATGATGAATAATTTTAAAAAGTTGATTCCGACGTATACGCAGACGAATTTTACGTCCAATAACTATTATCAGGCGGAAGAACTCTTTTGGAGCGGCGATGCGTGTTTGGTCTACAATACGTCCGATTTCTTCAATACGTATAAGCAGATTTTTGCCGCGCGTCCGGAAGCAAATCAATTCGATATCGGATTTTTCCTTGCACCGCCCATGACGGGAACGGGGGCTGAAAAACCGGATGCGGATTACGTTCGTTCGGTCGGCGGCGCGTACGGGTATTACGGCGTTGTGAAAAAGGATAAAGCGCATACCGATCTCGTAATGGATTTTATGATGTTCTGGGGTTCTAAGGAAGGTCAGGACGTTTACAATGCGAGCATGCAAGAGCAAGGCGCGTATGTGAGCGGCGGATCGTTGATTTCAAACGTAGACGTACCGGAAAGCATTTATCCGGCAAAGGCGATCGCATTCCCCGGGTTGTGCCATAATAATCCGATGGGAAATCATTTCGGAAATCTCTGCGCGATGAACGGAACGGTTGGGCAGGGTTGGAATCTCTATTGTAAACAGTTCTTCGACGGCAATATCAACGCGGCGAAATTCGGTGATTACCTTACAAAGGCTTTGAAAAGCGGAATTTCCGATTATATGGCATCGCTCGGTTGGAGAACGGACGCATTGACGGACGTTTCAAGAAATCCGTCCTTATAAGCAAAAAATATTAAAAAATCAATATGAAAAAATTTTTTATCGGAGGGAAAGTTATGAACAAAGCAAAAAGAAACGGTTTGCTCTGCGTGCTGCTCTGCCTAATGATCGCATCTTTCGGATGCGGTGCGATGACGGGTGTGTTTGCTGCGGAAAAAACCAATCTGACGTATGTGCACGTATACGAAAACAGACAGGACGCGACCAATACGGTTGCCCTTACGACCACCGAAACGGGCGCAAAACTGAGCGGAACGCTCGCGAATGCGCGCTCCGTTCTCGTACTCGACGAGGCGTTGACGCTCGCGGATACCGTTCGGTTTACGGTAAAACTCCGCTACGACGCGACTTCGATCGGCGACTATATGAACGACAATATCTATTTTGCGTTTTTGTTTGCCGGTGCGGAAAAGACGGATGGCAACTTTAACCAAGCGGATTTCTTCTACGTCGGGAATGCCGGAACGGGGAACGGGAGCGGAGCAATGCTTCGCGCGCATATGAACAACGATCTTTACACCAACAACCGCGCGACGCTCACCTTGTCTACCAATGCGCAAAAGGAAATCTTTAACGGGGATTCTACTTGGGGCGGAAGCGGCAACGGTAGTTTCGGCAGCGATCCTTGCATCGACTTTGCTTGGGCGTTGACGACCGGCGCGCCGATTTCTGTAGAAATGCACGTTGCGGACGGAAAACTCATCTCTACTTATACGGTAGACCGTACGCCTGCGCGTGCAGACGTTTCCGTCTATACGGCAGAAACGGATGCTTCCTCATTGACGGCGGCGCACTATTATCTCGGCTTAGAACTTGCCAATATTGACGGCACGGTTCGCAACGTCGATATTGAAATTTCAGACGTTTCCGTGACTTCTCCCGATCCTGCCGGAGCAATCATTCGGTTGACGGACAATCATGAGGGCGCTTCTAATACCGTTTGGGTTGCTTCCGAAGACGGCGTTCATACGGTTTCGGGGAAATTATATAACAGCAGAAGCATTATCGTGTTAAATACACCCCTTTCGGTTGGAGAAACGGTTTCTTTCGATCTTCGTTTGAATTTCGATACGACGGGAATCGAGGGCGGTTCGCATAAGACGAACGATTATTTTTCCATTATTTTTGCGGAAGCGAGTTATCTTTCGGGTGACTTGAATCCCGGCGCGTTTAGCTTTAAAAACACGTCCGGAAACGGCGCGATGTTCCAAACCTATTTGATGGGGGCGGAAAAGGCGCAGAACCGTGCGGACCTCAATTTCTCTACCTACACGAGAAAGGACGTCGTGAACGGCGACTCCGTGTACGGCTTTGGCGGCAATCTTTATTCGGATGCTTATAACGATCTCGGTTGGGCGATTGCAAAGGGACTTACCTTCCACGTGGAAATCGGTGTGGAAAAGGTGGGCGGCGTGGATTATCTCTATTTCCGGATGCCCGAAATCAACCGCGATAACGGCGCTCGTATTTCGACTGCAAAATTCTCTACGGAATTGAGCAACGTAGTCGTGAGCGAGGCGGTCAATCCTTTCTACGTTGCGTTTGAATTGGCGAATTTGGACGCGACCGAGCGGACTGCCGACTTTACGATTTCCAACGTTCAGGTAGAAAAGAAAGGATTGGAGATTTCTCCCGTCGATCTGTTTTTGAAACCCGATCAACAAGTGAAAATATCTGCAAAACTCGCCGGAACGGAAAACGTTGTGAAGCCCGTTTATACGGTTGCGGACGAAACCGTTGCGACGGTGGACGAGGACGGCAACGTAGTTGCGTTAAAGGCAGGTACGACGGAGATCTCTGCGGAGTATAACGGCAGCAAGGGAAAGGCTTACGTGACGGTTGCAAACAATATTTCGCTGAACGTCGATACGCTTTCTCTCGTTTCCGGGCAGTCTTCTTCTCTTTCCGCGGTAACCAATCCGAGCGGTTTGAAAGTTGTGTTTTCCAGCACGAATGAATCTGTCGTCAAGGTAAACGCAGACGGCTTGGTTTCCGCCGTCAGTGCAGGGGACGCGGAGATTGTCGCGCGGATTCTGAATTTTGAATCGGGCGATCTCCTTATCGAAGCGCGTTGCGCCGTGAACGTTGCTGCTTATACGCAACCTGCAAACGTTTACGGAGAAGATTATAACGTTTTGTATTCGGACGGCGTGATTTCCACCGGAACGGTGAGCACGACCGAAAAGGGATATATGATTGGAGGAACGGTTTCCAACGGAAGATATTTGCTTTCGTTCAACGATACGCTTGATTTCATTAAGCCCGTTACCTTTGATTTCCTCTGCGCTTATGACGTGAACGGAACGCAAGACGATAACCGTTACGATCGTTTCTTCGGCGTTTACGTCGGACAGGGCGATGCGGCGAATATTACGGCGAACGCGTTCGCCGTCGGCGCCGATGCAAACGGTGCCGGTGTTCAATTATCGGCAAATGCCGGTTGGTGGGCTTGGGGAGGCAAGCAGCTGCTCGCGGTTCGCTACGGTGCGAACGGCAGTGTTTCGGTAAACGATATCACGACGCCGAACAACGCGACGTTTGAATCGACGGGGTGCGAAAAATTCGCTTCCGCGTTTGCCCGTATGTTTAACGCGGGACAGCGTATTCACGTACGGATCGAAAAGGTAGAAGATCAATTGGTTATTTCCTTTACGCCCGTGTTCGTGGAGGGCGAAGTTCCGGACGGAACGGAAAAGACCACCTATCCGGACGGTGCTGCTAACGAGTTTATCGGACCTTATGCCTTTACGTTTGCTTGGAACGACGTGGTGAATACCGCGACGGACGGCTCGTATTATTTGGCGATCGGGTTCGGAAACAATATTTCCGGAACGGCGGCAAAGATGGATATCCGTTTGGAAAACGTCAATTTCGGAAAACTTTATGGGGTAGAGTTGAATACGGCTTCCCGTCAGATGAAGAAGGGCGATCATTATCAACTCGTTGCTTCTTTGAACCCGAATACCTACGTTCCGACCGAGGCTAGTTGGACAAGCTCGAACGAAGCGGTTGCTACCGTGGACGAATCGGGTAACGTAACGGCGGTTTCTTCGGGTACGGCAACGATCACTTATTCCATCGACGGATTAACCGCTTCTTGTACGATCAACGTAATCGGCGGCTTGACGCTGACAGAAACTGCAAAGACTTTGACGGTCGGCGAGACGTTTAAGATTCCTGCAACGGCAGATCCGTCGGACGTTGTGATTACGTATGCGTCGGCGGACGACAGAATCGCAACCGTTTCCGCAGACGGAATGGTTACGGCGGTTAAGGAAGGAACGGTAACCGTTTACGTGAGAATCGGCACGCTTTACGAAGCAACTTGCGAAATTACCGTAGTTGCGGAAAGCGGTAATGTCGGCGGTTGTAATTCAACGGCTGCGGCGAGCAGTGTTTTTGCGGCGTTCGTGCTTTTGGGTTGCGCGTTTGTTATGATGAAAAAGCGCGGAGAAAAGAAATTATAAAGACAGTTCGGAAGCGGCGTTGCGTTCGGCGTAATGCCGCTTTATCGAATACGGAGAAAGATGAAATTGCGGAAAAATCACATCATATTTGCCGTGGCGATTGCGCTTACGTCGGTGTTTCTCGCACTTACGTTGACGGGCTTTTTGTGGAACACGTTGAAAACGCGTTCGGATCTTCCCGTTTCGGGGGCGGTTACCGTTACGTTTGACGGAAACGTCCGTTACGTGACGACGAATGAAAGCGAGTTGCTTGCGGTTTCTGAAAACAACGAAATTTTGTGGCGTGCAGAACTTGCGGACCGCGCGGAAGAGGTTGTGGTCGGGCAGGACGGAATTTACGTTTGCTACAATACCGATCGAACGGTCGTATTGTTCGGACGGTCGGGTGAAAAACTTGCGGAGATTTCCGTACCGTATGCCGTGTCCGGAATTGCGGTTGCAGGAACGGAATTGTTCGTGACGGCAACGCGTAATGCGTTAAGCGGAAGCGTGATCTATCGGTACGAGCGGTTCGCGGAGTCTGACGCTTATACGTCTGCGGCGTTTACCAACGCGGTGATCGACGTCGCGGCTTCGCCTACGGGAACGGTCTATGCGGTTGCCAAGGATTACGTTGTGTATCAAGTAAAAACGACTGAGAGCGGCTTGTCTTGCGCGGAATACGCCGTTATCCCGTACGAGCCGATCGGACTCGGGTTCGAGGGTGAAACGCCTGTCGTCGCCGACGTGAACGGAACGGTGTATTGGCTGAAAAAAGGCGATGTTTCCGAACGCGTTCAGACGGGCATGACTTTCTGTGCATTCGGTGCTTCGGACGGATATGCCGTCGGGGCGAACGTCAGTGGAACGGTTGCTTTGTTTGAGGGACGGCGCGTTGCGGCAAAAATTGCTTCGCCTACCGAAATCGCGCAGATTGCGATTTCCGATCGCGGCGACGTGTATCTCTGCGAATACAGACAATTCCGTACGGCGTGCATTTCGTTCGGCGAACTCGGGGTAACGTCCTTTTTCGCGGTTGCGAAATGGTTCTTTGCGGTCGTTTTTTTGATAGCGGGAATATGTGTCGTTGTTTTTGCGTTTCGACTGACCGAAGCGAGGGAAGCGCGATTCCGCGTGTGGGCAAAACGGTTTTGGATAAAACTGAAACGTTATTTTAAGAGTTATATGTTTTTGCTCCCCACGTTCGTTCTGCTCGTCATGTTTATGTACATTCCCACGGTGTGGAGTTTGTTCTTATCCTTTTTCGATTACGTCCCCGGCGTTTATACGCGTTTTGTCGGTTTCGATAATTTTGCGGCGGCGTTGTCCGATTCTTTCTTTTTAGGAAGCGTCGGTAATATGCTGATTTTCCTTGTGACGGATATTATAAAGGCACTTGTCCCTGCGATTATTTTAGCAGAGTGCATTTATGCCTTAAACTCTGCAAAGGCACAGTATTGGATGCGCGTGCTTTTGTACGTGCCGGCGGTGCTTCCGGGCGTTGCGGTGCTGTTGATTTGGACGAAGGGCGTATACGGCGATTCCGGTTTGATGAATTCTATATTGGCATTGTTCGGCGGTGCGAAGATTGATTGGCTCGGAAACGATAAAACGTCTATGCTGTCTTTAATCTTAGTCGGATTTCCGTGGGCAGGACAATATATCTTATTTTACGGCGCGTTGATGTCTGTTCCCGATTCGCTAAAAGAATCCGCTCGATTGGACGGTTGTAATTGGGTGCAAGGCATGTGGTGCGTGGATTTTCCGCTCATCATGCCGCAGATCAAATATATCTTTATCACTTCGTTTATCAACTCTATTCAAGATTTCGGCAGAATTTATCTGACGACGGGACAAACGCAAGCGACGAATATCCCTGCTTTACAGATGTATATGGTGTTAAATTCGGGAAACGGCTACGGCAAAGCCGCCGCAATGGGTGTTTTGTTGTTTGTCGTCGTGTTTGCCGCAACGTACTTTAATTTTCGCATGCAACGCGAGGAACGGGGGACGGTATGAAAAATAAAAAGAGAGGAATCCAAAGCGTTCCCGCACAAATTTTATTGTATTGCTATCTTGCGTTGATCGTACTTGCTGTATTGATGCCGTTGCTCGTATCCTTTCTTTACTCGTTAAAACTCCCGTACGAGCACATGATGAGTATTTGGAAACTTCCCTCCGATCCGCAATGGGGATATTATGCGGAGGCGTTTCAGAGCATTTACGGCTATACGTTGAATAGCTTGATCGTCTGTATCGCAACGACGCTCGGCGTGGTGTTTTTCAGTTCGGCGGCGGCTTACGTGTTCGCCAGACACGAGTTTTGGGGAAAAGAACTGCTCTTTTCTCTCGTCATTGCGTTGATGATGGTTCCGAGCGTTATGACGATGACTTGCTCGTTTTTGAACGTTTTGAATTTAGGCTTGCTCAATAATTTGCTTGCGTTGATTCTTCCAGGCATTGCAGGCGGTCAGGTAGGGGCGATCTTTTTGTTCCGCACCTTCTTTTCGCAACAGCCCAAAGATCTCTATGAGAGTGCGACAATCGACGGCGCGAACGATCTCGTGATGTATTCCAAAATCACTCTTCCGCTCGCCGTGCCTATTCTCATTATTCAGGCACTCGGAACGTTTAGTTTAATGTATAACGATTATCTTTGGCCGACGTTGGTGTTGCGGAGCGATACTTCTCCGCAGACGTTGATGATGCGCTTGAAATACGTGGCGACGGAAGTCAACGTGTTAAAGCCGGGTGTGGCTTACGCGATGTATATTTTGTCCGGGATTCCGCTCGTAATTACGTCGCTGATCGGACTCAAATATTTTATTAACGGAGATTTTGCATCCGGAATGAAATTATAATTAGGAGGAAACTATGAAACGGATTGTTTCGTTGCTTTTGTTGTTGGCGTTTGTCTTTCCCTTCGCCGCTTGCTCGGAAGGTTCTCCCGTGTACGAAGAAATAACCCTTCTCGATACGGCGAGCGAAACGGTTTACAGCCTTTCCGGGACGGATGCGTTGGGACGGAACTTTTCCGCTGTCGGCGGCGCGAAAAGCGAAAAATACGTCGGATTATTCTATTTTTTGTGGATCGGGCAAGAGCGAACAAAGCAGACGGGGATTTATGATAATACAAAATTGCTCGCGGAGTTGGGCGAAGATTATTGGGCTGCATACGGCACGTTTGAATCCCCTGCGGATCAATATCATTTTTGGGGCGAGCCGCTCTTCGGATACTACAATTCTTCCGATCCTTGGGTGATGCGCCGTCACATGGAAATGCTTACGATGGCAGGCGTGGATTTTTTGGTGTTCGATACGACCAATCAATTTACCTTTAATCAAGTTTGGCAGGTATTGTTCCCCATTATGGAGGAATTTGCAGCGCAAGGATTTGCCGTCCCGAGGATTGCTTTTTATACGAATACGGACAGCACGACGAGAATCGAAGAACTTTACCGCGAACTTTATCAACCGGGATTATATAAAAGCCTTTGGTTTGCACCGCAGGGGAAACCGTTGATTATCGGAAAGAACGTTTCTCAACTGTCTGACGAGATCCGCGCGTTCTTCGATTTCCGCTCTTCCCTTTGGCCGGGACAAGCGGCGGCTGAGGACAGTTTCCCTTGGATTGACTTTTCCAATCGCCAAAACGTATATCCGAAAGGCGGCGCGACGGGCGGTTCGATCATGAACGTATCCGTTTCTCAACATTCGGGCTGGCCGTTTTCGGATTCTGTGCAGTATAAAGACGTTCTTTCCGCGAGCGGCGTTCCCTATTATCATACAAACCGCGGTAGGGGATATACCGTTGCTTCGGGCGTCAACGATCCGTCGAAAATCGCCGAGGGAGCGAATTTCGAAGAGCAATGGACGAATGCGCTGAGCGAAGATCCGTCAACCGTTTTCGTAACCGGTTGGAATGAATGGATTGCCGTTAAATTTTACGAGGATATTACCGTTTCGACGGGCGTTCCCTCCCGCGTCGGAATCGAGGATCGCAGAGTGTTTTTAGTCGATACGATCAATCAAGAGTTTTCTCGCGATATCGAACCGATGAAAGGCGGTCACGGCGATAATTATTATATGCAGTTCGTGCGCAATATTCGTGCGTATAAGGGAGAGGGCGCGCTTTCCGCCGCCGCTTCCGCTTATACGGTGGATGTTTCGGGTAGTGTAAAACAATGGGAATCGGTGAAAACCGGTTATCGCGATTTTGCCGGCGACGCCGTTGCTCGGAATGCAAAGGACGCCGCAAATAAGGCTACCTATACGGACAACAGTAACCGCAACGATATCGTTGAGTTGCGCGTTGCGGAGGATGCTGAAAATTACTATTTCTTGATTGCTTGCGCCGATGAAATCACGGCGTTCGAACAAGGCGACGCGAGTTGGATGAATTTGCTGGTTGGAATCGACGGCAGCGATGCTGCGTCGTTCGAGGGGTATCAGTACGTGATCAACCGTTCGCCGTCGTCGGGAGAAACTTCCGTCGAGCGGTCTAAGGGCGGATACGCTTGGGAAACGATCGGATCGGCAAAGTATTCTTTGCAGGGGAAATATCTTCAAATCGCGTTACCAAAGGCTCTTTTGGCAGTTCGTTCGGGAGAAACGCTTCTTTTGAAGGTGACCGATCATATCACGTCGCCGTCCGATATTATGGATTATTACGTGTCCGGCGATTCCGCGCCGATCGGACGCTTATCTTATACGTATAGAGGGTTATAAATGAAAAAATTAACGTTGATTCTCGCCCTTCTGTTCGCATTGCTTGCGATCGGTTGCGGCGGGGAAAAGGAGTTTCCTGTGGTAAATAACGATCCTGTGACGATTAAGGCATTGAACGACCGTTCCGCAGCCTCTTCCGCGCTTTCCGGAACAGACGCGTTGGGACGAGAAATCCGCCCCGTTGGACAAAAAAAGGATAAGTTAGTCGGATTGTTCTATTTCTTGTGGTTGGGAAATTACTATCACGAGGGAGAGCAAATGTTCAGCGATATTTACGACGTTTCCAAAATGGATTTGGATTACGTTCTGTCGCCCGGCGGATCGCCTTTTTCGCGTATGCACTTTTGGGGTGAGCCGTTGTTCGGATACTACAATATGCGCGATCGTTGGGTAGTTGAACGGCATATTCGTATGTTTATCGCCGCGGATATTGATTTTCTTGCGTTCGATACGACCAATAACGAGTATTACCCAACTGTGTTAGACGTCGTTTTAGATGTTTTGTTGGATTATCAAAAGCAGGGTTATTCCGTTCCGAAGATCATGTTTTTGACCAACACGGATAGTTCGACGCGCGTAAAAGAGATTTACGAATACGTTTATGCGAAAGAGGATTATCGTTCGTTGTGGTTTACGGACGACGATGAGGGGAGAAACCCCGATCGGAAACCGTGGATTACCATGAATCTCAAAGAAACGGCATATTTGCCGCAACGCGTGCGTTCGTGCTTTTATTTTAAGGAAAGTCAGTGGCCCAATCAGCCCTATTCGGAGAACGGATTTCCGTGGATTGAATTTACGCGGCCGCAACCCGAACACGGCGGAATCGTGAGTGTTTCGGTGGCGCAAAATTCCGGAATGCACATGAGCGATTCCGTGCAATATAAAGATAGCCCGAACGAGATCGACTATTATAACCGTAATTGGGGCAGAGGTTATACGACCGAGGGCAAAAACGATGCGTCGAAGATTGCCGAGGGGGCGAATTTCGAGGAACAATGGGATAACGCCATCGCATTAGATCCGCATATTATTTTTGTGACGGGTTGGAACGAATGGGCGGCGTTAAAACTCGCGACCGCAGTCGAGGGAATCGGCAATACCGTTGTGTTCTTCGATTGCTTCGATCGGGAGTTTTCTCGCGATATCGAGCCGGTGAACGGGGTGGACGGCGATAATTATTATATGCAACTTATACGCAATATCCGTCGGTTCAAGGGGACGGACGGAAGCGGAATCGCCTTTGAGAAAAAGACGATTGCGGCGTGGTCCGATTGGGAAAACGTCGCTTCCGGGGTAACCGAGCCGACGAGCGGCGCACGTGATTTCACGAATGCCGCATTAAACGGCAATTATACTTCCGAAGCACCGATCAACGATATTGTTGAATTAAGAGCTGCCGAAGATGAAGAAAATCTTTATTTTCTCATCACCGCGGCGAAGGATTTGACTGCGTATGACGATGCGGATTTTATGACGCTTTATCTCAAGACGGGGACTTCCGGCTATACTTGCAAAATTGCAGGGAAAGACGGTGCGATTGCGTTGCTTCCAAGCGGTAACGGTGGAACTGCTAAGGTGGAGCGTTCGGGAAAATATCTTTGGTTTACCGTTTCCAAGGTCGCGATCGGTTATCGCGACGGTGTGGAAGTAAAGGTCGCCGATCATGCGGCAATCGAGCAGAATATTTTGAACGCCTATACCGAGGGCGACGTCGCGCCGTACGGCAGATTGAATTATCGCTTTTACGGGTGAAAAGGCGACAAAAGGAAAAACGATTCTTGACCGTAAATAAATGCGGCGGTTGATTGTATTTGGATAGTGCACGGGGCTTTCGTAAAAGGAAGCGTCGTGCATTGTTTTTTATAGGGAACTCTTTTGAAACCGTTTTCAAAACGTTCGAACGGAACGGGTTTCGGAAATCGAACGTCGCGTATTTTTGTGATTTCCTTGACGAGTTGCGCGGTTTGTGATAAAATATTGTTAAAAGATACGGCACGTTTGCTGTAAATGAAAAAAGGGAAACGGCGTTTGACGCCTATGTAAGAGAAAAATGAACGACGTATTGCAGAGACTAAAAACGGAAAATCTCACCGATTACGCTTCTATTCCTTTTTGGAGTTGGAATAACGATCTTAATCCGAAAGAACTCGTTAAGCAAATTCAAAAAATGAAAGATGCCGGTTGCGGCGGATTTATCATGCACGCCAGAACAGGGCTTTTAACCGAGTATCTGTCCGAGGATTGGTTTCACTGTATCGAAACCTGTCTTTGCGAGGCGGAGCGGTTGGGAATGAACGCTTGGGTGTACGACGAGAACGGTTGGCCGAGCGGCTTCGTGGAGGGAGAACTTCTTAAAAATCCCGACTTTCTCGCGCCTTATTTGGAGTATGAGGTCAAGAATTATTATGACGAAAGCGCGTTTGCGGTGTTTGAACGCACGGAGTTTTCCACGCGCCGCTTGATTAACGGGCAGGACGCTTACGACGGGAAGTATCATTCCGTCTATTGGAGAACGTCCCCGGCGAATACGGATATCTTAAATCCGAACGTGGTGAGCGCGTTTATCGAACTTACTTACGAAAAGTATTACGAACGCTTTAAGCCGTATTTCGGCAAGGCGTTAAAGGGCTTTTTTACGGATGAGCCGCAGTATTTCCGTTGGTCTACGCCGATTTCGAGAGAAATGTTGCAATACGGCGATCAATTAAAGGACGGGCTGTTGCATCTCTTCTTTAACGAGCGGCAAGATTACGCTTACCGCGTGTGGTATTACGAGAGAATGAACGCGCTCTATACGCATAACTATTACGAACGTCTTTACCGTTGGTGTGACGAGCATGGTTGTTTGTTTACCGGACACAGCGTTGAGGAAGGTGCGCTCTATACGCAGATGTGGGGATGCGCGGGGTGCTCTCCGTCTTATGAATACGAACATATTCCGGGGATTGATAATTTAGGAAAGGGGGATTCCGCCGCGTTGTCCGCACGGCAAGTCGGTTCGGCGGCGCAACAGTTTGGTAAAAAGCACGTATTGACCGAAACGTTCGGTTGTTCGGGGTACAACGCGTCCGTGCGCGAACTGAAAGCGATTGCGGAAAAGCAGTACGTACACGGCGTCAATCTCATGTGTCAGCATCTTTATCCGTACAGTTTGGCAGGACAAGGAAAAGTGGATCATCCGCCTTGCTTTTCGACGCACGCGCCTTGGACGAAGGAATTTCGGACGTTTAACGATTATTTCACCCGTCTCGGCTATTTGATCGCCAATTCGCGCGAACTTGCGGACGTCGTTGTGATTAACCCGATTCAGAGCGTGTATTTGGATTATTTCCGTTACGACGAAGAAAAGTGTATGGAAATCGACCGCTCGTTTAAAGAGTTGCAGGCGTATTTATCCTCCCGTCACGTGCTTTATCACGTTGCGGACGAACGGATTTTGAAAGAGCACGGCAAGATAAAAGACGATACGCTTATCGTCGGAAAGTGCAAATACAACATGGTCGTGTTGCCCTATATGAAAACCATGTCCGCTTCGACCAAGAAATTGCTGGAAGCGTATACCGAAAACGGCGGAAGAGTATTTTTATTCCGCGGCGTTCCAGAATATACGGACGGCGTACGGGACGATTACGACTTTTTGGTTTCCGCGCGTTCGGTTAAACACGGCATGATCGATTCAAACGTTCCCGTCGAATATACCCACAGAAAGGGCGTCGATTACGAGATGCTGTATCTCGTCAACGAGGGGGACGAGGACGCTTCCGTCGAGATTCCGGCAGGGTATCGCCTTGTCGATCTGAGCGCGTTGAAAAGCGTGCGGTCGGGCAGACGCGTCGAAGTGCGCGCACAGTCGTCCGCCGTCTTGTTGAAAGGAGCGTCAAGTTCGTCTGCGCTTGTGTTCGGACAAGAACAGGAGATTACGGACGGATTCCGTTTCGTTTCCGCAGAAGATAACAGCCTTATTTTGGATTTCGTGCAGGTCAGTACGGACGGTGTAAATTATTCCGAGCCGACCTTCCACGCCGCGCTGTTTGAAAAGTTGGTAAAAGAGGAGTATAAAGGAAAACTCTTCGTCAAATATACCTTTATCGTAAAAGACCGTTGTTCGCTCGTCTTGTTAAAGGAGCGCGATCGCGGCAGAAACCGTTGCGTCAACGGACAGCCCGTCGTGTTTAAGCGGAGCGATTTCGACGTGAACTTTATCGAGGCGAACGTGACCGATTTTATTCGGGAGGGCGTCAACGAGTTCACTTACGAGATCCATTATTATCAGCGACCGATCGTCAAATATTCGCTGTTCGATCCCGACGCAACCGAGAGTTTGCGGAATTGCCTTACGTTCGATACCGAGATCGAAAGTATTTATCTCGTCGGGCAGTTTGCCGTTGACGACCGCGCGATCGTCGCGCCCGTCGCGCCCTCGCTTTCGCATACCGAGCGGCAAGGATTCCCGTATTTCAAGGGGAAGATGACTTTCGAGTGTACGTTTACCCCCCTTTCTTCGGTTGCGAAGATTCGGTTTGCCGGTACGTATGCGGCGATTGCGATCAAAACGGACGGAAAAGCGCAGCAGTCCGCCGCGCTTTCGGATGTCGCGGTATTGAAAAATCTCACGCCGGGAAAGGAAACGACGCTTTCGATTACGCTTGAATCGGGGTTGCGCAATTTCTTCGGACCGCATCATTGTAAACTGGACGATTACGGCGCGGTCGGTCCGTTCCATTACACCATGCGCGGTACTTGGGAAAACGGCAAGAGTGCGGACTTTGACGCGGACTATCATTTAGTTCCGTTCGGAGTAGACGGCGTATATCTTTCTTATGCGGAAAAATAAGATATGTTAAAACGGGCGGCGGTCTGAAAACAGACCGCCGTATTTTTTTGCGGCGAAGGACGGAAGAACGCCGCGTTTGCAAAGAGAAAAGGTTGCCGATTTTAAAAGCATAGGAGAAAAGAATCGGAATCGAGGATAGAAAAAAGGACTTAGGTTTTTCGCCCAAGTCCTTATATTTTGTTGTTCGAATCGCTCGGCTTGCGAATGATTTGTTTCGTCGCCGCGAAGCCTTTCGTACGGTTGACCTTATTCAGGATCGGTGTTAGATCAAACGGTTAAGCGATTTGGCTTCTTAAATCAATTTGCGTGGAAGAATCGCAGGTCATAGAACCGAGGTATTGTTCTGCGAAATAGTCGGAAACCGCTTTGGACAACATAACTTCTGCTAACGCGTCGATCTTTGCTTTATAGGCGGAATTGTTTTTGTAGTCTTCCGTTCTCGCCGCGATGATGTTTGCTTTTCCGGCAACTTGTGCGGGATCGTTTTCGACGTCCGCTCTT
Organism: uncultured Clostridia bacterium; assembly: GCA_964468815.1. Taxonomy (GTDB): domain Bacteria; phylum Bacillota; class Clostridia; order Christensenellales; family Borkfalkiaceae; genus UMGS621. The sequence goes on along the minus strand of CAYXWN010000015.1, from coordinate 7,911 downwards.
TCTTCGGAGGAAATCTTCCCGGTATATGCGGTATTGCAGGGGAGAAGCGCGAAATCGTAATCGTTTCTCGATTGCACTAAGAGATTTTCCGCAACCAACGTAACGACGATCGTTCCGTCCTTGCTGGTCCAAGACGTTGCGGTGCCGCCGATATTGAGTTGATCGCCTGCTTCGTTAACGGGAAAATTGTCGCCCTCGACTTCCTTGCTGATAACGCCCTTTGCTTCCAAAAGTTGGAACGCTCTGATCGCGTTGGAAACGTCGTCGCAGATTTCAAAAGTCTTGCCGGCGGTGACAGCCGTGCCCTTTTGCGCTTTCCCGTAATAGATGCCGAGCGGCTCATAGTGAACCTTGCAGATAGCGGAAAGTTTTACCGCGCCTGCGTAGTCGTTGAGATAGGGGACGTGTTGGAAATAATTCGCGTCGTAATCTCCGTTCGCAACGGAGTCGTTTTGAAGAGTCCAATCGAGAATTTTTACTTCTAAGGTGTATCCTTTTTTGGCAAGTTCGTCTTTTGCAATGCCGTTCAAAACTTGTGCGTGGGGAACGTCGGAAGCGCAAACGCTGATTTTTTTATCGTCGTTTCCGCAAGCGACAGCCGAGAATGCCGTAAGGCAAAGCGTCAATGCAAGTAAAAGCGTGATGAGTTTTTTCATTTTAATAATCTCCTTTTGTCTATTTTTTTTGCTATTTTAAGTCCGATTTCCTGAATTAATTGGACGATAACAACCACGATTACGATCAATAACCAAAATACGAATTCGCTTAGGTAATTGCCGGTGTTTCTGCTGTAAAAGGTGTAAATTGCGGAAATCAATCCGCCTGCACCGATGTTGTATGCAAAAGAGGTATATCCCAAAATGCTGACAGCGACGACCGTGACACCGGTGATGAGGGAAACCTTTGCTTCGGGAAGAAGCACTTTTGTGATGAGTTGGAAGTTCGACGCGCCGAGCGACCGTACGGCTTCCAGTTCTCCTGCCGGGACTTCCGCAAGCGATTGCTCTACCATACGGGAAACCAACCCGAATGCGCATACCGTCATCGGAATCAAGATCGTGTACCAAGCACCCGTGCCTCTGCCGAACCAATCGCGCGTCCAAGGGATACACAGAACGATAATGATTAAGCAAGGGACGGAACGAAGAATATTGACGATCAATCCGACGATAAAGTTGAGCCATTTGCAGGGATGTAACCCGTTTTTCGAGGTCGCGTTGAGCAAGATTCCGCACGGTAAGCCCAAAATATAGGCAAACAACGTGGAAAGCAAGGTCATTGCAATCGTTTCACCCGTCATTGCGGCGATTTCAGCAAAAGTCATTTGTGTCTACCTCCTCGTAAGAAACACCCTTTTGTTCCAAATACGTCCGAAGTTTTTCGATATCCTCGTCGTAGTAAGGTAAGCGGAACATGATCTGTCCGTAAGTCTTTCCGTCGATGATTTTGGTTTCCGCGTAAAAGACGGAAAGCAAAATGTTGCACTCTTGAATAATGTTCGTAATAACGGGTTTTTCGATTTCCCCGTCGAACATCAACTTCACGAGTTTTTCTCCCTTGATTCCCGTATTGATTCGTCCGGAATAAATCAACTTTTTCGCGACGGCGTTTTGAGGGGAGAGGAATACGTCTTTCAACGTTCCCATGGTGGAGATCGTCGCTTTGTCGATGATCGCTACCTTGTTGCAGATCGCTTCGATAACGGACATTTGATGCGAGATGATGACGATGGTAAGATTGAGCGTCTGATTCAACTCTTTTAACAACGCGAGAATGGATTGCGTCGTTTCCGGATCGAGCGCGCTGGTCGCTTCGTCGCACAAAAGGATTTTCGGATCGGTCATGAGTGCGCGTGCGATCGCAACTCTCTGTTGCTGTCCGCCCGAAAGTTGAGCGGGGTAAGAATCCAACTTATCGCCCAACCCTACGATGTTCAGCAAACGGATCGCCTTTTCTCTTCTGCTTTCGTCCCCGACGATTTCGCCGGCGAGTTCGACGTTTTTCAAAACGCTTCTCTGTTGTAAAAGGTTGAATTGCTGAAAGATCATGGAAACCTTTCTGCGAATGTTCCGAAGCCGCTCTTTGGATACCGTTGTGAGATCTTCGCCGTCGATATAGACGTGCCCGTCCGATGGGCGTTCCAACAGATTGATACAACGGACGAGCGTGCTTTTGCCTGCGCCGGATAACCCGATAATGCCGTAAATATCGCCGTCTTGAATTTCAAGATTGATATTTCGCAACGCAGTTACTTCATCGTTCGTCCCTTGTCCGAAAATTTTGCTTACGTTTTCAATTTTTATCATGTTAATCGTTCCTTATTGCGTGATGCGATTCTTTTTTTCAGACATAAAAAAACGCTCGTAAGAAAACCGTGTGATTTTCCCGAGCGTCGATCAAGCGTTTTTGCCTTTATTTTGCAACGGCAAAAAACCCGCACACATTCGCTCGGGGTGATAACATTCGCATCATTTCACGAAAAGCAATCATTTTTTTGCCTACCTTTTTCTAAGATAGTTTAATTTTACATACTTTTATTTGTTTTGTCAACTGTTTTTCAGCCGTTTTATTTTATTATTGTGAAAAATTTCGCAAAAAAACAACATTTCAAAACGGGCGGAGAAGAATGGCTTTATCGAATTATCGTTCGACAGTTGAATTTCGCCGTTTTGCTTTATCCGAAAGGCATGTTTGCATGATTTTGCAATTTTGTTTACCATAATAGAGAAAAAAGAATAGCAAAAAGCGAAATGAAGTGAACCCCAAATGTTAGATACTCGTGGGGAATTAGGTAAAAATTAAAAGATCAAAAGCAAACAGCGAGTTCGTTGAAGAAGTCCGAAATTTCGGACTTCTTCTATTTTGCGTTCTTAAATAAAGTTTCAATCTAAGGAAGCAAAATGACATATTCTGCGAGCAAAATTAACCTTTTGCCATTCTGTAACCGTTGAAATTTTCTTTGTTTTTTGATATAATATAAATATTCTAAATGAAGTAGGTGCTTTTTATGATATTTCAAGAAACCGAAAAGGTTGAATTAAAGCGAATATTAAACGATACATTGCCTAAAGAGATCGTTGCCTTTCTCAATAGTTTTGACGGTACGATTTATATCGGCGTGGAAGATGACGGGACGGTTGTCGGCGTAAATGCGCTTGATGAAATGCAAAAGAAGATTGCGGATATTATTACCACGCAAATTTTACCAAATCCGCAAAGCTTTGTTGATCTCGGCACGAAATTCGTTGACAGCAAAAATGTGATAGAAATTAAGGTTGCAAAAGGAAACTCGCTCTACTATATAAAGAAATACGGTCGTAGCGCAAACGGTTGTTTTGTCCGTATCGGCACTACTTGCCGCAGTATGACGGAAGATGAGATAGAACAAAGATTTGTGGAAAGCATAAGCATTCCCGAAAAAGCAATCAAGGATATGCCTGTTTTGCGTGAAGATTTGACTTTTGCGAAATTGAAGCAATACCTTATCAGCAAAGGTATTCATATTAGCGAAAGCACGTTTTATAAAAATTTCGGGTTGGTGACTGCCGACGGAAAATTTAATCTTTTAGCGGATATTCTTGCCGATGAAAATATGAACTCTGTAAAGGTCGCCGTGTTTAAGGGAAAAGACAAATCCGAATTTGTAAAAAGAAACGAATACGGGTACACTTGCCTTATCGAATCGCTTGAAAAGGTTATCAACTACTGTGATGCATTAAACGAAACATTTATAGATGTGTCCGTTCGTCCGAGAAAGGAACAACGTCTTTTCAGTAGCGAAGCGTTTAAGGAAGCGTGGATCAATGCTTGCGTGCATAACAAATGGTCGGAAGAATTAGCGCCCGCCGTATATTGGTTTGAAGATAGATTGGAAATCGTTTCTTACGGCGGCATACCGAAAAATCTTACAAAAGAAGAATTTTTATCGGGAAAAACCGAGCCCGTCAACAAAGAGCTTATGAAAATCTTTCTTCAATGCGGCATCGTTGAGCATTCCGGACACGGTGTACCCATGTCGTGAGAGAATACGGAGAAAACGCTTACACTTTTTCGCAGAATATGATAACGGTTACGATTCCGTTCAACAAGCCAAAAAAGACAAAAAATGAGCCTGTAAGTGAGCCTGTAAATGAGCCTGTAAAACTTACGAAATCTGCAACAAAAGTTTTGCAATTTATACAAAGCCATTCCGATAGCACGATCGATGTCATAGCAACAGCCGTAGGTATTTCTCGCGAAACAGTAAAGCGTGCCCTGAAAGTGTTAAAAGATAACGGATATATTGTTCGTGTCGGTTCGGATAAAACCGGTCATTGGGAGATAAAAGACTGATCCATATATAAAACATAATCAAAGCCGATGAATTGTGAGAAATTCACTTTTCGTCGGCTTTTAATTTTTGTCATATATAATTTATCGTAAAACATTAAAAATTATTGGCAAACATAAAATATGGTGATATAATTGTGTCATTCTAAAAGAAAAAATATGTTTTGGAGGCATATTACAATGAAAAAATTCAGCAAATTTATTCCCGGTATCGCAAAGGTGGTCACGAAAATCGTGGAGGTGTTCCATTGGGTAGGCGTTGCGCTTATGTTGGTCGCGACGGTCTGCTCGGTCGTTGCTCCGTCTGCCGTGAACTACTTTGTTGGTTTTGATGCAAAAGAATGTTGCGGTGCAGAACTTAACGTATACGGGTTTGAAATCAACGCGCCCGTCACAAACGGGCAAGTCGATATGATCGCTTTCTTGATGTTCGGTATCAGCGCGGTTTTCATTCTTTCGCTTATGGCAATGATCTTCAGAAATCTTTATCTTATCATCAAAAAGTCCGAGGGCTCGACGCCTTTTCAGCTTGATAACGTTCGCATGTTCCGTGAAATCGGTATCTTTTCTATCTCCGTTCCCGTCGTAGGCTTTATTATGAGTATCGTTTCTCGCATTGTGATAGGTGTTGAAACGGCGGAAATTTCTGTGAATTATATGTGCTTGGTTATTGGCATCGTCGTACTTTGCGTTACGCAGTTTTTCGCGCACGGTATCGAGCTTGAAAACGACGTTGACGGTCTTGTATAAGGGGGCGACATGGGAAAAATCGTGCTTAGACTTGACAGAATGATGGTAGAACGCAAAATGTCGCTGAACGAGCTTGCCGAAAAGGTCGGTATCTCTAACGTCAATCTTTCCAAGATAAAAAACAATAAGGTAACGGCGATCCGCTTTTCGACGCTTGCAGCCATCTGCGACGCTTTGCAGTGTGAAGCCGGAGATATTTTGGAGTATCAAAAGGAGTAAAATTATATGAAAAAATCAAGATTCAACACAGCCCGAAAATGGCTGATATTTTGGACTTTGTTTGTGGGACTCGGCGCGGTATACGGCGCAGCGTGTATGCTTATCGATCTGAGCGGAAAGTTATTGCAAATGGACGCGATGTTGCCGTATTTTAAGAAATTGCCCTTTGCCGACATCTTGTTTGTTGACTATATATTTTCGGGTATCGCCCTGCTTATCGTAAACGGGATTACCAATTTAACGGCGGCGGTACTGCTGATAAAAAAGAAGAAGCTCGGTGTTATTTTGGGCGGCGTGTTCGGCGTAACGCTCATGCTTTGGATATGTATTCAGTTTTATATGTTTCCGCCTAACGCTTTATCAACGGCATACTTTATTTTCGGCTTTTGTCAAGCATTGACCGGCTATATCGCATACGTGTTTCGTAAGCAAGAGGAATTTACGGTCGATACGGCAAAATATAAAAATATCGGTACAGACAAATCTAAACTCGGTGTTTTCTTCTCCTGTATGGGATACGTAAAAAAGATTGCATACGAAATGGCGAACGAAACAGGTGCGGATATTTACGAAATAAAATCGACCGAAAGAACGAGCGGAACGCTTGGCTTTTGGTGGTGCGGCAGATACGGTATGCACCGTTGGGATATGCCGATCGAGGATATATCTATCGATTTATCTGTTTACGACGAGGTTACGGTTTGCTCCCCCATATGGGGGGGCGCTTGCTGCACCGATAAGAGCATTTTTAAGGCAGACAAGCGGAAAAATCAAGGCGGTAAACTACGTATTGATTCACCATACGAACGGCACATATAAAAGCGTTGCGAAAGACGCGGACAAGCTTCTCTGTATCGAGCATAAATCTCTTACCAATATCCGTTGCCGCATAGGTGAATTTAAATTGTTAGAAGAAAATAATCGTGATTTATAGAGGAATTTTATGATGAAAAACCCCGAAGAAACAATCGGAAAACTGATTGATAATGCAAGCACGAGTTTTATTGCTTACGTGGACGACGACGGATATCCGATTACAAAGGCTATGCTGAAGCCGAGAGAACGAAACGGAATCAAAACATTTTGGTTTTCCACAAATACCTCCTCAAACAAAGTAAAGTATTTCAAGCAAAACAATAAAGCTAGCGTTTATTTTATCGACAAGCGTTTTTTCCGCGGCGTCAGCCTAATCGGCACAATGGAGGTGCTGGAAACCGCCGAAGCTAAGGAGCGAATTTGGCGATACGGCGATACGACGTATTATAAGGGCGGAGTCACCGATCCCGACTATTGCGTGCTGAAATTCACGGCAGTTAAGGGACGATATTACAGCAATTTCAAATCAGAGGATTTTGAGATAAAATGAAAGCTGTGATTCTTTTATGGTGTATCACTCTCTTTGCTGATAATTTATTGCCGATTGCGCTCGCTCGGTTTTATCCGAAGTATAAGCCGAAAGAAATGGCGCTCTCTGTCCTCGGTTCACGGCAAAGCCCGGTGAAGTGGGTATATAACATTTGGTGTATCTTTTCGGGTGTGTTTTTTTGCATTGCTCCGTACACATTGTATTATGAAAACAGAGGCGGCTTGACGATTGCGATTTGGATATTGCTTGCCGTATACGGAATCGGCTGTGAGATCATTTCGGGCATCTGCCCGCTTAATGAAGCTCGAGATGAGCAAGATGCAATCACAAAGCTTCACGGCGGAGCGTCCGCCATCGGGTTTGTGGCGTTGCTATTCGTACCGCTACTTATGGCGATCTTGCAGTTTCAAGCGAATTATACGATCATGGGCATATTAACGCTCGTATGCTTTACCATGGCGTTTGTTTTCTTCTGCTTTTTCATTATGGGCGAAAAGACAAGGTTTGCAAACACCGTTTTGTGCTACGGCGGACTATGGCAAAGACTTGTTTTGGTGAGTTGCTATATCTGCGATGATGATGTTGTCTGCAGTCCCGAAGCCTTCCTCGACCCAGCGGGAGAAATCTACCCTCTGTTCGATAAGGACAATGGGGTCGGCACAGGTCTGCTTTGCACTTTCCACTTGCTCCAGTACATAGGACACATACCCGGCAGCACAATCCTCCATCTCCTCGTTGTACCAGGAGAGATTTTCGATAGGATCTTCTGTGGGAAGTCCAAGCGCCAGCTTCAAGCGGTATTCGCAGAGAGCGTGGGCATCGGTTCCTTCGGCAGCGTAGTCACTGCCTTTGTCCTCATAGTTCTCGCAAAGCCTCGCGGAAGGCGGGCAATGGAGCCAACGGTCTGAGGACGATGCGGAGAGAATTGCGTGTTTATGACCCATCGGCAAGTCCCTCCACATCTGCAAGGAGTGCCTTGTAGTTGGCGGGATCAATCCCGGACAACTTAGCTGCACCGTACTTCTGGAGTAGAGAGCGAATCGCAGCGGTATGACCCTTACGGGACTTATCTGCGAGAACGGCTCTGACCTGTTCCAAAGTCAGCACAGGCTCCTTGACAGGTTCGCTTGCTTCTGTAGCCCCACCGAACATCTCGGCCAGGGTGTTTGCCACATCGTTAATAGTGGCGGCGGCATTGCGCAGGTCGCTGATTGCCATTTCCAATTCGCTCATTTTGCCCATTGACG
>CAYXWN010000014.1:0-43038 GCA_964468815.1 uncultured Clostridia bacterium | reverse complement strand
TTCACAAATGATTTAATATTTAATTTTTGTCTAAACTTTGGGGTTCACTTCAAAGAAACTCGGTTCTTTCTTTTTTAACTTTTTAACGTTTCATGTCTCAAACAGATTTTTCCCTATCTGTAAATTCGTAAATTCCGTTGCACACCCGTTCCGTTCTTCCTCCGATCTTGATTTCGGCTTCCACCGACCAAGGGATCTCGACGTGATACAAAACCCCGTCCGCCGTTTTTTTCCAATTGGACACGATTTTTCCGCGCACCGTATCAAAGGACGTGTTCACGAACGAAAGATCTTGTGGCACAACGGGAGCAATCGTAACCCGATCGCAACCGAACGCATCGTCGTTGATTCGGATTCCGCCCAAATAGTGATAGAAAAACGCGTCGTAACTGCCGAACATCGGATGATCGAAGGAATCCATGACGTCGCTCATTTTCTCTTCCCAACGTTCCCAAACGGAAGTTGCGCCGTTGGCAAGCATGAATCCCCAACCGGGGTACTCCGGGTTTTTTAATATTTTCAGAGCGGCTTCCGCATAGCCGTAATCGCCCAAAACGTAAAACAAATGGCGATAACCGACGTTTCCGCAAGTAGAATGATACCCTACCTCTTTCACGCTCTCGAAGACCTGCTTCGCGACTCTTTCTCGGTCTTCTTTCGGAACGATTCCGAGCGTCAACGCCATGGAATCCGCCGCCTGCGTCCCTTCCGCGTAATGTCCCGTCGCGCGGTCGAAATATTTTTCGTTGATAGCGTGCGCGCTTTCTTCCGCCATCAAGGCATAAGCGGCGCGATCCGCCTCGTTTTTCGTAATTTCCGCCAACTTTCCCATCAGTTTCAAATGCCAATAGAGATAAACGGTAGAAACGTAAATGCGATCTGTTTTGATCGGGAAGCAATCGGGCGCAACCCAATCCGCGTAATACGAGTAATCCATGATATACCCGTTTGAACGGGAAAGCAAATAATTCACCCACCGCTTGCAGTTTTCGTATTCGCGTTCCGCACACCGCCGATCGCCGTAATAAACGTAACTCATGACGGGGATCAACAGATACGCGCAGCAAACGGGATCGGCAGGTCGTCCGCCCGTATAATACGGAACGGTATCACCGATCGCACCATCCGCCGTCTGCGTATGCGTGATATCTCTCGTAAATTTAGGAAAGAACCGCTCCATGCCGCAATTGTAAACGGTCTGAAACAACCGCGAACCCAAGTCGTTCAGCCAACCAAACCGCTCGTCCCGTTGCGGACAATCGGTCAAGATCCCGTGCTCGTTATTGAGTTCCGTCACAACCGCGTTTGCATGAAGGCGATTTAACTCGTCATCCGAACATTCGAATTGTCCGGCAATGCGCACGTTCGTGTGAACGTGTTCGCCGACAATGGACAAAAGCGTGCAATCCCCCTTGATTTCCACCTGAATATATTGAAATCCGTGATACGTAAACCGCGGCGCATACGTTTCTTCGCCCTCGCCTTTCAAAATATAGGTATCGGAAGCGCGCGCACTACGAAGATTAAGCCGATTGACGAACCCGTCGTCCGTCAATCGTTCTCCGAACTTCAACGTAATCCGACTGCCACGCTCGCCTCGTACGCGAATACGCGCCCAACCGGCAATATTCCGTCCGACATCCACGACGAAAACGCCCTTCGCCTTCTCGGTAATCGATACGGGGGAATACGTATCGACGATTTCAATCGGATCAATCTCCTGCGCTTCCAACGTTCCCTCGGGCGGGGCTGAATAAATGGTAAACATCCACCCCTTATCCCAAGTAGGCTCGTAATCCACGGTCGCCCAATTGCTCGGATCTTCCAAACGCGCGTCGTACACTTCTCCGCCGTAAATACTGTTGTCCACGGTAGGACTTCCCCCTACCCACCAACCGCCGTTCACCGAAGAATGGAATTCTCCTATTTCGCCGTCCGCATAATCGATATAAATTTGAACGAGAACCTTTTTCGCACCCAACCAACCGTGCCCGATCTCCGCGCCGAAAACATTATCTCCCGTCTTTAAGAGGGGAAGAATATCGTACGTCGAATAGAGTACCGATCGGGAATAATCGGTTACGGCAGGATTCAAAACCGCAGTGCCCAACTTTTGACCGTTCACGAACGCCTCGCAATAGCCCAAACCGCAAACGTATGCGCGCGCCCGTAAAATCGGTTTTGCAAGAAGCTCTATTATTTTTCGATAAAGCGTCGTTCCTCCTTGATAATTAGCAGGCATGCTCATCCACGTTCCCTTCCAATCGGAAGCGTCCAAACCCGTTTCAAAAAAGGCAACTTCGCTTTCCGCCATTCCTTGCTCGGACCAAAGAAAGACTTTCCACCAACACAGACAACGGGAAGGCAACGCCTTTCCGCCATATTCCGCATAAAAATCAGAACCGACTACCCTTCCCGTATCAAACAGATCCCCCGTTCCGTCCGAAACCGCTTGCTCGGACGATCCGACGATCACGCGGTAAGCAAGTTGCCGCTCGGAGTTTCCCTTCGCTTTCCAAAACAATCTCGGATGGCGGCTTTCAATGCCGATCGGATTTACGCGATATTCACACTTTAATTCAGTAATTTTTAACATAGTCCTTATAATTTGTAATCGTGCGCACTATACGCATTGTTACGGGGACGTCTGCCGACGTCCCCGCAGTCCTTTTTATTTTGTTTTCTTCAGTTTTCTTTCTTTTTTCTTCCGATTATCACAAACGCAACGGCAAGCATCAAAACGCCGAACAACATTCCTCCGCTTAAAGAAGAACCGCAACCGCCCGTGACGTCAACGGTAATCGCTTCCCGATAGGTCTGCCCGTCAAGCGTAATCAAAACGTTATATTGCGCCGTCCCGACGACGGACGTATCAATACCCTGCACCTGAACCCGACTGTCGTTTAATTTGATCGTTTCGGTAGTACCGTCCGTATACGTGACCGTGATCTCGTACTGAGAAAGATCGACCGTTGCGTTTTGCTTCACCGAAAGCGTTCCTTCAATCTTGGAAACGCCGCGCTTGACCGTCACCGTGACGACCTTTACGATATCTTGCAGCAAATTGCCGTCCGCGTCCTTTCCTCCCGAAAGCGTTACCGTAACGGTAGCCGTTCCCGGCTTCATACCGATAATCGTTCCCGTTTCGTTCACGGTCACGACGCTCGGATCGGATGGCTCGTAGGAGAACGTACCCGTCGTAGCGTCCGAAGGAATCTTCGCCGCGCCGATCGGCTGAGCCTTGCCGGCAACGATCTCGATGGTTTCCTTTACCGTGAAATCGGTATATTCCATATAATATTGCCAAAGGCTCTTTGTACCGTCCTCTTCATAGCAGATATAGGTGAAATCGTCGCTCAAATATCCCTCGACGATCATACAACCCGTTCCTTCCACCATGTAGCCGTCGCTGACTTCGCCCTTCCAAGCATAGAACGGCATGCCTTTCTTAAAGGTAATCTTATCGCCAAGTTTGTAGATGGGAGCATACGGATAAGAAGCATCCGCTTTCCATTGCGATTCCGAACCGTAACCGACGTTTGCGTCCGCGCCATCCGGTTTCACCATTACAAGAATGTTCGACATCAGAACCCAGATTCCCAATCTGCTGTTTTCTTCATCCGCGAGATAGGTCTTGCCGTCCGCCGTCGTGTATTCGATGTATTTTGCCATCACGCCACACTCCTTGGTGGACAGCATGTACGCGCCGTTCGTGGAATAACTGTTCATCGAAATAATCATGTGGCCATTCCACGTACCCGCTTCGTTTCTTCCGTCGTTGACATCATAACCGCTGATTCCCACGGAATTAAATCTTCCGAATTCGGTGTATTCGTAAACAACCACGGCAACGTTTGCCGTAAAGCCGGTTTCCTTATCGGTAACCACAAGTTGTTTCTGTCCTGCCGTCGTGTAATCGAGCGAGCCGATCTCTTCTTCCGTAACGGCAAACGCCGCACTCTTCAAACCGTCCTTAAAAACGTAACGCGCCTGCAACGAATATCCCTGCGACAAGAAAGAAGTTTCTTGTTCTTCCGTAGAAACGGGTACGTAGTACGTTGAAATATCAGAAGCAATCTCCAATCCCTCTTTCGCGTCATCGTCCGCAACGACCGTAATATCCAACGTCCTTACCACGCCGTTGCATTTTACCGTAACCTTTACGCTGCCTGCCGCCTCTGCGGACAGAACGCCGTCCTTTGAAATTTTCACAACAGAGTCGTCCGAAACAGAATAGGAAAACAATCCGATCGCCGTTTCGGGCGTAGAATTCACTTTAATCTCCTGAACCGCGCCGACGTACATTTGCGTTTTTACCGAAGAATCGATCTCAAACATTTCGGGCTGATTGGGAAGTTCACTACCTGCCAACCATTCCGTTCCGTTATAAACGTACGAAATCGCTTCGCTAAACCGATAATAATTTCCTGCCGCGCTTTGGAAAATAAAGCCTGCCGGGATTTCAACGACGTCGCCGATTTCCGCAGTGTCCTTACTGACGGTAAGTCCCTCCGCACTTCCGAACCACGCCCAAATTTCGGTGGTTGCACCGAAAATTTGCTTCGTACTTACGCTTACGCCGTCCCGCTTATAAACGATTGCGCCCTTACTTCCGACGGAAGCAATCAACAACGGGCCGACAGAACCGTGCAAGTTTTCGGTTACGTTCGTCTTAAAAGAAACGATCAAAGGATGTGTATCGTTCGACCAACCGCCGGTAACGATCGCCGCGCTTTGAACGGCGGCTTCTTGTACGTTCGTCGGTTCGGGGAGAGAACTTCCGATTGCCCATTGAACGCCGTCGTAAATATAGGTGACTGCCCCAGACGAAAGCGTGCTGCCGATAATTGCATCGACCGTCCAACTCGGATCGGTATGGTTTACGGTAAAGTCACTCGTAAACGTCAACGTCCATCCGCGTTCGTACGTCACGGACTTTCCTCGATTGATAAACAAATAGTTGTTCAACGAATCAATGAATTGCAATGCCTGTTCCTTGCCGTCCGCGTCCTTCAAAATAATTTTCCCGTCGTCCTTGACACATTCCGCCCAATCTTTGTTCGCGATCTTCTCGTTAAATTCGACGGTAATGCTCGCTCCGTACCAATTGTCTTCAAAGGTGCAATTTACGCTCTTAATCTCCAACGGCTTCTTTTCTTCGGAATCGGGAAGTCCCGTTCCCTTGGTCCAACTCGTGCCGTCGTAAACGTAGGTAACGTCCGCCGCAACCGTGCGGTCTTTTATACTGTCCGGCGTATACTGTGCGTCGGCGTGACAAATGGCAAAACCGCTCTTGATCGTCAACGTCCAGCCTTTTGCATACGCAACGTTCTTTGATCTGTTGATCAATAAATAATTTCCCTGTGTATCCAAATATTGCAACGTTTGCACAACTCCGTTCGCGTCGGTCAAAACGACTTTATCGTCAATCGAACAACCGGCCCAATCGGCGGTCGTGGTCGACTCGCCGAAATCGACGTAAATACAATCCCCGGCAAAACCGGCATAACTGGGAGTGTAATATACGCCCTTTATGCTCAGCGGAGTCTTTTCTTCGGAATCGGGAAGTTCCGTTCCCTTGGTCCAACTCGTGCCGTCGTAAACGTAATTCATTCCGTCCGTCGAAATATAACCCGTTCTGTTATGGGTAATCTCGAATCCGGATTCGACCACCAAGCGATCACCCCTCTGCGCGCTTGTTCCCGAATACCCGGTATTAAAGAAATAAAACGTCAATTTCCCCTCCCATTCGTAAACGTGCGTACAAGCATATTTTGTTTCGCCCCTTAACACGTACACCTTCCTCAACGCGTCTTCCGACGGCGATAAATCCGCCGAACTCAAAGAAGCGAATCCGGTCGAAAGACGAACGGCGTTCCCGTTATCCGCTTGCCACGCTTCCGTGCCGAACGTTTCTGGAAAAGTAATTTCAGTCTTATCGTCCGCAAACGCGAACGTCAAGCCGAAACAACTCGAAACAACCAAACAAAGCGTTAAAATCAATAAAATCGTTTTTCTTGTTTTACTCATGTTTTTTCTCCTTAAAAAAATTTATTTATACGAGCCGATGCTCGCCTTAAACTTTTTATTTCCCGTAAGCATAGCCGAATCTTCCGATCGGCGCGCAATCGCCGGAAATATAATATTCTAAAATATCGGACGGCTTTTGCACGTTATCCGCAACCTTGAACGAAAGAGCGATGTTATCTGCCGATAAACCAAGCGTTGCGAGCGAAATTCTCACTACCATTTGATTTCCTGAAACGAAATAATCCGCCTCGCCGACGTTCTGCCAATTCCAACCGTTAGCAGAACATTTTTCCACAGAAGTCTTTCCGTTCGCGGTCGGCTTACGGTTGATCACGTAATTAAAGCCTGCAAACGAATCGGTCGTATCGCCTGCGGAAATCAAAATATTCATCCAATTTTCGTCCGTTCCGTTATAATCGGTGATCGGATCGACCGTCTTTACGTAGAAATAGACGTTTTCGGCATCGTGCGTAACTTTCATCGTAACGATATCGTTGCGGTTGGAATTGTCAACGTAAGTATGCTCCACACCAGCGGCGTTAGCAAAATCACGCGCCATGGCGTCGCCGGCAAAATCGGCGTATTCGGTAAATACGTTATTCCATGCGGCAAAATCGGAGAGATCGGCAATTGTTTTCGTCGCCATTTTATACTTGGTTGCCGTTTTCGCCTTGAATTTGCGCGTGTTTGCCGCAAGTTGAATATAGAAACCGTCGCCGTACACCCTGCCCGGCTCGACGTCACGCGAATATTCCGCATCGTAATCGTCCACAAACCAAATGCTCTTGCCGGTATAGCCACTCGGCGTATCGGGATAAAGCGGATCGCCCGATTTGTATTTGATCGCCGTCCACTCGTTCCAACTGGTAACCAAAATATTCCGTACCATACCGTGCTCGGCATATTGCAACGCGGAATCCCATTGCCATTGGAAATTAGAGCCTTTCTTCCAATCTTCCGTCTTTCCGCCCGAACCGTCGTAGCCGCGCGAGGAATTCGGAAGTTGATCGGAGAAAAATACGCTCGACCAAGAATGTTGCGCAACCGAAACCGAAGCATTTCCGTTGTCGTGCGGAGAGGGTGCCGCCCATTGCATCCACGGCAACCCCTTTTCCTCGTTCCTTGCCGATGCAGACGGCCATTGCGATTCATAAAAATTAAAATACCGATACAACTCGCTATCCGTCGGAATAAACTGCGAAATATCCGTCTGATCGGTCGCGCCCCCGTTCTCGGTGGAAACGCCGACAATTACGGGACGCTCGTCCTCTTCGAAACGAAACCATACGTCGTCATATTCGCCCGACGTGTAAAATGTCCGATAAATACTTCCGACCGTCGATAATGACGAAGAATTCGTGTAAAACGCGGCTTTCGGAACGTTCCACCCCTGCGCTTGAAATTTCTGCAACGTTTTCAACACTACGGTCACCGCGTCGCGGTAAACCACCGTATTCGTACAATCGAACAACAGATAATCGATGCCTGCCATCGTCAACATTTCGATATGCCTTGCGACCACCCACGGATCTTTCATCGAATAATACCCGAACAGCGGTTCGCTGGCAAAATGGAATTGATGCACGGGACTTTCCGTCGTATTGTTCGGATCGTAGAGAGGAGAATCATCCCCCAACTTTTCCAATTTATCGACGTCGTAAATACCCGTCATTCCCTGTTCGCCCAACCAAACGAAGTAGAACACGCCGACGTACCGTTTCTCAGTATCGGTAGGATCAACAACTTCCACCGTTCTGCCGTAATCGTCAACCGCAGTAAGGTTGGCGATGCTGTATTCTTGCGGCGTCAGTCCGCGCGTATCGTATTTCAATTGACTCATACTCTCGCTCGGCGTACAAGCGGTTGCCGCCAAAAGCGCGGCAAGGCAAAGCCCCGTCGTCTGCAACAAATTTTTCTTCTTTTTCATGCACTCCTCCTTTTATCCTTTCAATCCATCCATCGCAACGCCCTCGATCAGTTGCTTTTGGAATATAAAGAACAACACCGCCGGGACGATACTCATAACCACTCCTGCCGCCATACGAATATGAACGGAATCGTTCGCCACAACGCTGTTCGTAAGAAGGTAAAATACCTTATACGCGAGGGTAGCGGGGAAATTGTCGTCCAGTCGCCAAACGAGCGGTCCGTAATAATCCCCCCAAACACCGTTGAACACGTTAACCATAATATAAATGATGATCGGCTTACACAGCGGCAAGGTAATAAAGAAATACCGCCGCAACGATCCGGCGCCGTCGATCTTCGCCGCCTCATCGATATCCGTCGGCAAACTCTGAATAAACGACCGCGCCAAAAAGATGTAGATCGCGCCGCCGCCCGTGATATTCGGAATGGTCAGAGGATACAGCGTATTGAGCCAACCGATCTTTGAATAAAGCACGTAAAGCGGAATTTGCGTCACGACCGACGGAAGCATCATTGTCGAAAGCATAAACGCAAACAACGCGTTTTTGCCGATAAACTTACAGCGCGCAAATCCGAATGCAATAAAGGTTGCGGAAAGCGGCACGGCGATTACGTTAAAGACGATAACCGACATCGTGTTGAAAAATGCGGAAATATAACCGCTGTCCCGTAAAATTTCTCCATAGTTTGAAAACTGCGGAGCAGCCGGAATCAAAACAATCTCACCGCTCGTAACCTCTTCCATCGACATCAAACTCTTCATGACCATGAAGAAATACGGGAAGATCAAAATCAAGCCGCATATCACCATAATTGCGAGAGCAACGTATTTGAACGCCGTTTGTGACCGCTTTTTTTTCCGATTGTATCGGGATAAATTTAACGTTACGTCTTTTTCCATCAGAAACTTTCCCCCTTATTCGCCTTTTTACGAATCCAAAAAGTAAACGCGGTCAGAATCGCAACTACAATGAGCAAGAACCAGGAAAGCGCACTCGCATACCCGAACTTGCCGCCGCCCTCTACAAACGCCGTATTGTAAATCTTTACACCCATCATGTAAAGCGCGTTATCCACGCCCTTTCCGTTTAGCGCGAACGTCATCGTTCCGTTATATTGCAACGTTCCGATCATTCCCGTCACGATGTTGAAGAAAATCATCGGCATGCTCATCGGAATGGTAATATGCCAAAACCGCTGCACCATACCGGCACCGTCGATCTTCGCGGATTCGTAAAGTTGCACCGGAATGGATTTAAACGCGGACAACCACAAAATCATTCCACCGCCGATGCTCCAAAGATTCATCAAAAAAATCGAACCGATCGCGACGAACGAATTCGCGCTTTCAAAGAAATCGCTGTGTGCCCCGAACGTCGCGAGCAAATGATTGAAAATTCCGTTTTGCGAAAAAATATCTTTCCATAACAGTCCGGAAACAACGCCCGGAATCATACACGGCAAATAATAGACGACGCGGAAAAATCCCGTAAATTTATACGACGTATTGACCAAACACGCCAATAAGTAACTCGTTACCAACGTCAACGGCAAATTGATTAACGCGAAGAAAAAGGTATTTCCGAGCACCTGCCAGAATTCCTTGTCTTGCGTAAACATATAGACAAAGTTCCCGAATCCGACGGGATAAAAATATAAATCCCCCGTATAATTGAAAAACGCCCAGATCAAAGACTGTATCATCGGATAACACGTAAAGATCGCCAAGCCGACGACAAGAGGGAATACGAACATCCACCCCTCGCGGTTTTGTTGCCAAACCGCCTTCCAACCGGGGAATTTACGGTGCGGACGAACCGCACCGTTCCGTTTTTCGTTAGACGACGCTGTTGAATGCCTCATCGATATCACCCTTTAAGGCTTGATACGCCTCGTTTGCAGACTTTCTGATCGCATAATCGCCGACGTAAACGTTCAACGCGTTCACGATATCGCTCGTAAACTCCGCATTTACGTTCGCGAGGAATTCCAGCGAAATTTTATATTGCGCACCGTACGTATACGCTTCGATGTTCAAATACGACGAATACGTTTTATGCCAATTTGCATCTTTATTTAGAACGGAAAGATCGTTACGAATGGACGGATTCGCCAAACCGCCGCCGTTTTCACTCTCCGAATCGGTCAAAATCTGCTGTCCATCGTAACTCATTAAATACGCCATAAACGCGCAAGCAGCGTTCAACTTGTTCTGATCTTTGAGAACCTGCTTGTTGATCGCGTAGCCGGCGAAGCCGTTTCCGATTGCCGAATTTTCTCCGTTGATCAACGGGAACGATACGACGTTGAATTTTTCCTTTGTGCTCGCCATATTTTCATATTTATCGACGGAAGCAGATTGGAAAAGCAGCGCGCCCGTTCCGCTTTCAAAGTTTGCGGCGTCCGCATTCTTATCGGGGATATACCGTTTCTCTACCATCTTCTTCACAAACGCAACGACCTTATTGCTCATTTCTTCGGTTAACGCAAATTCTCCGTTTTCGTTAATCAACTCGCCACCCAACGATTTGATGATGGGCCACGCAACGGATTCCCACGTAAGGTTGGGGGCGATCGGATAATAATTCGTTTTCCCTTGCGCGTCGTAATATTTACGAAGCGTTTCGCAAACGTCCATCAAATCGTCCCACGTCCAACCGTTTTTGATTTTCGCCATATCCACCTTTGCGTCCGCAAGAATCTTCGTGTTGTAAAACGTAACGACGGAATCCACCGTACGGGGAACGGCATAACGGACGCCGGACAAAAGCCCCATCGAACGGAAATCGTCCGAAAAATCCGCGTCGTAATCGAACACGCCCGCTTTTTCGGCATCTTCCGTAAAGATATCCAAATTCAGAGCGACGCCGTTACTGATCAAAAAGTAATAATTAGAAGAATTCGTCCAGATAATTTCGGGCAAGACTTCCGCACTCGACTGTCTTACGATCGTGGAATTATAATTCGTGATCGTAAGGAAGTTTTTCGTTATTTTAATCAACGGATATTTTTCGTTAAACCCTTTGATCAACGCGTCCATGATCTTTCTTTCGACATCGTTGTCGGGAATCAATACTTTGATTTCCGCCGTCGTTGTAACGGGAAGGTTAAAATCAACCGTATATTCGGCGTTTTCCACGCCTCCCTGCTTATACTCGCACCCGACGGTCGCCGTGCCGAGCAAGATCGCGCAAAGCGCACATGCCAAAACTTTCCATAACTTTTTCATATCCATTCTCCTTATTCAATATTCGATCGATTAAGACCGTACGCCCCGTTCCTTAAACGGGGCTTTTTTACATTGTAAAAAATTAAAATTTATAATTGCAAATCGCAGTCATTACGTTCATCGCGTAGACGCGGTGCATAAAATCGTTCGGGTGATTGACGTTGCTGGACGAAATTTCGCAATAACGCTTCGTTTCCATAAAATATTTTCCCACACTCTGCATATCGATCACCTTAACGGAACCGTCGTTGTTTTCTGCCGAGATTTCTTCCAGCGCATTCAAGTATTTTCCAAATACGTTATCCCCTTGCTCGTAAAGAGGATTACAAGGGAATGAATTGATTAAAATAAAATCGCAATCGGGAGAAGCCGCTTTGATCTTCATCATAATTTGCTCGATATTGGTTTTGAACGTGTTTTTGGTCGTCCCGCCCATATCGTTCATACCGTACGCAACGATACACAGATCGGGCACAGCATCAATCGCATTCTGCATCGCACCGCTGCCCTCTCCCGTCAAGGGCCATTCGCTCTTCGTTCCGCCTTTCGCCGCGTTGACGAGATTGACGTTTCCGCCGTAAATCCGTTCCAATTCCGCCTTAATCTGCTTCGCGTAGCAAGGCGTATACGGTTCTACTTTGAGCGAATCTCCCGTAGAAGAGCACCCCTCCGAAATACTGTCGCCTAAAACCGCCACCGTGATATCTTGCTTTGACTCCAACTTTGTGCGCGTACGATATAAATAAGTGACGTCGTAAGAATTAAACAAGTTTTTCGGCAACGCCGACACGTCGTAAGCGTACGTCACGGAGAGATATTTCGCATAGAAATAACTGCTCTCGGTATAAACGTAAGGCGTTCCGCCGCCCCAAATCGTGTAAAGCCGCGAAGCGTCCGGCATACCCGTCGTATACTCATAGCCGTCGGGCGGATTCACGCCGGCGTCCGCGCCCTCAGATAAAAGAGGAATCGACGAGCCGTCAGGAATCGTCAGTCGCCGATTTTCCCGATCGACAACATAATCCGTCCCCTCTTCATAAGTAATTTTCAACTTTTGATCCATGACGCAAACGACCTTTAACGGCGCGTACAAAAGTTTGGCATACGCTTCTCCGCTATCGTAACGAAGAGGTAACGTCAGTTCGTTATACATCACGTTTCCCAACCAATACGGTTGTGCCATCGCCGCTTCGTACGCCGTTTGCCCGTAGGTAAGCGAAGTGTAATCTTCCGTGTAAAACGGATAGTCCGCCGCATTAAAAGAAGGCTCTTCCTCTTTTTGACAGCCGAAAGAAAAAAACGCCGTCAAGAAAACCGTCAGACAAACAGCAAAAGCAATCGGCTTTAACCAATTTTTCCGCATTCACCAATCTCCTTTTTTGTTTTTATTTTTACGCGTAATCCTATTTTATTACCCGTTCGATCCAACCGAGCGATTCCGTCCGTAAAAAACAAAGAAATCACATTTTTTATCAAGTTTCCTTTATTATATCACCGTTCTCACGGAATGACAATGTAAAATTTTAAGATAAAATTATCCTATTTACAGAATTTTGACTAAACTTGTTATATTTTATGACATTTTTTAACATTATTCTATTCTTACGCAAAAAGAATCTTTTCATTCCGTTGACAAATTCCGTCCCTTTATGCAATAATAAAAGAAAAGGATTTTTAAACATTTTTTCTATGAATCACGCACCGAATCCGTTTGAACGCTCCGAATTAAAAATCATGGAATCGGGTTTTGCGGAAGTCGGCTCTTGGTGGAGTCAAGGCGTCGCGCTTTTCCCTTATTACAGAATGTATTACGTCGTCCGCGGACACGCAATGGTTTATTTACAAGACAAAGTTTTGGAATTCAGTCCGGGGAATCTGTACTTTATCCCGGCATTCTCGGTCGTAGACGCCGATTGTGACGAGCGTCTGCTCCATTATTGGGTCCACTTTAATATCGACATCACAACGGTAAACTATTTGACCATTTGCAATCCCGAATACAAGATTCCCGCATATCCGATAGACGAAACGGTGTTCCGAAAATTGGTTGCGATCACCCAAGATCCCGATCGGGAATTGACGCTTTCCGAATCGGTTGCGAGCGACGGTTTGATCCGCTATCTTTTTTCTCGTTTTCTACCCGATCGCGAGGACTTTTCCTCTTTGAAAGCAGAGCGCTTTATTCCCGTTCTGCAATATATCGACGAGCATTACCATCACCGCATCACTAACAGAGAACTGAGCGAGATCATGTTCTTAAATTCGACTTACTTTTCCAATCTGTTTACCCAGCAATTCGGGATTCCTCCGCAACAATATATTTTGCAAAAGCGCATGAATGCCGCCGCCCTTCTTCTCTTTGAAACCAATCGCAGCATCAAGGAGATCGCCTTTACTTGCGGCTTTGAAAACGAAATTTATTTTAACCGCCAATTTCGGAAATTTATGGGAATGCCTCCCGGCAAATACCGCAAAACCTTACACACTTTAAGCACGTAAAAAAGAGCAAGCAACGCATGCTCTTTCTAAACGTTTCCACAACCAATGCCCGTATCTTTTCTCATAGTAACTATCCACCACTAAAGTAGTAGCTTTAGCTTAACCCCTGAATGGGATGATAACGGCAAGTGCTTAAGCACTATCTTGACTCGCCTACCGCATCAAGCAAGCCGTTATCTTTTTTTATTTTTTACTTTTATTTTTATTCTTTGTATATTGCTCTATCCATTCGCCAAACGGATCATAGTACTCTACCAAGCTTACCTGATTTGTTATTATATCTTCTTTTTCTTGGTTTTGTATATATTTCTGCACGGCTTGCTTGTTGTGCCCTACCGTACTTACATAATATCCGAGACTCCAAAAGTGCCTACTTCCATATTTATACTTTAATTTAGCATATCGCTCGAATATCATCATTGTACTTTTTCCTTTCAAATACCCCATAAATCCCGATACTGTTACATTCGGCGGTATGCTTACCAACATATGTATATACTTTACGCTTTCATTCCCATAATCGAACAACATCGTTCTCGATATGTTGCACAAAATAACTCGTTCAATAATTCTCCTCTAACAGCATTTTGTCGGCAATTAAGGCGATAAATTCGCCGTTCGTCGGCTTTTCTGCGCCAACGTATGCCCGTACTCCTAGTATTTGGTTAATACTCTCGATTCTGCCGCGATTCCATGCCACTTCGATTGCATGACGAATCGCTCGCTCTACTTTGCTTGCCGTCGTGTTGAAATATTCCCCGACCTGCGGATATAACTCTTTTGTAATATGATTGATAACGTTAGGATTTTTTATTACCAACTTAACGCTCTCTCGTAAATAACTGTAACCTTTTATGTGCGGAGGAATTCCTACGTTGATAAAAATTCGACTAATCTTTTCTTCTAAACTTATTTTTCTCACTTCGTGGACGGAATTATCTTCCGTAAAAGAACCACCTTCGGCAATCGCGCTCATTCGCTGCTTTAATAATTCAAAATTGAACGGCTTTGCCATGTAATAACGCGCGCCCTTATTCATCGCTTGCGTGACGATTTCTTCTCGCATTAGCGAACTTAAAATAATAACTTTCGTTTCTATCTTCTTTTCGTTGATACAATCGAGCACACCTAAACCGTCTATTCCGGTCAAAAGCAAATCCATAATCACGAAATTCGGACGCTTTTCCTCTATCGTTTTTAAACCATTGATTCCGTCATGCGCGATTCCCGAAACCTCATACAAGCCGCTTGCTTCAAAAAGCCCTGCCAATTCTTTTGCAAATGCAACGTTTTCTTGTAAAATAACGATTGAATTTTTCATTACTTTCCCCCTTGTTTTTCAATATCATTTTTATTCTACAATACACATCAATTCAATTGCAAGTATTTTTAGACAAATAACGAAAGTTTTTTAATTTATTTTTTATTATCTTACAACAGACAACAGTTTTTCTCAATTTTTCGCCGTTTTTCGACATTTTTCGTAAAACCACTCGAAAAACACCTCTTAAAAAGCGCAAGCATACCGAAAAAACGACTGTTTTTTCGTCAATCTCACGACTTTTGTTCACTTCCCCACAAAAACCGCACCTTAAAAACGCCATCGTAATGCAACACTCACCATATATAAAGCAAATTCCAAGCCGAACTATCGTTCAACTTAGCAACGCAACCTAAGAATTAACTTCTGTTGTCAATAAATAGAATGAATTTGCTGTTTGATTTGTTTTACATTTATCCCCCAACGATATTTACCTTGTGCTAAACTGAATGTGTCGTTATTTTGATTTTTCATTACGACGTCCGCCTAATTACTCTTCTCAATGCGGTTGTGAGCCTCATTCCGTTTAGCACATAGGAGCTTTTTGTATAGAATTTTTTATGCTTGAAGCTAAAGCTTTTTTTGGCAACGCCGACATTGCCGATGTTTTTTTCTCATAACAAAAGCCGTGTTTTTCATTAAAACACGGCTACAATACTACAATGTTCATAAAAATAAGCGAAGAATTTTCACCTACGCTTTATCATCGTCAAGCAATAGCACAACAACTATAAAGGAGAAAAAAATTATGACTTCACCTAAATGCAAAAAATTATTAACTACCTACACTATCATAGCCTTAGTTTTCGCAGTACTGGGAATATGCTTATTTATTCTTTCGGGCGAGTTCACCGGTCTGGCAGACGATTTAAGATCTCATAACAATTTTTATGCCCCTCAATCCGTTTTAAACGAAATTGCGCTTTATGAAGTGCTTAGCCTTATATTTATAATAGCAGGCGTTATGGTTATACTCTGCGGCTGCGTATTTTTAGCTTTATACTTCCGGGTATATTCCAAAACTTATATCACTATCGAGTCTGACGGACGCGTTCACGGTGTTGCGATATCCGGCACAAAAGTTTTTAAAACCGTATCTTTTTCTGGCAATATTGCAAACGTTGAAGCACCCATAATGCAAAAAAACGTACTCGGTTTCGCACTTAACGGTGCAAGATACGCAATTTATACCGACGAGCCAACGACTTACTACAATATGCTTTTAAACAAAGTTAAAAAAGTTTAAAATATTAAAATATTTAAAACCGCGCGCTAAAAAGATTATTTTGCTCGCGGTTTTTATTATAAACGGAAATTTTCACAAAGGAGAGAAAACATGAAAAAAGCATTAAAAACACTTTGTTTCTTAGTCGCCGCCGTCATGCTGTTTCTATTTATCAGCGAAGGCGGCATCAATTACGTGCATACCCTTTTACAATCAATTAAAAACGATCTCAACAACAAGCAATCCGAGGCGATCGCTTACGCCGTTTGCGAACAAAGCGAAGGAAACAAACTTATTTCGGCACAAACGGTTATCGCGCAAGGTCAGCATAGCGAAAAAACCGTGGACAGTTGGTATGACGACGACAATTATTGTTACGTAGTTTATTTAGGCAGAGTTAAAAACTTTATTTTGCACGACCTTTACACCTTTGAATACACGAACTCTATGCCGGTTTTCGGCAATCTCAACGTTTCGATCAAGCAAAGCAACCAACAAACGATTGAAAAAACTTACACGAATACCTTGCAAAAGACGACAAACAATACGATACATTCCGCTTTAAGCAGTTCTGTTACCGGTTCGATTACGGCAGCCGCCGCACCGGGATTAACGGCAGGCGTCAGTGCCACGGTTGAAGACAGTTTAGAACAAACTTGGACGGCAAACTGCACGGAAACGGATACCGAAGTGCTTCACTCTCTTACCGACCAAACCAATGAAATAATACAATCGTTTACACTAGACTATTCCAAATGCGAGCCAGGCACTTTTTATAGTTTTGCAAGTATCGTAGATATAGACGTATACGTAGCAATGTGTTATAATCCGTCTACTTTTATGCTGGAATACAAATACTATACGGACGTTTTGGGCAAAGCAAGACAAATTGCATTTTCTTCAACCGACGATTCGTTTTTATACAACGACGGCGTTTTTGAAATCGACGTCGACACCTTTCACTTTGAAAAACCGCAAAAGTATATTACCAACCACCCCAAAAAGCAAGTAAAAATCTTGAAAGAAAAATATACCATTACATACAAAGAAACAAAAGAGATCGTTTACAACGGCGTAGACACTCACCCGATAACGGGCGAAACGATCGAAAACGAGCCGCAATGGTTGCTTGAAAACGGATATGACAAAGTAGACGTAACCGTTTCGTTTAATTTTACGCATTACGGAAATGCAGCAATGCATTTCTACGCAGCAAATACAGCCGACGGGCATGATAAGTTTGCTGAAGGCGACACTTCAGAAGAAGGGGATAAAAACTATGCCTTTACTATAAATTTAAATCGAATCAGCGATTTCGGCAAAATGTATTTTGTATTTAAAGGAAATAACCTTTTTAATTATGAAATCAAAGCCTTTAAAGTAACGCTAACCTTTTATTACAGTGGCGCAACCTATTAAACGATCGATATAATAACTGCCTATCAATTATTAGGGATATCGCCTTTTTTCCGTAATTGCAAGCGAATTTACTTATCTCAAAAGCAGATTCATAAGCGTTTTATCGGAATCACAAAAAGATTTGAACTCTCATTCATATCTATCCCCCAAAGTCACCGGCATTACCGGTGACTTTTCCTTAGAGACATAAAAGAGCAGCCGACGGCTACTCTTTCATTCGATTTTATCCTTTTGTTTCGGGCAACGTAATATCCGCGCGCGCAACGCCGCTCTGCACGGTTCCCCCTGCGGACGATCGGTTGCAATCGGAAAGCATAAGCGCACGAAGCGTAACCGATACTTGTTCTTTTGCTCGGAACAGAAATTCCGTCTGCACGAACGAACGCCTCAGTTCCGCGGAAAATTCGACGGGAGCGGAATCTCCGCGCAATCCCCGTTCTAACGAAACCGAAAGTCTGCGCTCCTTTTGAAAAAGAGGCACGGAGTCCGCTTGCTCCGTTCCGTTATAAAGTGCAAAGCGGAACACTTCGCCGTCGGCGGCTCTCGCCAACACGCCTAAAAACTCCGCTTCCCCGTCGGCGGACAGCGCAAAATTCCAATACCCATAGTCCGCGATATGGCTTTTGTGCCCGGACAGACAAAGCGTCGGCGAAATGCCGAACAAGCAATATTTTTCAAGCGACGGCTCCGCACGGCAAACCACGGCGTTCGCCGTAACTTCGACCGTTACGGGGCTTGCGTCGTATATTTCTCCTTTCTTCCAAATCGCCGTTCTTCGACAAGTTCCCACCTGCCAACCGAAACAACTTTCATACACCGCGGACGCACCCGGCGTCAAATACGCGGGCGGAAAGCAATATCCCTCGCGCACGGGTTCTTTTACCGAACGATAGGGCAAAAGCGGCGCGCCGTCCTTGCGGCGACAATCGCAAAATTCTTGATATTGCATAAAAGCGTACGTAACGAACGTCGGTTCAGGCACGTCTTCCGACCAAACATCGACGGTATCGGGAGCAACGACGAGCGCCTCTGCCGGATAATATTTTCCGTCTTTCCCGGCGAGCGTAAAACCGCGCACCGCGCCATCGCTCATTCCCGTCCCTGCACGCTCGATTTTACAAACGGCTTTTCCGTCTCCGAACGTAACCGCCCCGATTTCGGGATAACGCGGTTCTTTTTCTTCCAACGCGCGTGCGATCCGCTCGGCGATCGGCGCTTTATTGACGGGATGAATGGGATGAAAATACAATTCGCCGTTCGGCTTTAACCAACGCGGCTCGATATCGTAGATCGGAACGGAAACAACCCGATCAAAATCGCGCTGAATTTCGGTCAACGCTTCGTTCACGTATAAATACCCGTAACGGTCGCCGTACGGATAATATTCGGGCGCGATCTGAACGGCGATAAATGGAATCTCCCCGAATCTCTCGGCAAAATCGCCGATCAATAAATTCATTTGCTTCCGAAATCCCTCGGCAAACGCAAAATTCCACGCGGCACTCTCGCCCAGATACCAAATAATTCCGTCAAAGCGGAAAGAAAGCAAGGGCGCGATCTTCTCGTTCCAAACGCCGCACATCTGCGTATAATTTCGGTCGCCCGCCCGATTATAATCTTCAACCGTACAGTACCGTTCCGTGCTCTTCAAAAAGGAAAGCACTTCTTCGTTCGCCTCGACGGATTCCCGTTTCAAATACGCCTCGACACTCAATCCGCCCATCGCCGTATGCACCACGCCGACGGGTACGCCGCGCCGTTCACTCAAAAGCACCGCCGTCTGCACGGAAAGTGCGGAAACGTGCGACAAGTCACCTTTTCCCGTAATCCACTCGTAAGGACGACAAAAATCGTCCGACGGAAGCGCCGGACGCGTCACATCGGACAAACGGTTAAACGGCGGTTCGACGAGATCGAGCACCGCAACGTCCGCGTGCGCGGCACGCTCTAACCAGGTTTCGTACGATTCCGTCGCGGCGAGCACGTACGACATATTGGATTGCCCCGTCGCAAGATAAACGTCCCCGAACCGAACGGAAACAGAACAAATTTCGTTTCCGCAACGCGCGGACAACGTAAAAACGCTCTTCACGTCGTCCGACGGAGAAAACCAAACGGAAAACGCGCCGTTTTCGGCAACCGCTTCCCTTTTCTCGGAATACGCGCCACCCGAAAGCGTTACAACGACCGCGCCGTCCGCATACCCCTTAACCGTAACGGGCGCGCCGCGCTGCAAAATCGCGCCGTTCCCGAAATAACCGTGAAACCGTACCATAAATAAACCCTATTTCGTAATTTTACAACGATTGAAAACGTAACACGCCACCGACGACCAACCGTGACAAAGGCTGCCTGCATCATCGAAATCAGCCTCTCCGTTTTCCGTTTCCCAATACGACGTTGCGCCCGAAAAAAGCATCTTTCCGAAAATCGAACAAATATCGTCGACACAATAATCGACGTCGCCGTCCGTGCGTAAAATCGCCTCGTATTTCGCCTGCAACGCCGCAAGCGTTAAGTTAACCGTAACCGTCGGATTTTTCAGTTCCTCACACATACGCGTTCTGCGCTCGAAAGAAATTCGATCGGTCAAAAGATAAACCGCTTGCGCGTAAGCGTGATACCCGACGGGCGCGCCGTTTTTCAAAAAGGAAGCGTACAACCCCGTTTCTGTCCCGTAATAATAAGACAGTCCGTTCGCGAGCGAATCCGCATAAGCCGCGTATTGCTCCGCCGCCGCAAAATTACCGACCTTTTTCTCCAAACGGGCGATTCCCTCTGCCGCAGACAAGGCCAACGCCGTCAAAACGCCGTCCCCGTACGGTTCGATCGGATCGCTTCTGAAAATCACGTCGCCGTCCAACCCTTCCGACCATTCGTGGAAGTTCCAATAGCGCGGTTCGACGAATGCAGAAACGCCGTATTCTCCCGTGCGCGATTGAAAGACGCTCAACATTCGTTCTGCATACGGGAGCATTTCCCGAACGAACGCTTCGTCGTAATCCGCCTCTGCGTTTTCACACAACGCGATCATCCAATAGACCGAAAAAGACGGAATGGTAATGGAGGCGCGAGAAGGCGCGCATAAATCAATCAGTCCGTCCGACTGAACGGAATACGCCATCAAGCGTAAACTTGCGCGCGGCAGTTCGTATTCTTCAAAAACGCTATACCCGAACAACATTTGATTGCGCGAATCCATGCCGTAGAGTGCCTGCTCTCGCCAAGGGCAATCTTCGTAATGCTCGTGCGCGCATTGCCGCAGCGTATGTTCTCCCACCTCGTAAATTTTCTGTAAAAGACGATCATCGCATTTGCGCTCGATTTTGCGGAAAGGATATTCGAACGGACGTATCGTCAACCGTTCGACCGTCGCCGTTTCACTCTCCACGTATAAACAAAGATACCGACACCCCAAACGGTGCAAATAATCGTCCAAACGGTTTTCCCCTGCGTTCAGCATCAACGCAGACGCAAAATTACGCGGACCGACCGCGGCGCGCACGCGTAAATCCGCGAGATGCTCGCCCCATGCCAAAATCGCACGGCATGCAGTCGGAACGGATACCGACAAAGAAAGGTATCCTGCTCGTTCCGTCCCAAAATCGGCTAACACGTAAATACCGTCGCCGCCCTTTGCCGAAAAACGGACGGGCGAAGCCAAGTCTGCGCGCAACAGACGGTTTTCTCCCGTCATATCGAAAAAGCGAAGGGGGGACATCCAAGCGTTCTGCGCCCGTTCCCCTGCGGTTTCTCCGCCGCGATAAGCAAAAACCCCTTGCGCTACCACACGCTCGGCTAACGGTTCTAAGACCGAGCAACGCAAATTCGGACGAGCCTCTTCGGTAAATCCGCAATCGACGAGGCGACACTTCTCCCATTCTTTTGGAGAAGCGGTAAAATCGTAACCGAATCCCTTTCCGATCTGCGGCGAAACGAGATCTCCCGTAAAATAGCCGCAAGCGGAGCGGCACAACGTTTCTTCCCCGGACGCAGCGATTACCGCTCCGTCCGCAGTAATTTCAAACGCTGCGCACGCAGTCATCGTACGCGCCACGGCGTAATCCGCATCGGAGTGAAACGCGATAATCCGCAACTCGTTTTTACCGACGCGCAAAAGAGAAGTAATATCGACGCAATCCACGCTCTTATGTTCGGGATAATCGGCATACTGTCCGTTCGCCGCAAATTGTCCGTTAATGAACGCCGCATAGCGCCGATCCGCGCTGATTTTCAGTCCGGCATTTCCGCCCGAAAACGAAAACTCGGATAAAAACTCCGCATAGCCCTCTTTTTCTTCTTTCAGCCAAATCCACTTCATTCCGTTATTTTGCATAAATGCCGATCTCCTTCGCGGAAACGATTCCGTCCACGATCATATTCGTATAAAACCCGTCCGCGTACGGTTGAAAACGCAGTTCGTTCCGATTGAAAAACTCCTTGCGTTCTTCGTTCGCGGCGGCGATTTCCGTTTCCGCCGCCCCCGTAATCTTCAATTCCAACACACGCGCCAAGCGCAATATATTTTCCGCGACGAACCGCAACAACGCCAAACTTTCCGCTCGCGTTTCGTCTTCCGCGTCCGTCGGGAACGCCGCAAGCGTTTCCCGAATAAAAGTCTGCGCCTTGATCATTCCGGGTAACGCCTCCACACAGCTCGTTTCTTCTTTCATGTAAGAAAAGAGCATATCTTTCTCGATCTCCTCATAAAAACGCGAAGCAAACGCCGCGTTTTTCCCGAACGCCGCGGTGTAATATTCCGAACGCAACGCTTCGTAAGAAGCCTCGCCGTCCTCCAACGCGCGTCCCATTACGTAAAACGCCAATCCGTTCGGATAAAACGCGCGCTGAATCTGACAACTCATAAAGCCGTTCAACTTCAATTCGGCTAACGAACGGATATCGCGATATAAAACGTCCGCGAGAATTTCACCGCCGAAATCGCGGTTGATATCCCACATCAAATGATAATCGAAGTCGAAACTATCCCCCGAAAACAGCGTTTTCCACTGCCGCAAAAAGCGCACGTAAGAGGACGTCGTATGCGGATACGCCACATGATTCTTGACGTATTCCAAGTCCTGCCCGGACTCCGAACAATCGTAAGGCTTTTCATACGAACGGAAAATGGGCGCGAACATCATGATAAAGCGATCTTGATTCTCGATCCGCTCGGTTTCGGGCGGCCAATACAAATCCAAATACACCAAAAAGCAAATTTTAGTTTTGAGCCCGATCGCGCTCATGCGGCGATCGATGTCGTTCAGCATCATGACGTACCAATCCGAAAGCCGTTTTTTGCCGCACGCCTCACACTCGCAGACGTTATTGGAATCATCTGCCAACCAGAAGTGCAAAACGTCGATTTCCAGGTGTTCCGCGGCGTAAGAAACGACCTTTTCCGCCATGCGCTCGCGCACCGTTCGATTGGAATAGCAAAGATGCGTATTTAACGGAATATCGTGAAAGAATTTTCTCGTTCCGTCCAATTCCGCGAGCATTTTCCGTTGCTCGTCCGTCAACTCGTCCTTTACGCCCTTCCAGCCGTTGGAATCGATTCCGACGCAGGAAGCCGTCCAACCGTGCCCGACGGCGTGATAAATCATATCGCGCTCCTTGATCGCTCCGACGATTCGGGCGACAAACCGCTCGCTGTCCGCTTGGGTAAACGGCTCGGGTGCGAGCGTCGCGTTGTTTTCGTGAGAATACCAACGGTTGAAAAATTCAAACGCCGTACGGAATTGAATAAAGTAACTGTTAAACCCGACCTTGGGTGCCCACTCGATCAAATCCAAAACGTTTTCAACGGAAACAGCCCCCTCGATGGTGATTCCGCGATGACGGTTTGTCGGCGTTACGTCCGCAAAAACCGTGATTTCGGAAAGAGCCTTGGAGGGAATCACCTCTCCGTTTTTCCCCGGGCGAACGAACCGACAACCGCAACGACGAAGAAAATCGTACACGCCCAAAAGAAGCGCGCGCGGACGATTCGCCCGAATTTCACCGCGCCCTTCCTTTACCGCAATGACGTAATGCTCCGCGAACAAATCGTCGATTTCCCCTGCAACTAATGCGATTTTCCCCGTTTTTCCCGTCATTCGACGCATATATGCGGCAAGCTCGCGCTCGCACAACTCCACTGTATTCATGCAATACTCCTAAAAATTATTCAAAAAGGCTTGCGTCAGCCCTGCATTGATCGATCCCATCAACGTTGCGTTTTCCATTAAACTCGAATACCGTACGGTTTTCCCCTCTACGTAAGAGGCGACTACGCTCAAAAACGGATCGCCCAACTCGATCACCGAACCGTTTAACACGACGATATCCACGTCCAAAAATTCCGCGATATTCGCCGCAACCGTCCCGATGATTCGTCCGGAAGCGTTCACGACTTTTCGCGTCAGCGGATCGCCCTCGCGGTATGCCGCGATCATCGTGCGAATGGAAAGTTCGTACGGAGCAATTCCCTTTTCCGTTACGTACTCTCTCAGATAGCCGTCCGCTCCGTTCTGAACTTCTCTGCGCAAAATCGAAAGCGCGGAATAGAGCGAAACGCTGTCGTAAAAATTAGAATAACTCAGATTATCGAAACTGTCCGCTTCGGCGGAGAACATATTCAACTTAAAATAGCCGATTTCCCCGGCGAATCCGTGATTGCCCTCGTAGATTTTTCCGTTCAGCATCAATGCAGCACCCGTTCCGACGTCAACGTGCAACATCAACGCGTTTTTCGCGTCGCCCAAGGCAGAACCGTACGTCTTTTCCCCCTCCATTGCGAGGTTTACGTCGTTCTTGACCACGACGTCACAGCCGAACGTTTCACGCAACACCTTTTTAATGGAAACGTTTTCAAAGCCTTTAAACCGGGGATTCAACAAAAATTCGCCCGAATCTTTCAGTTTGCCGGGCGTCGCGACGCTGATACAGCAAAGTTTCCGATCGCGCAAAAGTTCACTCTCCGTCATTTCGCGCACGGTTTGGATCACGCGATCGAAATCGCTCCGCTCGAAACTGACGACTTCCGAAATGTTCCGCCGAAGCAAAATCTTGCTCTCGAAATCCGCCGCGCAAATATTGATATCCCGTCCGGAAAGGTCCACCGCGAGAATATACCCGAAATCCGCGTTAATGCTAAGCGTGATTCCCGTGCGCCCCTTGGTGTCGCTTTCTCTCCTAATTAAATTATGTGCGATCAAATCGTCCGCAATCTTTCCGACCGCCGTATTCGACAGTCTTAACACGCGCGCTATGTCCGAATAAGAACGGCTTTGCTCTCGCAACAGATTTATGATATCCTCTTTGTTCTTCATACGGAGATAAGTCTGATTTCGTACCTGCATATGACTACCCCTTTTTTATTGCGATATGTTCAACGGAAAAGCCCTCTTCTCCGTTCGTCGGGAACTGCAACAACGTGCCTCCCAAGCGATCGGGAAGATGAGAGTCGTATTCCCCCGTCTTTAACCCGTAGGTCAAACGCAACGCGCCGTAGCGCATGCTTGCGCTGAGTTTATGGAAATGCCCGAGGAAAACGCCCTTAACACCGATCTCTTCGAACAGCCGCATTAACGAACCGTCCCCGTCGATACAGTGTTGCTCGAACACGCGCTCCCCCCAATAACCGAAATCACCCTTTCCCTCGATTGCAATCGGTTGAAAAGGTTCGAAACGATAGCCGTATTTCTCCGCCGCGCGGATTCCTGCCAACGGACCGATATGAAAATAAGCGTACGACGGGATTCCGCTATACCGCTTAGCCGTCGCTTTCAGCCACTTTCTCTGCCGTTCGTGAATTCCTCCCGGGCACTCCGTCGTGCCGCACCCCGAATCCAAGATATACAGAATCGCCGAAGGCACGCCGTCCCGTTCCAACAAAATCGAAAACGTGCCGTTCCCCTCTAACCGCTCGCCGTCTACCTCGTTGACCGACTTAAACAAACAATGCGGTGCGGATTTGATCGCCTTACACAGCCGATCAACGCCCAACTTCGTTTCGCGTTCGTGATTACCGAGCGCGAGCGTCCAAGGGATTCCGTATTTTTCCATAATCGCGATATGGCGTTCCAACATTTTGCCGCTATCGTCGAACTCACCGTAAACGAAGTCGCCCGTATGAACGATCAAGTCGGGCTTTGTTTGCTCGATTGCGCCGTCCAAATAATACGTCATGCGCTCGTCCACCAAAGCGGGCTGCCATGCCTCGATTTCTTTTTCGCCGAGTCGTTCCGGATAACGGCGTTGAGAAGCGTCGATGATCTGCGTATCCGTGACCTGCAAAATGCGCACGGGGCGATCGGACGGAATTTGCAAAACAAAGTCCGCTTCCGCTTTCAACAACCGTTTTTCCGAAAATTTTTCCATTTTATCTTTCCCTTCCATTTTTCAACATACGGGTAACTTTTTCGCAACGCAAACAAAAGCGTTCGATTTTTTATACGATTAACGTTACGCAAAAGACTTGCGAGCAAGTTTTCTCGTTTCTATTATAGCAAAAGCACCGCAATCTTGCAATAAAAAAATCTTTCTTTTTTCTTGCGGCTATTCCGCCACGTAATATACGTGACGCACTTTCATGGTCGAAGCCCCGACGGTGATTTCCGTTCCGCCGATTTCGCCCGCTTGATAAGAATCGTATTGACTCGCCTTTAAGCCGTACGTATAACGGATGCCCTCGTACGTAACGCTCGCGTTGTTTTCGTGATCGTGTCCGAAAAACCACCCCTCGCAACCGTATTCCTTTAATAAATTGTGGAAAACGTAACTTTGATCGACGTATTGTCCGGCGTCCTTGTGCATCGCTCCGCTATCCCCCGACGTATTTTCGGGAATAATCACTTCCGAAAAACTGCCGTAATCGCCGTTTTCGGTGAAGAAATCGTGTCCGGAAGAGAGATAGCCGTATTTCTGCAAGCCGTCCCCGAACGCGCGAAGCGGATGGTGGAAAAACCCGACGGATTTGGGATAACTTCCGCCGTTATATTGCTTTAAAAGTTCGTTTTTCTGTTTGAACCACTCGATTTGCCCGTCCATTAAACCGACGGTGGAAAACATATTTTGATCGCGATCGGAATCGGTATGCCCGTTACTGTCCATCAACCAAACGACTTCGGTCAATTTTCCGCCTTGCACGATACCGATATTGAAATTGCCGTTCCCTTCCGTCGTAAAATAATCTACGCCGTCCACCGTTTCGATCGGACCGCGCTTAAACATACAATGTGCGGCGTTCTCGTACTGAGCACACGTCCATTCGACGCCCTTATGCGTTTCGTTGCCATGATTGCCGAACGTAATTGTCCAAGGAATTCCGTAACTTTCCATTTCCGCGACGAGTGCTTCCAACATCGTTCCGTTATCGTCAAATTCCCCGTATACGTTATCCCCCGAAAGAACGATGAGATCGGGTTGAACCGCTTCTACCGTCGCCCGCGTGAATTTCCACGCGAGATCGGGAAGATTTTCGGGTTTCCACGCCTCGATGGACCACGAATGAAGCCGCGTAGGAGATCGCATCTGAGAAGAATCGATGATCTGAATATCGGTCAGTTGCAAAATTTTCACGTCCCGACCGGCTTCCACTTCTAAGACAAAATCGACGACCGCTTCGAGCGCAGGTTTTTTTTCGCCGCACCCCGAAAGACAGAAGCAACCGAACGCCGTCAAAAGCGCAAGCACCGCACATATCAATCTTTTCATTTTCTTTTTTTCCTTTTCAAGGTCAACGCCGCCGCGGATAATACGAGTAAGCCGCAGAATCCGCCACCGATCGACGCATTACAACCGCCGCTCGGCGTTTCTTCCGGCACGGAAGAAACGGTATACGTAACCGCCGCGGACGGAGCGCTGTCCTTTGCGACAAACGTATCGTCCGAAAGCGCGGTGACGGTTATTTCGTAAGTACCGGGCTTTAATTTATTCAAGGCGTATTTCGTCGCGGTCACCGTCTTGACCGTATCGCCGATCGCTACGTGGTAAAGCCCAGCGCCCTCGACCGCAGTCCAAGTAAGCATTTGATTTTCTTCGTCTAACGAAACGGTCGGCGTTGCCAACGGCAATATTTCGGGCGGTAAGGTTTCGTCCTGTACGGTTACGGAGAAATCGTCCACCAAAATATTGGACGTACAGCAATTCAAACTGAGATAGCCGAAATAATCGTAAGTCGGAACGGAGAACGTACAATCGGTCACGACCGTGCCGTCCACCGAAATGACGTAACGGTTATCCCGAACGGACAAACTGTACGTCACCCAAGGAAGATCTTTCCCCGAAACGGCGTTCGGAACGGAATATTGCGCTTCGGTCAAGGAGAGTTTTTCCCCATACAGATCGCGCATTAAATTAAGATCGTTCGGGCTGCCGCCGTCAAAGATCGCGTACGCGTGCCCGGTGATCGCCGTCGCCGCCGCGTAGCGTTGCACCACGAACATCAAGTTATTCGTCCCCGTGTAATGAGAACTCGCCTTTTTACGGAAAGACAAGCCAACCCAACTGCGCTCCTCTACGCCCTCCGTGAGAAATTTCAGACGGAAAGAAGCCGTAAAATTCTTGACGCGGTAATCGCCGCCGGGTCCCATATAGAAAAAGGTATCCGCGTCCGTCGTGTTTTTCAAGTGCAATACGCGATTGCCGTCCGAACCGTTCTCGTATTCGATTTTTCCAACGTTTACGATGTGAGAATCCATTCCGAGCGGATCGCCGCCGCGGAATACGTTGTTATCCCACTTTTCGGTGAGCGAAGAATCGTTTTCGATATAATTGCCGCTTACCGAATAGGTTTCAAAATTGTCCGAAAAATCGGGAAGTTTATCCGCGTCCGCGAATGTTGCGGACGTTACGGTCGTGATTAACAGAAAAGCGAGCATAAAAGCCGCTATGATTTTTTTCATATTTTCTCCTTATTCGATCACGACGAGGATTCCATCGCCTGCTTCTGCCGTCAACGAAAGCGAATCGCCCGAAAAGCTCTGTCTATTCGCCTTTTGAACGGTATATCCCTTTACGCTCTTGTCGAACGTAAGCGCAACGGTATCGCCCTCGGTAATCGAATTGTTCGTGACGTAAAACGCCGCTTTGCCGTCGTAATCGAAGCACCCGACGATCGCGTGAGAAGCGTTAACCGCCGTCAACGCGCCGTACGTATTCAAACAATCGGCTTCGGGGATTCCGCTGTCGCCGTTCCAAGGCATCGAACCGGCAAGGATCATGCCCTTGCTCTTACAGCACATTAAAACCTCGTCTGCCGCGGCAAGTTGAAGATTGGCGTTCTTTACGTAATCGTAAACGGCGGTACGGTTGCCGTGCCGATCGAACATCGCGCCGTCGAACTGCTCGCCCGTTCCGTTCCCGTTGGTTGGAACAACGCCCGTAAAATATTGAATTCCTTTCGCACCGTACGAAAGTGCGGTATTGACCTGCCAGAAAATTTCCGCTTGATTCGGAATCCGAGAACGACCGCCGAACGAGCAAGTCTGAATAAACACCCAGAACGGAACGTTCGCTTTCACCGCCGCGGCGCGAATCACTGACATATTGTCAAAATACCCGTTGATCAAATTGCCGGGATTGCCCTGGCACGGATAATAATCGTAACTTAAAACCTGCGGCTGACAAATCTCCATATAATCGGAAACGTACTGCTCGTAGGTGTAACCGCCCTCGGGGAGTACGGAAGTATCCGTATAATTTCTGAAATAAAGTTGCTTTTGGTTGGCATACGTCGGGAACAAATTGACGTGCCACAACGCCCCCGTTATATCATCGGGCATTACGCCGTCCAAAATATCGGCGGATTTTTTAATCTTTTCAAAACTGATCCGTCCCGGTTCGTCCACTTGCATAATGCCTGCGAACGCGTCGTGATATTTCACGCGCGAAAGGGTGGATTTCGGAACGGAATCGGACACGAAACTGTCCGCGCCCCCTAACGGGAGCAAATAAGCGAGCCCGTATTCCAAGCACCAATCGAGTGCTTGTTCGATCTCTTTTGAACCGGCGTATTCGTATAATCCCATCATCGTGTTGACGCCTGCCTCCGCATAGTCGGCGTAGGTAGATTCGCTCGTGAGATAATTATACGTAAAATCGGAAAGTTGCATCGGCAACGAGTTATACGCGCCGACGGGCATCGTGAGATAATCGTGCGAACGCATCCAAAACGAGCCGTACGTATCGTAGGTAACGTCTTTTACCACGGGGGGCGGCGTAACCGGATCGCTCGGAGTAGGTTCGACGGGGTTTTCCGTTCCGCCGCACCCGACGGAAAAGCACAAGGCAAATGCCAAAATAAGTGCAAACAATCTTTTTTTCATTTTATTTCCTCCTAAAAAACAAGGCGATTTCGCGAAACACGAAACCGCCCCGGCACGGCTTATTCAGCCTTTTACACCGCCTACCGCGGTATTATTCATAATGACTTTTTGGAAGCACGCGAATACGACGATTATCGGTAGAACGGATAGCATCATCGCTGCGAACACTTTCGGCATATCAATGCCGGCTTCGCTGGAAATTCGCTGAATCCCGTACGCAATCGTCGCTTTGGCGGGAGCGTACATATAAATTGTGAAATAATCGTTCCAATAGCCGATTCCTTGCAGAATCCCGACCGAAACAAGCGCGGGCGCAGCCATGGGAAGCATAATCGTAAAATAGATACGGAACGGTCCCGCGCCGTCAATCTGCGCCGCCTCCGCATACGCCCAAGATAAATTCTTGTAAAACCCGTACAGAAGGAGGAAGCCCGATCCGAATCCGCCCATCGCCGTGATAAACACGCCGGTGTACGTATTGATCAACCCGACTTGATTGTACAGTCGGTACATCGCCGCCATCGACCCCATCGTCGGGATCATCATGATGACGAGCGCGGTAGTATACATCGCGCTTTTCCCGGGGAAATCGTACTTCGTCAGCACGTACGCGGTTGCCGAACAGGAAAATAAACTGAAAAACGTACAACCGATCGTCAAGAAAATACTGTTTAAGTACATCGTCGGGATCGTAATATTGTTGTCGATGGTCAGTGAAAAACTTTCCCCCCAATTCTCAAACGTCCATTTCGTCGGGAGTCCGTTGACATTCATCAAAAAATCCTTCGTCTCCTTAAAGGAGTTTAACAGACACCAAAGAAAGGGGAACAACAGCGATATGGCATAAAAGGCGAAGACAACGAACATCACCCACATCAGAATAAGATCGGATTTTGACTTTTTAACGTGCTGTTTCTGCGCCATAACTTTCCTCTTTTCTACGAATTTATAGTTTTTTCACGCGCGTTCTCGCGCATTTTTAGTTTGCTTCCGCGCGGAGTGCCGCGCGGAAGCAAAAAGTGCTTAGTTATTTTCCTTTCTCTTTTTCAAGAACATTCCGACGCCTGCCAATAACACGACTGCGGAGATTCCGCCGAACGTGGAAAGCGTAGAACCGCAACCACCCTTGGTGGTATCGTCACCCGGCGTGGGAGAAGTGTCGTCACCCGGCGTGCTCGCCGCTTCAACGGTATAAGTCGCGGTCGCACGGCTCTTCAAATAAAGTTTCTCGTCTTCGGGAATTGCCGAAACGGCAACGGTGTATTCACCGGCTTCGGTCAACGTGCTGAGATCGATCTCCGTTTCCGTTACGGTCTTCTTGATTTTTTCCGTTTTATTGAGCGTTACAACGACTTCGTATTCCTTAGCACCCGTTACCGCAGTCCAAGTCGCCTTTTTCGCAGCGGCGTCTACGGTAATCGTCGTCTTTGCGAGCATGGTCGGTTCGGGATCGGCAGCCATATCGGAAACCGTAACGTCCGCGACCAAATCTACGGCAGGAACGGCGTCTAAGCCCTTTTCAAGCGCAACGCTCTTCGCAATCGGCGTAATCGCAACATTGTCGATGATCGCCCAACCCGGAGCGTCCGTTCCGAATCCGACGTAACCATGAGAGTTGGAAACCGTGAAGTCGAAAAGTTTCACGTACGTACCGGCAGTACCGTCGTTCGCGACGGGAGCGGCGTACAACGCGAGGTTATTGTTGATCACAACCAACTTAACACGAGAAACCCGATTGTAGAACGAATAAACGAAATTGGGATCGGAAGCGACATCTTCATTAGGCATACCGTAATCGGCAATCTTAAACTTACCGTCTACGAGACGATAGCACGGGATCGCTTCGTCGCTCTTTTCCACCGTCTTTACGGTTGAAAGAGGCTTTGCATAGTAACCGACTTCCTTACCGAGTTTTGCATCCAATGCAAGTAAGGATTCCGCACCCCAGAAATACTGCGTCGCGTTACCCTCGATAATACCGAGCGCGTACGTCTGATTGAATTCGGGGATTTCGCTTTCTGCGCCGAACATAATGTAAAGCGGAGAATAACGGTTCGGATTGTTTGCGGTGGAAATACCGGCAGGAATCGCACGCGTCGCGAACGGCTTAGAAATATAATCGAACTGCAACACGAAGTCCGCATACTGTTGAGCGAACATCAAACGGGAGTTCGTGCCGGTGCCGTAGAAACCGACCTGTCCGTCCTCTGCAACGAGTCCGGTGATATCGTGCGTCGTCGTATCTTGCTTCGTAATAAATTCCGTAGGAGCGATAATCGACTGCATTTTGAATTTCTTATCGCTGAAATAATTGCCGCTGAACGTGCTGGAAACGACTTCCGTCGCCTCGTTTTCTTTCAATTCGTAACCGGTTACGTTAAAGCCTTCCGTCAAAATGCCGTAAGCAACGTCGCCCGTTCCCGTCTGAGCGAACGCGAGATTGCCGTTCAACTTCATGTTCGGGAAATTAAAGGTGTTGTCGCCGATCGTTACGTCGATCGAATTATCCGACTTACCGACGACCGAAAGCGTAATCGCCGCAGCGCTCGATCCGACTGCCGCGCCTGCGAGCGTATGTTGCGTGCCGCTTGCCGTCGCCGTTCCGTCGGCTGCGATATTGTCTGCGCCGAGTACGACGTTGCCGTCTGCGTCAACCGTGAAATAAAGGAAGCTTGCGCCTTCCGTCGGTGCGGAAAGAGCGGTATCGTATTTCTTCAAACCGAACGCAATACCGACTTTGCGCGTTGCCGCCAATTGTCTTAATTGATAGGAAACCGTCATTTCAAACGTCTTCGCCATCGCGGTATCAACCTTTAACGGGTTGAGCGTCGCAATACGAGCGTCCTTAGCCGGGTTGGTTACGCGGATTTCCGCAGCGGCAAAAGAATTGTAAGCCAAGCCGCGCGCGATATAGCAACCTGCCGCGGGCGCAGCGTCAGCCGCCGTGATGACCTTCGTTTGATCGTCCATATTCGTATCGAAGAGCGTTTCTGTCTTGGTTTCACCGCCTTCGTCATACGTAACGGTCAACGTCGCGCCGTCTACGATCATGCCCGTAGCATAACGCGTCCAAACGTTGGTATAGAAATCGTTCTGTCCGTTATAGGGCGCCCAGTTGGTAACCGTAGTACCCTTTACCCACGACATACTGCCGTTCTGCATAATGCCGTTTTCAAGTTTTACGTCCACCCAATTATTTGCATTGACGGTCATTTCGATACCGAAATACGCCGCGCCGTGAGCAGTAACGTAACTGCTTAACGTAGCGCAAGCCCAGCTGTATGCTTGCCAGGGGACTGCCTCGACGCTCGCGCCAAAGTCGAATTCCGCGTCGCCACCGTGATGCGTAATCAACTTAGAAGCGGGATCGGAAGCCGTTGCCGCCGTTCTTTCTGCGCCAACTCTGACGATTCCGTTATTGTTACCGGTCAAAACGTAACCGTACGTGTGCGATTCGGTCAATGCCGACGCACCCGGGACGATTTTCAATTGCGCCCCCGTCGTAGTTCCCGGCAATCCCGTAATTTTATAATTGAGTCTTACCTTTACGTTCTGCTTTGCCATCAACGTCTTAGGTACGGGCGCACCGACTAACATTTCCTGCCATTCGCCCTCGTTATACTGAACGGAATAATCGCTCGCTCTCACTTCGATCGCAGGAGCGGTTTCATCGTCGTCTAAGGCAATGAACTTCTCTTCGTTCAGTTTTCCGTTCGCCATTAGGCTGTCGCCCACGGGGGAGTTGGTGTTGATACCCGCAAAAGCGGATAACGTTGCGCCCGTACAGCATGCCAAAAGCAAACATACGAGCATTAAAACTACTCTTTTTCTCATAAACATTTTCTCCTTTTTTATTTCGGGTTTCCCCGATAATTTCTTAATATTCGTAAGCGGGAAGCGTTTTGTCGATCGCCTTTCTGCAAAGGAACACGATCGGCGTTCCGACCAACGCGCAAATTACGCCGATCGTCGCGCCCATCGCCATTTGCGCCGTTCCTGCGCTCTTGACGTTCAACACGATATAAAGCGCGATCGTATACCCGCCGACAACGTCCGCGCTGCCGTCCAACAATAATTGCGGCTGTAAAAAGTAGGTAAAGATAACCGTCGTGCCCAACAGAAGCAGCGTTCCGACGGTAGAACCGATCAAAGGAATAGTTACGTGAATCAATTCTTTCATCGCGGAAAGCCCGTCTAACTTCCCTGCCTCGATAATCTCTTCCGGAACGCGCGCCATCGCGCCGCTGACCAATACGATATTATAGCCGATACCCGACCATAACCCGTAAATCAAAATCATCCACCAAGCGTAACGGGGATCGCCGAAATATCCGTCGAACGGAACGCTTTCGCCAAGTCCCAAGTTTTTCAACAATGCCGGTAAAAAGCCGAGGCTGACGTCGAACATAAACGAATACGCCAACGTCAAAACCACCACGGAGATAATGGACGGCAAAAAGAAAATAACCTTAAACGCTCCGCCGAGCGGCATCTTTTTATAGAGAATGAACGCACAAAAAATCGAAATCGGCACGATTACGAAATCGTTCCATAAAAACACCGAAAACGAATTCAGTACCGCGCGCGGAAGCACGCTCCCTTCTTTTACAAATTCACGCCAAAGCGCGGCGTAGTTTTGTCCGCCTGCCCAAAGCCAATTGCCGGTATCGCTATCGAACCGCTGAAAAGAAAGAAAAACCGTATCGATATTGATATATAACCAGAACAGACAAAAATGCAGCACGGGAATCGCCAACATCACGCAGATAAAGACGATATCCGAAGCATGCTTTTTCTTTTTGTTTTTACGTTTTATCCCTTCCATTTCGTTTCCCCGACAAAGCCGCGCTCTCTCCCCGATTCGGGGAGAGGCGAGCCGTTATTTTTTTATTTACCGTTGACCTGTTCCAACAAGCCTGCCCAACTTTTTTCGACCGCGGTGTATTCGGCAGCGCACCAACCGATCGCGCTGATCGTCTCCGAATTGGCAAGAAGCGTCGTATACGGATTACCGCTATTGAACTTGGCGATCTTGTTAGAAGTCCATAATTTACTCGTGGACTTTTCAAACCAAGTCGTGGAATTCGACCAGATATCCAGACAAGATTTGATGAAATCGCTCGTTTCACATTCCGAAATATCATATTCGAACGGACGCGGCGTTCCGGTTAAGGACGTGTACTTTTTCAAAATCTCGTCCTTGCACATAAACGCGAGGAATTTCTTCGCGCCCTCTTTGTTTTTCGCCTGTGCCGGGATCAACATATAGTCTGGCTGTCCGCTGTAATTATAGGTGAGATACTTGCCGTTTTCGTCCTGTTGCGCGCCGTCGATCCGCGGCGTATACATCATGCGAACTTCGTCTTCCATTTCCGCAAGCGATTCTTTTTCGATCCAGTTTCCGTTCGGGATCATCGCCGCTTGCCGATTTAAGAAGGAAACTTGCGCCAACAAGTGACTCTTGGAAGCAGAACCGGTCAACGTATAAGTCTTACGATTTG
This sequence comes from uncultured Clostridia bacterium, assembly GCA_964468815.1. Lineage (GTDB taxonomy): Bacteria > Bacillota > Clostridia > Christensenellales > Borkfalkiaceae > UMGS621. The sequence continues at coordinate 7,574 of CAYXWN010000014.1, read as the reverse complement.
CTACGATCACTTCTTCAAACGTCTCTAAACTCTTCAACTTACCGTAAGAGAGACTTGTTGGCGTCGTTTTGAATACGTCCGGCGATTCGAATTTCATGAATTCGTCTAACTTTTCCGTGCCGCTGATCTGCAACCACCAATTCGTTCCGACGAAATCCCAATAACCGCCGCCGACCGTCCCCGGATAAACAAAGGGAGCAATCGTGCCTTTCGTATCCGTAACGATTTTCGCGCAGAGCGTATTCAACTCTTCCACCGTTTCGGGAACTTCCCAGCCGTATTCGTCGAACAACGTCTTGTTGTAGACGATTCCGGTAATGTTTTCGTTACCGGGGAATACGTAATAATGCGTTTCTTGATTGCAAATCGCTTTTCCGTAATCTTTCCACGCGCCGTTGAGCTTTTCCAACACCGTGACCGATTCGCCGGGAACGGTCATGTTATAAAGATCGTCCAAATTTTCCAGATAGCCGAGCGCGGAATAATTGTACCAGTTGGAAGCCAACGGGAAATAAATATCCGAAAGATTCATTCCCGATTCCAACTTAGAACTGACGGCAGTCGTCAATTCGGAATCGCTGTCAAGAACCATGTAATAGCCCTCGCCAATCTCGTCCAAAAGGAACGCGCGCGCCATTTGCCGAATCCAACCCTGACCGAAACCGGGCGTGTACGAAATTTTAATTCTTTCTTTGCCCTCTTTCGTATCCTTGTACATTTCACCCGAACGGGAATCGAACGTAACCCCTTCGAGAGAGCCGCCGTTTTCCGGATCGTCAACGTTCGTTGTTCCGTTACCGCCGCACGCGGTGAACGCTCCCAAGCAAAGCAGCACCGCGATCAGCAATGCAATTAGCTTTTTCATATTTGTTCTCCTTTTTATTTTTTACGCAAATTGCGTTTAGTTTGCAAACGGGATCACGAAATCCCCCTCGCCCTCCGCCATCGTCAGCGTGAGTTTGCCGCCATTTACCTTTTCGACGGTGCTTTCGCCGTTTTTAACGACGATCGCGTGCGAGGCGTTTTCCAACGTCATGGTGACGGTATTCGTCATTTTTTTGCCGGGATCGGTGAAATTTACCACCAAGAAGCCCTGTCTGCCGTCCTTATCTTCAAAGACGCCCGTGAACGCGTCCTCCGTACTTTCCAACTTTTTCAGCGTTTTGTTCGTCGGCAAAATGTTTTCGGAATTTTCCAAATACGCGAAGTTCTCCGAATCGTCGTAAACGGACGAGAGCATAACGCCTTTCCACTCAAAGTTTTTATAATACGGCATCATCGCCTGAATGTCTTTGTTCGTGCTCTTTACGTAGTCGTAAGTCGCGGTCTTTTCGTAATTGCGATCGACGAGCGCGTTATTGCCGAAATACGTCGCTCCGTCGTTTTGCGGCGGACAAGCGTAGCAGAACCATTGGATTCCGTCGCCGCCGTACGCCAAGAACGAATACGCTTGGAACGTCGCGTCCGCTTTACTCGATAACGGGCGATTGCGTGCGCCGAACTGAATACTCTGCAAGAACGTCCAAAGACGTCTGCTTTCACCCTCATCTCTGATCTTCGTCTTCATTAAATCCATATTATAGAGGAAAGATGCCTCCAAAGACGTCCCCGCTCCCGAATCGTACAACGGGTAATGATCGTAAGAAACGTAATCGGTCTTGATCTTGCTGAAATACTGCGACAAATACGAATCGTACGGAATCGGATCACTCGTTCCGGACAGTTGCACGCCGCCTGCGATCACGGGGAAAAGGTTGACGTAAAACATGAGCCCGGGGGCAGCCTGCTCGAAAATCTTTTCCGCAAAGCCGAGCGAATCGAATTTAGAAGCGTCCGGTTCGTCTTGAATCATAAAACCGTATAACGCAGACGCATATTCGCTTTCGACGTACGGTTTGATAATCTCTTTCACGTCCGCAACCATTTCCGCTTCCGTCTTGACGCCCGAATCCACCAAAGTCTTTGCTTGCAACAACGTGGTCTTTAACCGTCCGTCCGCAATGACATGTTTGATTCCGACCTCTTTCGCCGCGGCGAGTGCCTTTAAATTATAAGAGCCTCCGTCGTTCATTACGTCGTAACCGGGAAACGCGATATTAAACCCTGCCTCCGCGATCTCACGATACTTTTCAAGGAACTCTTCGTCAGTCAACATACGGGAACTCACCTTTTGACCGTCCTCGTCGTACGTGACGAGTTTATCGGAGATTCCTACCCACATTCCGATTTCGTACTGTTCGTCCGAGGTGTACGTCGGCGGAGTAACCGTCTCTTCCGCGCACCCGGCAAAACCGAACGTCAACAATAAAGCAAGACACATCGATAATAACTTTTTCATGTTCTCCTCTTTTTCTTTTAATCTACCCTTTTGCGCGTTCTTAAACGCGCAAAAGGCATATATGCCTTTTTTCACCGACCCAAATTGAAATAAAGTTGAAATTACACAATCTCAAATCTTTATTTTCTTATATCATAGCACAAGATTTCTATTTTGTCAATACTGAAATTAAAAAAAGTTTAATAAGTTTACACTTTTTTTTGAAAAATTTTCCCAAATCCCCGTTTGCCCCTTCTTTGAAACTTAAACTTTGTTTAACTTTTACCCGTTTTTTTCTCAATTTTTCCGCATTTATCGCCCTTTTCTCTATCTTTACGAGCCGATTCGGCAAAAAATGCGACCGTATTTCACGGTTTTTCGGCATAAAAAAGGCACTGCCGAATTTTTCGGCAATGCCTTACCGTTGCAGTCGCAACGACGTTACTTTTTTATATTCCGAATAGCGTCCACAACCTGCTTGGCGCACAACTCGATTCCCTCGTCGTTCAAATGAATGAGATCGTCGTCGCGCAAAATAGTTTCCTTAACGGGATAAACCAACCCGTACAAATCGTTGATCGCGATATTTTTCGCCTTTAACAGCGGAACGATTGCCTCGTTCAACTTCGCGATATCCCCGTTCGCTTGATATTGATATCCGTTTCGCACGGGCGTGGTGGTCGCAAAGATCACGTTCGGCGTGATTTTTAACAGAAGATCCGCAATCCGCAGCATATTGGCGCAATACTCTTCGGTCGAAGAAAATTGCCCGTCGCCGAACAAATCGGACACGTCCCACAAACCGTTGTTCCAATGAATCACGTCACTGCCGGCGATTTGCTCTCTATAATCGAACAGCATACGCAACGTATATTTCGCAAACCGACAATTGTCTTCCGGTTGAAAGACCTCGTATTCGCCTTTTAACAGTTCCTCTACTCTTTTCCCGTACCCCAGTTGGCGAATGGAATCGCCTAAAAGCGTTACCTTTTTCATAATTTTCTCCTTTTGTCGAACGTTGTCGAAACATGTCGTAACGTGTCGAAATTTTTCCCACGTTATGCAGAATAAAGTCTTTTTCCGTCGTAACTCGTCGGATTTTGTCGAATATTGTCGAAAACGGTTTAAGCCCGTTCAAACCATACCGAAATACGGCATTTTTCTTCCAACCACTTTTTACCGCACGACGCGTAATCGGTAAGCAAAACTTTTTCGCCGTCTACGGTCGTAAGCGTCAGACGAACACTCTCGCCTGCTTGGGGCGTTAACAGATCGTAAACCAATTTCCCGTCCCGAACAAGGGGTAAAAACGGCTTCGTGATATCGCCACTTTCCTTTTGTTCGTCACGCGCCAAAACGAACGCGCCGTAACGGAAAGACTGCTTGCCGTTCAGCGTTTCCGACTTCAATTCGGGATTCAAGCAAACTTCCACCCGATCGCCGTCCGCCCATTCGCGCGCGACCGTATGATACCCGACGGAAACGCGTTCAACCTTGCCGTTGACCGAAACCGTCGCGGAATTGCTCCATTCGGGGATTCTCAACCGCAACGAAAACACACTCGGCGCAGAAAGAGAAACCGTTATTTTCGCACTGCCGCTTTCCACCGCGCTTTCCGAAATCGCAAACGAAACGTACTTGCCGTCCGCCGTTTCGTACCGAACGTCGCCCTTCAAATACTCGTTCAAGACAAAGCCGTCCGCCGCAGACTGCACGCCGCAAAGGGGGAACAACGCGATCCCTGCCGCGCCGATACAACCGCAGCAACCGTAATAACCGCCGTCCGCGAACTCTTTATAACCGCCGATCCCGATTCCTCTTTTTTGATTCACGAGAGGGCCGTAACTGTCAAAGGGAAGCCCTGCGATCATCGCTCTTTTTTCTACGCAATACTGATCGTTTCCGGCAATATTAAGACTGCCGTAAAGCGCGTTGTATGCCGAACGCTCGATATTTTCCGCATAAACCGCGTTCCCCGTCAAGCGAAGCAGCCGATCGTTCAAACGCATCCACGTCACGGTAACGCAAGTTTCTTGCATAATCGCGTCGTTTTTCGCCTCTTCCGTTTGTTTCACCGCAGAATGGTCGAACAACTCGTGCGTGCAACCGGCGCAACCGATTACGGTAATATCGCTTTCTTTTACCGCCTTGACGAATTTTTCCACCGTTTCCAGATAATCGTGCTTCCCCGTCGCCTCGTAATAAGCGAGAACGCCCTCGAAAAAGGACATCATTTCGTAAGCCTTTACTTCGGGGAACGTATAGGGATATTTCCCTTGATTCACAAGGTCGATCAAACTGCCGCTTTCGCAACCGCCCACCGAAATAATATATTCCGCAAACGCGAGATATCGCGCTTCTTTCGTAAGTTGATAAAGCGCGACGATCGGCTCTAAAATCGTACACGAATTCATGCCGCCGTAAATTTCGCTCGTTTTCACGATGGGCTTTTTCTCCGCACCCACTCTTGCGAGAATATAATCGACGTGCGCCCTCATGGCGGAAAGAATCCGCTCTTTTAACGCGTCGTCTTTACAAATGCCGTAAAAATACAGACAACCTACCAAAACGTATTTTCTGCACCACATATCCCAGCCGGAAAGTTCGTTTTCGACGAGATAAGAGGAAATTCTGCCGTTCGGTTCTTGCTTTTCCAACAACGCGATCACCGTATTTTCGAGAATACGGTACAACGTCTCGTCCGAACGATAGCGATACGTAAGACACGCGCCGCGCATCATCTTGCCGAAATACTCGCCGCGCCAACCGTGATCGGCAGAATCTTGCCGAACGGCAAACGCGTCCGTAAACTTTTTCCAAATCGCCTCGTCCGACAATTGACGGTCGATCACAAAGGACACAGCCTCGTTTTCTTTTCCCGTATAACTTGCCGCACCGTTTCCCAAATAATCAAATTGCCCGTTCATAAATGCTCCGTTTTTATAAAATTCTATCGTGTAATACCTCGATTGTTCCGTTTACGCGCACCGTGACGATCTCGTACGGACTCATATCTATTTTTTCTGTTTTTCCGCATACCGAGAGCGTAAACGTTTTCCGTTCTCCCTCCGCGTTATAAAAGCGCATTTCATAGCCGTCGCCTTTCTTTCTGAACGAGGACATCACCACCGGGCGATCCGTCCGAACGTCCGCGCACGCGCCCCCGACGCCCGTCGGGAAAACGTTCAACACGTAAGGCGGCTCGTTAAATTCCGCGGCGGCGGCAGAAATTTCGCCGAACGTACCGCGCATAATTCTAAAACGGTACTCGTATCTTCCGTTTTCGATTCTCTGCAAATAGCGGTCGTGCGGATAAAGTTGTCTGTCCGGAATGGGGTGAACGCAATACCCTGCGCCGCGCAAGAGCGTGAGCGAAAGATAGCCGTCCTCCGCCTTTCCGCCGTAAACGCAATCGTTGATCACGGCAAAGCAATCGTTTTCCCCCGTTTTCACGCCGAACCACTTGTGATAATACGCCTCGCGCTCAACGGGTTTTTGCTCTACCAAATAAGGACCGTCCCCGTAGGGCGTACCCGTCGGAACGTGGATTTTCAGCCGAACGAGTTTGTTCTTTTCGGCATATTCGACGGTCACTTTTAAATCGACGAAATTCTCGTTCGGATAGAACCGATATTCGATCGCCGCGTTAGTGTTTTCGCACGTGTAAAGACATTCGAGCGCGGTAAAAATATCCCCGTCCTCAATGGTGTGCACGGGAGAAATTTCCCCGTCGAAGCCGCAAAACGCCGCGCTTTGAACCGAATCCATTTGACGGAAAGAACGCGGATTTTTCCCCAACTCTTTTAATTCTTCGATACTCATACCCCAAGGGTCGGCGGTATCGTCGTACATTTCAAGCGAAACGGGCGCGCGTAAAATTCCGTTACGGCGAATCGCTTCGCCAAGTTCGTAAGAAGCGAAAGCCTTTTTCGGCAGAGGCGTTTTTTGCACCCTTACCGAAAAGCGCGTTAAGCCGAGCGGCTTTAACGGCGCGGTAAAAACGATCCGCTTACGCCAATCGAGATTCAGCGTGGAACGCTCCTTAATCGTCTGACAGGGAAGTTCCTTGCCGTCGTAATAAACGTGCGGCTCGTAATAAAATTCCGTACTCCAATTTTGATCCGCGAGCGAAAATTCCGCTTCGATCGGCATGGTTACCTCGTACGGCATATAGTTAAACACGAATACGGGGAATTCCCCCTCTTCCGCGACGCGCTCGCGCATGACGAGATACAAGAACGCGTCCGAACGGTAATCTTTTGCGATACGGGAAGCCATCGAAAGCATACCGATTCCCTCGTCCTCGCCGCCCGCAATGACCGTACCGGGCAGAATATCGTGAAATTCACAAAGCAATAATTTTTTCTCCGCAATCTTTAATTGCGTAAAGTCTGTTTGAAAACCGCTCATTTCGGCAACGGAAAGCATTTTCTCCGTCGCGTAGAACAAATTTTCGGTCTGGCGGTGCAACGCCTTCATGCGAGCCATGGACGAATAGCACCCGGGCATACAGGGCGTTAACGATTCGGTCACGACGCCCTCTACGGCGATACGGTCGGCAAACAACGCTTCGGGCGAACTGTGAATCAACTCCACGCCGTCGATTTTCAAGCGCGCGATATCCGCGAGATCCTTTCTCGACGGACCGCCGCCGTGATTGCCGACGCCCCATAAAACGTAATCTACTTCGGGCAACGCCTCTCTTTTGCCCTCCGCCGCGCTTCCGAGCATTCCGACCGCCTCTCCCTTAGCGTAATACTCTATTTTTTCGGCTGCCTTTCCCAAAAGGGAATTGTACGACGGACTGTTCGATACCACGATACTGCTCCCGTCCGGCGCGCGCCATTCAAAAAATTCGGAGGGAAACCGAAATTGCGTTTGACCGTTCGGGCGACAAACGAGCATTCCGTTGTAGCCGCATTTTTTCAAAATCTGAACCAAGCCCAAACTCGAACCGAACGCATCGTAATTGGTCGCGATCGACGGTTTGACGCCGAACTTTTCGTAAAAATATTCGCGCCCGACCTCGATCTGCCGTACGATACTTTCGCCCGAGGGCAAAATACAATCGGGTTGAAGATACCAACCGCCCGTAATCACCCACTTGCCCTTTTTGACAAGCGTGCTAATTTTCTAAAACAATTGGGGGGCTTTCCTTTCGTTGTCCTAATAAATCAACGACTCGTTATGGCAAAATATATAATCAAATTCGTCCGCCAAATTCACGGCGCTTTTAAACGTCGCTATGGCGGCGGAA
>CAYXWN010000013.1:2557-47472 GCA_964468815.1 uncultured Clostridia bacterium | reverse complement strand
CTTTTTTACCTCTTAAGATGGTAATTAGAAAAATCCCTAATTATACCCATCTAACTCGCGCAATTTATTTAAAATATTTAGAAATCCTTTTTAAAATCGCTACGAACGTAGCGATTTTTCTACTTCTGTTCGTAACGGGATAGATTGCATCGCGCCTTTTTTGGTAACGGCAAGCGTCGCTGCGTGCGAAGCAAATACGAATGATTCTTCTCTCGTCTTTCCCTCGGCTATCGCTAAACACAACGCGCCGCAAAACGTATCGCCTGCCGCCGTCGTATCCACTGCCTTTACTTTGGGGCACGCACCGTAAATCTCCTTTTCTCCGCAACGATAGTAATACCCTTTGCTCCCCAACGTCACAAGTATTTCAGGAATCGCGAGTTTTTTCGTTAGTTCGCTCACGTCCCCGTCCGTACCGCACATCAAGGCAAGTTCCGTTTCGTTCGGCGTTATCATATCGCAATACGCAAAATAAGGGACAATCTCATCGCTGTACGGAGCCGGATTCAACACGGTAAACAGCCCTTTCGCCTTTGCCGTTTTTAAGGCATAACCCGTAATTTCTACGTTGTTTTCCAACTGCGTCAAAAAAACATCTCCTACGTCGGCATCTTTTAACAGCGCGTCTACGTCCGATTTTTCCAATCTTAAATTCGCTCCGCCCTCTAAAATGATTCGGTTATCCCCGTCCGAAAGCACGATCATCGCAACGCCCGAAGATACCTCGTCTGTTTCGCGAATCCCGGACACGTCTACGCCGAAACACTTCAAATTTTCTTTCATGTTTTTACCGAACGGATCTTTCCCGACACACCCTGCCATAAAGACCTCGCCGCCCAGCCGTGCCGCGGCTGCCGCTTGATTCGCACCCTTGCCGCCGCAATTCATAAAAAAGTCCTTTCCTCGCACGGTTTCCCCTTTTTCGGGAATCTTCGACGAAATTACGAGATCGGTATTCAAACTTCCCAATATATAAATCCTTTTCATTTTTCTTCTCCTTTTATCTTAAAACCCGTACCGTTGATAATTTTCCTCTTTCCGTTCTTCACGAAAATTTCAAGAGGTTGCCCTTGTACGGTCAGCAACAGTCTGCAATCGCTATCTTTACAATAATCTTCCGCAAAAATCAACTGCTTCTTGCGAACATCGTACCCTTTATAACCGAATAACGCGTCGACGAGAAAGACCGTTAAAACAGACGTAAATCCATGATTACAACTCGCCGACGGCTGATCGTTTTCCCACAACGTTCCCGTACGCTTTGCCATATTCAAGAAAAGCAGTTTTGCCTCTTCTAAGCACTGCCCGCGATAACCGCTTGCTAAAAGCCAAGCCAAACGCAGACAATGTCCGGTAAGCATATTGCTCGCCTCGGGCAAATTCGCAGACGCTTCCGTCCCGTACGTTCTTAAAAGGAAATCTTCAAACGCCTTCCCCTGTGACATTCCGCAAAAAAGAGCGTAATATTGACACGTTTCCGAATAGTGATCGGTCAAAAGCAACTTTCCGTTCTCGCGCACGAGATTATCGCGGAAAACCTTTCCGTCAAAACCGAGTTTTACGATCGTTTCCAGTTTTATTTCTGCGCCTGTTGAATGTTATTTACAATTAAAATCTCTCTTTTATTAAGTTATCAGCGTTAGTGATAATATCTGTTAATTTCATCTCCCGTTCGCATTCACAAACAAAAATATTTTCGCAATGGTTCGTCACTCTTCTATTTCATCAAAAAACGTATTATAATTCAACAAATCCTTGTTTTTTCAACCGCTCTATCTCTTTTTCTGCTTGATCAAGTTCAATTCTATCCATTTTAACGACTTCATTAAGATAGTCTAAATTCCGATATATTCTTACAAACTCTTTTGTCTTATAATTAATAACTAAAAGCACAGCATCGCCGTCATCGTCCTCCTCGTCCGTATGCGCAAAAAGACATTTCCAATCATTTAAATTCTTATATATCTTGTCTATTGTTATAAAAGAATTTTTATAATCTTCAAGATTAAACCAGTCCTCTGAATCATCAAAAAAAGACAGACTATCCAACCAATCTGAAATCTCCCACACTACCCAATCTTGAAAAGACATTTCATTATTTTCCGATTCTATTTTGAATCCGCCCATAATAATCCAATTATAAGCATTCATCCAATATGCAAGATATCTATCATCTATTTCTTTATTTTCATAACGGCGGATTACATATAAAATTCTCTGCAAATTGTAATATTTTTCAAAAGGCTTATCTAAATCAAACTCTTTTTTATCATTATCTCTTCCAAACGCTTCCTCAAACGCACAATATGTTTTCGCTCTTACTCCTCTCTATACCCTTTTCCCTCAAAGCGTGTTGTTACGTCCAAGAATAAGCGGCGAGTTTTCCGTTTACATTGTTATCGTCGTCAACCGAAAGCGAAATCGAATCCGCTTGATACCCCGCAATTCCGTATTGCTTCGCGCCCTTAATCAAAATCTTTTTCGTCCGAATCGAAAGACTCCCCGTAAAACCCGTAAATGAAATCCCGTTTTTCTGTCCGACAATCGCGCTCTCGTCCGCAGCCTTTGTTTCCACGCGAATCAAAACGTCATTTCCCCCGACAACCGAAATACCGTTTTTCGAGCCGCTAATCGAACAAGCGTCCGTCGCCATAAACGCACCGCCCGATAGAATGATTCCGTCCCCGTTATCCCCCGAAATTTGAATGGACTTTTCGGCGATAAAAGAAGCGTTTTCAATCGAAAGCGCACTTCCCGATCGCGCGTTAACGGAACAATTTTTCATCGTCACGGTTAAATCGCGCACCGTCAAGGCGCACGCCGCATCCATTGCGACAAAACTTACTTCCTCACAAATGCCGCCACCCGTTAAGACCGCGCCGCCGATTCCGTCCGTCTTAATTTCCGTCTTGGTTACGTCTAAATGTCCGCCGCACAACAGCGCATCGCTTTCCGCATATTCCTCACCGCTTGCAGAAAAGAAAAAAATTCCGCCCTCGCCGTGCAGCGTTACGTCTTTCTTAAATTCCATCGGGACACAACTCGCAAGCGTAAAACCGTTCAAATAAATTTCCGCCTTCCGCTCGAACACGAGCGGAAGAGACGTTTCGGAAAGAGAAACGTCCGCGCGAATATTCAGAGAAAGCGTAACCGCAGAATCTTCTTTTTCGATATCGACGAAAACATTTTGCAACGTCGCGGAATCGGAAACCGTCGCAAGCCATTCCGACGAATCAAATAAAACGGTCGGCGCGTTCCCCTCGTGCGAAAGCGATTTCAAACACTTATAAATTTGACCGCCGTTATGCACGCTTGAACCGACATCCCCCGTAACCGTTCCGCACGAAGCGGATTCCGCCAATTCCGCCGCAGTTCGATCCAACGCCAACGTTCCGCAGACCGTTCCCGTCAGAAGAAATTTTCGGGCGCAAACTTCCACGTTCGCATCGGGTGCGCTTACCCTTCCACCCAAACAAACGTCTGCATTGGGAAGATTGACCGAAAGAACGCTCCCCGACGTAGCAAAATTGACGTCAACACGAACGGGAACACTCTCGTTCGACTGATAAAGCACGGTCAATCCGCCGAACACCGCTTCCGTTCGCGAGCGAAGTTGCGCATTATAAGAAAAGGAAAGCTCGGCGATCTCGTCGGACGACTCTCCTATATGATAATATTGAAATTCATATCCCTTGTTTAATGCGGAAACCGCCACAGACCATTTGGAAATATAAAGCCATACGGAGCGTTGATCAAACCCCTCTTCCCCGTAAATCAATTGAAAGTTTGGGTTAAAAAGAAAAAGATCTCCGCTCTTTTCACTCCAACCGAGCGTCGAATCGGGCGGCAAAAGTGCCTCGCCGCCGTTGCGATCGAGAAAGTCCAATATATCGTCCGCATCGTTTATTTGACCGGATTCAATCAATAATTGTTGAGATAAATTACGAATATTCTGTTGCTCGACGCTTTCGTTTGCTTTTGCAACCAAGCGCGTAAAAATCGGAATTAAAATAGCGGCAAGAATGGCGATAATCGCAACCACGATCACACACTCGACGATCGTAAAAGCACGAAGATACCTTTTCATTTTTTCCCTCTTTCGTTAATTCTATCAAACAGATTTTATTACAAAAAACACCTAAATAACGGTAAAAGATTCGTTTTAATACAACATAAGCAACCGCTTAATTTCCTATATTATAACCGATAACACCTCAAATGTCAATACGCTACGGATATATTTATTAAAAACCCGATAAAAAAACGGCAGATTTTTTTATTTCTGCCGCTTTTATCTTAATTCTATGTCTTTTCCCCCTTAATTTGATATGAATTTCACTCAAACAGTCGGTACATTTCCGTAAATTTTACTATTCAAAAAAACTATTTTTAATCTTCTCTCTTATTCCAACATTCAGAGAAAAACGGATCGCGATTATTCAAAATGCAATCTATAATAGTCCCTTCAACCGTAGCGTTATATTTAGGATCGTCAACATGAATTACGCAATACTTTATTTTAACGGCAAACTTTTACTTTGTCTGTCACATAAATATTGAGAAACGTCTTCTATATGAGAATATGTTTTTGCATTGCACTGAATAAGGTGATCTTTCAGTCTTTGCTGAACATTCTTCGATTTACCGACGTATAACAATTTATCTTCTTCGTAAGACAAAATAAAATAAATTCCGCTGTTATCGATTTTATCCGCTGTAGATAGTTTTCTTTGAGATACACCTTTTGTGACAGTATAAGGCAGCAATGTCCCGTCATCATAGCTAATAACGTACTTTTTGACTCTAATAAGATTTATTATATCTTTTGCCGTAGTTGCAGTACCGTTTATTGACATGTTTACATTACAATCAATCACGATTCCTAATTTACCTTGTTGAGTTGTTGCCATAAAAAATTCCTCCTAAAGTTTTAATATTTTTTATTTATATTTTTTTATAATTTGTACCAGTAATAGTCAACATATGTAGATCGAAAGTAAATAACATTTGTTGAACTGTCTGTAACGCTTATAACGGTTCCCCCCTCTTTATTTTCCCAATCCGAGTAGTTTCCCGTTATATACCAAGTAGTCGTATCGGTAAACGTGATACTCGTTAAACTACCGCAATTAGCGAACGCATATTTCCCAATCGAAGTTACAAAGGTGCGTTTTGTGATTGTAGTAGTTTAACAACTGTATACTACAAAGGAAGCGCAAGCGAATGGGGAAAAATCTCAATCGGTTCTTATAACAATAACTTAACACGTGCCACGCAGTATTATTACAGCAAAACGAAACCGACGAGTTCGGGCAACTATTGGCATTACGATACCGATGGCAAAATACCCGTCATTTGGTAAAAATAAAACCAAACAAGGAGATACCAATGAAAGACCCGATTTTAACCACCGAAGAGACGCTAAAAATGAATTCCGTTAATTAAAACTGTTGTGCAGGAAATTTTTCAAAGCAAAACTTTTGGCATTACGCAAAGAGCGAAACACTCTATAAGATCTTCAACAAAACCGATGACGTTGGTTATACCTTATTGTGTAATAAAATCGAAAATTCGTTTTATTTACGGCGTAACAGACGGAAAGAACGGTAAGCTCGAAAAAGTAGACGTCGATTCTCTTGATCTCCAATACGGTTGGATTTATTATAAAAAAGGAAAGAAATACAACTAAATTTTACTATAAAGGCAAGTTTTACGAAATTAGCAATTTTGAAGAATTTGTCGAACAGCATAACGATTGTTATTTCATAAAAGAGTACCCTTGGAATTACGAGAAAGAATTTCGCATCGTGATTATCGACAAACAAAAGCGCAATTTTGACAGGATCTTATTGCCCTTTCCCGAAGAAATCGCGAAACAAATGAAACTGAAAACAGGTAAAAATTGCGTAGCAGACTACGCCAAACTGCCCATTTCAAAGAAACAGTCAAGCAAAAGCACGTTAAATATCAAAATGAACTTGTTGAAAAAAAATAAGTACGAGGTGTTAGCTTACATCGCGGACAAATTACTCAACACTTAACGACACAAAATCATTGCACGTTGATCGGTAAGCGACTACTCTTTCACGATTGCTTCCAAAGAAAAAATATCGGACATGAAAAAAGTCGCTGATAAAACTTATCGCCGACTTTTTCCGTATTTAGGCTTGCGCCTGTTTTTTAGCAATTATAACCGATATTTTTCCAAAGGGATATCGGTATACTTCGCATAATGCAATAAAAACGTTCGATATTCCTCGATATCCAATGCGCCGCCATAATGGATATAATGATTCACCCATTGCTTTCCGTCTGCTTTCAGCAGCAAGACGAAATAGGAAGCGACGTTTTGGGACAGCGGAACGTCGCAAACGACAACGTTCTCGTTCGCCGCGCTGTCAAACGTTCCTCGACACACCGTTTTCCCCGTCAAACCGTCAATAATCTCATACTTGCCCGTATACGAACGATTGCCGTCGTTTCCGATCACCGCGCGCGCAGTCCAGCCGACGGGATCTTCCAACATGAAACAAAGGTCTTTTTGAACGTTTTTCAAATAGTAATACGCTAGTTTTTTATCAAAATAATAATCTACGATCGCATCGGAAAACTGCGGCCAACAATCGAGCAGATTCCACCAAAAAATCCCTGTCTTTTCCCATTTACGCAATCGCACAAGTTCTACGAAAAACTTCAACGCTTCGGCTTGCGAAATTTGAGAATAGAAAGAAAATTCTTCCAACGTATCGGGTACGTAACCGAACAACTCGCCTACTTGACGCACCATCAACTTGTTGCGATTCCATTCTTTCGTCCATTGTCCTCCCGGGACCGTTTGATGGACCATCCAATCGTCGTTTTCCCACGGCCACAACGCGCTTTCGGGAATAAATTTTTTGATACTCTCCGAAGAGGGGCAACCGTGATACCCGATTTCGCTAATAAATACGTTCTTATTTTCCGCGTAGAATTTGCTTTTAAAATAATTTCTCGGTCCCCACAAATGGTTTTCCGCAAGCGCCTGCTCATCCCGTTCTCGTAAAGCGCGCCCGGCAAAAAAAGGCGACGACGGAATAAAACACCGGAAAGGATCGAATCGAAACATCAACGACGGGAGATAATCTCTCGTCACTTTATACTTCGACGGATCAATACCGTTAAAATACATGCCGAGATCGCACTCGTTATCTCCGCAATAACAAACAAGACAAGCGTGGCTTCTTATCCGCGTTAAAACCGACCGCAGTTCTTCTTCTAAAACCGAGCGAAAGGTTTCCGTTGACGGATAAAGATTGCACGCCATTACCACGTCCTGCCAAACGAGAATCCCGTGTTCGTCGCAAAACTCAAAAAAACGGTCGGACTCATAAAGATTACCGCCCCAACAACGAACGCTGTTGCAACCGCAATCCGCAAGCAACGCCAAGCCGCGTTCCATTCGTTCTCCGTCACGCGAATGATAGGCGTCCAAAGGCACCCAATTCGTCCCCTTGCATAAAATCGAAGTTCCGTTGATTTTTAAAAGAAATTCCTTCTTCTCTCCGGTTTCATCGAATTTCAGTTCTACGGTACGCACGCCGAAACGAAAGATTTTTTCCGCAAGGATCTCTCCCGATCGCCCCTTTACCCGAGCGGTGACCGTATATAAATTTGCCTCCCCGTACCCGACGGGATTCCATAAAAGCAATTCCTCTTTCGGAATCGTAAAATTGAACGTGCCGTGCTTAAAAACGACTCTTTCCCCTACCGTAAAAGTCTTTTCTCCGCAACAGCCGACTAATTCAAAATACGTTTTATGATACAGTTCGGCATTCAAACGCAGATCGTAGGAAAGGCGAATATGTGCCCCTTGATAATCGACGCACAACGTATGCATATAGATGTCGAAGATCTCCGCATCGTTTTCTTCGACGAGATAAACGTTACGAAAAATTCCGCCGCCAATCGCGCGCGGACAAATATCCCACCCGAACGAATGAGGCGCTTTGCGAATATGGATACTTTCCGCATTGTACGAAAGTCCCCATAATCCCGTATCGTACTCCTGCTTTTCCGCAAACCGTACGGGGTTTTTGATCCGCACCCAAAGTTTATTATGATTTTGCACCCTATCGGTCACGTCGAAGGAATGAGAAATCAACATATTATCCGTCGAACCGATCTTTTCTCCGTTTAACCAGATATCGGCAAGCGTATCGATCCCTTCAAACAATAAAGAAACACGTCGTTCGGATTTTTTCCGCACGAAAAAATCGAGTTCGTACCAATACTCAAATAACTCGTATTCCTCTAATTTTAAAATATTGCAACCGTTAAACAGTTCGGGCAAAATCCCCGCCCGTTCCAAATCGAGTTCCGCGTTTCCGGGCACGGACGCATCTACGTAAGGCGCACCGAACGACAGAACGGCCTCGGGCGTTTCCGCGACGTATTTTCCCGTATCAATATAATACAGTTTCCCTTGATCAAACGTTATCTCTGTTTTTATCATAGTGTTTATTATTCAAAAGTCATCTCGCCGATCGACGGATAATTATTATTGTATTCCGCAAACACGATATAGCGGATATAACGATAAGACAACGCTTTTTCCGACTGATACGTCCATACCGCGTCGTAATTTCCCATAACCTCGACAATCACGTCAAACGTTTTGCCGTCAGTCGAACCCATCAGCGTGAATTTTTCCGGTTGGTGTTCTTCATGATAATCGGAAGGCGTTTCGCCGTAAAAAAGGATTTCGTCCAACGACGCAATTACTTCCGTTTCCTCGTTCTGTTGGGAATATATTTTAAGGAACACGTCGCGCACGACGATTATTTCTTCCGCTTCGATCTCTACTACGTTTTCTTCGTTATCCGTCTTTTTTTGCATTAACGTATAGGTTGAAACGTCGGTGTATTCCTCAGGCTTGCGACGGTTATGCGCGTTTTCCGAATAGTATAACTCGTACGAAACGGGAACGGAGTTATTCATTTCGTTATTCAACACAATCTTTTTGATCTCCGCCGATTCGGATAGCGAAATCCATATCCATTGCGCGTTTTCTTCCGACGGAATTTCTTCCGACACCCAACTTAAACCGTCCGCGCCGCCACTCAATACGTTCACCAACGTACTGCCCGAACCGACCGAAGAGGCATTTCCCTCTCCGTAAACAACCGTCTTTTTGATATATTCAGGCGGACGATTGGTATATCCGTCTGCGAAACTGTCGTCCAACGTAATTTTAGAAAAAGTACGTTGCTCCCCGAAATCAATATTAAAAACTTGAAAATTCGATTCCGTCGCCTTTTTTCCGCCAACCCAACCGATTTCCGTATTTCCGTCCATCACCGCAGACACCGAATAGCCGTCTTTGGTATGATTAGCGGTAAACGTCGGTTCTCCTTTCGGTTGTTCTCCGCCGCCGCAAGCACAAAAAGCACACGCGACGACCACGACCAATAACAAACATATTTTCTTTCTCATCTTACTCACCTTATAATTAGTTTCCCGGGATAAATAACTTCGTCGTCAATCCACGTTTCCCGTCTCAGCATTTCCGCGATCTTTTTGCCTACCCCCTCGTAATCGGGATCAATCGTAGAAACGACGTATTTATTATCGGGCATTTCGCAATTATCGTGCCCGGAAAGCACGATATCCTTCCCCGGTTGCAAACCGGATTCTTCGATCGCATCGTAAGCCCCCATGGCAACGCCGTCGTTCACGCAAAGAATCGCCGTCGGCGGTTCGGGGAGCGCAAGCAAATCTTTGGTCAGAAAATATCCGCTTTCCGGAGTCATATCACCCCACTTGACGTATTTGTTTTCTATGTAAAGATCGCTGGAAATCATAGCGTCTTGAAATCCCATATAACGCTCGATTGATTCGGAAAACACGTTGATGCCGTTGATACAGGCAATCTTTGTATGCCCCTGCGAAATAAACCACTCCGCCATTTTTTTATACTGCGCTCTCTCATCGTTATTGACGCGCGCAACGCTAATTCCTTTTTCAAAAAAGTTATACGCAATCACGCACTTTCCCAACGAATAAAGATATTCTATAATCTCACTCTTATTTTCTCCGATCGTAAAAATCTTATCCGCACAATTCAGCACGGAAGAAGGGAATCTTTTTTCCACGTCTCCGACGGGAATCGTATCGATCAACAAATCGTATTCCGAACCGAGTTCGTTATAAATCGCCTTATAGATCTTTTGCGCGTACGGATTGACGTAACGGTATCGACGACGAGCCGAACTCTCCGTTTGTACGTCGTCGAACGGTAGCATCAATACACCGATAAATCTATTTGACGGCATTTTCATACGGCGCACTTTATCGCTGACCACAGAGCCTTTCCCTCGAATCTTAACGATGATGTTTTCCCGATACAGCCGATCGAGCGCCCGTCTTACCGTCGTTAAACTGACGTCAAACCGTTGGCAATATTCCTTTTCCGAACTCAAAACCGTATCTTTGCCGTTCTCTTTCAGTTCGCGAAGGATTTCCTCGTAAACGTAATTGTACGCATAATGTAAATTGATCATATCCAAACACTCCGAATTTTATCATTTTCCATTATACCACACCCGAATTTCTTTGTCTATATTTTTACCGAATCTATCTTTTTAGCACTTTTTTATTTTTATCAACGCCGTTTTCTTTTTTTCAAGCACAAACATTCCTTCCGATACCCGACAATCCCCGATGATTTCTCCGATTTCAGCATACGGCAAAACAAACCGTTTTTCCGAATCCGTCGGATTATCCAGCACGACGAAACCTTCTCCGTCCGCGAACACGCCGTCACCGCGCAACCCGAACGGCAACGCGGAAAACTCCGAACGAGGTTCTCCGACAACCTTTCTGATCCACGACAAATTATTTTCGTTTTGAGATAATTCGTAGCCGTACGCAAAAAGAGTCGCGATATCCACGATCCTGCCCTTGCCGAGCGTGTATTCCGCCGCGGCAACGCGGTTTTGCGAAAACGAAGCAAGCGGTTTTCCCGTTTCACCCGTGTACGTCAGCAGATACTTTCCGCCGCAAAGAGCCAGATCGCCGTCAAACATTTCGACACATTCTCCGCCGTTCTCCGAGAACACCTTTCCGTCATACCCGTTTTCAATCATCGCGCTCGAATAAATCTTTTCAATCCGCTTATTCAGCAACTCTGCCACGCCGCACCCCGGAATATTGGTACAATGCCGTCCCGTCTTTTCGTTTTCGCAAGCGAACAACGCTTCTATGATCGCCGTTCCGCCGGCTTTTACGTACGCAACCAATTTTTCTTTCTTTTCCTCGTCAAAAAGGAATACTCCGGGGAAATACACCGCTTTATAATCGAAAAGTTTTCCGTCTAAAACGCCTTTTCCGTCTATAAAATCGACCGCGTAATTGTTGCGATAAAACAAATCGTACGCACCGATGACCGAAGACGTAAACAGTTTTGTATCGCGCGAAGCCGCCCAAGAATAGATTTCGTTCGTCTTATCTAAGTATATGGCGATCTCCTTTTCGGGCGGAACGTACGCCGCAACCTGCTTGCGGTATTCCCCAAGCAGCATGTGCATTTTCTTAGCCAGTTCGTTCCAAGGCGTATTGCCGCCGTCAAGCGCGGTATTGCCCCACGCAGGCGCTTCGTTTCCGAGCAATTCGGGGCGATATTGCCAATATAAAAAACCCTTGCTGCCGTGCACAAGCGGAATAAAGACATGACGGAGCATATCGGTAACGTCCGGCATACGGAAGCCGTTGAGCGACCTACCGTAGCAAGCATGAATCTCCGCATTGATAATATCTTTTCCGTTTGCCACGCTTTTCAGTAAATCCGCCACCATCGGATTCGATCCGACGCTGTTTCCGATGATATCTCCGTATTGCGCGATCGAAAAATCGTCACTGCAACAAGTAATGCTGTTAAACAGCGGAATAGGTACGGTATGACACATCACGGGATGCGATTTGTCGTATCGCTTCACGATCTCGACGCGTTTCGCAAATTCTTGCGTAATCGTATCGCAAAAGAACAAACGCCAATCAATCATATCTCCCGTCGTTCCGTGTTGCTTAGGCGGTTCGACCTCGTCGAAGCCCGTATAGCGCCTACCCCAAACCCGATTAAGAGCTTCGATCTTTCCGTATTTTTGTTCCAGCCACCGCCCGAATTCCCTTACGGAATTTTCACAATAACAAAGCAGCGTTTCCGCTTTCGGTTCGCGGTAGATTCCCTCCGTCAATTCGGGTTCGTTCCAAACGTCCCACAATAAAAGAGCGGGGTGGTTTCCGTACCGTTTGACACATTCCGTCAAAAACGTTTCTTTCAGTCGATTAGACGCCTCGTGATGATAACACGGTCCCGGCGCGCCGCCTATCTGACGACATTCCGAAGCATAACCGCTCACGCGTTCGCCGCGAGAAGAAATCATCACGCTGTCCGGATATTGCTTGGTCAACCAAACGGGAGAAACCTCTAAAATCACATTCAGCACTACTTTCAACCCGTTTTTTTCGGCAAGCGTCATCAATTCGTCGATATCCGAAAAATCGTATTCTCCTCGCCGCGGCTCGTTCCACCGCCATTGTATCCAATATTTGACTGTATTGTACCCGTCCGCAGCGATATTCGCCAAATCCCTAGCCCACTCCGAACGCGCAGGCGTCGGCGCACGGTAATATTGAAATCCCATCGGAATAAATTTTTCCGTCATTTGATCGAGCCCTCCACAAGACTGTCCATAAAACTTCTGAGATTAAACACAAAATAAAGCAACAACGGAACGGAAGCAAGAATGTATCCGGCAAATAACGCCCCTTTATTCGTCCCTTGCTGTTGATTGAACTCCAAAAGCCCTAACGGAATTGTTTTGATCGAATCGCTGTCCAATACCAGCATCGGCCACACGATATCGTTCCAAACGTTGAGCAAAGCGAGAATCGACACGGTAGTCAGTATCGTCTTGATCAACGGCATACCGATATAGACGAAACATTGAAATTCGTTGATTCCGTCGATCTTCGCCGCCTCAAACACCGATTTCGGGAGTTGTTCGACAAACCCTCTGACAAGATAAATTCCCATAACCGATCCCGTTGCGAGATAGGGCAACACCAACGCAAACTGCGTATTATACAAATGAAGATTCACTACGACCAAATAACTCGGTACAAGCGTTAAAACGCTCGGAATCATCATATTGACGATAATCAACGTAAAGAGTATTTTCTTCCCTTTAAATTCAAAATGTCCGAACGCATACCCCGTCAAACCGGCGAGCACCGTAATGCCGCCCGTCGCAACGACGGAAATCGTAACGGAATTCCAAATGTACGGAAAAATACGATTGAACGCATCCGCATAATTTCGGAAATACAGCGGAAAAGAAAACCAAAGCACGTTGTCGAGCAATTGATTTTGCGTCTTGAACGAATTGACGATCATTACGTATACGGGAATAAGGGTGAAAAGGAGGAACACCGCCAATATAATATTCACGACGATATGTTTGCACTTATGCGTTTTTTTCGCCGACATCAGTCTACCTCCTCTGTTTTAAACAACTTGTTAATAAGGAACGAACAAAGCAACATGACGAGCAGCATCGTTACGCCGATCGCGCACGCCTTACCGTATTCGTTGGAATCGAACGCCGTTTTGTACATATACAATCCCGGCACGTAAGAACTGTATCCGGGGCCGCCCTCGGTAATCGTTTGAATTTTGACGAAATCCTGAATTTCCCCGATAACGGAAAGCGTAAATACCATTTTAAACTGCGGCGTACTCAACGGAATATCAATGAAAAAGATCGTTCGCAACGCACCCGCTCCGTCGATTCGCGCAGCCTCGCGAAGAGAATTGTCGATTCCGGAAAGTCCCGCGATATAAATAAGAAGATACGTGCCGCCAACCCAAGGGAAGCCCATAAAACGAATCGCCCATTTCACGGACGAAGGGTTACCGAGCAAATCCACTTTATTCATTCCCAAAATCCCCAAAACGTTGTTCACCACGCCGACGTCCACGTCGTAAATAAATTGCCACAAGAGGAAAATAACCATCGACGGTACAACCATGGGCGCAACGAACGCAACGCGCCAACGATAAGAAACTTTTTCGTTATTCAACGAAAAAATCAGTAACGCGCAAAGGAACGGAAATACGAGATTGATAACGGCACCGGTTACGGTAAAAAACAACGTATTCAACCAAGACTGTAAAAAAATCTCGTCCGAAAAAAGAGCAACGTAATTCTTCAAAAAGATAAACTCGTTAACCCCGTGCTCGTTGTCAAACGTTCCCGACCATCTGTAAAAAGATTTCAAAACAGACAGAATGATCGGATAAAACGCAAAAATCGCAAGCAGAATCATGATCGGCAAAATCATGAGATAAGGTGCAAAATCGATCTTTTTCAACACATTTTTTTCTTTCTTATTCATGATCACCACTCCCAACCGTTATCGTCGCGCAAAAGTTCCGTCACTTCCAAATATTTGTTTTGCACGTTCTTACACAACGTCGTCAACGAAACGTCTTCCATTAAATACAGTTGCACTTGCTTAAAATGATATTCTTCCGCAACTCCGTCCGAAAGATTCAACAGATTAAACCGCATGCGAATGGACTCGCTGTTTTCGGGTGCAAGGAAATCGTACATTTTTTCGTTGACCTGCACGTTCTTCGTCACGGGGATTTCGTACGCGGCGTTCGCCATATACGAAGCCGTTTCGGCAGAAGTAAAATATTGCAAAAAGTCTAACGCTCCGTCCAGTTTCCCGTTATCCACCGTCGATTGCGGAATACAGAAACACCCCGACGGCTCACCTAATTCTTGCAAGGGCAAGCCATCTTTCAGGTTGGTAAACGTAACCGTCGTATTCTTGTCGATATACGTTTCCTTCTCCAAACGAGGGAAAGGCAGAGAACAATAATCGAACAACTCGTACGCATTCGTCTTATCCGCTTCCGGATTTTGGTTATTAAGCGTAAGTTCTACGCCCGATACGCCCCACGAACCGCTGAAATACATGGGAACGGATTGACGAAGGAAGTTTTCCGAAGCGTCTCCGCGCGAATTAAAACCGCTCCCCCAATATTTCGACCACGTTTTCAAAAACGTCATCGTTTCTTTAAAGTCGATATCGTTCGAGAGATTCAACGGTTCTTCTTCCGAAAGAAACGCTCGTACAATCTCTTCCGTCTCTACCTGACCGTTTCCGTTGACGTCATAACCGAGAACGTCGTCGTATTTCAGTTGCGCCATTATAATATCGATCATCCAACTGACCATATAATTGATGAATTTCGCATTTGCGATTTCCATCGCGGTATAGCCTGCCGCTTCTAATTTTTCGCAAATACGGCGAAAATCCGAAAACGTCCAATTTTCATCGGGAATCGCTATCCCCTGTTCCGTAAGGATCTCTTTATTGAGCATGATCCGCACGGATACCGTACTGGTCGGCACGCAATAATATTTTGAAGTATCGTTTGCATATGCAACCTGCGTAAGATACGTTCCACTGAAATCTTCCGCCCAAGGAACGCCCGATTCATTGTACGGATTCGGCTGGGACAACGCATCGGAAAGGTCGTAAAGATAGCCGTTAGACGCATCGGTATTTGCGTAAACGATCGTCGTCGCCAACAAATCCGAAGCATTGCCGCCGGCAAGCCGTGCCCCCATCCACGTGCGATAGTTGCCGGCATCTTGTTTATCCACACGAACCTCGTATTCATTCTGCATATTGTTATATTCTTCCGCAACCGATTCCAAAGCGTATTGATACGGAAGATTCGTTCCCCAAAAGGAAATGACGATTTGTTTCGCATTGCTCCCGTCCGTCGCCTTGACGATCATTGAAACGAGGCAAACCGCAACAAGCAAATACGCCACGTATTTTTTGACATTTTCAAGCATGGTGTTTTTCTCCGATAAACCGTTTTACGCTCATTCGACGTCTTTCCGATTTCGTTTCAGCAAAACCGCCGCGGCAAACATCAGGCAACAAAGCAACGCACTCCCCGTAATCGAAGCGCCGCAACCGCTTTCGGACGGCTCGTTTCCTTTTACCGTAACCGTAAAACTGCCTCTCTTATCCTCCGTATATTTTCTTTCTACCCGATATTCCACGGTATACACGCCCGCCTCTTCAAAAGAGGGCAATTCTTCATAATCCACCCCGTTCACCGTATACGTCACCTTATCGCCGTCTAAAAGATTCTTGATCGGCGATAAAACGGTTTCGCCGCGGTTAACCGTCACGTCGTCCGCCGTAATTCCGTTCGTATCTTCTACGCCCATATGAATACGGACAAGTTGACGGAACAGATCGAATTTTCCGTCGTCCGCAAGCACGTTCCAATGTTCCGTTTGGTTATGCGATTCCAACGTCCACACGGCAAAACCTTCAAAGCCGCTCTCCGTCGCAAGACGTACCGTTTCCGTCCACACGTTTTCCGCTTCTTCACCGGAATGAAAGACGCGCGCGCTCGGACCGAATTCGCCCATGAAAATACATTTGGATTTCAGTAATTCCTGCACTTCATCCGTCCAGAAATTCATATACGTGAGATCGTCCGCAAAAGAATTGATCACGGTGTTTCCAGAAGTATTCGCATAATAAATATGCACGTCGAGAAAATCGATGTTGGTATTAAGATAAATATCAAAAGTCGCGGGAATGCGATAATCGCCGGAAACGATTCCCTGCATACCGTAAACGTGGTTATTTCCGACAATGTTACGGGTAAACGATCCCTCGTTTACGAGAACGTTCGGATCGACGGATTTAATTCCGCTGGAAACTTGATTGATATAATAGGCAACGCCCTCCTTAAACGCCGCCTCACGAGAATCGGCATCGCCCATATCGTACGTCTTTCCGTTCGCGAGCGTCACCGTTCCCGAAGTTTGATTAAACGGCCATTGATCGGTATATACTGCGAATTCGTTTTGTAATTCCACCGAAAAGATACCGCTCATACAGTCGGGCGCAAACGTTTTCAAATAAGATACGACGTTTTTCGCATACGTCTTACGCGCATTGACGCCTCTTTGATCGAAATACATGTAATTTCGCGCCAACGACGAGCCGCCCTGCAATTCCATATAATAATCGTTGGAGGGAACGTCAGCATCTCCGAGCGTAAGCATGACGTATACGCCGTATTTCTGCGCCGTTCGCAAAAAATGAACTACGTTTTCCATATACGGCTTATACAAACCTTCGTAATAATAGGTTTCGTCGTCGATATCGTATGCCGAATCGCCGCTGATCCCCGGGTTTGTCGCCGTACGTCCGATTAAGAACACGCGAAGCACGTTCCCGTTGTTTTTGCTGAGAGAACGAATCATCGCTTCCGTTTTCACGGGATCGTAATCGGCTTCGGTGAAAGTCGTTTTCGCGTCAAATGTCGAATGATCGCCGCCGCGCAATCCCATATAATTACCGCCGACGGGCGTAAATTTCTCGTCCGTCCCTTCGTACACAAAGTACGCTCCGCCCTCGCTATTCTTTATCGCGATACGGCGAACGGAAGCCGTATCCTCATACGCGGGCAATTCTTTTTCCAATTTCAGCAATTCGATCTTGCTGCTCGCCTCGGTAAAGCCGACCGATTTTACAAGAATATATTCCCCCTCGTAATCGTTCAACGAAAAAGTTGTATTCTTCGGATACACTCTGCCAAGTAACTCCGTTTCCGCACAAGTCTTGTCGGAAGCATAAATTTCCACCCATTTAGTGGTATACGACGCGCTGTCAAAGCAGAAGTAAACGAATCGTTCGCCATTCTCCTCGAAGTAAGAAACAAAGTTAACGGCGTCTGCTTTCAGCGTGGAAGCGACGTCTGTTTCCGTCCCCTCGAAGCGAATATCCTTTACGTAATACGAGCTGCCGTTCGTCGTATTGCCGAAAGAAAGGAATCCGTCCATCGGGTAATTCGGCGCATAATAATCGGTATCCGTCACAGAATAGCCGTACGTTGCGTCATCCACGAACAACGATATCTCCATCCGCTCGTTTTTCAAAGAACGGTATACCGTAAAGGTATGCCACTTGCAATCGTCAAAGGAGATCCCGAAATCGTTTGCGCAATCATAATTCATCAACGTAAACATATTCGCGCCGATATCCGTTTTAACCAACGTAACCGCCCCCGAAGGCGCGATGCGAATCATATACCCGTAATTGGTATAATCATCTGCCAACTTGGCGTCGACAATGGAATTCTGCCGTTTTTTCCCGAAAGCGAATTCGGCAAACTGCCCCGGTCGATCGGCTTCTTCAAAACGGATACTGAACGTCAGTTTTTCAAAATTAACGCTGTTTTTATAGGTGAGATACCCCTTATTTTCCACTTTCATCAAATCGTCCGCTACGGAATAGTACGGATCGAAACTGTTTGCGATAATCGCCCAATCCTCCACGGAAACGACATTCGTCAAGCCGCTTTCGTTCAAGCGATCCGTTCTCACGCCGTCGCTTGCGGACGGCAAAGAATCAACCTCGTTTTCCGTCGCGTACATCGTATATTTCGCCGTACCGTAATTGATGAACGCAAAGCGACCTGCACCCAGCGAAACGTTTGACGTCAAAATCGGTGCATGATATAATTCTTGCCCGTTAACGGCAAGTTTGATATACGTATACGTTCCCGTACTCAGTTTCACCTCGTACATACCTGCTTCCACGTGAATTTTCTCTTTGAGAGAAATCTTCTTTTCGGCGAGATCGACGGACGCTATAACCTGGCTCGGCTCCCAATACTCGATTGATACCGAAGTTTCTCTAAAAAACAGCATAACCGAACGGAAACCGCTGTTCCAAGGCACGTCCGCCTTATTGGCGTTGAGATAAACCGCAACCCAATTTCCCCTCATATCTTCAAATTTGATATCAAACGAATAGACGACGTTTTTCAATTCACGCGTAAACATTGCGATGGATTGATCTCTCGTCCCGGAAATACTGACGCCCGACTCCATCAACGAGCCGTTAAGCGACCAATTGCTCGCCTTAGCCAACATTGTCTTGGAAGTAAGCGTTATGTATTCCGCATCAGAAACGTCAACGTCGTCGCCGTTAGAGGCATACAGTTTATACATACTCAGCGACGAACCGGAACACATAAAATAATGCGAACCTTCAACGGGGAATACGTTTTCCGTATCTTCTCCCGTAAGCAACTCGCTTCCGTCCACCGAAAAACTAAGCAGAACTTTTCCGTTCGTATCGCTCGATACGTAACGAATATTGTGTTTTTCGCCGTCGAAAAGATTTACCGTCGAGCGAACGGTTTTTATTGCAGTAAACGCATTGCCGCTCCAAGCCCCTTTCAACAGTTGGAGTTCCGTTCCCGTGTCGATTTTATTCGTCATCAAAAAATAACCGTGTCCGCCGTCCCAGATCGCTTTTTCATCGGTCGCGCGCAACACGAAAAAGACGCTTGTTCCGGACGTGATGCGAATATTGATATCGACGCCCTCGGTTTCTTCGTCGTAAATCATATGACCGTCGCCGCTAGACGTAACGACGCCGTTAAAAGCCACTAATTGACTGCCGTTTGCCGTCAGCGAATTGTACAATTTCCCGGAAGAAATCATATCATCGCCGGTCGTGATCTTTCCGTTCGTCCCTGCAAATGCCGTCGAAACGGACAAACCGACGCAAAAGATAAGGCAACCTATTAAAAAAAGTAATCCGACTCTTTTTCTTTTCATTCACTTTTCTCCTTATTCGTCGTTTCTATCTATCTTCACAGAGAAAGATCGGTCGTCACTTTTGCAGAAAGTAACCGAATGGAATCAATCTTATTATTCGTCGCATACCCCTGCATACCGATATATCCGGCATGGAGATAGGGCGTGTCCGAATCTTGCACGACAATCGTCGCGCTACCGTTTATGCTGATACGGAATTCGATCGTGGGTTTACCGCCGACCACGACCTCTTCGATACTCGTTTTTACGGTAATCGTCGCGGTCGGATTGTTGAACAGTGCCGCGATCTGTCCGGACAACTTGCTTCCTTGCCCGTTCAACCAGATCTGCGCGCCGTCCGACCATTTATGAATCTGAACGTATCCGTCCGCCGTAATCAACATAGAATACCCGTTCGTGTTTTGTCCCGTCTTCTTATTGCCCCAAATCGAAACGTCCGTCGAACGTTCGGGCACGCAACGCAACCAAAACATCGTCCATTCACCGTTAGACAACTGATTGTACGTATATTCCGCTTGCACGTTTTTGAATATCTTATCTTTATAGATCGCTTGATACTCCGTTACGCCTTCTTGCGGTTCTTCCGGATTATTCTTCGATTCGAACACATAACCCGTGTCATCGTTTTTCACGTTAAAAATACGTTCTCTTCCCGTCCAAGTATTATTAAAATCGTCAAGCAAATTCAACTCGCCGTCTTCCCAAACAGGCACGTTCGGCTGATCGTAAATCGTAAGTCCCAACGCTTCGGGCGCTTTATAATTTGCATCAACGCAGTCCTTTGCGCCGAGCACCATTCCGCCTGCCCCCATATACGAAAGGGAAATCGCACCGCCGCCTAAAAACGCGTTATCGCTATCCGTAACGTTCAAAAGTTCTTTTCCGTCGCAAAAAACGAGAATATTCACCGAATTTTCGGTTTCCGTAACGTTGATTTTTACAGTCGTCAACTTTGCCGCCAACGAAATCGGCATCGCCGCCGAAGATTTACTGCCCGACAAAACGAGTTCTTCCCCGTCCGTCCATTTCTTTACGTACATTTTGCTGTCGTTAGCGAACTCCAATGCGTACAGATAACTTCCCTTTGCGTAACAAAAAGCGGAAAGATCTTTCGATTGATTGGAAAAGCCGACGTATGCGGTCGTGTCCTTGTTGATCGCGACCTTTAATTTTAATTCGATATTTCCGACGCTCATTCCGTACTTTTCGTACGTAATTACGTTGTTGGACTTTTCCCGAAACGTAACGAATTTGTTTGTCGTATCGAAAACAGGATTTTGCGTCTGTACTCCGAGCCAGTCGTCCATAGAAGAAAACGCTTCGTTAAAATCAAAATTCTCTTTTGTTTCCACGGTAATCGCTCCGCCGTTACCGGGTTCGTCCGGCTTCGGGTTGACGGGTTTCTCGCCATCGCCGCACCCCGTCGCAAACAAAAGCACCATTAACGCAGCCATTATCATGCTCAGCCACTTCTTTTTCATTCTTCCACCTCTTGTTTTTTATTTGAATCGTCGCGCATTATCGTTTCAACGCGAACGATTATCTTTTGCTCTCTTTTTTCTTTTTCAAGAACAACGCACACCCGATCAACGTCGGCGCAATCCACAAACCGGAAATTCCGACAGTCGATCCGCAGCCCTTGTTTTCAGGCGTTTTTACAGGAATAACGTCCTCTTTCTTTTCGTGACAATGCGAACACTCGTATACGATCTTACCCGTTTTTTCGGTCGTCGCCTCTTCTCTGGAAACTTCGACAAACGCATGTCCCAACGCTTCCGTTTCGTTCGCCGTATAACTGTCCGTACAACGAGAACATTGATAGGTCGTATAACCGCCCTCCAAGCAAGTCGGTTCGATCACGGTTGCTTGATGGTCGTGCCCTAATGCGTTAACGTAAGTATCGCTATATTCGTCGCCGCACGAGCAAACGTGCTTCGTATACCCCTTTTCCGTACACGTAGGCTCGACCTTATTATCTTGATAATGATGTCCCGTTGCGTCCGTTTCGTTCGCTGTATAGTTGTCCGTACAACGAGAACATTGATAGGTCGTATAACCGCCCTCTAAACAAGTCGGTTCGGTCACGGTCGGACGATAATCGTGCCCTAACGCCTCTTTTTCATTCGTTTTATTCAATTTTCCGCATACCGCGCAAACAGACGAAGTATAACCGCCCTTTAAGCAAGTCGGATTGACGACCGTTTCTTCTCCGTAAGCGTGTTCCGTCCCCGTCGGCGCAGTCAGTTTGAAAGAAAGATCCGCCGCGTCTATGTTGTTAAATTTAAATTCGGTATGCCCCTCTAACGTAGTAACGCTCGTCGTATCGACAAAACGGATCATTTCGCCGTTGTCAACCGTAAATCCGACCTGCACGTACCCGTTTTCATCGTCAAACGCATAAAATTTGATATTATGACGTTCTCCGTCGAAAATATTGGCTACCGTCGCCGTTTTTACGGGACTATCCACCCATCCCTCGCTGGCGTCGTACAACTTTGCCGTTGCTCCGGCAAGATATACGGAATACCCTTTACTTCCGCTCCAAAGAGCACCGCCTGCCGTTGCGCGAATCGTGATAGACATATCGTTTCCGGAAATCACCACAATATCAAAATCAATCGCAACGATCTTTGCATTGATACTCATTTTGATTTCATTGGAAAACACGAACCCGTCTTCTTTTTTCAAAAGGAAATCGCCGTCGTAATTATAATCGGCACGAAGCGCGCCTGCTTCGATCAAACTTTCAAGATTCGTATATTCCCCCGTAAACGCCGCTTCTTCCGCAAGAGGACTTCCTACGTAATAAACGTATCTGCCGTTTGCGGACATACCGAATTCGGTATTTTCTACCGAGAGCGCGTCCCCCGAAAACGTCCGCTCGATCTTAACGCCGTCCACGACAAACGTAAGCGTCGAACCGTCTACACCGAACGAAATCTCATGCGGCTTACCGTCGAAAATATTTCCGATCGTTGCTCTCTCTCCGATAATACTGTCTTCCCATTTTGTCTGCGTTCCGTCCGTTTTATAGATAGAAGCACTCGTATTCTGAACAAACGCATAATATCCGGTTGAACTCCAAGGAACGTTAGACTGCGCGAGATGCAATCCGACGAAAAGCATCGTTTGTCCGGAAGTTTTATCCGCAATAAAACGGAAAGACGCGCTATCCACTTGATCTCTATAATAGAAATTACCGTCTGCCCACGAAGCGATTCGATTGTCCGTAACGTTCAATCTTTCACTACCGCCGTAATTAAACGCAGGCAGAAGTTTACTCTTATTGGCAAGCATATCCGCTTCGGTTAACGCAATTCCTTTTTTCTGCTCTTGCGCCTTCGTAGCGGAAACCTTATATAAAGCAAGCGTATTAACGCGAGCAATCTTAAATTCCGTATTTGCTTTCGGAATCGGCGTTCCCTTATCCGAAAAAGTATTCTTTGTTCCGTCAACGGCAAACGTAACGGAAAGAACATTTTGGCTTTCCGCAACAGAATACTCAATCGAATGGGCAGCACCGTCGAAAATATTGGCGATCGTCATTTTCCCGAGTTGCGTTTCAGTCGTCTGCCAATGAGCAGGATCGGTTACTCTGTAAATTTCCGCCGCAGTACCGCTAATAAAAACGTAATACCCTCCGGACGTCCACATCTGAGCGCCGCCATTGCTTCTCAACGCAAAGCAGATATCCGTTCCTGCGGAAAAAGTGATATCGAACGCAACCGAATCAACTTCTTCCCCGTAATAAAACGCACCGTCTTCCCAGCAAGAAATTACTCCGTCCGAAACCGCCAAGCGTTCCGCACCGCCGTAATTAAATGCAGGCAGAAGTCTATTCTTATTTGCAATCATATCCGCTACGGTAACCGTATTGGCGTTATCCGCAACAACCGTTTTCATGGTTGCGCCCGTCCAAGCACATAACAAGCATAAAGCAAAGCTCAAAATTGTGATAATCAGTTTTTGTTTTTTCATAATTTTCCTCCATTTTTAAGCACACGCTCATTGATGCCTTCATTATAACATAGTATTTTTTCGACGTCAATATTTATTTTTTTATTTGAATATTCTTTTTTATCACGTATTTTATTTTTTTAAGCGCTGTTTTTACTCTACCTATCTTTTTTCGTTATTATTTTTTGAGTGATAGCAATAATCTCTTCCGAACAAGCAAAAAATCGTTACAAAAGCGCCCTTTCTCGCGGTGATTATTTACCGCAATCATCCTTACCAAACGACTTGAATTTGTCCCTCCAAAGCATACCGCAAGCAACGCCTCTTCACCGAAAAAAAGAACAATATCGTCGTATACCGTTCTTTCGTTTTCTCCTCTCATTGTCCGCAACATACAGAAATAGTTATATTATTCTCAAAAAGGAAACCGAAACAAATCAATAACGATATCGTCGTATACCGTTCTCTGAGGCTACCACTTTTTATCGCAAAATGAAATGACTCAAAAAAATTACGCCCGACGCAGTTTGCGTCGGGCGCGAAAATGTTTTTTGTTTTTCTTCCCTGCCGAGAACGGCTTCGGAAAAATTAAGCGGGCGTTACGGGAACAACCGTTCCGTTTACGATTAACGTCGCGTTGGTGTTCCAACTATCCGTATCGACTAAAAGCGTAAGTACGTTATCCGCAGTAATCGCCACGCCGTTTTTAGTGCAGTTCGTAAGCGTTATCGTAAACGCTTCCGTACCGCCGGCATTCAACTCATAGTCGGCAGCGGTAAATTCACACCCTTCAAGTTTCGTTTCGGAATACGGACGGAGATAAGCGTATCCCGCCCCCTTTCCTAAACGGCAATTCGTAAAGGAAACCAACGTAATGCCTTTCGTGTAAGACGTCCAGCCGTTGAGCGTGCTGTTGATAACCGAAAGCGTTGCGCCCGGCGCAACCGAGTCAATATTGAACGTATAAACGTTATCGTCAATCACGCAGTTATCAATGACGGAATTGCCGGAAAGTTTCCAGAACTGAATTCCGCGGAAACCGTTCTTGATGGTACTGTTTTTGAACGTCGTTCCCTCGTTGCTTGTACCCGTCGAAACGGTAATATTAATATCGTTGCCGCTGTTTTCTCCGATAAAATTCACGTTATCGACAGTGGTATTATTGCCGCTGATATTCAAGCAACCGGTAGTACCGTTCGCGCCGCCGCCCTCTACGGTCACGTTAGAAATCGTTACGTCGTTTCCCGTAATTTTGTTTGCCGACGTGGTAATGCGCGTATCCTCGGGGCTAACGCCGGTGAGCGTTAAACCGTTCGTTCCGATGTTGGAAATACCGACGGGCGAAGACGTTGCGATGGAAATCGTTTGATTTTCACTTGCGGACTCCAAGAGATCGGTTACCTGTGACGATTCGGACACAATGGGAGTCGATTCCGCGACAGAATCGGAAATATCCAAATTGCCCTGTGCAGCCTCTACCGTAAAGACGATTGCCGCGCTCAGCGAAGAAAGTTCGCTGGTAGCGGTCGTCGGGAGTTCAAGAGAGCCGTCAACGGTAACGGTTTCGCCAAGTACCGCCCAAGCGGTACGGTACGCCGCCGCATTTTCGGTAACGGCAGTGCCGAATACAAAATTCATTCCGCTGTACAGTTTGTACGCCTCGGCAACGGTATGTTCTTCCCCCTCAGCCGCCACGACGGTATAGCCGTAACGATAAACGGTCGCAACGTTCCCGTTGTTCTGCACGTTGATCGTGAAAGACACTTTGTCCCCCGGCGTAAGGTTGGTAACCATAAGCACATTGCCCTCGATCGCGCAAGTTCCGCCGTTGGCAAACGTCGCGGTTTCGAGATCCGCAGCGTTAGTTTCGTCCGTAATTCTTCCGTCCGCGTTGATCGCAGTCGGCGAATAAACGTCGGTAACCGCAATGCTTGCGACGACTTCAACCTTACCGGACGTAACGGCAACGTTCACTTTACTTTCAGAAGTAAAGAGAGCGAACGTCGCGCCCGAAATCAAGCACACGCAGAGCACGATCGCGAGGCAAGACGAAAAAATCAGGCTTCTTTTCGTTGTTTTCATTTTTATCTCCTTTTTCAATATAATTTCCCGATAAAGGGTTTTTTGAGAATCGTTCGCCTTGAACAAAAACAAAAAAAGGTCGCGACATTTTTTCGCATCGCAGAAAACGAAAGACTCCCTTCATACATCTAATAGTTTATTAGATGAACAGATACATAAATATCATACTCAAAAAGCGCTGCTTTGTCAATAATTTTAGGCATTAACAGCGTGTTTTTTAAACAGAAAACGCAAACTTTGTTCATCTTTTCTTACATTTAACGACTAAAAGCACGCGGTTTGTTCATCTAACAGTATATTAGACGAACATTTTTTATGAACGTTTTACGGACGGCAAAAAGCCGTCCGTTCGTTTTTTCTTGTTTTTATATCTTTTTCCAAGTTTTCGGATTGAACAAAATCAACACGGGCAGAATTTCAAGTCGCCCTAAAAGCATCGTAAACGTCAAAACGATTTTTGAAAATCCGCTATACGCCGCAAAACTCGCATACGGTCCGACCGCCTCGAACGCCGGACCGACGTTTGAAACACAAGTCAACGCCGCCGAAAAATTACTGAAAAAACCGTGTTTTACGGTGTAAGTACCGGCATCTGAAAGAATCGTTACCGTCTGCCCGTTAACGGGATCGAACGACAACAGCAATACCGCCGCGAACAACAGAAAAAAGTACAGCGCGATAAAGGCAAACACGTCGTTAATCGTCTTTTCCTCTAACGTTTTTCCCTCGAACTTCGTTTTCGGCACGTAGCGCGGATTGATGAGTTTTCTGACGTTGATATAAACGCCCTTGATCGCGATAACGATTCTCGAAACCTTGATTCCCCCGGCAGTCGATCCCGCCATTGCACCGATCAACATCACGACGATCAACGTTGTAATACAGAGCGTAGGCCACACGTGGTAATCGGTCGTGGTATACCCTGCCGTCGTCATTAAGGACGCGACTTGGAAAAAGGAATGTCTGAACGACTCTTCGGACGTGTAATTTTGAGGAAACTGTTCGATTTTCACCACCAACCCGACGAACACAAGTAAGACCGCCGCCCCGACGATCAAAAAATACGATCTGAATTCCTCGCTTTTCAAAACGTCCTTTACCTTTCCGATTAAGATCAAATAATAAAGGCTGAAATTGCACCCGAACAAGATCAAAAAGATCGCCATAACGTATTGAGAAAACGGGTGAAACAATTCCATGCTGCCGGGGATAAACCCGAATCCGCCCGTTCCGGCACAACCGAACGTCGCAAGCAGACTGAAAAAAAACTTCTCGTTTTCATAGCCGGGAATCGGCTTATCGAACATTAAGACGATTACTTCTAATACCGTCATGCCCAAGTAGATTAAGTAAAGGATTCTCGTCGTCACTTTCATTTTGGAAACGATTTTACCGACTTGCGGTCCGGAGCTTTCCGCGCGAAGAAGGTGCATCGACGAGCCCTCGTCGCTTTCGGGAATGAAAATAAGGACGAACACCAACACCCCCATACCGCCGATCCAATGCGAAAAACTTCTCCAAAACAGCGTGGAATGGGAAACCTTTGTAATATCGGGAATAATGCTCGATCCGGTCGTCGTAAAACCGGACATGATCTCGAAGCACGCGTCGATATAATTCGGTATATCGCCGTTGATGACAAACGGAATCGCGCCGAACAACGCCATGACGATCCAAACCAACGCGACGAGCGCAAACCCCTCTTTTTGAGAAAACGCATTCGTTTTCGGCTTTGGAATTTGCAGAAGAAACCCGATCGCCGCAAGCGCGATGATCGGAATCAAAAAAGCAAGTACGTATTTGACGCTTTCTCGATAAAGCAGACTGACGACAAGGGGCGCGAGCATTAAAATCCCCTCTAAAATCATAATCTTGCCGAGAATCTTGCCGAGTTTTTTATAATTCATACGGTCACCTTATAGAAAAATATCCG
Source organism: uncultured Clostridia bacterium (assembly GCA_964468815.1). GTDB lineage: Bacteria > Bacillota > Clostridia > Christensenellales > Borkfalkiaceae > UMGS621. The sequence continues at coordinate 19,782 of CAYXWN010000013.1, read as the reverse complement.
TTAAATCATTAAAGTTTTTATGCGTCGTCACGACGATAACGTTATCGCCCTGCCGAATACAAGAATTACCGTCCGGGATCATCACTTGATTGTTTCTGATGATACACGCAATCAAACAATTCTCTTTGGTTTGCAACTCTTTTAAGGGCTTATTATAAATTTTCTCTTGTGTTTTGGCGGCGAACTCCAACGCCTCTACTTGCCCGTCAACCAAACGGGAAAGGGTTAAAACGTTACTGCCGCGCTTATTGGCAAGCGCGCGAATATAACTCGCGATCCGATTCGCCACGACGTGCTTCGGAGAAACGTTGTTGTGCATACCGAGTTCCGCGATCATTTCGCGCAGATCGTCGCTTTTGATTTGCGCGATCGTCTTTTTGACCTTTAACTTGTTCGCAAACATGGAAGCGACCATGTTCTCTTCGTCGATATCCGTCAGCGAAACGAACGCGTCCATTGATTCCAAGCCCTCTTCGAGCAGCACGTCGTGCCGCATACCGTTTCCGCATACGACCGTTACGCGCGGCAACGCCTCCGCCAATTCTTCCGCGGCAGTCTTATCCTCTTCCAACAGTTTAACCTTATATTTCTTTTGGGATAACTGTTCCGCCAGATAAAGGCTGATTTTTCTGCCGCCGACGATCATGATGTGCTTTAAGGGGGATTTCACAAGATTGATTTCCGCCAAAAAATCGCCCAACGTGTGGACGTCCGACGTGAAATGAATTTTATCCCCCTCTTCGATCATGAAATTACCGGACGGGATAAAGACCTCGCCGTTCCGCTGAACCGCGCAAATCAACACTTTTGTCGAAAGTTTTTTGCCGAGCGAAATTAACGTTTCGCCTACGAGCGCACAGCCCTTTTCGGCGACGATTTCCACAAGCAATACCCTGCCTTTCGCAAAATGCTCCACTTGCACGATGGACGGAAGGTTGATGAGGTTGAATATTTCGTTCGCGGTATCTTTTTCGGGATTGACAAGCATGGAAATTCCAAAATCCTCTTTCATCTCCGCAATCTGCTTGCTGTAATCGGGGTTTCTGACGCGCGCGATGGTGTTTTTCGCGCCGACTTTTCTCGCAACCATGCACGCAAAAATATTCAATTCGTCGCTATACGTAAGGGCGAGCACGAGATCGGCGTCCTGTACCTGCGCTTCCTTTTGAATATCCATGCACGCGCCGTTTCCGACCACGCCGGAAACGTCGTACTTCCCGATCAACTCTTCGATTTTTTCCCTTTTCTCGTCTATGAGCGTTATATCGTGATTTTCTTTCGCAAGAATACTCAGCATCGTCTTGCCGATCGTACCCAGTCCTATGATCACTATTTTCATATATTCCTCCGAAACGGAAATAAAAAACGGTTTAGGGGGATACGCCGCCGTATTCCCCCTATCTTTTTCCTTTTAAGTATTTTTCATGATAACGGTAGCGACGCACTCTCCGACGTTTTCGCACGCGTCCGCACACGCTTCGAGGCTCTTATAGATCTTGCGCCAAGAAACCGTTTCCAACACGTCCGTCGACTTTTTCGTAAGCGCACGCATGGACGTTAAGTAAAGTTGGTCACACTCCTCTTCCAAATCGTTCAATTGAATAATGAGAGGACGGAGTTGCTTGGACTTCTTGAAATTCTCGAACTCGCTCATCATTTCGCCGAGCAGATCGCAAGCCGAAACGATCTTTTTCGCAAATTCGATCGCAGGCGCGTCTATCGTGCGAATGTCGTAAATATAGAATTTCTGCAATACCTCTTCGATTAAATCCACCACGTCGTCCAAACGGTGGCTCAGCATATCTAAGTCCTCGCGATCGACAGGCGTCACGAACGCCTTAACGAGCGCTTCCCCCATTTCGTGCTTTTTCAAATCCGCACTATGCTCGATTTCGTGCATTTTTTTAAGCATTTGTTCGATGTTGTCCGCATCGTAAGATTCCAAACACTCGACCAAATAACTCGCCGCCTTTTTGGAAAGAGCCGTGCTCTCCGCAAAATTTTCAAAATAGAATTTATCACCTTTAGCCATTTTATCTCTTTCTCCTTTTGATTAAAATAGGAACATAAACAATTTCGTCATTAAAAAGCCGACGAGTCCGCAACCGGGGAAGGTCAGCACCCACGTCAACACCATATCTTTCACAACGCCGAAGTTGATCGCAGACACGCGCTTGACCGCGCCGACGCCCATGATCGCCGTCGTTTTTACGTGCGTAGTAGAAACGGGAAGACTGAAAACCGAACAGCACAACAGCGACAACGCCGCCGCGATATCCGCCGAAAAGCCTTGATATTTTTCCAGCTTCACCATATCCATTCCGACGGACTTGATGATCTTCTTTCCGCCGATCGCCGTACCCGCCGCCATTACGACCGAACAAACGAGCATCAGCCAAATCGGAATATTGATATCCGCCGGCAACGACTGCCCGTTCGCCATATACACGCAAAGCAGAATAACGCCCATAAACTTTTGTCCGTCCTGCGCGCCGTGCATGAACGCCATAGACGCCGCCCCCGCAATTTGCGCTCCCTTGAAAAAGGGTTCTGTTTTCGGACGGTTCATATTATAACAAATCTTCGTGACGAGTTTGCAAACCAACCACCCCAAACCGAAACCGAGCACGACGGAAATGACGATTCCGTACAAAACCTTTACCCATTCCGCGCCGTTGACGCCGCCCAAACCGTTATGCAGCGCGATCGCGCTCCCCGTAAGCCCGGCAATCAACGCGTGACTCTCACTCGTCGGAATTCCGAACACCCACGCAAGCGTCGCCCACAATACGATGGCAAACAACGCCGCGCTCAGCGCGATGATCGCCTCGTTGGAATCCGTTCCGAAATTGACCATTTTTGTAATGGTTTCGGCAACCGTCGCGTTAATCATCGTCATTACGAACACGCCGAGGAAATTAAACACCGCCGCCATTAAAATGGCTGCTTTCGGCTTGATACACCTCGTAACGACGCAAGTCGCGATCGCGTTCGGCGCGTCCGTCCAGCCGTTCACCAATATCACGCCGAGCGTCAACGCCACGGCAATAAACAGCAACGGATTCGCCGTCATTTGAGTCCAAAACTCTGCAATAGACATAAAAAGTTTTTTGCTCCTTTCTTTTTTCGTTCGGTAAATCGATTCCGACTCGCGTTCGTTTTTCCCTTCCGTCCGAAAGATCGCTTCTTGCCGCAATCCCCTCGCTTAACGCCTTGACGATTCTCCGATGAATCGTCGCTTTTCCGCGCCGTAACCACGGCAAAGCAACAATCCGTTATTTTCTCCATTATAACAAAAAGGCACAACGATTGCAATTTGATTTTAGGCATATTCTCTCTTTTTCATGAAAAACAGTTGACAAATATACCCCATGGGGTATATGATAAGGGACGAGGTAAACAAAATATGGATCAATGTTGTTGTAAAAAGAAGACCGTGAGAAGCGAACAAGAGAAAAAAGAACTGCAAACGCGGCTAAACCGCATTATCGGACAACTCGGCGGAATCAGTCGCATGGTGGAAGAGGATCGCTATTGCGACGATATTTTGATTCAACTTTCCGCCGTGAATCAATCGGTCAAGAGTTTGGCGAATCACGTTTTGGAAAAGCATATGTATTCTTGCGTGGTGACCGATATCGAAAAGGGAAATTTAGACGTGATCGAAGAAGTCGTTCAATTATTTAAGAGGTTTCAATAAGCATGGCAAAAATCACGCTCGGCGTTGACGGTATGACGTGCAGCGCTTGCTCGAACGGGCTGGAAAAACACTTAAAAAAACAAAACGGCGTTTTAGACGCGAGCGTAAATCTCGTTATGGCGAACGCCTTTATCGAATACGACGATACCGTACTCGACCAAAAGAAATTGGAAAAATTCATTCGCGAGGCAGGATTTCAAAGCACGGGGATCTTCGATCTCAACCGCGACGCCCCCAAACGCGGCAAAAAATCCCTTTTGATCGCGTACAGCGTACTCGCCGGATTGCTTTTATACGTCTCCATGGGAACGATGGTGCTCCCCTCCCCCGATTTTTTGAATATGCACGTACAACCGATTTCTTACACGTGCATTTTGGCGGCGTTGACCGTTCCTTTTCTCGTATACGGTTGGGATATTTTCAAGAGCGGTATCCAAAATCTGCTCCACTGCGTGCCGAACATGGACACGCTCGTCGCGCTCGGCGTATTGGCGAGCCTCGGTTACAGCATTTATTCGATGGTGATGATCTTTTCGGGCAATCTCGCCTATTTAGATCAACTTTATTTGGAATCGTGCGCAATCGTCGTTTATTTTATTAAGTTAGGGCGTTACGTAGACGCCGCGAACAAGGATAAAACCAAGCAGGCAATCAAAGACCTTGTTTCGATCACCCCCGGCTTTGCTTACCGAAAGACCGAAAACGGAGAAGAGCGCATTACCATAGACGAAGTAAATAAGGGAGATCTTCTCGTTTGCCACGCCGGCGACAAAATCGCCGTGGACGGCACGGTCGTTTTAGGAGAATCGCACGTCGACGAATCGTTCATTACCGGGGAAAGTAAACCGTCTTTTAAAACGGTCGGCAGCAAAGTCGTGGCAGGCAGCGTCGGGTTCGACGGATATTTGGAATACCGCGCGGAAAAAATCGGGAAAGAATCTACGGTTTCCGAAATCGTGCAAATGGTCGTCGAAGCGACGAATACCAAAATGCCCATTGCCAAAATTGCCGATACCGTCAGCGGCATTTTCGTCCCCGTCGTGTTGGGAATCGCCGCAATCGTCTTTCTCGTCTACCTCTGCGTAGGCGCAGGTTTTTCCGCAGCGCTCGAAACGCTCGTCACGGTTTTAGTCGTCGCATGTCCGTGTTCGCTCGGCCTTGCCACGCCGCTCGCGGTCGTCGTCAGCGAGGGACTTTGCGCCAAGCGCGGAATCCTCGTCAAAAAGAGCGAAACGTTGGAAATCGCCAACAAAATCGACACCGTGATCTTCGACAAAACGGGAACGCTCACGTACGGCAATCTGAAAATTTCGGGAATCGTCAATTACGGCGTCGTTTCGGACGAAACCTTGCTTTTATATGCCGGGAGTTTAGAAGCGAAATCCACGCACCCCATCGGACGGGCGTTTACGGAACGCATGAAAGCAAATAACATCGCGCCTGCCGACGTGACGGATTTTCAAAACGTCGCCGGATTCGGCATTACCGGGCGCGTTGACGGAACGGACGTCATTCTCGGAAACGCGAAAATTTTAGAACGCTATTCCGTTGCGCAACGCAATCGCACGGACGAAGAACGGCTTTCTCTCGCCGGGAACAGCATCGTTTACGTCGTGCTGAACGGGACGCTCGCCGGGATTGTCGGAGTCAACGACGTCGTTAAAGAGGACGCAAAAGAAATCGTAGAAAAACTTACGGCGCAAAAAAAAGAAGTGATCATGCTGACGGGCGACAACCGACAAACCGCCGCCTTGATCGCGAAAGAACTCGGCATTTCACACGTCGTCGCAAACGTCTTACCCAAAGAAAAAGCAGAACTCGTCAAACGCTTAAAGGCAGAAGGCAAGTGCGTTTTAATGTGCGGCGACGGCATCAACGACAGTCCGGCTCTCGTCCATGCGGATATCGGCGTCAGCGTGCATAACGGAACGGATATCGCCATGAACACGGCGGACGTCATCTTAATGAGCGAAAATTTAAGCAAAATCACCGATCTTTTGACTATCGGGAAAAAGACGATCGGCAATATCAAGCAGAATTTATTTTGGGCATTCTTCTACAATTGCCTTATGATTCCGCTTGCGGCAGGCGCGCTCAGCCCGTGGGGAATCACGATCAACCCCATGATCGCAGGCTTAGCGATGGTGTTAAGCAGTCTGACCGTCATCTTAAACGCCTTACGGCTAAAACTGATTTCATAAAAATAAGGAGATATATTATTATGTTCGGACACAAAGAAACCGTTACGCTCACCGTGGACGGCATGGCGTGTATGCACTGCGCCGCCAAGGTAGAAAACGCGCTGAAAGCGTTAAAAGAGGTCAAATCCGCAAAGGTAAATTTAGCGGCAAAAACCGTCACCGTTACGCTTAAAAAAGAAACCGATCAAACGATTTTGAAAGAGGCGATCGAAAACGCCGGCTATCAAGTACTTTGATCACCGCCGCTCGGCAATGCCGAGCGGTTTTTTCTTAAAAAGAGGGATATCGACTTGCGCCAAATTTCCCAAATCCCCCGTTTTTCGCGTTTTTCACAAAAGTGCTTGTCAATCGCGGAAATTCTTGATATAATACAAGTGTACAAACTTGCTCGCAAGGGTTTGCGAACGCCGTATTTCAACGAGAAGCGGCGGTTTTCGTTAGCAAAACGCGAGGCGACTTCGGTCGCCGCAAAACTTGTTTTGCTTGCTTTGAGTTCTAATATAAGTGAGCAAGCTGTTCGCAAGGGGTTGCGAACAGCTTGCAACGCACGGCTGTTATTTGCGTTTCGCAAATAACAGGGGCGACAGCGACGCAAAAGAATTTTTGCTAGCGTTATAATAAAAAACAACAACGGAAACAAGGAGCTTTTTCATGCAAGACCGCTTGAAAATTTTGATGGGAATGGACGCTTATTTCCCGAACGTCGACGGCGTAGTAAGCTGCATGCACAACTACCTCGTCAATCTGACCGAACGCAACGACGTTTTGGCAATCGTCCCTCAGGGCGGAAAATACGTAGACAGTTTTCCCTATCCCATTCGCCGTTTTAACAGCATTAAAATTCCCTTTTACGGCTCTTACAGCGGAATCCCGCAATTAGACGCAAAATTCAAAAAGGATATTTACGCGCAGGATTTTGATATCGTGCACGTTCATTCTCCCTTTTATATGATGAAATTCGCGCTTTCCTACGCCAAGGAAAAGCAGATTCCCGCCGTAGCGACTTTTCACACCAATATGCGCCCGATCTTCCAAAATCTTCTCAAAAACGATGCCATGGCGGAAAAGGTCGTACAAAACATGGGGAAATTGTATAACCGATTCGACGAAGTATTCGTCTGTTCGGAAAAAGTCGCCGAACAAGCGCGCTCGTTCGGCTATACGGGGAAACTCACCTATCTTCCTTTCGGAACGAATATGGAACGCCCGTCCGACCTCATGCCGCTGAAAAAGCAATTTAACGAAAAATACGGCGTCAAAGAAGACGAATTGGTCTTCTTATACGTCGGCAGAATCATGAAATTAAAGCGCATTGATTTTATTTTGGACGCGCTGAAAATATGTCGCGAACGCGGCTTGAAATTCCGCTTTTTCCTCGCGGGAAAGGGCATGGATTTAGCCCACCATATCGAATATGCAAAAAAGGCGGGGCTTTCGGACGAATGTACGTTCTGCGGCTTTGTCCCGGACGAAGAAATGCCCTCCCTTTACGCGCGCTCCGACCTCTTTCTCTTTCCCTCGCTGTACGATAATTTCGGCTTGGTGAAAGTGGATGCGGCGGTGCACGACACACCCGGCGTATTCATTCGCGACAGCAACACCGCTTGCGATATCGTCGATAACGTGAACGGATTTTTATCGGACGACAACCCGGCGGCATTCGCAAAGAGAATCATCGAGGCGACGAGCGATCGAAACCGCTTGTCCGAAATCGGCAAAAAAGCTAACGAAACGCTCTATACGACTTGGGCGCAGGCAACCGATCGACTGGAAGTCGAATACAGAAGAATCATAGAGGAGAAACGCAATGCAAATCAGATCAAGAGCGCCACTTAGAATCGGCTTCGCCGGAGGAGGGACGGATCTGCCCGATTACAGCAACGAATTCGGCGGCGCGGTATTTAACGCGACGATCGGCATGTACGCTTACTGCACAATCATTCCAACCGATAACGGCAAAATCAAATTCATCGCGTACGACAACGACAACGTGGCGGAATACGACAGCGCACCGAACCTCGCGATCGACGGGGACGTTTTGATTTTACATAAGGGCGTTTATAACCGCGTCGTAAAGGAATTCAACGGAGGAAAGCCGCTTTCCTTTATTATGTCTACCTCCAACGACGCGCCCATCGGAAGCGGACTCGGCACGTCCTCCACCATGGTCGTCGCCATTTTGGAGGCATTCGACCGCTGGCTGAATCTCGGCTTACCCGAATATAAAAAGGCGCAACTCGCCTACGAGATCGAGCGGTTCGACCTCGGACTTTCGGGCGGCAAGCAAGATCAATACGCCGCTATTTTCGGCGGATTTAATTTGATCGAATTTAAGCAAGACGGTTCGACGATCGTCAACACGCTGCGTTTGGAAAAGCAACTCGCAAACGAATTGGAATGTTCCTTGCTGTTATATTACGGCGGACGGTCGAGAAGTTCGGCGAAGATTATCAACGAACAGATTAAAAACACGAAAAACAAAAACGAAAAAACCATCGAAGCGATGCACCGTATCAAAGAGAGCGCGTACAGCATGAAAGACGCGGTTTTAACGGGGAAATTTCCCGATTTCGCCGCAATTCTCGCCGCAGCGTGGGAAGAAAAGAAAAAGACGTCGGGTGTCGTATCCAATCGCGAGTTGGAGCGCACGATCGACTATGCATTGCAACACGGCGCGGATGCCGTTAAAGTATCCGGCGCAGGCGGCGGCGGCATGGTCATGATGTATTGCGAGCCGGTTAACCGTCAGCGGTTGATCGACGCGTTAAAACTGCTTTCAGGCATCACGTACCCCGTGAAATTCAGCGAAACCGGCGTAGAAAGTTGGGTTATCGAGGATCGCGCATGAAGGCGTTGATTCTGGCAGGCGGCAAGGGAACGCGCCTCTCCCCCCTTACCGGCGACGCCATTCCGAAGCCCATGGCGATGATGGACGGAAAGCCCGTTCTGCTTCGCGCGGTAGAGAGTTTAAAACGGTACGGCATAACCGACTTTATTTTTACGGTCGGTCATTTACACGAAAAAATCACGGACTTTTTCGGCGACGGCAGTCGATTCGGCGTTAAAATCTTTTACTTGGTGGAATCCTCTCCGCTCGGATCGGGCGGCGCGTTGTTTTACGCGAAAGATTTTACGGACGACACGTTGCTCGTCTGCTCCGGCGATACCGTTTTCAATATTGACGTTCAACGCATGACAGAGTTTCACCGTCGCAATCATGCCGAAATCACGTTGCTCGTACACCCCAACGAACACCCGTTCGACAGCGATCTGATCGTAACCGACGGCGACCGCGTGACCGATATTGATTTTAAGGGCAACGAACGCAATTACTTTTACGAAAACAAGGTAAACGCAGGCTTTTTCTTGTTTGAAAAAACCGCGCTCGATTTTTTCACAGAACCTAAAAAAATCAATATCGAGCACGATTTTCTCTATCACATGATCAAAAACGGACGCCCCGTATACGCTTATTCTTCTACCGAATATATCAAGGACGTCGGCACGCCCGATCGCTTTACCGCGGTAGAAAACGAAGTGCGCGCAGGGATCCCGACGGCGCGCAGCCTTTCCTCACCGCAAAAATGCGTCTTTTTAGATCGCGACGGCGTGCTCAACGACTATCGCGGATTTATCCGCACCCCCGACGAACTAACCGTCATTCCCGGCGCGGGAACGGCGATCAAGCGGCTCAATCAAGCAGGATTTTTGACGGTATTGGTCACCAACCAACCGGTCGTCGCGCGCGGAGAATGTACCTACGAGGGGTTACGTGAAATTCACCGCAAGTTGGAAACGGAGTTAGGCAAAGAAGGCGGCTATCTGGACGCGATTTATTTTTGTCCGCACCACCCGGACAGCGGCTTCGAGGGCGAAGTCAAAGAACTTAAAATCGACTGCGATTGTCGCAAACCCAAAACGGGTATGATAGACGCGGCGTGCGAACGGTTTCATATCGACCGTGCTCGCTCGTTTATGATCGGCGACGCAGACACCGATATTCTGTGCGGAAAGAACGCAGGCGTTACCACCGTTCTCGTTCCGTCCGACCGTCCGGCAAAGGGCAATCCCCCTGCCGACTACAATGCAAACGATCTTTCGGACGCGATCGAATGGATATTCGAGCGCGAAAAAGAATATAATACCAAAGGAGGAAAGTAACCATGATCAATCTTTATTATTGCGCGGATAACCGCATGTTTCCGCAACTTCTTCTTTCCGTCCTATCCCTTATCAAGACCAATCGTGCGCCCTTAAACGTGATCAACCTCACCGTGGAAGTGCCCGAATACAACCCGAAAGGGAAAAAGACAACGCCCGAACAAACGGCTTTTTTGGACGCGCTCTTAAAAACCGCGAATCCCGACAGCCGTTTCACGACGGTGGACGTTTCCGATCTCTTCCGCGAAAAACTGTTGAAAGGGCCGAATCTCCGCAATAAATATTACTCTTATTACGTCACGGTTCGCCTTGTCGCGCATTTAGTTCCGGAAATTCCCGATAAAGTGCTTTATTTGGACACCGACTGCATTATTAAGAACGACCTCACCGACTTTTTCAATCTCAATTTAGAAGGAATCGAAATTGCCGGACGAAAAGACAAATTCCGCATTACGCCCTATTTCCAAAGCGGCGTTATGTTGATGAACATGAAAATGATTCGCGAAACGGGACTTTTAGAGCGCGCGTGCGCGCTCTGCGCGACGAAGAAATATATTTGCTATATCGACATGAGCGCGTTGAACACCGCGACCAAAAAACGCAAAATTCTTCCGCCCCGTTATAACAGTTATAAAAACGACGACTGTTTCGTCTTTCACGTATGCGATCTCAGAGAAAGCAGAATCCCGCTCACGAAAAAGTGGCAGCATCGGATCAAGCCGGACGAATTAGACGCCTTTACCGAACGTTGCCCCGATCTTTCCTATCTGAAAGAGGAATTTTTAACAATCCGATCGAAGCACCCGGAATTATTTTAAAAACTTCAATCAACGTTTTATTGCAAAACACGGCGAGGAAATGCTTGTAAAAGCATTTCCTCGCCGTGTTTTGATTCAGATTATTTTCTTTTCCGCATTATGATTCTGATAAAACCGTAACCGTTAATTTTTCGCATTGAAAGAAAGCGTTCTCCTCAACGACCGTATTTGCGCTTGCTACGTTCACACTCGTCAAATTTTCACAAGTGTTAAACGCATACGAAACAATTTTGTTTACGTTTGAACCGATCAATACGTTTTTCAAATAGATACAACGTTCAAACGCATAGCGTCCGATGCACGAAACGTCATCGGGAACAACAAATGTTTCCGCCGTATTGCGCGCCGCATACAATTGCAAGGATTTTATACCGTTCCCGTAAGAATACAAAACCCCGTTTTCCGCCCGATATCTTGCATTTTCTTCATTCACCGTAATATTTAATAATTTCGTATGATCAAACGCCACGTCGGAAATATATTTTACGCTCTTCCCGAATGAAATGCTCGTCAAGTTTTCACAATCGGCAAACGCCCAATCCGCAACGGTTAAAACATGATCGCCGATCACGACGTCCGTTACCGCATCGCATAATCGAAAAGCCCCGATCCCGATACGGGTTACTTCGGGTAAAATCGTAACCGTCGTTTCGGCTTTCCCTATGGCATATTGCAGCAACTCCGTTCCGGCTTTTGTATACAAATCTCCGTCAACGAATTTATACTCGGTATTTGCTTCATCGACCGTAATTTTCGTTAATCGCTTGCAGCCCTTAAATACCTGCATTTCTATATCGACCAGATTTTTCCCGAGCATAATCTCGCTTAAATTCGGGCAATATACAAAAGCGTCACTTTTAATCGTTACCACGCCGTCGCCAACCACAACGGTTTTCAGCGAATTACAAATCGAAAAGGCGTCTTCTCCGATTTCCGTTACCCCATCTCCCGTCGCAATACTTGTTAATTGATTCCTGTTATAAAAGGCGTAACCGTTGATTTTCGTAATATCTTCGGGCAAAATCAAATTCGTTTCCGTTCCTATATAATCAATCAATATTCGTTCATTCCCATCCGTATAAATTCCATTTGACTTATCATACCCACCGCCTCTTCTTGCCAATTAAAGATATCAACGGCTTCATAATCGGTAGCATCAACAGGATAATCAATAATCGCGTCAGGACGTTCGTCTTTTGCATAAAGCTCTATTTCCGATTCCCGTTGTCCCTTCTTTCCTAAAACCGTTCCACCTGCGTGATAATCTTTGAGCTTAAACAAACAGTGCATAGAATATGGCGCGTTATATTGACTTGCGTTATCCACAAAGTCAAACACCATTAAAAAATCTTTGCCTTCGCTAAGTCGCATACCACGGCCTAATTGCTGCGTATATAAAACCTTTGACATAGTAGGACGAGCCATAAACAACACTTCCGTTTGCGGACAATCTCAGCCCTCGTTCAACAAAGCACACGCACAAAGAACTTTTAACTCGCCACTTGCGAACTTTGCGATTTGCTCGTTCCTTTCGGACGTTTTCATACTACCCAAAACCACCATAGCCCAAATGCCTTGCGCCTTAAAAAGTTCTGCAATCTGTTCCGCGTGTTTTACCGAAGCGCAGAACACTACCGTTCGCTTGTCTTTAACATAATTAAGCCAAGTATCAACAATGAGTTTATTTCTTTCCGTAACGCAAATTTTAACGTCTAAATCTCGAATATTGTATTGTACGCTGTTAAAACGAATCTTTGTCATATCAATATTCGTATGAATTCTAATACAACGAACATTGGTAAGCGCGCCTATTTCAACCGCCGTTTGAATATTCGTTCGCATTTGTTGTACGATATCGGTTGCATGGTCAAAATCAAAACGCTGCAAAGAAGAATAAATACTGTAAACGTAGCCAGTATACTCCATAGGCTTCGTATCGTTATTTACAATTTCTTCCATGACGTTCAAAATCAAGATGGCATTACTATCCATTTGGTAGGTCGTTTTTAACGTTTTGTTATCATTTTCATCAATCAACCAACCGCAAGAAACGAAATAGCGAAGTTTGTTAGAGGCAATCAATTTGATATCGTGCCCCTCATCCTCACCCGATTCATCATCAAGGAAGACAAATGGACAATTTTCCAGATATTCTTCCAACCAAGACATAACCTCGTTTCTAGGGAAAAGCTTCATTTCATTGTGCATCTTACTGTTGATCAAATGTAACAAATCATAATTTAATAATTTGTTCCGAGCCTTTCCCCTCGGATAGGTTTTTGTTTTTCGGGATGTAGATAAGAATAATCCTTACCGTCTCTCGTAATTTTTACGCCGTAGCACTTTTCAAGATATTCCTTGAAATTGTCCGACGTGGTTGAGTTTTTAATCGCCTCTGCAATTACTTCTCTCAGTTCTTCTTTCCAACTCGTGCCGCCTTTAAGCATAATCTTCTTTTCGACTGCCGTTCTACTGTTCTTGCCGCGCTTTCTAAAATCCGTTTCGGTAAACCCGTATTTCTTCCCTATTCTATTCGCTTCGTCTTTCATCTTCACGTAGTCTTGCTTGTTAAACTGCAATTTCTTACCCGTTATCGGATCTACCGCGTTTACGATAATATGACTATGTACCGTTTGCGTATCCGTATGGGTAGCGATTACGCACTCATAGTTTTTGAACAATAAAGCCGCCAACTCTTCGGCATAAGCGTGCGCCTTTTCGGGCAAAACGTTATCTTGCCTTGCGCACGATAATTTACAATGATAGTATTTCCTTTCGTCATACTTATCCCCTTTACCAAACCGACTTGCCGTTTCGTCAAACTGCTTAGCATAGTCCTCATCTTCAAAAAGATTTCTAACCGACACTATCTTTGCTTTCTTTTCATCGGTGATATACGCGATACCGTTTTTCGGTTTCGCTTTGCTTGCGCTACACTTAAAAAGCGGCATTATCCGCCTCCGATTGCAATAGATATTTTGCGATATAATTCTTTCAGACTTTTGATACACCTTTTTATTTCATCTTCCGTAGACAAGCCGTTATAATTGTTTTTAACCGCTTGGTTTAGATTATTGCCTTGCCGCTTCAACTCAGCTAAAATCTCGTTTCCGCTTTCTATCACGGTAATAGGCTTGTCCATAATTGACCGAATCACAAAGTCCGTTATCGTCAGTCCGCTTTTTGCTATTGCACTATCTATTAAATTTTTCTCTTGTTTGCTTGCCCTAAAATTGTAAGCAAATGGTCTTGTTCTCCTTCCTATACTTTCTCCTCCTTTTCTTTTTTGTTGTTTGGGGTATTAGGGGTTTTCCCCTAACGAGGCGATTTGAAAAATCGGTATTTGGCAAGACAAATACGTTCCTCGCTATAGCGTCAAAGCGAAGCCTTTTAAGAACGCCGACATATAAATATATCGGCGTTCTCTTTCTGCTTCCTTTTCCTTCTTCCCAAAAAATCTTTATATTATAAATTTTTTTCGGGAGCCCTATTTACCAACCCTAACCATTTCATATTCAGTTGTATTTTGGACGTAGAAAAAGCCCGACAGTTTATCACTGTCGAGCCTTAATTCCCACGCTTTGGAAAGACGGGTTCTATTACGCAGATTACTCATTTTTTAACTTTTGGCAAGCCTTTCCCTTTTATAGAAAGGGAAAACGTCAAGATTGGACTATCTGCTTATAGATATGCGCTTTCACTTTTTAAATCATTTTTGTAAATTTCTTACCGTATGCCTCATACGCGCCGTTCTCATCTTCTTCTACGTACCAATAGCTTCCCGCATCACTATTAATAAAGTCTCTAAACTGCGGAGCATTTACTATCGGCGCATAAATTCGCCAATCGGACGGACGATTCTTTTCGTAATGGCGCACAACGAATATCAGCACGTTTGCACTCGTTAACCACTTTGAAACTTGCCTATCTCTCTCGGCTTTTTTTTCTGCAATTCTATCATAGAGAACTTCTCTTTCTTGGTCGTCCGCTATTCGAAGTTCCATATATAAGCGGTCAATTCTCTTCCTATAATCTTCGCAAATCTCAATGATTTTATCTCTATGCCTATAATCGGTAGCATTATCCGAAGTCGTATTTTCTCCCACCACCCAAGAAATAGGCATATAATTTATTCTCTTCTTTTTTCCCTTAACAAAGTTGAATTTTCGTACCGCTTGATAGATATAATCCATCGCCGTATCGTAAAACTCATATTTGTTTTCCTTGCCCGTTTCGTCTATCTCCTTAAAGAAAATAGGCGCAGGGCGGTCATACTTTTTACGCAATGCGGAAAGTTCTTTACCTACGTTCACGTTGTCGTATGCGCGCTTTGCCTTATCTATTTCCAAACCCGACAAAACGGCAAGCTTACAAACGTCGCTATAAATCTCTAAGATTTTCTCTACGGACGCGCCGTGATGGATTTCGTTCCAAATAATACTGTTTAACTTTTGCGAAAGGTTTACAATCTCGCCTATTTTGTTTTCGCTCGTATCGTAGTCAAGCTCGGCAAGGGTTTGACCGCTTTTACTCATAGACGGAATACCGCAAACGGGTACTTTGAATTTCTCTTTATATTTCTCGGCGGTTTCTACCAATAACTTATCGTCGGTTACAAGCATAGCGTCCGAATCGTAATCGCAACCGTTTAAGCGTTGTTGTATATTCTCCCCGACGGCGTTTACGCACACGATATTTTTACCCAAATCGAAATAGTTCCAAATATCGCCGTCAAGATTATTTTCCACGCAATAAAGATTGCCCATTGTGATATGCGGTGAACGCGCGCAAAGAAGTTTTGCGCCATTTGAAAATCGTTTGGAATATATTTGCCCTTTCTTTAATTCGCTTGTTATCTTTTCGCCTGCTACGTACTTTAACAGTTCCGGACCGTTCCCAAACAACGTTGCGTTCGTTCCGTTTAGAAGAATATGCCCACGGCGCAAATTACTTTTAAGTCCGCTTACTACGTCGTCTCTAAAATTCGCATACAAGGCAGTACACTCAAAGAACGAACAACTAAACAGCAATCTAAAAATAACGGCCGCACGCTCGGCAAGTCCGTCGGGAGTTTTCTTTTCTTCCCCGCCCTTTTCTCTTGCGTAAGCATCGCTAAAGTGGTAGCGCATAAACTCTACTTCGTTACGTATAAGTGAAATATAATCAAAGCTCGGCTTTAATAATGCTTCCGCTTGCGTTTTATCAAACCCCAACGTATTAAGAAGTTGATAACTACTTTGTACCATATCGCCGTGAAAAAATCTCGTGCCTTTATCCCATTTTACCACGCCGAAAATATTATCTACGTTTTCTATCCACTTGCGGATATTCTTTTCGGTAAGTCCACCTGCAAATTTAAGATATTTCAAACTGTTAGGCGTCGTTACCATAACAATTTGACTAACGTCGGTTGCAAGAGTAAATCCCCTTTTCTTTATGTCGTCAAGGGTAATATTTTTATCTTTTATCCACTTTTGAAGTTTAGTGCGAAACGCGCAAGACTTAAAGAATTTGTTGCGAAGAAGTAGCATATGCTTGTCCGCATAACCGTTTTCAAATACGCTCTCGTCTAAAAGGCTTTCGCCGTCCCAAATATCATTGGTTATTTCCGTTTGTTTTTGCTCGGCTACAAGTTTGCCGCCCCTAAGTTCTACGGAAACAACTTCTTCCGTAAACGTACTTTTATAATCTGGAACGAAAAGTATTCCGTCAAGCGGAATATCCACCGTTCCTTTAATACTGCTGAGAGACAACGCCTTATACGATTCCCACGAAGCAAGGTCGGTTTGCGCTTTCAAGCCGCAACCGCTCCACTTATCCATTGCTTTATATAATCGCTCGTCTATAAAAAGACATTTACCTTCTCTTGAACTGCCCGCACTACGCTTATATCTTACGTAGTGAATACCATCTAAATAAAAACCGCTTTGATAAAAGTGTTCTCTAAGTTCTTTTATTTTAACGGGCTTTTCCTCTTGGGGCTTGTACGTATAATTAAACTTTAAGTTGATAACGGCAAGAGTATATTCGTTTTCACTCTTATCTTGAAAAGAAAACTTTTTACGACAAACGCGCTTATACGCCTTTTCAAGTTCTATGAGGTCAAGCGAATTATCTAAATAGATTTTGAACAAACGAAAATAGGCGTCGCTTTTACCTTCGGGCATTTTATACCCAACGCTAACGCCGTTTTCTTGCTCGTGCCGATAAATATCCGCCGCTTCTATTGAAATAATTCTATACCCTTGTTTCATTTCAGCTAGTCCTTTTATTGTATGACTATTCTCTCCCCTTTTGCAAAATAAGACGCTTCCCACGCGAACGAATACGCCTTTTTCATCGTTT
>CAYXWN010000013.1:0-2457 GCA_964468815.1 uncultured Clostridia bacterium | reverse complement strand
CCTTTTGCAAAATAAGACGCTTCCCACGCGAACGAATACGCCTTTTTCATCGTTTCAGTCGACTTAAACTTAAACGCCCCGTATAGCGATTTATACTTCTTAAACATTTTAAAAAACTGCGATTTTCCGTAGGGTTTCTTACCTGCCGCCAACGTTCTTTTGTAATATCTGCGCCACATAACGAAAATCGTAAGTTTTCTCTTCTTTTTATCTTTTTCTAACTCGTAAAAATCGGGGGCTTCGTACTCCGCTCGACGTACGCGCTTGGGATAAAGCGTTTTTAACAACTCTAAATCGGATATTTTATAGTCTAACGGCAACTCGATACCGCACTCTTTGGCTCTTTTAATCGTTTTCAAAACGGTCGTGCGCGAACATTCGCAAAGCTTAGCGATTTGCGTCGTCGTATTTCCCTTATGATAATAGTCTAAAATAGCCTTATAATTGGTCATCGTTGCCGTTTTCTACCTTTTTTATCCGAATTTTGTTATATGAATATTATACCACGTAAAAATTCAAAAGTAAAGTGTTCAACTTGAGTGGAATAAAACTTTTTTTAACCTTTTTTCGGCTCATTTTTTGCCCGAAAAGTAAAAAATAGAGCCTGCATCGAAAAGATACAGGCTCGAAAACACAATATATAGTGTTTTTATTTAGTTTTTACCAAAGATTTAGGACCGGGGATTGCGAATGTTCGCTTGTGCTGCCGCGAGTCTCGCAATGGGAACGCGGTAGGGCGAGCAGGAAACGTAATCTAAGCCGATCTTGTGGCAGAACTCGATGGAAGAAGGATCTCCGCCGTGTTCGCCGCAGATTCCGCAGTGAATGTTTCCGCGCGTTTGATGTCCGAGCATAACCGCCATTTCCATCAATTTGCCAACGCCGGTGGTATCCAAACGGGCAAACGGATCGGATTCGTAAATCTTCGCCGCATAGTAAGATGGCAAGAATTTACCGGCATCGTCACGGCTGAAACCGAACGTCATCTGCGTTAAATCGTTCGTGCCGAAGCAGAAGAATTCCGCTTGTGTCGCGATTGCGTCCGCAGTCAAAGCGGCACGCGGGATTTCGATCATTGTACCGACCTCGTATTTGAGTTCGATACCTGCTTCCTTAATGATTGCATCCGCAGTTTCGACAACAGTCTTTTTGCAGTAAGCAAGTTCTTTTACCTCACCGACTAACGGAATCATGATCTCGGGAACGACGTTCCAATCGGGATGACGCTTCTGAACGGCGATCGCAGCCTTGATAATCGCTTTGGTCTGCATGACAGCGATTTCGGGATACGTAACCGCCAAACGGCAACCACGGTGTCCCATCATCGGGTTGAACTCGTGCAAGCCGTTGCAAATCTGTTTAATCTCGGCAACCGTCTTGCCTTGCGCAGCTGCAAGAGCCTCAACGTCCTTTTCTTCGGTGGGAACGAATTCGTGCAGTGGGGGATCAAGGAAACGAATGGTTACGGGCTGACCTTTCAGCGCCTCCATCAGTCCTTCGAAGTCCGCTTGCTGCATGGGCTCGATCTTGTTGAGCGCAGCCGTTCTCTCTTCTACCGTTTCGGAGCAGATCATCTCACGGAACTTTTCGATTCTGCCTTCTCCGAAGAACATATGCTCGGTACGGCAAAGACCGATTCCCTGTGCGCCGAACGCCGCCGCCTGTTGTGCGTCTGCGGGCGTATCCGCATTCGTTCTAACGCCGAGAGCCTTATATTTATCGGCAAGATCCATGATTCTGCCGAAATAACCGCTGCTGGGATCAGCAGGAACGGTCGGAATGATGCAGTCGTAAATATTACCGGTAGAACCGTCCAAAGAAAGGCTGTCACCCTCTTTATAGACCTTTCCGCCAAGCGTAAACTGCTTGTTCTCTTCGTCCATCTTGATTTCGCCGCAACCGGAAACGCAACAAGTTCCCATGCCGCGCGCAACAACCGCCGCGTGAGAAGTCTGTCCGCCGCGAACGGTCAAAATTCCCTGTGCATATTTCATACCCTCGATATCTTCGGGAGAAGTTTCCAAACGAACGAGAACAACCTTATTCCCCTTCTTGCCCTCGATTACAGCGTCTTCCGCCGTGAATACGATCGAACCGGCAGCCGCTCCCGGAGAAGCAGCGATACCCTTTCCGACAACGTTCTTCTTATCCGCTTCTTTCAACGCTTTCGGATCGAACGTGGGGTGTAAAAGCATATCAAGGGACTTCGCGTCGATCTGCATGAGCGCTTCTTTCTCGGAGATCATGCCTTCGTCGATCAAATCGCAAGCGATCTTGATTGCCGCGGTAGCGGTGCGCTTACCGTTACGCGTTTGGAGCATATAGAGTTTCTTATCTTCGATGGTGAACTCCATATCCTGCATATCGCGATAATGGCCC
This sequence comes from uncultured Clostridia bacterium, assembly GCA_964468815.1. Lineage (GTDB taxonomy): Bacteria > Bacillota > Clostridia > Christensenellales > Borkfalkiaceae > UMGS621. The sequence continues at coordinate 78 of CAYXWN010000013.1, read as the reverse complement.
TCCAACGTCTTGCAGACGTCTTGGAACTGCGCGTAAACTTCGGGGAATACATCAGCCATCTGAGAAATGGGCATCGGG
>CAYXWN010000012.1:0-48286 GCA_964468815.1 uncultured Clostridia bacterium | reverse complement strand
CTCCAAAAGTGTCTAACTTTTGGGGTGCATATCAAACACCCCCGTCCGGGTTCTTTTTTCGGAATACGTATAAAAAAAATAATTTCGGTAATCATTACCGCAGAGCAAGATTGTTTTTGTCGGCATAGACTGATAGGGGAATACTTGCTGCGCGGAGACCGGAAATGATGATAAAACGAGGAGAATTATATTACGCCGATTTAAGCCCCGTCGTCGGGAGCGAGCAAGGGGGAATCCGTCCCGTTTTGGTCGTGCAAAACGACGTCGGCAACAAATACAGCCCGACGGTGATTGCCGCGGCGGTTACGAGCAAATTGGATAAGGCTCGTTTGCCGACGCATATCGAGTTGGCGGCATGCGAATTCGGGCTTGTGAAAGATTCCGTCGTGTTGTTGGAGCAAATCAGAACGCTGGATAAGCGTCGGTTAAAAGAACGGATCGGACAGCTTTCGCCGACCACGATGCAGCGCGTCAATCGCGCGTTACTCATTAGTTTGGGATTCGGAGAACAGCGCGAAACGATAGAACCGCAAATCAATTGAAAAACGCCCGTTTCGGGCGTTTTTCTTTTTGGGAAAAATTTTTTTCGAAGCGCGTTTAAAACGTTCTTTATCGAATAACCTTTCAAAAAGCGACGATTTTTAGACATGCAGACGATTTAACGGGAACGCACTTTCGGAATTTCGGCAGAATTTCCATTTGATAAGTTTACAAAAAAGAAAAATTGTTGTATACTGTATAAAAAGTATATTGGAAAAAGGAGAAGACGAGATGAAGAAAAAGCAATTCGTTTATTTGGCGGCGATCGTCGTCATCGTACTGTCGATTGTTTTGATGTTGGTTAACCTGAATCGGACGGAATCTTTGGTATCGAGTCCGTTCTGGTGGTTTTTTATGGGAATGACGCTCGGCTTCGGAATCTTATCGTTTGTCTTGGGATGCATTCGTAAGAGTCCCGTTTGCTTTTTCCTTGCGGCATTATTGTTAGACGGGTTTCTCGTTTATCTGACGATCGACGTGTTTTCTCTTATTTGGTACGTCGTTTTAATTGTCGGAATCATGTTCCTCGTTGTATTAGCGTTGTTGGATCTTTTCCTTTTGGGAAATCGCACGGAGGCGATTGCGGAAAACGACGCGACGAAAGAAGTAAAAAAATCGGATCGGGCGATTGCCGATTCCGAACAAGGAGATAAAAAGAACTGATATGGAGCGTAATTTGACGCTGTTGACCGACCTTTATCAACTTACGATGATGGACGGTTATCTTGCTCGCGGCAGAGCAAAAGAAATCGCCGTATTCGACGTGTTTTTCCGTCCGAACGGTATGATCACTTATTCGTTGGCGGCAGGCTTAGAGCAGGTGATCGATTATATTTTGAACTTGCGGTTCGGGGAAGAAGAACTTGCTTACTTAAAGGGGCTGGGAATTTTTTCGGACGCTTTTTTGCGGTACTTAAAGGGATTTCGTTTTACGGGCGACGTCTATGCCGTTCCCGAGGGAACGGTTGTATTCCCGGGCGAGCCGATTTTGACGGTAAAAGCACCCGTTATGGAAGCGCAATTGGTGGAAACGGCAATTCTCAATATTTTGAATCACCAAACCTTGATCGCTTCCAAGGCGGCGAAAATTTGTTACGAGGCGAAGGGCGATTCGGTAATGGAATTCGGTTTGCGCCGTGCGCAAGGTCCGGATGCCGGCATTTACGGGGCGCGTGCTTCCGTTATCGGCGGTTGCGGCTCTACTTCCAACGTGCTTGCGGGGAAGATGTTCGATATTCCCGTAGCGGGGACGCATGCGCATAGTTGGGTTATGAATTTTCCATCTGAGTACGAGGCGTTCAAGGCGTATGCGGAAACTTATCCCGAAAACGCATTGCTTTTGGTGGATACGTACGATACGTTGGGAAGCGGCGTCCCGAACGCGATTCGCGTGTTTGACGAAATGCGCGCCGCGGGCAAAAAACCGAAAGGGATTCGTTTGGATTCGGGCGATCTTGCTTATCTTTCCAAAAAAGCGCGCGCGATGTTGGACGCGGCAGGGTATCCGGATACAATCATTTGCGCTTCGGGCGATTTGGACGAGCATTCCATTCGCTCTTTGAAGTATCAAGGGGCGAAAATTGATCTTTGGGGGATCGGTACGAAACTGATCACCAGCGCGGATATGCCGGCTCTCGGCGGCGTTTATAAATTGGCGGCGGTGTACGAGGACGGACGGGAAATTCCGAAAATCAAGGTATCCGACAATGCCGTAAAAATTACGAATCCCGGATTTAAAAATATTTACCGTATTTACGATCGGGACGGAAAGGCTCTCGCCGATTTGATTTATCTCAGAAGCGAAGCGCCTTACGACGAATCCAAGCCGCTCACCGTCACGCATCCGACCGAGCGTTGGAAGCGCACCACTTTCGATGGCTATCGGTTGCGCTCGTTGCATGCGAATATCATTCTCGACGGAAAACTCGTTTACCGCTTGCCGTCCTTAAAGGAAATTAAGGCGTATGCCGCAGAGGAGTTGGCTAGTTTCTGGGATGAATATAAGCGGTTGGATCAACCGCACGTTTATAAAGTGGATCTTTCCGATCCGCTTTGGCAACTGAAAAACGATTTGTTGGAATCGATCGGCAAGAAGGATTAGGGGAATGGAACTCGACAAGAAAAAGTACAAAGCGGAAGAAGTGCGCGCGTTGCTGGACGGACTGAAAGCCGAATATAATGGAAAACTTGCCGAGCAGAGCGAGGAGATTTTTGAACTGAACGGCAAATTAAAACGCGTCCGTGCGGAATTGGAAAGTTTTAAGAATCGGGATGCGCTGATTTCTTCTTCTTTGCAAGCGGCGGAAGAGCAAGCGGAAAAGATCAAAGAAACCGAGCAGTTGCAATACGAACTTTCTCTCGCGCGGTTAAAAGATTTTCAGTTGAAATGGGATTCGTATTTTGAGTTTTTATTTGAAAAATATCCCTATTATAAAATCACCGAGCAAGCGTTGGATATTGCCGGGAAACTGAATCGCGTGCTCGGCGATGGCGGCACGGCGTTTGAAAAACTTGAAAAATTAGACGATCTTATTCAAAAGGAAACGGCTGCATCGCAGTTTAACCCCAAGGAGAAGATCGAACGGTATATCGAAAGCGATGTCGGCGGATTTAATTTAGACGAGGTTTTGAACCCTGGAGAATTACAATTGGAGGATTTATGCAAAGAGCTGGGACTCATGGAAGACGACTGATCGCCGCGCTTCCTTGTATTATTTTGATCGTTGCGATTTTGCTCGATCAGATCACAAAACTGTATTTTCATCTTTATGGCGTAAAGGGGCAGGACATTACCGTTATTCCGGGCTTTTTCTATTTGAATTTTTCCACGAATACGGGAGCGGCGTTCGGCAGTTTATCCGATAAATCTTGGGCGCAAACCTTTTTTAAGGTTTTGACTGTTTTTGCGTTGGCAGGACTTGCGGTGTTTTATTATTTCGCTGCCGATCACGGAAATTGGTTGAAATACGGCTTGATTCTCATTATTGCCGGCGCTATCGGTAATTTTATCGACAGATTGTGTTTCGGTCGGGTGGTAGACTTTCTTTCGTTCGATTTTGCTTGGATGGGATTCGGACGGTTTGCGACGTTTAACTTGGCGGATTCTTTTTTGTGTGTCGGGGTGGCGATGGTGATTTTACATTATCTGTTCTTTGATCAAGACGCCGTGTTTAAGAGAAAAAAACATGAAGATTGAATCGTTTTTCGCAGAAGCGGAACAAAACGGCGTCCGTACGGACGTCTTTTTAAGTGAAAAAACGGGGCTGACGCGTTCGCGGATCAAACGTCTTGCCGACGACGGAAAAATCGCCGTCAACGGCGTCGTCGCGCCGGCAAAAAAACTGTTAAAGACGGGGGATTCCGTTCGTTTGGAGATTCCGGACGACCGTCCGCTCGACCTCGAACCGCGCGATATTCCCGTCGATATCGTTTATCAAGACGACGATCTCGCCGTGATTGACAAGCCGCAAGGGCTGACCGTTCACGCCGGGAGCGGAACGGACGGAGATACGTTGGTGAACGCGCTTTTGTTTCGGCTGGATCGGCTTTCGGGAATCAACGGCATGTTGCGACCGGGGATCGTTCATCGTATCGATAAAAACACCTCCGGACTTTTGGTGGTAGCGAAAAACGACCGCGCGCATCTTTCTTTGTCCGCGCAGATTGCGGAAAAGACTTGTCGCCGCGTTTACGTCGCGCTGTTAGAGGGCGTTGTTAAGCAAGAGGAGGGGACGATTGAAACCTATCTTTCTCGTAGCGATCGCGATCGGACGAAGATGGCTGTGAGCGCGCACGGCAGACGCGCCGTAACGCATTACCGCGTGCTATGTCGTTACGCACAGTATACGCTTTGCGAGTTTCGCTTGGAAACAGGGCGTACGCATCAAATTCGCGTGCATGCAAAGTATATCGGTCATCCTGTTGTCGGCGATCCCGAATACGGTTATAAAAATCAAAAATTCAAACTGAACGGCCAACTGTTGCATGCCAAGGAGTTATCCTTTCAACACCCGACGACGGGGGAACGAATGACGTTTATCGCACCGTTGCCCGACTATTTTCAAGAAGTGCTGAAAAAACTGTCCGAAACAGAACGGCAATAATATTGAATCGTATTTTGCAAGAGAGTTTATCGAAGAGCGGAATCTTCCGCGTTCGTTCGGTGAACGCTTTTATTTTGCTTGCCGTTTTTTCATTTTTTCCCAATTGATAAAACCGTACAGGTCGTTCACGAGAAAGGCGAAAAAGCATACGACGACCGAACTGTATTTGATATCCGCAATGCTTGCCAAGATCCATAAAAGGATCAAAACGACGTCGTTCGCGGCGTAGGCGAGTGCAAAATACGGACTTCTGCGAAAGGTGAGGTAGGCAGCGAGAAAACTCGTTGCGACCGATATCGTGCTCGGTATGATATTTGCGGTATGAAAGGCTTCTAAAATAAAGAAAAACAAAGCGGTGACGGCGATGGTTGCGAGCAGTAAAAAACAGAACTCTCTTTTTCCGATACGGTTTACTTTTACTTCCGCTCTGTTTCCGTTATAGGGATTTTTGAGCCAAGAGATCAATGCGAAAACAGCCATCGGCATCGTCATGCCGAGATAGGTGAGCATTTCTCCGTAATAAGAGAACGTAAAGGATATAATGCTGTATAAGACGCTGAACAGAATCATCAACAGTTGACCGAACGGATTTCCTTTTGCGTTAAAAATCAAAGAGGTCACTCCTACAAGCGACGCCGCGAGCGTTAAATAGTTTTCCCGATCGAAGATACAGAACGATAGCACGATCGCCAGAACGGACGCACCCCACAGCGCGAGTTCGAGAGAGGAAAAGTAATTTGTCAATTTTTTGTTTTTCATCGTGATTTTCTCCAAAAAAAGAAGCACCCGTATACGCATCTTCTAAGACCTAACGATGCGTAAACGAATGCTTTTTTGCATTTTTTCTACCCGGTGGCAGTTTTTATAGTGGTATTATATTCGTTTCGTTTTTATTTGTCAAGCGAATCGACTGTTTTATTTCGTTCCGAAAATACGGTCGCCTGCGTCGCCGAAAGCCGTCACGATATAGCCGTGTTCGTTTAAGGGGGCGTCTGCGTAGTGTGCAACGTAAATTTTGACGTCAGGGTGCGCGGTTACGACGCGCTTAATTCCTTCGGGTGCGGCGATCAACGATAAGAGTTTAATATTTTTGAACCCTTCGTTTTTAATGAATTGAATCGCAGCGGCTGCGCTTCCGCCCGTCGCAAGTGCGGGATCGACGACGATCACTTGCCCGTCCAAGCAATCCTTGGGAAGTTTGCAGTAATATTCGTGCGGTTCGAGCGTTTCTTCGTCCCGATAAAGACCGATATGCCCGATTTTTGCGGTGGGGAAGAGTGCTGTTAACCCGTCTACCATGCCCAGCCCGGCGCGCAGAATGGGGACGATCGCGATTTTTTCGTCGATAACGGGAGAATCGAAATCGGAAATCGGCGCTTGAATATGAATATTTTTTGTCTTCAAATCGCGGAACGCTTCATATCCCATGAGCATGGCAAGTTCCGCAACGATTTCACGAAATTCTTTCGTCTTGGTGGAAACGTCGCAGAGATGCGTGATTTTGTGCGCGATCAACGGGTGATCGAAAACGGTTACGTTTTTCATATAGTCTTTCATGACAAAACCTCATACGTTTGAATTTTTCTCTCTTTATTTTACTATAAATGCGGCGAAAAGACAAGTCAATCTTTCAAAAAAATTGACTTAAAACGGGTGTTATGATAAAATAAAAGAAAAAAACAATCCGAAAACGGGGGTTGCTATGAAATTCAAAGCGCAAATTTTAGACGAACTCGCCATTCGACGCGCCATGACGAGAATCTCATATGAAATTATCGAGCGCGTGCCCGATTTGAAAAATACCGTTTTGGTGGGGATCAAAACGCGTGGCGTTCAACTGGCGCAGACCATTCGCAAGAATATCGTCGATTCCACGGGAACGGATCTTCCTTTTGCGGAATTAGACGTTACGTATTATCGGGACGATCTTCCTTTACATGAAAAGACGGGCGGCAAATTTACCGCCGACGTTGCCGGGAAAGACGTGATTTTGGTAGACGACGTTTTATTTACGGGGAGAACCACGCGCGCCGCGATCGAGGCAGTTTTAGACGCAGGCAGAGCGTCGAGTATCCGTTTGGCGGTTTTGATCGATCGCGGACATCGCGAACTTCCGTTGCGCGCGGATTTTGTCGGAAAAAACGTACCGACTTCCATGCGGGAGGAGATCGTTGTCAATTTATTGGAAACAGACGGAGAAACCTCCGTATCGATTTTTGAAAAAGACGAATCGTAATCGTCTTTTTTTGTATAAGAAAAATCACCGGCAATGCTGGCATTGCTAAAAAACTTTATTTTCAAGCATAGTAAATGAGCATGAGTGAAAAAACTTTTTTGTGCGATGCGCTTTGGTGGTTGGCGCGGTAGATTTGTAATAAGGATTTTTCTTTTTGTTGGTTTAATAACGAAAATTATGTTTTTTTCCTTGAAAAAACGAACGATATGTGTTATAACAATAATAGAGAATAAAATGAATTGTCTTTGTGCTGATAGGCGGACACTGTGAGTGGCGCGATCGGGTGACCATGCGTGCGCAGGAGCAAAAGCACTTTGACCGATTCGGTTGTTTTCGGGACGAAAAATTAAGTCGATTGGAAAGGCTGAAAATAAAAAACGGATAGAAGAATATGAAAGAATACGTTATACCGACTGATGTTTTGGGAAATGAGTTCACCGCGCCGACTTGCGACGAACTTTATAAGGAAAGGGTGAAAAAAATCGTTGAAGCGTTTTTTGCGGACGGCGATCAGTGTGCACACGTTTCTTCGGTTACGGCTAGTCATTCGGTTATCACGGTACGAGCAACGGTGGACAAGAATGCTTTTTCAGTAAAGAAGTGTTTTGACGAAAAGAATGAACTGAATTCAAAATTGGGAAATTGCGGCGTGCGACTGGCGATCGATTATAAGGAAAAAGCGTTGCATATCGAAATTCCGAATAAGGAGCGCAGTTTTGTGGAATTAAACGAGATTTTGCGCGCCGTTTCCGATAAAGACGAAAAATTAACGACTGTATTGGGGAAGGATACGCTAAATCGTTACGTAACGTGCGATTTGTCGCGGTATCCCGGCATTTTGATTACAGGCTGTACGGGGGCGGGAAAAAGCACGTTCTTAAATTCGATCGTCGCGAGTTTTGTTTATCGGTGTTCGCCGCAAGAGTTACGGCTGCTTTTAATTGCCCCCAAAAACGATAGTGCGTATACGGGGTTGCCGCATTTACTGAACTGCGCTCCGCTTACGGACGCAAGTGAGGTCGCAGAGGCGTTAAAGCAGATAACGGAAGAAATGGACAGACGTTACGGCTTATGTATGGAGAAAGGCGTTCTCAACATAGAGGAATATAATTGCCAAGCGGGCGAACGGGAGAAATTGCCGAAAATCGTCGTCATAGCGGATGACTTTGAACGGATGTTGTGTGGTCCCGGTAAGAAAGTAGTGCTAAATCAAATGATCTCGCTTATGCAAAAAGCGCGTTTCGTCGGCATTTATTGGATTATTGCGACGCAGAGTTCTTATTTAAAGAAACTGCCCGATATCATTTTGAGAAATGCTTGCGTTCATGCGGTATTAAAGACTGCCGACGCACGAGAATCGACGATCGTGCTTGACGATCCGAGTGCGGCGGAATTGTTTTTGTCTGGCGATTGCTTTTTAAGTTACAATAACGAGCCGGGATTGCGGAGAATACAGACGCCGTATCTGTCTGCCGAACGCACCGCGGATCTTGTCGATTATATCAAGAAGAACGTTTCTCTTGACGGCGATTCGCTCGAATAAAAGAGACTGCTTTTTGCTTTTTTCAAAATAAGAATGAGTACGATTGATCGCTATAAAAATAAATATTTTTCCATTCTCGGAGATTCGATCAGCACGTTGGAGTGGTACAGTCGTCCGCGCGAGGCTGCGTTTTACAATGCGGAAAAAAAGCGCGTTTCGGGTATTGCGACGGTTGCGGATACTTGGTGGGGAAATGTAATCGACCGATTGGGAGGACGGCTTTTAGTCAATGATTCGTGGTCGGGGAGCACGGTATCGAAAAGTCCGGCGTATTTCGTTCCGTCTTACGGTTGCAGCGATGAAAGGACGTCTTTCTTAGGAGAAGGCGACATGCTGCCGGACGTCATTATCGTTTTTATGGGAATAAACGATTGGGGCGTCGGGTTTAATGTCGGTGAATCTTTGATAAAGGACGAAGATTGCACGTCGTTTTCCGTTGCCTATCGAACAATGCTTAAAAAGATAAAAGCGCATTATCCGAAAGCGGAAGTATGGTGCATGACTTTGCCTTACGGTTGTCGTTCGGGGGAGAGCGTCGTTGAATTTTCGCATGAGCGTAGAAAAATAAAGATTGAAGAATATTGCGAAGCGATTCGTTTCGGTACTTTTGCACTTGGTTGTCGTATCGTCGATTTGTACAAGCAACGCTGTATTTACGATACGATAGACGGTTATCATCCGAACAAAGACGGAATGGAAGCGATTGCGCAGTGTGTTTTATCGTCGTTATAATCTTTTTGTGAAAATTTTTTTCGCGATTTTATTCGTAAAGCTCTAATCAACAGAACAATAAGAACTTGGAAAAACATAAAATCACTCAGAAAGTCAGATATGATATGCACCCCAAAAGTTTGTCTAACATTTGGGGTGCATATCAGAACGAGACGATGGGGTGTTTATTTTGTAATTTGCGTACAACGTTAAAAATTTATTTCTCCCTTATCAAAATATAATAAACAGCACGTCAAGGGACATTGAACGGGACACCTTGGCGTGCCGGATTTTAAGAAGTCGTAAGCGTTGTTTCTTGCCGATAAAGAGCCTTTTACAAGGCTTTTTTATTTACGGACGGGCGAGAAAATGCGCGAATAAATCGCTGCCGCTTGCATATTCGTTTCCCGTTGTCGCGGCGGTGAATTCGTCATAAGCAGCCATACCCGCGTGTGCGGTTTTGGAGTCGTACAGCAGATAGGGAACGGCGTCGCGCGTGTGTGTTTTCAGCGCGATCGGCGTGGGGTGATCGGGGAGAATCAACAGACGGAAGTCCTCTTTCGCGGCGGTCAGCCGTTCGTATACCGTGCGAACCACGCCGTCGATTTGTTCGATCGAGAAAATTTTCTTTTCCAAATTCCCTTGATGTCCGCATTCGTCCGGCGCTTCCATATGAAGATATACAAAGTCCAAGCCGCCGAGCAAAGCGTCCGCGCAAGCGTTGGCTTTTCCCGAAAAGTTCGTGTCGTAGTTGCCCGTCGCGCCCGAAACGTCGATAATTTTCATGCCGGCGAGAATCCCGATTCCTTTCAAGAGATCGACGGCGGAAATGATACCTCCCTTTAATTGCGTGCGTGCGGTAAAGGGGGAAAGCCGCGGTTTCGTGCCTGCACCCCAAAGCCAAATAGAATTTGCCGGATTTTTTCCGCGTTTGATCCGTTCTGCGTTGATCGGGTGGTTGCGAAGCAATTCTTCCGAGCGTTTCATGAGTGAGAGATAAAACGCGCCGTCTTCTCCGCGCGGAAGAAATTCCGTAATCTGTTTTCCCGTAATATCGTGGGGAGGCGTAAAAGTCGCGCGTTGTACCCGATCGTGCAAGACGAGACAGTGACGGTAGGAAACTCCTGCAAACAACTCTGCCGCGTCGTCGTCCAACGCTTGTTTGAGGTCGGAAATCAATTTCGCGGCTTCTTCGGTTGAAATTTCACCAGCGCTGTAATCCGCCATCGTGCGATCCTCGTATCGACCGTTTCCGGAGAGCGTTACGAGATTCGCGCGCAACGTCAGATCGGTTTCGGTCAACGGGATTCCGATACTCGCCGCCTCTAAGGGGGAGCGCCCGGTGTAATATTCGGCAGGATTGTATCCCATGACCGAAAGATTTGCCACGTCGCTGCCCGGAGAAAGGGTAGTCGGAACGGTGTGAACCAAGCCTAATTCACTCGTTTTCGCGAGCCCGTCGATAAAACTTTTTTTCGCCGCTTGAAGCGGTGTCCGATTGCCGAGAGAGGGGATTTTGTAATCCGCCATTCCGTCGCCTAAGATAATTGCGTATTTCATAATGATCCGTCCGATTATTTTGTTAAATCCCAGTCGATCGGCGTTATGCCGTTCGCCGTGAGAAAGTCGTTCGTGCGAGAAAAAGGTTTGCTGCCGAAAAAGCCGTTGTAACAGGAGAGAGGACTCGGGTGAACGCTCTCGACGATCAAGTGTTTATCGCGGTCGATCAGCGGCTTTTTGCTTCGCGCGTTGCTTCCCCAAAGGATAAAGGAAACGTGCGCGCAATGCAGGCTGATTTTTCGAATCACAGAGTCGGTAAACGCTTCCCAACCGTGTCCGCGGTGAGAGTTTGCTTGCCCGGCGCGTACGGTCAGCGCGGTGTTTAACAACAATACGCCCTCTGTCGCCCATTTAGTAAGATCGCCCGAACGCGGCGCGGGAACGTGAACGTCGCTTTCCATTTCGGTAAAAATATTGACGAGCGAGGGGGGCTTCGGAATCCCCTCCGGTACGGAAAAGGAAAGCCCCATCGCTTGCCCTTCTCCGTGATAGGGATCTTGCCCCAAAATCACGCATTTTACGCGATCGAGCGGAGTAAAACGAAAACAATTGAATAAATCGTACATAGACGGGTAAATCGTGCGCGTACGGTATTCCTCTTTGAGAAATTCCCGTAGCGTTCGATAATTTTTCGATTGAAAATCGTCCGCCAACAGCGCGTCCCAACCGCCGCCCAAAGAAAGCATAGACGTTTCCTCCGTGTTTTTTTCTTATTTTAGCACATTATAAAGAAATTGGCAATTGTATTTTTCGCGGAAAAAAGGGTTTTCGGCTTTTTTGTCGAATATATTAACACGTTATATCGAGAATCGGCAAATGTATTTTTTCACAGAAAAAAAGGATTTTCGGCTTTTTTGTCGAATATATTAACACGTTATATCAAGAATCGGCAAATGTATTTTTTCACAGAAAAAAGGGTTTTTGACTTTTTTGTCGAATATATTTGATTAGATTGAATCGGGAGAACGGCGTTGAGAAAGAAAAAGGGCGCGGAAGAGGCGATATTAAAAGAGAAGACCGATCGGAAAGAGGAATTGTTTCTCTCTCCGTATGCGAAAAAGGCGAAGGATACGCTCGGCAGAATGAGGGAAGAAGAACCTTGCCCCATGCGGACGGATTTTCAGCGCGACAGAGATCGCATTATCTATTGCAAAGCGTTTCGTCGTTTGAAGAATAAAACGCAAGTCTTTTTTTCGCCGTTCGGCGATCATTATCGCACGCGTTTGACGCACACGTTGGACGTATCGCAGATCAGTCGTTCCATCGCTCGCGCGCTTTCGCTGAACGGAGATTTAACCGAAGCGATCGCGTTAGGGCACGATTTGGGACACACGCCGTTCGGGCACAGCGGCGAACGGATTTTGAATCAACTTTCTCCGCACGGCTTTTCGCATAACGAGCAGTCTTTGCGCGTGGTGGACGTGTTGGAAAAAAACGGTGCCGGTTTGAATCTCACCGCAGAGGTGCGGGACGGGATTTTGAATCATAAAACAACGCTTACTTCTATGACGTTAGAGGGACGCGCCGTGTCCCTTTCCGATTGGATCGCGTACATCAATCACGATATCGACGACGCGATTGCCGGCGGCATTATCTCTGTGGACGATTTGCCTCGGGATGCCGTTGACGTACTAGGGAGCAGTTCGCGCGAGCGGATTAACACGATGGTGTTTTCCATCTATCGCATGAGCGAGGGGAAGAACATGGTCGAAATGGAGCCGGATATTTTTGAAGCGACGAAAGAACTTCGCGCCTTTATGTTCGAGCGCGTTTATTTTCGGGAAGCCTCTTTGATCGAAGAGGAAAAGGCTTCTCGTATGCTGTCTAACTTATACGGGTATTTTGCGGAGAATCCCGATCGGTTACCTCCCTTTTACGCGGGAATTGCGGAACGGGATTCGCTTGAAACGGCTCTTTGCGATTATATTTCTTCGATGTCCGACCGTTATGCGGTTTATTTGTACGAGAGTATTTTCGTTCCGAAGAGTTGGGAGAAACTATAAAGAGATATGGCAAGAGGATACGATTCCAAATTTTTGGAAGAACTGAAAAGTAAAAACGATATCGTGGACGTGATATCCCGTTACGTGCAATTAGAGCAGAAAGGCAAGAATTTTTGGGGGAGATGTCCCTTTCATCACGAAAAAACAGGGTCTTTTTGCGTCAATTCGCTCGATCAATTTTATCATTGTTTCGGGTGCGGCACGAGCGGCGACGTCATTACGTTCATCGAACAGATCGAATCGTTGGATTTTCCGGACGCGGTGAAACTGCTCGCGGAGCGCGCGCATATTCCGCTGCCGGAAACGACGTTTGAAACAGAGCAGATTCGGCAAAACAAGAAGAAAAAGGAGCGGCTTTTAGAAGTCTTGCGCGAAACCGCGCGTTTTTACGTCAATAACTTAAAGAATGAGGACGCCGCCGCGCATTGGGAGTATCTCAAAAAACGCGGTTACGATCGCGCTACCGTCGTAAAATTCGGGATCGGCGCGTCGCTTTCTTTTCAAGGCCTGGTCGGATATTTGGAAAGTAAAGGATATTCGACGGAAGAGATGATAGACGCCGGCGTCGTGGATCGCAAGGAAGAAACGAATCGTCGGTACGATTCCTTGGGGGGACGGTTGATTGTCCCGATCATCAATCAGTTTAACGAAGTCATTGCGTTCGGGGGGCGAAACCTTGAAAAAACAGACTTTGCGAAATACAAAAACACAAAAGAAACCGTGGTGTTCAACAAAAGCAACACGCTCTTTAATATCAACAATCTGAAAAAACTGAAAAACGAAAAGGGGTTTTCCGAGGTGATCATCGTCGAGGGGTATATGGATACCATTTCCCTCGTGATGGCAGGGTTTGAAAACGTCGTCGCCAGCATGGGGACTTCTTTAACCAAAGATCAAGCGCGGATTTTGAAACGGTATTCGGATAACGTGTTGATCAGTTACGACGGCGATTTTGCCGGGCAAAAGGCGGCGATTCGCGGCTTGGAGATTTTACGGGACGAGGGGTTGAACGTCAAAGTCGTTTCTTTGCCGGACGGCATGGACCCGGACGACGTTGTGAAAAAACTCGGTGCGGACGCTTATCGGAAATGCTTAGACGAGGCGAAGCCCTTGATTGATTTTAAGTTGGAAATTTTGCGCCGCACGTTCGACGTAACCACTTCGGAAGGAAAACGGAAATACATTTCCAAGGCGGTTCTCGTGATTCGGGAAAGCGAATCGGCGGCGGAGCGCGAAGAATTATTGAAACAGGTTCGGTCGGAAACGGGAATTAGTTATGAATCGTTAAAGCGCGAGTTGGAAAGCGCGTCGCAAGAAACGGTCGCTCCGAAACCTCCCGATTCTCTTGCGCCCCCGGTGGAGCGCAATCTGCAAGCGGCGCGTTATATTTTAAATTGTATTCTGACCAATCTTCCGTTTACGAAGGATTTCGACCTTTCGTCGGTTGATTTCAAGTTGCCTGCGCATCGGGCGATTGCGGAATACGTGCGCGGCGCGCGCTTAAACAACGAGTTGATTAAGCCCACTTTGTTGATGGACGAAATAGACGAGGAACATAAATTGGAACTTTTTGAAATTCTTTCTCTTGATTTGGAAGAGCATAAGCATTACGATCGAGAGCGGTATTTCAAGGATTGCGTCAGAACGATGGTAAAGAGCCGCGTAGAGGGCGAAATCGCCGCGCTGACGAAACTTTACGAACAAGAAAGAGATTTGAACGAGCGCAAGGCGCTCGCCGCCAAATTGCAAGAAAAACTAGCGGAAAACAGTCGATTAAACTAAGGACGGTAATATATGGGTAATGAAAAAACTTTGAACGACGCGGTAGCGGAGATCGTTGCGGAGTACAAGAAAAAAGGAAGTATCAATTCCGAAACGCTTTACGACATTTTGGAAAAATTCGATACGACGCCGATGGAATTGGAAGAGGTTTATAAGACCTTAGACAATGCCGGTATTCAGATTATCAACGAATACGAACGGGATAAGGATCTCTACGATCAACTTTTGAAAGAAATCAACATGGACGATCCCGTGAAGATGTATTTGAAAGATATCGGAAAAGTTCCCCTTCTCGCCGCGGACGAGGAGATCGAATTGGCAAGACGGATGTTGGAGGGGGACGAAGAGGCGAAACGCAAGTTGTCCGAAGCCAACCTTCGGTTGGTCGTTTCCATTGCGAAACGGTACATGGGGCGCGGAATGCTCTTTTTGGATTTGATTCAAGAGGGGAATCTCGGCTTGATGAAAGCGGTCGAAAAATTCGATTATCAAAAGGGATTTAAGTTTTCCACGTATGCGACGTGGTGGATTCGGCAGGCGATCACGCGCGCCATTGCCGATCAAGCGCGTACGATCCGAATCCCCGTGCATATGGTAGAAACGATCAATAAGGTAATTCGCGTGTCGCGTATGCTGTTGCAAGAATACGGCAGAGAGCCTACGCCCGAAGAAATCGCCAAGCATATGGGGATTCCGGAAGAAAAGGTACGTGAAATTCAGAAGATCGCGCAAGATCCCGTTTCGCTTGAAACGCCGATCGGCGAGGAAGAAGACAGTCATTTGGGCGATTTCTTGGAAGACGAAACGTCCACCGCGCCCAGCGATATGGTCGCGTTTACCATGCTCAAAGAGCAGTTGATCGGCGTACTCGATACGTTGACGCCGCGTGAAGAAAAGGTTTTGCGGCTTCGTTACGGGATTGACGACGGCAGACCGCGCACATTGGAAGAAGTCGGAAAAGAATTTAACGTCACGCGTGAACGGATTCGGCAGATCGAGGCGAAAGCGCTTCGGAAACTCCGCCACCCCAACCGCAGTAAACGCTTAAAGGACTTTATCGACTGATGACCGCACGGTTAGACGAACTTTTTCGCCTATTGCCGCCCTGTCGAAAATTTGCGGACGTCGGTTGCGATCACGGCTATATCGCCGCGCGTATGCTTTCGTCCTGGAAATGCGAACGGCTCGTGGTGTCGGATATCAGTGAAAAGTGTTTGGAAAAAGCGAAATCCTTGCTTGCTGACGAGATTGCCGACGGAAGAGCGGAAGCCGTTTGTTCGGACGGCTTGGAGCGCGTTCCGCACGATTGCGATCTCGTATTGATTGCCGGCATGGGGGGAGACGAAATTGCGGAAATTCTCAAAAAAGCCCCCTTTCTTCCACAGACGTTATGCGTGCAACCCATGAAGAATACGGAAAAGTTACGCGTTACGTTGTTGGTTTTGGGGTATCGTTTGGATCGGGATTACACCTTTCGGGACGGGAAGTTTTACGACGTTATCCTTGCGCGGCAGGGAGAGGATCGCTTGTCCGCTCGCGAAGCGCGGTTCGGGAGAACGAATTTGGAAGAGCGTCCTACGGCTTTTCTCGATAAACTGAAAGAGGAACGGGAAAAAATAGACGGATATTTGCGGCGCGACTTGTCCGATATAACGCGTAAGGAACTTTCGGAGCGGCGCGCGCGCTTGGCGGAGATTATTGATGAAGACCAATGATATTTTGAAAGAGTTAGAGGCGTACGCACCGTTGGAAATCAGTCGCGCGTTCATCGCAGAGGGTTCGCGCGATAACAGCGGCGTGATCGTGGATACGGGCGACGAAATCCGCGCAGCGGCGTTTTCGTTGGACCTTTCGCTTGCGTCCGTTTCGTTTGCAGCGGAGCGCGGTTGTAATTTATTGATTACGCACCACCCGGCGATTTATTATCCCGTTTCGTCGTTAAAAGCGGATGATCCGACGGGTGCGGCGTTGATCGCCGCAATCCGAACGGGAATCTCCGTGATTTCCATGCATCTCAATTTGGACGCGGCGAGAGACGGGATCGACGAGAGCCTTGCCGTAGCGTTGGGAGCGCAATCGACGGAAATTTTGCACCGCGTATACGGCGAATACGGCTACGGTCGGAAATTTGAAATTGCGGAAACGTCCTTTTCGGCGTATTTGGCGCAGGTGAGAAAGATGTTCGGTTCGGAGCGGATTTTGGGCTACGGAGCGGATAAGAAAATCAAGACCGTCGCTTCCTTTTGCGGCGGAGGCGCGGGGGATGCCGCGCGGAATGCAGACGTCGCCGATTTGTTCGTAACGTCGGACGCGCCGCATCACGTGATAAAAGAAATAATCGAACGGGGAAAGAATCTTATTTTGATTCCGCATTATACGGCGGAAGAAAAGGGATTTTCTCTGTTTTTCAATCGGGTTGCGCCCGAACTCGGCGTGCCCGCGTCCTATTTTAAGGACGAGAGATTTTGTTAAAGGAGAATAGAACTATGGTAGAAAAAATGTTACAGTATCAGGAAACCGATCGGGAACTGCGCGAAATCGAAGTCGCGTTGTTGTCCAGCGAGGAGCGGAAAAAGACCGCTTCTGCGAAAAAATTTCTGGATACGGTGAACGAATCCGTCGTCCGCATGGACAAGCGTGCCGAAGAACTTTCCCGTATTTACGAGAGTTTGATCGAAGAATACCGCGCGCTGGAAGAGGCTAGCGGCGAATTTCAGGGTGCTGCGGACGGCGTAGCCGATGAAAACGAGGCGGATTATTTGAAAAAGCGCGCGGACGAAATTCTTTCCAAAATGCGCGTGTTAGAGGGGAAAATCGCAAAACTGAAAGAGGAATCCGAGCAGATCGTCGCACAGTACGGCGCGTTGAAAAAGAAAACGCGCGAGGCAAAGGAGCAATATTCTGCCTACGGTCAAAAATATAAAGAATTAAAAGCGTCCAAGCAAGCGGAAACGGAGCGCGTCGAGGCGGAACTTACCGCGCTTGAAAAGGAGATTGATCCCGATCTGTTCGCGCGCTATCGCGCAAAGCGCAAAGATAAAATGTATCCCGTTCTTTACCGTCTGGACGGCGAATTGTGCAGCCATTGCCGTATGTCGCTTTCCATGGTGGATATCAATCGCCTCAATAACGGCGAAGTGATCGAATGCGACAACTGTCGTTGTCTGATATACAAATAAGAAAAAGCCCTTCGGGGCTTTTTTGCAAAAGGAGAAAAGAATGAAAGAGTGGATTAAGGTTGCGCTCGGCGAAATGCCTGCCGACGTTGTGTTAAAGAACGGATCGTACGTAGACGTCTTTACCGGAACGCTTCGTACGGGGGATATCGCGTTGTTCGACGGCTTAATCGTCGGCGTGGGCGGTTGTTATCGGGGAAAGGAAGAAGTGGATCTTGGGGAAAAAATCGTCCTTCCCGGTTTGATCGACGGTCATATGCATATCGAAAGCACGCAACTTACGCCCGAGGAGTTGGCAAAGGCGATCGTTCCGCACGGAACGACGACGATCGTTGCCGATCCGCACGAGATCGCAAACGTCTGCGGCATGGACGGGGTAGAATATATGATAAAAGCCTCCGAATCTATTCCGTTGGACGTAAAGATCATGCTTCCGTCTTGCGTCCCTGCGACGCCCTTTGAAAACAGCGGAGCGATTTTGGACGACTCCGTGATCGAACGGGAGATCGCGCGAAAAGATCTGTTCGGCTTGGGGGAATTTATGAATTATCCGGGCGTGATTTCTTGTGCGGATAACGACGTCAATAAGTTGGCGGCGGCGCGCGCTTCGGATAAGATCGTAGACGGTCACGCTCCGGGACTTACGGGAAAGGCTTTGAACGCCTACCTCGTTTCGGGCATTGCGACCGACCACGAGTGCGTTACGGCGCAAGAGATTGACGAAAAGATTGCCAAGGGAATGTACGTTCATATCCGCGAAGGTTCCGCAACGCGCAACGCGCGCGCAAACGCGCCTGCCGTGACGGCTTCCAATATGCGCCGCTGTATTCTCTGTACGGATGATCGCCACGTGTGCAGTCTGCGCAAGCAGGGGCACGTCGATAACGTGCTCAGAGTGTTGGTAGACGCAGGCGTTCCGCCGATTTGGACGGTTACGATGGGAACGCTGAACGTCGCGGAATGTTACGGGCTTCGTCGCCGCGGCGGAATCGCACCCGGTTGGAAAGCGGATTTGGCGATCGTGAATAACTTGACGGAGTTTGCCGTTTTGTCCGTTTATATTGACGGGAAATTAGTCGCCAAGGACGGAGAACCGCTTTTTTCGCCCCGTCCGTACCGTTCGGAAAAGGTTCTTTCTACCGTACATATAAAAGAGATTGCGCCGTCGCGTTTCGATTTAAGATTAAAAGGGAACAAAGCCAAAGTGATTCGTCTGTTGCCGGACAACGTGGTGACCGAATCGGTTGTCCGTACCGTTCCCGTCGCAGACGGGATCGTCGAGGTAAAGGGAACGGATCTGTTGAAACTCGCCGTAGTCGAACGACATCACGCCACGGGGAACGTGGGACTTGGCTTGATCGAGGGCTACGGGCTGAAAAACGGCGCGATCGCGTTGACCGTTTCGCACGACAGTCACAACGTCATCGTATTGGGAGACGATTCGGCGGATATGAATACCGCCGTGCATGAATTGGAACGAATGGGCGGCGGCATGACGTTGGTTTCTCGCGGAAAAATCGTCGGTTCGATTCCGCTTGAAATCGCAGGACTGATGACCTATGCCGATATCGGAACGATGGAAAAGAATTTATCCGCGCTTACGGAGGCGGCGTACGCAATGGGTGTTACGCGCGCGGTCGAGCCGTTCATGAGTTTGTCCTTTTTGGCGCTCGTGGTGATTCCCGAACTGAAAATAACGGACAGAGGCTTGTTCGACGTCCGAAAATTTGCGTTTACCGAAATAGACTCTTAAATCATAAAACCGAAATTCGTCGTGAAAAGCAGGACGATCGCGTAAGCGTTGAGCGCGATCAAGACGGGCATCGAAACCATGAGGAAAAGGCTTTTCAGACGGTACTTAAAGAGAAACATCGCGGCGTAAATGCCCGTCGCACCGCCCAAAACGCCGGTGAGAAAAAGTTTGCCGTCCCCGATGGCAATGCTTTCCTCGTCGCCCTCTTCGCGCATCTGTTTCTGAAATTTAAGAATCAGAACGCCGTATACGTTGATTGCAATCAGGTATACCGCCGCCAGAATATAGGCAAGTAACTGCATAAAACCTCCGAATTTTAAAAATATTTTGTGCAATTCGCGCAAAATTATAGACGAAAATCGTTTTATGTGGTAAAATGGAAAAAAGAAAGGATTCACGGAGGACAACGATGAAGTGTATGTATTGCGGCTGCTTGGAGAGCAAGGTAATTGATTCCCGTTCAACGGAAGAGGGGACGATGATTCGCCGTCGCCGCGAATGTACCAATTGCGGCAAACGCTTTACCACCTATGAAACCATTGAAACGACGCCCGTTTTAGTCATCAAATCGAGCGGTAACCGCCAATCGTTCGATGCCGGTAAAATTAAGAGCGGTATCGTCAAGGCGTGTGAGAAACGCCCCGTCCCGATGTACAAGATCGACCGCCTCGTCGATTCCATTCAAAAGGATATCTACAATTCTCTCGATCAAGAGATTTCGAGCAAGAAGATAGGGGAAATGGTTATGGACGGATTAAAGGAGATCGACGAGGTTGCCTATATCCGTTACGCGTCCGTATACCGTTCGTTTAAGGACGTTTCCGCCTTTATGCAAGAGTTGGAAGCGTTGATGAAAAAGGATCACGGCGACGAGCCTAAATAAGCCCGTCCGAAAAAATTGATAAGGCTTCGGCTGTTTTTATGCGATCGAAAGGAATTTTTCGGTCGTTTTTTTGTTGTTTTTTCGGTTCGCCAATGCGAACATTTTTCAAGAAGGAGAAAAATCGTTGAAATTTCTCATTATTATGTTGAAAAACGGGACGAAATATGTTAAAATATAGAAGATCGCGCATGCTTTTTTATACGTGCGCATAGCTAAAAACGGAGGAGAAAAAGTGGCTCGAAACAAACTGCCGTTTACCGGCACGAAAGAACAGGAAGCGCAACTGAAAGCGGCGCTTGCCGAACTCAAAGGGACGAAAGGCGCTCTGATGCCCGCATTGCAAACGGCACAGGGGATATACGGCTATCTTCCCGAGGAAGTACAGGAAATGATTGCGGAGGAACTCGGCGTTTCTCTCGCGGAAGTCTACGGCGTTGCGACGTTTTATTCGCAATTTTCGCTTACGCCCAAGGGAAAATACAAGATCGGCGTCTGCTTAGGCACGGCGTGTTACGTAAAAGGTTCGGGTGAAGTCTATGAGGAATTGCAAAAGATTCTCGGAATCACGGGCGGCGGCGTTACGGCGGACGGCTTGTTTTCTCTTGACGCTACGCGTTGTATCGGTTGCTGCGGCTTAGCGCCCGTTATGACCGTCAACGACGACGTTTACGGAAAGTTGACCGTGGATTCCGTTGCGGCGATTATCGACAAATACAGAGAGCAGTGAGGAACGGAAGATGGACGGAAAAACCTTAAATGAGATCAAAATCAAAAAATTAAAAGAGATCGGCGCGCGTACGGTAGAAGAATTCAAAGAAGACCGCACCGTTCTCGTTTGCGGCGGTACGGGGTGTACGTCGGGTAATTCCCGTAAGATTCTAGCTGCGTTCCAAGAGGCGGTAGAGAAAGAAAAGTTGAACGTCAAGGTCGTTATGACCGGTTGCTTCGGCTTGTGTGCGTTAGGTCCGATCGTTATCGTTTATCCG
Source organism: uncultured Clostridia bacterium (assembly GCA_964468815.1). Classification (GTDB taxonomy): domain Bacteria; phylum Bacillota; class Clostridia; order Christensenellales; family Borkfalkiaceae; genus UMGS621. The sequence continues at coordinate 27,010 of CAYXWN010000012.1, read as the reverse complement.
GAAGGTGCGTTTTACAGCCAAGTCAAGGTGGAAGACGTCGATAAGATCGTCAATCTTCACTTGAAAGAGGGAACGGTCGTTCGCGAACTTTTGTATGAAGAAACGTTGGGAGAGGACGGAACGGTGAAACCGCTCTCCGGAACGGCTTTCTATAAGAAACAGCACCGCGTCGCACTTCGCAATTGCGGCAGAATCAATCCGGAATGTATCGAAGAATATATCGCTTACGACGGTTATCAAGCGCTTCGCAAGGCGTTGTTCGAAATGACTCCGGACGACGTTGTAAACACGATCAAAGCGTCCGGTTTGCGCGGCAGAGGGGGCGGCGGCTTCCCGACGGGAATGAAATGGGATTTCACCAAGCGCGCGGTCGGCGACAAGAAGTTCGTTGCGTGTAACGCGGATGAGGGCGATCCCGGCGCGTTCATGGACCGTTCTGTTTTAGAGGGCGATCCGCATGCGGTTATCGAAGCGATGGCAATCGCGGCGTACGCGGTCGGATCCGATCAAGGTTACGTGTATATCCGTGCGGAGTACCCCATTGCGGTCGAACGCTTGCAGAAAGCGATCGAAGACGCTCGCAAGTACGGATTTTTAGGTAAAAATATCTTCGGAACGGATTTCTCTTTCGATATGGAGATTCGTCTTGGTGCAGGCGCGTTCGTTTGCGGTGAAGAAACCGCGTTGATGACCAGCATCGAGGGGAACCGCGGCGAACCTCGTCCGCGTCCTCCGTTCCCGGCGAATAAGGGCTTGTTCGGTAAGCCGACGCTTCTTAATAACGTCGAAACCTACGCAAACGTCTGTCAGATCATTTTGAACGGTGCGGATTGGTTCGCGTCCATGGGAACGGAAAAGAGCAAGGGAACAAAGGTATTCGCGTTGGGCGGAAAAATCAAACACACCGGTTTGGTTGAAGTCCCCATGGGAACGACGCTTCGCGAGATCATTTACGAGATCGGCGGCGGAATCCCGGACGGCAAGAAATTTAAGGCGGCTCAGACGGGCGGTCCTTCGGGCGGTTGTATCCCGGCGTCCCTCATTGATACCAAGATTGATTACGATTCTTTGATCGCGATCGGCTCTATGATGGGATCGGGCGGATTGATCGTCATGAACGAGGACAACTGCATGGTCGATATTGCGAAGTTCTTCTTGGAATTCACGGTAGATGAATCTTGCGGTAAATGTACGCCTTGCCGAATCGGCACGCGTCGTCTTTTGGAATTACTGACTAAGGTAACCGAAGGAAAAGCAACGCTTGAAGATTTGGATAAGATGGAAGAACTTTGCTATTACATTAAAAACAACTCTCTCTGCGGCTTGGGACAGACTGCACCCAACCCCGTGCTTTCGACGATGCGCTATTTCAGAGACGAATACGAAGCGCACGTTGTAGAGAAACGTTGTCCCGCAGGCGTCTGTAAGAGTTTGTTGCGCTACTCCATTGATCCCGAAAAGTGTATCGGTTGTACGGCTTGTGCACGGCAGTGCCCGGTTAACGCGATCAGCGGAGAGGTAAAGAAACCGCACGTCATTGATTCGGATAAGTGCATTAAGTGCGGCGCTTGCGAAGCGAAGTGTCGGTTTAAGGCGATTTCCAGGGGTTAAGAGAGGAGGAATACGATCATGGTAAATTTGAAAATCAACAATATCCCCGTCAGCGTCCCCGAGGGAACGACGATTCTTGAAGCGGCTCGTTCGGTCGGAATTCGGATCCCGACGCTCTGCTATTTGAAAGAGATCAATGCGATCGGTGCTTGCCGTATCTGCGTTGTCGAAGTGAAGGGTGCGCGCAGCATGGTAGCGGCGTGCGTTTATCCCGTCGCCGAGGGCATGGAAGTTACGACCAACTCCGAGGCGGTCATCAAAGCGAGAAAGACGACGTTAGAACTTATTTTGTCCGATCACGAAAAGAAGTGCCTTTCCTGCGTGCGCAGCACGAATTGCGAATTGCAGAAACTTGCGAACGAATACGGTTGTGATGCTTCTGCATTCGAGGGTGCTTCCAACGAATTTGTTCCCGATACGACTACCGATTGGTTGGTTCGGGACAACAATAAGTGTATTCTTTGCCGCCGTTGCGTGGCGGTTTGTAAGCACGTTCAAGAGGTCGGCGTAATCAGCGCGAACAAGCGCGGTTTCTCGACGAATATCGACGTTGCGTTCCATAACGGCTTGTCGCAAGCCGGGTGTGTCGCCTGCGGTCAGTGTATCAACGTTTGCCCGGTCGGCGCGCTTTACGAAAAGAGCGAGATCGAACGGGTAAAAGGATATCTGTGCGATCCCGAAAAGGTTGTCGTCGTCGGCGCTGCGCCTGCGGTCAGAGCGGCTTTGGGCGAAGAGTTCGGTAATGCGATCGGAACGAACGTAGAGGGCAAAATGGTAACGGCATTGCGCGCGTTGGGCTTCGATAAGATTTTCGACATCAACTTTGCCGCGGATATGACCATTTTGGAAGAAGCGCACGAACTTGTGGAGCGCGTCAAAAACGGCGGAAAACTCCCCATGTTTACCAGCTGTTCTCCCGGATGGATTCGTTACATGGAACACTATTATCCCGATTTGATTGAAAACGTCAGTTCTTGTAAGTCGCCGCAGCAGATGTTCGGCGCGTTGGTAAAGACGTATTTCGCGGAAAAGAACGGCATTGATCCCGAAAAGATCGCAGTTGTTACGGTGATGCCGTGCGTTGCGAAGAAGTTTGAAAAGAACCGCGAGGACGAGGCGGCTGCCGGATATCCCGATATCGACGCGTCCGTCACGACGCGCGAACTTGCTCGTATGATTAAAGAATCGGGCTTGATGTTCAACGAACTGCCGAACGGCGAGTTTGACAACCCGATGGGCGAATTTACGGGCGCAGGCGTTATCTTCGGCGCGACCGGCGGTGTAATGGAAGCCGCTCTTCGTACGGCTGCGGAAAGCATCACGGGGCAATCTTTCGAACATCTCGATTATACCGAAGTGCGCGGCATGGAGGGCGTCAAAGAGGCCTCCTACGACCTGAACGGACTGACGGTAAAGGTTGCGGTTGCAAGCGGCGTAAAGAACGCGAAAGCGTTGTGCGAAAAGGTGAGAAAGGGCGAAGCGGATTATCATTTCATTGAAATCATGTGTTGCCCCGGCGGCTGCATTAACGGCGGCGGTCAACCCATTTTAGACACCTATACGCGGAGAGAAGTGGATTACAAGGCACTTCGTGCAAAGGCTCTTTACGATGAGGATGCAAAGTTAAAGATTCGCAAGAGTCACGAGAATCCCGTCGTACAGGACGTGTACAAAACTTACCTTGGCGAACCGGGCAGCCACAAGGCGCATGAGATTCTGCACACGAGTTATAAAGCACGTAAAAAGTACGAATAAGAAAATTGCGTAATTTTCGGATAGAAAATTTTTAGACGACGAAAAGGCTAGCGAACAAATTCGCTAGCCTTTTTCACTTGGAAGAATGGTTATAAAAATAAATTCACGCATTGCTTTCATTATGTTATAGTCAAAGGCGAATCGGGGTGCAAGATTGAAAAGTTTTTGAAAAAACGCGTTTGTTGCGTTACCGTTCGCTTTATCGAGGCAAGCGTTTTTTTGCAATAAGGTATTCTGTTTTTGCTTATAAAAATATATCCGCAGTGCTTTGCGGATATGTTTTTATTTTTATTTAATGTTTTTATTCCTTTGCGAGGATGTCGTGCGGCGGAAGATTAAAGTTCCCGAATGGTTTTCCGCGGACATTTTTCCAAGCAAGTAAGACACCCCGTGCATTTGGAATAGTCGATATGGGGGAGATTGTCCGTCATCGTAATTGCGCCGACGGGGCAATTTTTTGCGCATAAGCCGCAGCCGATGCAGCCGGATTTGCACATATTCATGACTTCTTTTCCGCGGCAGGTGGAAGAACAAGCGACGTAAACCCGTGCGGATTTCGGGATTTTTTCGATGATTTTTTTAGGGCAACGCGTAATGCAAAGACCGCATGATTCGCAAAGCGCTTTATCTACCAAAGAAACGCCGTTTTCGATTTTAATTGCGTGATAGGGGCAGACCTTTTCGCAAGTTCCTTCGCCGATACAGCCGTTCTCGCATACTTTTTTTCCGTTGACGTAGGCGTTTTGGCTAATGCACCCCTCGTTGCCGACGAATTCGTATTTGTTGATCGCAAGTTCGCCTCCCGCGCATTTGACGACGGCGTAAGAGGGATCTGCTCCGACGAATTCCACGCCGAGAATTTCGGCGATTTTCGCCTTGTTTTCGTTAGAAGTCGGTCCGCATTGCGTAACTTGCGCCTTTCCTTCGACGAGTGCCTTTGCAAAGCCTTCGCAACCGGGTTGGCCGCAACCGCCGCAATTTGCTCCGGCGAGACACTCTAAAACCTGTCCGACGTGTTCGTCCTCTTTTACCGTACAGAACTTAGAAACCAATAAAATAAGTAAGGCAAAGACGAGAGACAACGCCGCCGCAATGCCGATCACGATCAGAATATCATCCATAGTTATCCTCCTAGCCGATCAAACTGAATACGTAAAATGCCATCGCCATAAAGCAAGCGGTGATCATTGCAATGGGAAACCCCTTTAACGGTTTTGCGATTTCCAGCCGTTCGGTTTTCTCTCTTAATCCGCTCATGAGTACGATCGCGACGGTGAACCCGACGCCGGCGAAGAAGCCGTAAAGCACCGCGACGCCCAAATTCATGGAAGAGAGCCCCAAAAGACTCATCATTTGCGCTTTGTCGATGACCAATTCCGCCACGCCGAGAACCGCGCAATTCGTCGTGATGAGTGGAAGATAAATGCCCATCGTGCGGTAAAGAGCGGGAGAGAACCGTTTGATTACCATTTCGATCATCTGCACTAATGCCGCGATGACGAAGATAAACACGATAATCTCCAAATATTCCAATCCGAGCGGAACGAGTACGAATTCGTAGAGGGGGTAGGTGATTAAGCAAGTGATCGTCATGACGAACGTCACCGCGATTCCCATGCCGAACGCGCCCGACGTGCTTTTGGAAACGCCCAAGAACGGGCAGATCCCCAAGAATTGAACGACGACGAAGTTGTTGATAAAGACCGCCGTCACAATAATCAAAATCAATTCAGCCATTACTTTACCTCCCGATAATGCGGATTTTCAAGTTTATAAGCGCGCTGTTTTTGGTTCTTATGAATCACGGACGAAACGAACGTAAATACTGCGATAAACATTCCGTACGTAAAGAACGCCCCTGCGCTGGAAGCGAAAAATTCGATTTTGAAATCCCAAAGTTTGATTCCGAAAAACGCCCCCGCGCCTAAAACTTCGCGGAAGAGCCCCATCAACGTCAGCGCAAGCGTAAAGCCGATTCCCATGAACAATCCGTCAAATGCGGAGTCTAAAACGGGATTTTTGCTTGCGAAAGATTCCGCCCGTGCGAGAATAATACAGTTAACGACAATCAGCGGCAGATAAAGCCCCAAAGAGTCGTATAAAGACGGAAGGAATTTTTCGAGAACCATTCTGACGATCGTAACGAACGAAGCGATGATCAACACGAACGTGGGGATTCTCACGCGATCGGGAATGACGTTCCGAAGCAACGAAATCAATACGTTAGAGAAGATCAATACGAACGTCACCGCCGCGCCCATGCCGATTCCGTTCATGGCGGCAGTCGTCAGCGCGAGTGTCGGACACGTCCCGAGCACGAGTTTTAACGTCGGGTTAGATGTGATTACACCCTCTTTTGCGAGCGTGGAAATTTTATTTTTCATCAGTCGTTTCCTCCCGTTACGAAAGTTCTCACGTAATAGAGCGCCGCGTTGACCGCGTTGTCTGCGGCATTAGACGATTTCGTCGCTCCTCCCGAAACGTTTTGAATGTCGTTTGAATCGGCGTTACCCGTCACGAACGCGCCGTCCCCGTTCAAAAAGGAAGCGTCCGCTCCGAGATAGACGGACAAGAAATTAGCGTCCAATGCGGACATCAACGTTTGCTTGGTATTGCTTTCAACCAAAACTTTTCCGATTTTTGTAATAGTTCCGTTTTCTACCGTGAATACCGACCACATCGTGATCGTGCCGCCTTTATAACCGTTCGCGCCCGTCGCTTTGATTAAATAATCCGATCCGACGAGATAAACGCTTTCTACCGTCCCGTAGGAATTTTCGTGTTGTTCTTCGGTAACGCCCAAATCGTCGTATTCCACGAGCGTACCGTATACCTTTTGAATGGCGCGTGCCGTGCGTTCTTCGTCCGTCACCTTTAACACGCCGTTTAAGACGGCGAGCAGTCCGCAAGAAACGATGGTTACGATCATCAAGACGATCACGCATTTTACGCCGTTGTTTTGAAAGAATTTCATTGTTTGTCCTCCTTTTTCGCGCGGTGCGAACCGAACGGACGGGGATAGATCCATTTGTCAATGAGGGGAACGGTGAGGTTCATAAGGAGAATCGCAAACGAAACCACTTCGATTCCCGTCGCTTGCCGCAATCCTGCGGTGAGAATTCCCAATACGATGAAGTAGACGTAATTGCCGACTTTGGTGTTCGGCGTCGTCGTGTAGTCCGTCGCCATGAAGATCGCGCCCAGCATAACGCCGCCGGTAAGAATGGAGGGAAGAAAGTAAGCAAAGTTAAAGCCGTTCAGTGCGACGGTGAAAAGTCCCGTCGCCGCCAAATAGACGAGCGGCCAACGAAAATCCAACACGCCGCGAATAATCAAATAAAGTCCGCCGACGATCAATGCTAACTTACAAGTTTCCCCGATACACCCGGCGAGATTCACGCCGAGAAAGAGATCCCGAAGCGAAAGATCCTTTAATCCGTTCTGCAATAGATCGGTAAGGACGGTCGCGCCTGCCGTAACGTCGTGCGAAAGGGGGGCTGTCCAACCGGAAGTCATTGCCGCTTGAAAGGAAATAAAGGCGAATACTCTTCCCGTCAAAGCAGGGTTTACGAGGTTTTTCCCCGTTCCGCCGAATATCATTTTTACGACGACGACCGCGAATATCGCACCGAGTACGGGAACGTACCAAGCGACGGCCGGGGGGAAGGTCATTGCGAGCAGTAAGCCCGTCACGACGGACGAACAGTCGAACGTTTTCAGAATTTCCGTTAATTTCTTCTTCGAGCAAAGCAAAAACACGAATTCGGACAAAACGGCGGATAAAACCGAAAGCAGAACGACGAGAACCGCGCTCCAACCGAAAAATACCATGCCGACGATTGCCGCAGGGAGAAGGGCGATCACGACGTCGAGCATGATTTTTCGCGTAGTATTGCCGCTTTTTACGTGCGGCGAATTAGATATGACGTGTTCCATCACTTTTTCTCCTTTAATTTGTTTTTGCACAGTACGATTGATTGCACGAGCGAGCGTTTCGCAGGACAATTATACGCGCAGCAACCGCATTCGATACAAGAGAGCGCGCCGTATTTTTTTCCTTTTTCATAATCGCCTGCGAGCGTATAAAATTCAATATACATGGGCATCAGTCGCATGGGACAGTTCTTTGCGCAACGACCGCAGTTGATGCAGTTGGTCGGTTGCGAAAGAGAGGTTTCCCGTTCGGTCAAAAAGAGCAGACCGGAATCCGTCTTTTTGGCGTATTGATTGAGGTTGTAGAGGGCTTTTCCCATCATGGGACCGCCTGCTACGTATTTTACGGGGCTGTTTACTTCGCCGCCGCAGAACGCCGCGATATCGCGGTAAGACGTTCCGATGGGAACGCGCACGTTTTTCGGTTGAGCGATTCCTTTCCCGGCAACGGTCATTACGATTTCGGTAAGCGGAAGATTCAAGTCGATCGCCTCGTACGCCGCGAGCAGGGTTTTGACGTTTTGAACCAAACATCCCACGTCGAACGGCATTTTTCCCGGAGCGATTTTTCTTCCCGTGCAGCAATATACGAGGTGCTTTTCAGAACCCATCGGGTATTGCTTTTTGAGTTTCACGACCGTAAGCCCTTCCATTTGCTCAAAGAGCGCGATGGCTTCCGGCTTGTTCGCTTCGATTCCGATGAAAATTTTCTCGATTCCCAACGCTTTCGCCACGTAGCGAATTCCTTTTACGATGCCGTGCGTTTTTTCCATCATCAAGCGGTAGTCGCAATTTAGGTAGGGTTCGCATTCCGCCGCGTTGACGATCAACGTGTCGAGCGGATTTTTAGGGGAGAGTTTGATTGCGGTCGGAAATCCCGCTCCGCCCAAGCCGACGATTCCCGCTTCGCGAATCCGGTTCACGAGCGATTGCGCCGAGAAATCGGTCAAATCGGGAAATTTCACTTCCTCTTCCGAATAGTCGTTTTTGATTCGGACGTATTTTTGCTTTACGCCGAACGGGTTGACAAGTTCTTCTATGCCGACGACTTGTCCGGAAACGCTTGCAAATACGTTTGCGGAGAGTGCGCCGGAGGCTTCCGCCACGAGCTGTCCCTTTTTTACGCGATCGCCGACGGACACGACGGGGGTTGCCGGCGCGCCGATATGTTGCGAAACGCAGATTGCCACCTCTTCGGGGGCGGGTAGGAGAACGATCGGCTTGTCGCGCGTCGCTTCCTTTTCATCCCTCACGTGTATGCCGTAGGGGAAATACTTTCCTTTAATCAACGAATACCTCCTTATTCCCTTCGGGGTAAGAATTTTAAAATAAAATAGAGCGCAACTCCCACGACCGCCCCTGAAAGAATTCCCAAAAGAACGAGATAGGGGAGATAGGAGAGTGCCTCGTAAGAGCGAATCACCAACGCAAACACGGCGGTTTGCACGGCGTTAGACAGACACGCGCCGAATACGCTGATCGCGACGACTGAAACGCGCGGAAACACAAATCGCGCCAACAAATATTCCGCGGCAAGTGCAAACGCTCCGGCAGGCAACCCGTACATCAAAGCGGATAGATTTCCCGTCAGCAGATTGCCGAGCAATAATTTAACGAGCAATACGATCGCCGCATTCATGCCTCCGTAATAAAAGAGCGCGATCAATACGAAAAGGTTTCCCAATCCCAACTTTGCTCCGGGAAGAACGAGGGGCGGAAACAGACTTTCGATGAGAAAGGCGATCAGGGCAAGCGCGGCGAGAATCGCCGTTCCCGCAATGCGCCGCGCGCTCATCCGACGCCGGGCGCGGGAATCCCTTCTCCCGTGCCTTCTACGGTAAGCCGATAGGGCAAACATACAACGGCGTCGCCTACCTGCGCGACAGTTGTGTGCGTGCAGTCCTTATGCGGACAGTCCGTCTGTTCTACGTATGCGATCCGCTTGGATTTTTCGATGACGATCAAGCTTTTTTCTTCTCCGAACGAAAGGGTGATCAAAATTTTATCCGTCGTTTCGGTTGCGGTCGCCGTATCCGAAAAAACAGTCAGAGATTCGTCGTCGAACGCATAAAAAAAGACGGAATTTCCGTTAATTTTTCCGCTGACGCCCGTCAAGGTCGTTCGGTTAAACGGGAAAAAACAAAAAAACGACGCTGCCGCGAGCAAGAGCACGCATCCGTACAGCGCGAGGTCGAGCGCGCGAAAGGCGCGTTGATTGGGTTTTTCCGCAAAATCGGTCATCTTAAAATCCCGTGTCTACTGTATATTACTCTAAGTATAATATATTATAATATAAGGACGAATAAAAGTCAAGGAGCAAAGGCAATTTTGAGAAATTAAAATTTGTAAATAATATTATATAATTTGCTTGACAAATTATGAAACAAGAGATAAAATATTGTTACTCAAAAGGAGGAACTATGAAGAAATCGGTTTACAGTCTGGTTTTGTCCGAGGAAGTCGTTCGTAAAATAGACGTAATCGCCTACCGAAAGGGGCTTTCGCGTTCACAAGCGGTCAATCGGATTCTTGCGGAATACGTTTCGCACGAAACGCCCGAGCAGAGAATGGAAACGGTTTTTCATTCTCTTGCACGCCGATCCGAGGGGTGCGGCGCATTGCGCTTTTACAATCTTCCCACCGCGTCTATGGCGTATTATTGCGGCGCGTTGGATTACCCGTATCGTCCGACGGTTCGCTATTCGATCGAATTGTATTCGGACGCGAGCGATTTTTTAGGGGAATTGAAAGTTTCTTTCCGTACCAAAAGCGAGCGGTTGTTAGACGAGTTGGACGCGTTTTTTGCCCTTTGGCAGGAATGTGAGCGCGTTTATTTATCCGATCGGGTTCGGTCGGAACGCGCACGCGGGCATTATCGGCGACTTTTTCTTTGTCCGAGGGACGTGCTTTCCGCGGACGACTTAGGACGTCTTATCACCGAATACGTCGATCGTCTGAACGCTTTGATGAACGAGTATTTTCAGACGATTGCCGCAGGGGAAAACGCGGCGGTTTATTTGAGAAAGCGTTTTTCCGCAACCTTAAAAGATAACACACTGTAAAGGAGGAATTATTATGAATACCAATCAATGGACGCAAAAGAGTTTGGATGCGATCGGAAAGGCTCAGAACCGTGCGGTCGAAAACGGTAACCCCGAGGTTTCCTCCGCGCATTTGCTTTCCGCGCTACTAGCGCAGGAAGAGAGTTTGATCGCGCAACTGTTAGAAAAAACGAACGTCGATCCGAACGCCGTCGAACGCGCTTCGGACGAGTTGATCGAAAAACTTCCCAAGCAACGGGGCGGACAACTTTATATCGCCGCCGATCTGAACGCATCTTTAACAGAGGCGGAGGAGCAGGCGAAGCGCATGAAAGACGAATACGTTTCCGTCGAGCATTTGTTTTACGGCTTGTTGGAAAAGTCTCGTGCGCTTTCCTCGTTGTTCGACCGTTTCCGCATCACGAAAGACGGCTTTTTGAAAGCGTTATCCGAGGTGCGCGGCAACGTGCGAATTACCAACGATAATCCGGAAGACACCTACGACGTGTTGAAAAAATACGGTTCCGATCTCGTCGAACTCGCGCGTACGCATAAACTCGATCCGGTGATCGGACGGGATAACGAGATTCGGAACGTGATTCGGATTCTTTCCCGTAAAAGCAAGAACAATCCGGTGCTGATCGGCGAAGCGGGCGTCGGCAAAACGGCGATCGCGGAGGGGCTGGCGATCCGTATCATGAAAGGGGACGTTCCGTCGTCCTTAAAAGACAGGAAGGTCTTTTCTTTGGATATCGGAGCGTTGATCGCAGGCGCGAAGTATCGGGGCGAGTTCGAAGAGAGGTTAAAGGCTGTTTTATCCGAAGTGAAAAAGAGCGAGGGGAAGATCATTCTCTTTATCGACGAGTTGCACTTGATCGTGGGCGCAGGTAAGACGGACGGCGCGATGGACGCAGGCAATCTGTTAAAGCCCATGCTGGCGCGCGGCGAGTTGCATTGTATCGGCGCGACTACGCTGGACGAATATCGGAAGTATATTGAAAAAGATCCGGCATTAGAGAGGCGTTTTCAGACGGTTTTGGTTGCCGAGCCGACGGTGGAAGATACGATTTCCATTCTGCGCGGCTTAAAAGACCGCTACGAAGTGTTCCACGGCGTAAAGATCGCGGATTCCGCGTTGATCGCCGCCGCAACGCTTTCCAACCGCTATATTTCCGATCGGTATCTTCCCGATAAGGCGATCGATTTGGTGGACGAGGCTTGCGCGATGATTAAGACGGAGATCGACTCCATGCCGTCCGAAATGGACGATATCGCGCGCAAGATCATGCAGTTGGAAATCGAAGAAACCGCGCTGAAAAAAGAAACGGATAATCTTTCGCTCGCGCATTTAGAGGAGATTAGAAGAGAACTTGCGGAGTTGCGCGCACAATATCAAAGTATGTCCGCCAAATGGCAGAACGAAAAGGGACGGATCGCACGCGTCAGAAAGTTGCGCGAGGAAATTACTTCGCTTAACCAAGAGTTGGAACGGGCGCAGCGAAACGGTGAATACGAGCGCGCGTCCGAAATTCTCTATGCAAAGTTGCCTTCCGCCAAAGCGGAACTTGAAAAGTCGGAAGCGGAAACGCACGAAAAGAGCGGACTTTTGCGCGACCGCGTGACCGAAGAGGAGATCGCTCGCATTATCTGTCGTTGGACGGGGATTCCCGTTTCCCGTTTGATGGAGGGCGAGCGCGAAAAATTATTGAATTTAGAGGGAATTTTGCACCAACGCGTCGTCGGACAAGACGAGGCGGTCAAAGCGGTTTCCGAAGCGATTTTGCGTTCGCGTGCCGGAATTGCCGATCCCGATCGTCCGATCGGTTCGTTCTTGTTTTTAGGTCCGACGGGCGTCGGAAAAACCGAACTTGCGAAAACCCTTGCGGAATGTCTGTTCGACGACGAGAAAAACATGATCCGTATCGACATGAGCGAGTATATGGAGAAATTCTCCGTATCCCGTTTGATCGGTGCGCCTCCGGGATACGTCGGGTTCGAGGACGGCGGACAGTTGACCGAGGCGGTCAGAAGAAAACCTTATTCGGTGATCTTGTTCGACGAAATCGAAAAGGCGCATCCGGACGTGTTTAATATTTTATTGCAAGTTTTAGACGACGGCAGAATCACCGATTCGCAGGGCAGAACGGTCGATTTTAAGAATACGGTTATCATTTTGACCTCTAATTTGGGATCGAACGACATCTTAGAGGGAATTGATTCGGAGGGGAATTTAACAGAATCCGCCCGTAACGAGGTGTCGCGGCTGTTAAAAACGGCGTTCCGTCCCGAATTTTTGAACCGTCTGGACGAGATCGTGTTCTACAAGCCCCTTACGCGCGAAAACGTGAAGAGCATCGTCGATTTGATGCTGAACGATTTGCGTAAGCGGCTTGCCGAAAAACAACTTTCGCTTTCGGTGACCGATCGTGCGAAAGATCAAATCGTAGAGAACGGCTACGATCCGATTTACGGAGCGCGTCCTTTGCGTCGCTACATTCAGCACGAAGTGGAAACGTTGATCGCGCGCGGTATCGTCGAAAATCGCTTCGCCGTTGGGACGACGGTTGTCGTCGATGCGGAAGACGGTGCGCTTACGCTGAAAAGTGCTTGACAAAATCGTATATTCGGGTTATAATCAAAGAAAAACCTGACCCGAACGGTTCGCCCTGACGGAGAAGGGGCGAATCGGAAAAGCAAGGCGCAATCCGCCCTCTTTTCGCAGTATAAAAACGCCGCCCCTGCCGTTAAGGTAGGGGCATTTTTGTATAAAAACAGTTCGGGAATATCAAAAGGAGAAAGAATATGAAGAAATTACTTGCATTGCTCACGGCACTGTTCTTGTGCCTTTCCCTTGCCGCTTGCGGCAATTCCGAAACCCCTCCGCCGGGAACGAGAACGTATCGGTTTTATGTGCCGGACGGCGCGCCTGCACTTGCGGTTGCAAACTTTATTGCGCCGACTTCGCAGTTGACTGATTTTTCGATGCACGTCGTAAACGCGTCGTCCATCGCCTCGCACGCTTCGACGGACGCCGAGTTCGCAATCATGCCCGTTAACGCCGCTTCCAAACTGTTTGCAAACAATGATGCCATGAAGATGGTTGCCGTCGTTACACACGGGAATTTGTTTATCGTCGGGAAAGGGGAAGCAAGCGCGCTTACCGATCTTTACGGAAAAACGTTGGGTGTAATTCAGCGCGGCAACGTGCCCGATCTTACCTTAAAGGCGATTTTAGAGGAAAACGGGATCGCTTATGAGGAATCCGAAACGTCGATCGAGGGAAAGATCGCCCTTCGCTATTACAACGTGGCGTCGGATATGTTGCCGTTATTGAAAAAGGGAGAGTTGGATTTCGGCGTTTTGCCCGAACCTGCCGTCACGAACAGCGCGTTGCCCGTTCGGTTCTCTCTGCAAAGTCTATACGGGGAAAACGATTATCCCCAAGCGGTTTTAATGGTGAAAAAACAGGTGTTGGACGAATTGTCCGAGCAATACGTTTCCGATCTTTTGACTGCGCTTTCGGATAGTATCGCTTGGGTAAAAGAGGACGTAGAGGGCAGACCTGCCGCCGCCGTCGAAAACCTTTCCGCGTATTTGGAAGAGGGCTTGGCTTCGTCCTTGGACGGATCGAAATTGACGCATACGTCTATCGTAAATTGTAACCTTTCCGTTCAAAAATCCGCAGACGCAAAGGAATCCGTAAAGGCGTATTTAGCGAAGATTAAGACGATCGAGCCGAATGCGGTGGGCGACGTTACGGACGCGTTTTTCTATTGATGAAAAAGTGGCTTCGTTACGTATTTCCGCTCGTTGTTTTCGTTGCCTTTGTCGCTCTGTGGCAAGGGCTTTCGGTAAAGGCGGATTCGGACTATATTTTACCTTCGCCCGGGGCGACGCTTTCCGCGTTATGGCAGGTGTTGGGAACGGCTGAATTTTACGCCGCGTACGGGGCGACGCTTTTGCGTTGCCTTGTAACCTTTCTCTGCTCGTTTCTCTGTGCGTTCGGCTTTGCGTTGCTTGCGCGGTACGTGCTTTGGGCGAGAGCGACGGTCGACGGGATCATGAGCGTATTTCGCGCGTTTCCCACGTTAGTCGTTGCGTTGTGGCTGATTTTGTTTTTGAATAGTCGCGTCGTTGCCTGCTTGGTTACGGCGTTGGTAATGCTTCCGACGCTCTATACCGAGTTGACCGCGTTGCTCTCGGAAATTGATCCCGATCTCATCGAAATGGCGAAGTTGTATCGCGTGCCGCAATCGCGCGTGATCGGTCGTTTTTTTATCCCTGCCGTTTCGCCGTCTGCGGTGAGAATCGCCGGGGCGGGGCTTTCGCTGAACTTGAAACTCATGGTGGCGGCGGAAGTGCTTGCACAGACGGCAAATTCGCTTGGCAGACTGATGAATCTCGCGAAAACGTATTTGGAAACGGCTACGCTTTTGGCGTTATTGCTCGTCACCGTCTGTTCGGGACTGTTGTTCGAGGGAATCGCAAAATGGTTGTCGCGCAGATTGGGGAGGTGGAAAGCATGAAGTTGAACGATTTAACCTTTTCTTACGGCGATCGGCGCGTGCTTAACGGACTGAATTTGGAAATCGAAGAGGGGAAAACGCTTGCCTTAACGGGAAGTTCGGGAACGGGAAAAACAACGCTCTTAAAGATCTTGGCTGGTTTGCTTCCGTGCGACGGCGTGCCGAATATCGGACGGGTGTCTTGTGTCTTTCAGAACGACCGTTTAATTCCCAATCTCACGGTGGAACAAAATATTCGCTTTATCGAGCCGAATGCGGACGTAGACGCGTTGCTTTCAAAAGTGGGGCTTTCGGATGCGAAACGTCGGTATCCGAAAGAACTTTCGGGTGGAATGGCGCGCCGCGTGGCGATTTTACGCGCGTTCGCCTTTTCGGCGGAACTCGTTTTGTTGGACGAACCCTTTCATAATTTGGACGTCGCGTTAAAATATCGCATCATGGACGAATTAAAAGCGTTGATCGCGGAACGCCGTTCGACCGCCGTTCTCGTGACGCATACCGTGGAAGAGGCGATTTATCTTGCGGATACGATCGCCGTCTTGGAAGACGGTAAAATTTCCGCCGTGTTGAAAAACGGCGCGGATGCGGAAGCGCGACTTTTGTCGATTCTGCGCGCAAAAAACGTATAAATTATTGAAACGGAACGAAAACGGTTCCGTTTTTTTATTTTGCGCGAAAGATTATCCGAAATTGATTGCAAAATTTCCCCTCGTTTGGTATTATATAATATATATTATTTTTAAAACAGCGCGCTTCGTATGCGCGTAGAGGGGTATTCTTTTGAACGCAATGGGCAGAGATAAAAAAGAGAAGAGAGATTCGGACGTTTTTTCAGGCGAAACGTTCGGCATGGTTCTGATTTTGTTTTCCACGCTCGCGCTGGTGTGTTTGTTCACGCGCGATATGGTTTTTTCTGCGGTCGGACGGGTTGTGAACGGCTTTTTGTTCGGTGTATTCGGGTGGTTTGCGTTTCCGTTGTTCTTTTGGATGATCGTCATGGGCGTTTATCTCGTATGCGGCAAAACGTTGCCTATTTCGGGTAAAAGCCGTTTATTCCTTTATCTCGCGGTTGTTTTTTCTTTCCTTTTGGTGCATGCGGTTACGTCCGCGTCTATGATCGGGGAAAGTTACGGCGCGTATCTTTCCGCTTGCTACAATGCCGGCGAGGGCGGCGTGTCCTCTGCGACGGGCGGCGGTTGTTTTTTCGGGCTGTTGGACGGCTTGTTTTTGTCCTTGCTTACGCCCGTCGGCAGTTACGTGTTGCTTTCCGTGTTGATCGCGTTGACGATGTACGGCTTTTTCAGAAATTTATGGATGAGAGGAACTTCCGCCGTGCGCGTTTCGCGCGAGAAGCGTGCAAGAAGGGCGAAAGAAGAAAAGCCCTCAAAGACGCATTCCCATACGTTGATAGAAGAGGATGCGGAAGAAGACGAGCCCGAAACGCCGGCAGGACCGCAACTTTATTATCGGGACGATAATTTCGAGTTGAAAACCCGTCGTCAGCAAGAAAAGACCAAGAACGATTCTTTCCGTATTCTCTATCCGAACGGGGACGAGGGAAAGAGCCTCGGCTATTCTCGCGAATCGCAGCAAACCTATTCCGCCGTTTACGGCGATGATATGGAGTCCAAACTCAACTATATCAAGACGCCCTCTCCGCTTAATTTGGAGGACATTCTTTCCGATAAAAAGAAAAAACGCGTAGGAACGCAGAGCGTTAGCGCGCCAAAGGCGACCGCCGAGGTGTCCGCGCCCGTTCGCGAGATCAAAACCGATCGCAACCAAGTGTTGCCGCCTGCGTTCGATTACGACGACGAGCCGAAGAGCGATACCGCGCTCAGAGCGGACGCGTTTGCGGAAAAATACGCGTCGCCGATACAATCGTCCGTCCGTAAGGAAGAGCCGATTCAGCCGCCGATTCGAGAAGAAGAGCCGACGCCGTCTTTCCGTACGGATTCCGCCCCCCGTCGGGAAGAATCTTTCCGGTTACGCAGAGAAGAGCCTGCCGTCGAACGGGAAGAGCCTCCGGTAACTCCCGTAACGCCGATAACGCCCGTACGGCGTGACGGCGAATCGGAAAGACGAATCTTTTTTGAAGAAGAAAAGACGACCGATTCGGTTTCCTCGGTCGAGGAAGTCGCAAACGATACGACGGAAGAACTCCCGGAAGAAACGAATATTCCCCCGATGTTGCGGAGAAGAGAGGCAAGCACGCCTCTGATCGAGCCGGAAAAGACGGAGGAAACCGATCTTGCCGCGTCGATCGGACGGCGCGAACGCCGCATTCCCGAATCTACGTTCGTAGAATCGCAAGATTCCGCCGATCTCACGATGGAAGACAAGGCGCGCGCGATGATTCACCGCGTCTACAAGCGTCCGCCGATTGATCTTTTCAAAATATACAAGCAAGATCCCAACGGACAACACGAAAATCACGAGGAGCGCAGCCGCATCATCGAGCGTACGCTCTCCGAGTTTAATATCGACGCAAAAGTCGTCAACTGCGTACAAGGACCGACGGTTTCCCGTTACGAGTTGATGATGCCTGCCGGCGTGCCCGTTAAGCGCGTTCCCAACCATGCGGACGACGTGGCGATGCGTTTGGAATCCGAAAACGGCGTGCGTGTGGAAGCACCCATTCCGGGGAAGAATCTCGTCGGAATCGAAGTGCCGAACAAGGTAAAACAGATGGTCGGCTTACGGGATATTATCGAAGATCCGTCATTTACCAAAGAAAAGCCGGGTGCACTTACGTTCGCGTTGGGAAAGAACATCGTCGGCCAGGCTGTGTGCGACAACCTTGCAAAAGGACCGCACTATTTGGTGGCAGGCTCTACGGGAATGGGAAAGAGCGTCTGCTTGAATACAATGATCATTAGTTTGATCACGAAATACAGTCCGGAAGAGTTGCGCCTTATCATGGTTGATCCCAAGCAGGTGGAATTTAACATTTACAACCATTTGCCGCATTTGATGATAGACGAAATTATCACAGAGCCGCAAAAGGCGATCGCGACTTTGACTTGGGCGATCGACGAAATGGAAAAACGCTATACGCAATTTAAGGACAACGAAGTGCGCGATATCGACGAATACAATTCTTGTATCGCGTCCGATTCCGTTCCGAAGATGCCGAAAATCGTCATCATCGTGGACGAGGTTTCCGACCTTATGCAGTACAACAAGCGCGACTTGGAAGCAAAGATTTTGAGCCTTTCGCAAAAGGCGCGTGCGGCGGGAATCCATTTGGTTTTGGCGACGCAGCGTCCGTCCGTGGACGTCATCACCGGCGTTATCAAGACCAATCTGCCTTCCCGTATCGCGTTCCGCGTGCTTTCCGCGGCGGATTCCATGACCATTCTTTCTGAGGGCGGCGCGGAGAAGTTGCTCGGCAACGGCGATATGCTTTACCGCAATTCGACCATGGCGAAGTGCGAGCGAATTCAAGGTGCGTTCATTGATACGGCGGAAGTGAAAAATATCGTCAACTATATTAAAGAAAACAACGAGGCGTACTTTGACGACGACGCGGCGAAATCCATCGAGGAAGCCGTTCGTCCGCCCGTCGTTGCGACAGAGGAAGAAAGCGATGACGAACAAGAGGACAAACTCTTTGTCGAGGCGGTCAGATACGCCGTCTTGAACAACGTCGCGTCCATTTCGATGTTCCAAAGAAGATTCAAAATCGGCTACGGCAGAGCGGGCGGACTCATAGACTCTATGGAGCGGCAGGGTTACGTTTCTCCCTTCCAAGGCTCTAAGGCGCGCGAGGTGTTGATTACGCGCGAGCAATTTGAGGAAAAATACGGTAAAATAGACGAATGAGAAAAAAGAAATTAGGCGTCGTGTCTTTGGGATGCGATAAAAATCGCGTAGATACCGAGAAGATGCTCGGCATTTTAGAGCCGCTCGTGGAATTGACGAACGATTTAAGCGAGGCGCAGATCGTCGTCGTCAACACGTGCGCGTTTTTGACGGATACGCGTCGGGAAGCGATCGACGAGATCTTGAACGTCAACCGCATGCGTACGGAGGGGAACTTGGAAAAACTCGTGGTGACCGGCTGTTTGCCGCAAAAGTTTATCGGAGAGTTGGAAAACGACCTTACCGAAGCGGATATTTTCTTGGGCGTTTCCGATTACGAACGGCTTCCGTCCTTATTAGAGGAAAGTTACCGTACGGGGCGGCGGATTAATGCGGTCGGAAAGGGCGATTCGGATTTTATCGCGCCGCGCGTGAGAACCACGCCTTCTACGTACGCGTATTTGAAGATCGCGGACGGTTGTAACAATCATTGCACCTATTGTTTAATTCCCAAAATTCGCGGCAAATACCGTTCCAACGCAGAAGAAGCCTTAATTGCCGAAGCAAAGGCGTTGGGGCGCGTTCCCGAATTGATTTTAGTCGCGCAGGACGTTACCCGTTACGGAGAAGATCTCTGCGGCGAAAAACGTCTGCCTGCGCTTTTACGGGCGTTGACCGCGCTTGAAAACGTAGAAAGCGTTCGCCTTTTGTATTGTTATCCCGATTGCATCACGGACGAGTTGATTCGCGAAATTGCCGATAATCCGAAGATCGTGAAGTACTTGGATATTCCCTTGCAACATGCGGACGGCGGCATTTTGAAGAAAATGAATCGTCCCGGGAACGCGGCGGAATCGCTCGCGCTGTTTGCGAAATTGCGGCGAGAAATTCCCGGGATCGCGCTTCGCTCCACGTTTATCGCCGGATTCCCCGGAGAAACGGAAGAGGCATTCGGCGTTCTTGCGGCGTTTTTGAAAGAGGCGAAGTTGGATAACGCAGGCTTTTTCGCTTACTCTAAGGAAGACGGTACGGCGGCGGCTCGCTTGCCCGAGCAGATTTCTGCTCGCGTCAAAGAAAAAAGGGTGCGCGCATTGTATGAGATTCAAAGGGGGGTATCGGCGGAAATTAACCGTTCCGTCGTCGGGAAAACGCTTTCCGTTCTTGCGGAGGGTTTTGATTCGTCCATGCTTTCTTACGTTGGTAGAAGCGATCGGCAAGCCCCCGAAATAGACGGCGTAATTTACTTTACCGCCGCGCGCGAGGTTGCGGTCGGTGAACGCGTCGCCGTAAAAATTACCGATTGCGGCGATTACGACCTTTACGGAGAATTGATATGAATTTACCCAATAAACTGACTGTTTTGCGAATCTTGATGATTCCGATTTTCATGGCGTTGTTTTTCTTGACGGTGATACCCTATCATTATTTGATTGCGGCAATCGTATTCGTCTTGGCGGCCGCAACGGATTTTTTGGACGGGCATATCGCGCGTAAGTACGGTCTGGTCACCAATCTCGGAAAGTTTTTAGATCCGATCGCGGATAAAGTATTGGTTTCCACCGCGTTGATTTTGATGCTGACCGTTCCCAAAATGATTCCGCCCTTGTTTTCTATTGCCGTCGCGGTGATTTTGGCTCGTGAATTGATCGTCAGTGGTTTCCGCATGGTGGCGGCGTCGCGCGGCTTGGTACTTGCCGCCGATAAAGTGGGAAAAGTTAAAACCGTTTTTCAGGATATCGCGATCGTCGTTCTCTTGGTCGGGTACGATTTTTTCGGACTGTTCGAGTCCGCCGCACATAATCCCGTGAATATCGTAGGGTTGGTTCTTCTTTGTATCGCCGCCGTCTTGACGATTTGGTCGGGAGTCGGCTACGTTGTTAAAAACAGAGAAGTGTTGAGGGATAGTCAATGAAGACCGTTTTGTTCGCTTTTCACCGTCCGTCGCTTCCGTGGAACAGTTCGTACGTCGAACGGATTACAGGGCTGTTCGGATCGAAAGGCGTGTATTTTGACGAGGTAAGAAGGATTTCGCCGGACGACGAACTGTCTTTTTTGAAGCAGTTAGGGGAAGCGAAAGATCTTTTCGATTACGTCGTGATAGCGGACGGGGACGAGGTGAATTTCAACGTAAACGATTGTATCGCGCGTGTTTTCGGGATCGAGTTGGAACAGAATTCGACCGCAAAGAAATTCGTCGACGCGTTCAATCAAGTCAATAAAACGGACTTTGTGGGGGAATACGCGCTGTTGCCCGAGGGGGCTGTAGTGTTTCCGAACGCCTTAGGGGCGCGTCAGGGGTATTTGTTGGAAACGGACGACGTTTGCGTTGTGGTGCTTCCGGCAAACGCCGAACAAGCGGAAAGCATAGCGTCCGCCTACGCGCTTCCGTATATACGGGATAAGGACGAGAATAAATTTGAAATCGAAACGTGGAAACTTTGGGGCGTAAAAGAAAGCGAACTTAACCGTCATTTGGATTATGCGCGCGCGCTTTCAGGCAATACGATGCGGTTTAACGTTGCCGAACGCTACGGCGATATCACGCTCAGAATGTTTTACGATGAAGCCGCGTCCAAAACGGCTGTGGATAACGCCTTTCGTTATCTCGCGGTGCAGTTAAAGGGGAAAATCTATGCGGAAACGGATATTTCGCTCCAAGAACAGCTTTTTAATTTACTGTCGTTAAGAAGAGGTGTTCTTTCGACGGCGGAATCCTTTACGGCAGGAAGAATCGCGTCCGCAGTGATCTCCGTTCCGGGAGCGAGCGCGGTTTTTCACGAGGGGATCGTCGCGTACAGCAACGCGGCGAAAGAAGTTCGGTTGCGCGTTTCGCGCGATACGTTAAAAGAGCACGGCGCGGTCAGTCGCGAAACCGCTTACGAAAT
This sequence comes from uncultured Clostridia bacterium, assembly GCA_964468815.1. GTDB lineage: Bacteria > Bacillota > Clostridia > Christensenellales > Borkfalkiaceae > UMGS621. The sequence continues at coordinate 5,455 of CAYXWN010000012.1, read as the reverse complement.
GGCGTTGGGGCTGTTAGATCACGCCGATTACGCCGTCGCTACGACGGGAATTGCCGGACCCGCTTCGGACGATACCGAAAAGCCGGTCGGACTTTGTTATATCGCGGTCGGCACAACAGAGGGAATTCATATTCATAAGTTTAACTTTCGCGGCACGCGAGAGGAGATTACCGAACGCGCAAAAACGGCTGCGCTGTATCTTGCGGTTCAACTTGTTCGCGCATCGGACGCATAACTTACGGAAATTTTTTTCAAATACATTTACATTTAGAGAGGTTTTTTATGGAAGAAGGAAAAGCAAAGGCACTTGAAAGTGTCTTGGTGCAAATTGAAAAGCAGTACGGCAAGGGAGCGATCATGAAGCTCGGGCAGGATGCTGGCGATACGAGTATCGAAGTGATTCCGACCGGCTGTCTTGCGCTTGATCTCGCGTTGGAAATCGGCGGTTTACCGCGCGGAAGAATGATCGAGATTTACGGTCCGGAGTCGTCCGGAAAGACAACGGTTGCTTTGCACGCGATTGCGGAAACGCAGAAAATGGGGGGAATCGCGGCGTTTATCGACGCGGAGCACGCGCTCGATCCCGTATATGCGAAGAATTTGGGCGTTGATTTGGATAATCTCTACGTATCGCAACCGGATACGGGCGAGCAGGCGTTGGATATCACCGATCACTTGGTTCGCAGCGGCGCGATTGATTTAATTGTCATCGACTCGGTTGCAGCCCTCACGCCTAAGGCGGAAATCGAAGGTGAAATGGGCGATTCTCACGTCGGTTTGCAAGCGCGTTTGATGAGTCAGGCACTTCGGAAACTCGCCGGAATCACCAATAAGAGCAAGACTTGCGTTATTTTTATCAACCAGTTGCGTGAAAAGGTGGGAATCATGTTCGGCAACCCCGAAGTAACGCCGGGCGGAAAAGCGCTTAAATTTTACGCTTCCGTACGGATCGACGTTCGTCGCGGCGACGTTTTGAAAGATACGGACGGTCAGTTCGGAAACCACACAAAAGCAAAGGTCGTCAAGAACAAACTTGCGCCTCCTTTCCGGACGGCTGAGTTCGATATTATTTACGGCGAGGGCATTTCTCGCGAGGGATGCATCTTGGATCTCGGTATTCAATACGAGATCGTCAAAAAGAGCGGCGCATGGATTTCCTATAACGACGAAAAGATCGCGCAGGGAAGAGATAAGGCACGCGAATATTTGAAAGCAAACCCCGAAGTGGCGAAAGAGATCGAAGAAAAGATCAAAACGGCTGTACAAGAGAAGAAAAACAAAGCGAATTAAACGAAATCCATTCGGTTTATTTGACATTTGGGTGGAATTATACTACAATATATGGTATAAAGGCAAAATTTTTGACAAGATTTTGTAATTATACTTGACAGGAGGCATATTTATGGCTAACGTATTTGGCTCCCTGTTCTTAATAAGCACCGGTGGAACGATCGGAATCGCCGCAGCGGCGTTTGTCGTAGCCCTTGCAGGCGGCATCGCCTTAGGGCTTTTGTTCCACAAGAAGTCTTACGAAAAAAAAGTCGGTGAAATCAATCAAGTTGTTGGAAAGATGCTCGACGAAGCGCGAGCGGAAGGAAAAACACTGAAAAAAGAAGCGATTTTAGAGGCGAAAGAACAGGAACTGAAACTTCGCAACGATTTTGAGCGCGAATCGAAAGAAAAGCGCGCCGAACTCGCCAGAACGGAAAACCGTTTGATTCAGAAAGAAGAATCTCTGGATAAAAAGGAAGACGCTCTCGTGAAGCGGAACGAAGATTTGAACAAACAGCAACAAAAATTGCAGCAGAGAGATTCCGAAATGCAGAAAAAGCTTGCGGAGATTTCTCACCAACACGAGAGAATGCTCGTCGAGATCGAAAAGGTTTCTCAGATGAGCAGAGAAGAGGCAAAACGCGAACTCGTTGCGGCGATCGAAGAGGACGCGCGCAAGGAAGCCGCAGGCATGGTCCGCAACATTGAGACGGAAGCCAAAGAAGAAGCAGGACGCAAGGCAAAAGAGATTATCAGTCTTGCCATTCAAAAATGCTCCACCGAGCAGGCGTCCGAAATTACCGTTTCGGTCGTTCCTCTTCCGAGCGACGATATGAAAGCGCGCATTATCGGAAGAGAGGGCAGAAATATCCGCACCTTAGAAAATGCGACGGGAATCGAGTTGATTATAGACGATACCCCCGAGGTTGTAATCTGTTCGGGTTTTGATCCGGTCAGAAGAGAAATCGCTCGCGTCGCGCTTGAAAAACTCATTCAAGACGGCAGAATCCACCCGGCTCGCATCGAAGAAACGGTAGAGAAAGTAAGAAAGGAACTTGATCAACAGATTAAAGAAGCGGGAGATAACGCGATGTTTGAATGTGGGATCTTCGGTTTGCACCCCGAGTTGATCAAGATTTTGGGCAGATTGAAATTCCGTACGAGTTACGGGCAGAACGTGTTGAAACACTCCATCGAGGTTTCGCACCTTGCCGGAATGATGGCTGCGGAGTTAGGCGTGGACGTCAATCTCGCCAAGCGCGGCGGATTATTGCACGATATCGGTAAAGCGGTAGATCACGAGGTTGAGGGAACGCACATTCAGATCGGCGTTGATCTAGCCAAAAAGTACAAGGAAAACGCTCACGTCATCAATTGTATTCAGGCGCACCACGGCGACGTAGAACCTAAGACTATCGAGGCTGTTCTCGTACAGGCGGCGGACGCGATTTCGGGCGCACGTCCCGGCGCGAGAAGGGAAACCACGACGAATTACGTCAAACGTTTGCAGAAGTTGGAAGAAATCGGAACGGGCTTTAAGGGTGTGGATAAGTGCTTTGCCATTCAGGCAGGTAGAGAAATCCGCGTTATGGTCAAGCCCGATCAAGTGGACGACGCGCAAACGCTCTTCCTCGCAAAGGATATCGCGAAGAAGATCGAAGCGGAGTTGGAATATCCCGGGCAGATTAAGGTCAACGTCATTCGCGAATGGCGCGCGACCGAATATGCAAAATAAGAAAAACAATAAAAGATCGGCGCTATCTATTGCGTCGGTCTTTTCTTTACTCCATACCCTTAATCGGTCAACGGGTTATAAGAAGATAATAAAAAGGAGAAAACGATGGAAGAAATCAAACGGTTAAAAAGCATGATCGAAGAGGCGGAAAAAATCGTTCTCTTTACGGGCGCAGGGGTTAGTGTTCCGAGCGGAATTCCCGATTTTCGTTCGTCTGACGGCTTGTATCGCGGAAACGGCATGCGCGGCTATACGCCCGAACAGATCGTGTCTCATACCTTTTTTATGCGGTATCCGAGCGAATTTTACCGCTTTTATCGGGAAAAGATGGTTTATCCGAATGCGCAACCGAACGTCGCGCATTGCTATTTTGCCGAACTTGAAAAAAGGGGAAAGCAAGTAATCGTCGTTACGCAGAATATTGACGGCTTGCATCAAAAGGCAGGCAGTACGAGAGTATTGGAATTGCACGGCAGCGTGTATCGCAATTATTGTATGCGGTGCGGAAAGCGTTATAACTTGAACGAAATCATTGCTTCTGAGGAAATTCCGCATTGCGCGTGCGGCGGGATCATTCGTCCGGACGTCGTTCTGTACGAGGAATCCTTAGATTACGACGTGATTACGCAGGCGATAAACGCGATTAAAGAAAGCGATTTGTTGATGATCGTCGGCACTTCGCTTGCCGTTCAGCCGGCGGCGAGTTTTATTTCTTATGCGCGCGGCAATCGCGTTTTGATCAACAAAGGGGAAACGGCGTCGTCTGCATATGCCGAGTTGATTTTCCGCGACGGCGTAGAGAACGTCGTTCGCACGTTGCAAGTGGCAGAAGAATAGGATGCGAGACGTTTTTTATGATGATAAAAGGCGGATCGAATTTGATTTTGTTTTGATTGACAACGTTGTTTATTCGTAATATAATAAAGATGTAAAAAAGGTTGAAACGCGCGGAACGCGTTTCGGTCGGGAGGTATATTATGAGAATTTTATTTCAAGGGGACAGCATCACGGATGCGGAAAGAGATCGGAGTGATCCGCATAATTTATCGGGCTATACCCGATTCGTCGCCCAAACGTTAGGAAACGAGCACGAGTATATCAATTTAGGAATATCCGGAAACCGCAGTATTGATTTGTTGGATCGTTACGAGCGTGATTTCCAAGCAATCAATGCGGACGTCGTCGTGTTGTTGATCGGAATCAACGACGTATGGCGCGGCTTCGACAGTAATCTCTATATGTCGCCTGCGGAGTTTCGGAAAAATCTTACCGAACTGTTGACACGGTTGAAACGGGATAATCCCAAGGGAAAATTGATTCTGTTAGAGCCGTATTTGCTTCCTGCGCCCGATAAGTGTCATTGGCGGCGCAACCTTGCCGAAATCATTCAAGAGGTTCGGAGTGCCGCTGTTACGTATGCGGACGCGTTGATTCCGCTGGACGGACTCTTTGCAGAGGCTTGCATGCACACGGCATGGGAGAATCTCTCTCCCGACGGCGTTCATCCGGACGTAGAGGGGCAGAAGTTGATCGCGAACCACGTTGCGCAAGCAATTCAAGCATGCTGTAAATAAAAACCGTCACGCACGGTCGGTAAAGCGCAGCGTTTAGAAAAAATACTAAATTTATGAATAAGTTCCGTACCGCACGGAACTTATTTTTTATCTTGAAACGTCGTCGGCAATGTTCGGCGGCGTTAAAAATTTTAAGTGTAAGGAGAGTAGGGACGGTAATTTATTTTGAAAAGCCGTTAGTGAAGTAGAAAAATATCCCCCTTCAAAAGTTAAACAAACTTTTAGAGGGGGATATTAATCGGTATGTTTTTGAGTTAAGATAAAATAGGTTTGCTGAAAAGGATCGTCGAAACCAAATCAATAATCCAGCAAACGACCGAGCCGGGAACGATCCAAAGAATACCGACGATTAAAAGTAACAGATTATTTTCGGTTGCGCCTTTAATAATGCGGTAAATCGCCCAGATGATATCTAAAAGCGGAATACAGAAAACGATTTTTACGATCCAAGGCAGTTCGTCTACCCAAGCGATCAAGGAATTTTTTGCCATGTTTCTTCCTCCTATGAAGATTCTTGTTATTATATTAGCACAAATAAAAAAATAAAACAAGAAATATAGAAAAAGTTCTTGATTTTTTTATCTAAATATTATATAATAAGATAGCGTTTTGAGGAAAGCAAAGCGTTTAATAGACGGAGAGGTGTCAGAGAGGTCTATAGTGCGATCTTGGAAAGGTCGTGTGCTGAAAGGCACCGCAGGTTCAAATCCTGTCCTCTCCGCCATAGAGAGTCGCGTTTAAACACGCGGCTCTATTTTTGTCTTAAAGGGGTTGCGGCTATTGTCGTCAAAACGAAAAAAGTCGCAACAAAACGCTCCGACCACTATTTAACACAAAAACGAGATAAACACGGCAACTTTATAAAATAACATTG
>CAYXWN010000011.1:0-49960 GCA_964468815.1 uncultured Clostridia bacterium | reverse complement strand
AGCCGTCCTTTTTGCCCAATACGTTAAAGATATTCGTTTTCTGCATAAGTGCCCTTTTTGAAAAACAAAGCCTTTTTTTACAGTTTAATACAAGTAGCCCGATTTGTCAATAGGGAATGTTCGAGATTGCTAAAAATAACAATAAAAAGCAAAAAGATTGCTAAAAAACGCTATGATATTGTGTGAAAATATTATATAATTTTTTTAATAACAAACAAAAAGGAAACGTTGAGAAAATGGAAAAGAAAACTTGCGCAATTTTGGGTTACGGCGACCGTAGCGGAAAATATGCGCAATACGCATTGGATCATCCGCAGGAATTAGAGGTAATTGCCGTTATCGACGTTGCGCCGCACAAATTGCGGCAGGCAAAAGAAGTCTTTCGGTTGCCCGATCATCGGCTGTTTTCGGATTTGGACGCGTTTTTATCCGAACGGATCGCTTGCGATTTCGTGATCAACGGGACGATGGATTCGCTTCATTACGAAACTACGATTAAACTGTTGAACGGGGGCTATCATCTTTTGTTGGAAAAGCCGATTACCGCAAACGTAGACGAGTTGCTGGAGATTCAATCGCTTGCCAATCGAAAGGGCTTAAAGGTCATCGTTTGCCACGTGTTGCGGTATACCATGTTCTATTCCAAAATAAAAGAGATTATTGCGAGCGGCGAGATCGGTCGCATTACGGATATTCAAATGAACGAGCACGTTTGGCACGGGCATTTCGTCAACGCTTACGTGCGCGGAAAATGGAGAAGCGAAAAGGCATGCGGATCGGGCTTATTGCTCGCGAAGTGTTGCCACGATACCGATTTGATGTGTTGGCTGAATAGCGAAACATCGCCGAAATACGTTTCGAGTTTCGGTTCGAGAAGTCTTTATACGCAAAAAAATGCGCCGAATGATTCTACGGAGTACTGTTTCGATTGTCCGCACAAAGAGCGTTGCGTATTCAACGCGATGGATTTCGAGTTGAAAAAAGATTACTGTCCGCAATACACTTGGGCGGAGATCGGCAAGCCGTTGGAAGCGATTTCCGAGCAAGAAAAAATTGAATTTTTAAAGCGCGATTCTTACGGAAAATGCGTATACAAAACGGATATGGACATTGTTGATCGGCAATGCGTGAGCGTGGAATACGAGAACGGTTCGGTAGCGACGCTCAATATGGTCGGCGGTGCGACGATCGCCGGCAGACATATTCACGTGATCGGCGATGCCGGGGAGATTGTCGGTTATATCGAGGAAAATAAATTTGTCGTGAGAAAATTCTTCGCTTGCGAAAGCGAGGAGGAATTGAAACGGAACGAAGAGATCTACGACCTGAATAAGTTGTATGAATTAACGGGGAAAAACCAGTCGGTTGCGGGGCATTACGGCGGCGATTACTTTATCATGAAAGACTTGCTTGCTTTATTGCGCGGAGAAAAAAATTCGCTTTCGACAACGGATATCAACGATTCCGTAAAGGGGCATTTACTCTGCTACGCCGCGGAGATCGCGCGCAAAGAACGGCGCGTGGTTGCAATCGACGAATTGATGAAAAGAGGGGAATAAGCCGCATCGACGCGGTACTATAATAAAAAGAAAAAGGAGAAAAAGAATGAAAAGAGTGTGCATTCCCGATCGGGAATATCAAGAACGGATTCAGAGAGCGGCGGCAATGCTGCGCGAGAGAAATTTAGACGTAATGGTGGTTGCGTCCACCGAAAGCGATTATGCGAACGCGAGATATTTTTCGGGATTTTGGCCGGTATTTGAACGGGCAGGCGTAGCGATTTCCGCCAACGGCGACGCCGCGCTTCTCGTCGGTCCGGAATCGGAGGTGTTCGGCGCGGATTTCGGTAAAATCGAAAAAGTATTCGTTTTGCGCGAATTCAGAGAGTCTGCCGATCCGTCCTATCCCGAATTGACGCCATCCACGTTTAACGACGTGTTCAAGGCGATCGGCGTTTCGGGTGAAAAAATCAGAATCGGCTTGGGTAGTTACGTCGAATGTACGTTGCCGATTTACGAGGGCTTGCAGTCGAGTTATCCGCACGCCGAAATCGTCAAATGCAACGATATTATGGTAGACCTTCGTAAAATCAAGAGCGAGAATGAAATTGCTTGTCTGAGAGAGGGATTCCGCATTATCGAGATCGCGACGGACGAGGTAATTAAGGCGTTGAAGCCTGGCGTGACCGAATTGCAAATGGTCGGTATTGCGCAAAAAGTCATTTACGAGCATGGCGCGGAATACGAGGGATTGCCGATGTACGTATTCTCCGAGGTGAGCACGCGCCACGCGATCTCCCGTTCGAGATACAGAGAAATCGGAAGAAACGATATCGTTCAACTCAATCTGTCCGCAAAGATCGACGGGTATTCTCCTTCGATCGGGTTGCCCGTATGTATGGGGAAATTAGAGGGCGAGCGGCGCGAACTCGTGGAATTTTGCTTAAAAATGCACGAATGGACGGAGCAACAACTCAAAGCAGGCGTTTATGCGGACGACGTTGCAAAGCGGTTTTTGCAGATGTATAAAGACGCCGGTTATGAAAAGAATTACGTATACGGCCCGTGCCATGGTACGGGAATGATCGAAGTGGAAGCGCCTTGGATGGAAACTTCTACTCATTATCCCTTGGAAAAGAACATGACGTTCCAGATCGACACGTTTATTTCCGGACCGACGTTCGGTTGCCGTTGGGAAAAGGGTATCGCGATTCGCGAAAACGGTTGCGAAAGTTACACCGATTATTTAAAGAAAGGCATCGTCGAGTTGGGGTTCTGATATGCGTACGGTCGGTAAGAAAAATTGGATCGTTCCCGATTGCGAACTCCCTCCCGAGGGCGAGGGCGCGTTAAAGGGACACGAGAGCGTGATCATCGTAAACGATACGAATCAAACGGCAAAAATCAAAGTGACGCTGTATTTTTCCGATCGCGACGCTTACGAGGGCATTGTTTGGACGGTAGAGCCCAAAAAGGTGCGGTGTTTCAGAATGAACAACGTCGAGGATATGTGCGGTTACGTCGTTCCCTTGGAAACGCAGTACGCGATGAAGTTGGAAAGCAATCGGAAAATCGTCGTGCAGTACGGCAGATTGGATAACCGTCAGGTCAATTTGGCGTATTACACGACTCTGGCGTATTAAAACGAACGTTAAAGAGGAAGAAGAGATATGATTTTAGATCGTAGTTTTCCGCGCGAAACGGATTACGTAAAGGAAAACAATATCCCTCTCGTTATCGTGGGGGGAACGGTAGAGTATCACGGCGCGCATTGCTCCTACGGGTGCGATACGCTCGTAGCGGAGGGGTTAGTGAAAAAACTCGCCGCGGAAAAGGAGATCATGATTGCGCCGACGATTTCTTACAGCCCGGCAAGTTACGCGGTCGGCGGCAGAACGAGCGGCACGGTTCACGTTCCCGAACGGGCGTTTGAAGATTACGTTTATTACGTGTTCAAGAGCATGCTGTATTCGGGGTTCCGCAATATTTACGTTGTGATTCATCATCAATTCGAGCAAGAGAGCGAAATGCCGATGACGCTTTGCTACCGCACGGCGGCAAAGCGCGCGACGATGGAGTATTTACAAGAAACCCTCGGCGAGGGCTGGTGGGGCAGCGAAAGTTATTCGACTTATTACGAGGAGTTAGAGGGGGCTAATAATCCGTTTTCGTGGATCAAGGTGATTCCGACGATGAGCACGGCGGTGCAAAACGCGACGGGATACGATCATGCCGGTAAATACGAAAGTTCCATTTTAATGGCGTTATATCCCGATTGCGTGAAATTAGACAGAATCGACGACGTGAAGCATTGGTTTACCGAAAGCGCGCACGAGGCGAGCAAGGAAATCGGTGACGAAATGGTGAAACAGTCGTTAGCGTATTTGAAAAAAGCAATCGTATAATGTTACCGAAAACAGAAAAAAACAAGGAAAGGAAAAATTATTTTCCGACAAAGTGGCAGACCGTAATTTTCCGAAATTATGGTCTTGTTTCTATAAAAAGAATCGCTGCGACGTTGGCGTGCGACGTTTCTACCGTAACGCGCGAAGCCGCTCGTTTGGGGTTGCCGTCCGCTTTGCCGAATACGGTTGCGGCGTGGGAGAAGCGCGGCTATATTACGATCATTCGGAACAATTGGTATTTGCTTCCCTACGAGCAACTTTTAACCTTGCTCGGAATCGACGAAAGTCGTTTGGAATTTATTTTGACGAACGACGATTTTCTGTCCGTCAAGTTGGGCGAGCGAAAGCCTTTGTGCGAAAAGGTTGTTTATCGGGCGTTGACCGAAGGGGAAGCGCGCGAAACGGACGAAATCGCTAAGACCGTGCGCCCGTTATTGGAAAAAAGAGAATATGAGCCGTTCGATTTTTTCCCCGAACAAGAAACGTCCGATATCTGCGTTTGCGATTCTCACCGACGGATCGTACACGGGTATTTATCGCCGTGCGGCGACGTTTTTGCGGAGAACGACGAGGAATATCTTCCCGATCGCTTGCTCGCGCTCTATCGGGCGAGAGGGGTGAACGGGCTTTGGTTTCACGGCTTATTGGCGACGCTTTCGCCCTATCCGTTCGATCCCGAACAGAGCGTTCTTTATCGGACGCGTCGAAGCAATTTGCAAAAACTCGTCGATCGCTGTGCAAAATACGGGATTCGGGTATATTTATATTTGAACGAGCCGCGCGGAATCACCGCGGAAAGGGCGGAACAATTCTCTCATTTGATCGGTCGTACGGAAAACGGCGTCGTTACGCTCTGCTTGGAGAAAGAAGAAACGAAGGAATATTTATATACGGCGGTAAGGGATTTGTTGGAAAACGTCCGCGGTTTGGGCGGTTTGATTACGATTACGATGAGTGAAAATCCGACGCATTGTAATTACCGTCCGCACACGAATTGTCCCGTTTGTAAGCATATTCCGCCGGAGCAATCCGCCGCGACGGTCAATAATATTATCGCGAAAGCCGTGCGCGACAGCGGAAGCGACGCGGAAGTTATCGCGAATCTTTGGGGTTGGTCGCCGTTTATGGAATGGACGGAAGAGCAAACGTTGCGCGGCGTGGAATTGTTGGATCGCGACGTATCCGTCATGTGCGTAAGCGAATACGGCTGCGCCATTGAAAAGGGCGGCGTTCCCGGAACGGTGATTGATTATTCGATCGGAAATACCGGTCCGAGCGAAATTACGCGAAAAGCCTTAACGCGTGCGGCGGAAAAGGGACATAAAATTTACGCAAAAATTCAAACGAATAACAGTTGGGAATGTTCCGCCGTTCCGTGTCTGCCGGTGTTCGATTTGATTTACGAGCATATCGAGAAGTTGTCCAATCTCGGCGTGACCGATTATATGCTGACTTGGACGTTGGGGGGGTACCCCTCTTCCGCGCTTGGAATGATCGCGGACGTCGTGCAAACGGGGATTTCGCTCGACGAATGGTATCGAAAGACGTTCGACTCAAACACGGAGCGCGTGCGGCGTGCGGTCGGCTGCTTTTGCAGGGGCTTTCGGGAGTATCCGTTCAGCGTTGACAGTCTGTATTATTCGCCCAAGACGCTCGGCGAGGCAAATTTGTACGATTTAGAGAAAGAAAACTTGCAATCCACTATGGTTTGTTACGCGTTCGACGACTATGAGTCTTGGACGAAACCCTATCCGACGGACGTTTATTTGGCGCAGTACGAAAAATTGCTGTCCGAATGGCGCGCAGGTATGCTTGTGTTGGCGGACGGCGAGGGCGAAGCGTTGCGCGATTTGAAAACGTACGCCGAAGCCGCGTATGCGCATTTTTACAGCGATTATCTGCAAACGCGCTTTTCGGTCTTGAAAGCGGACACAAGAAAAAACAAAGCGGAACTTGCGGAAATTTTGCAAGAAAGCGAGCAGAACGCAAAAAGGTTGATCGAATTGATCCGTCGCGACGCGAAAATAGGGTACGAGGCGTCTAACCATTATTTTTACAGCGACAGAAATTTGGCGGAAAAAGTCTTAAACGTGCGAAGTTTGTCGAAAACGTTGGAAAAACTTTAATATTTCAATTTTACAAAAGGTTTGAAACCGTGAACGGATTCATGGGAGAGAACCTTTTTATTTTTTGCGAAAAACGTCGAAAGAGAAAGAAAAAAGGCGAACGGAGTCGAAGATTGTCGAACGTTGTCGAAAGAGTGGAAAAAAGGGTGTAAAACGTCGAAAAAACGCGAATCGTATCGAAAAAACGCGAATTGTGTCGAAAACAAAGGGGAATTTTCGCGCACGCTTCGGGGAGATCGCCGTATGCGTTTCTCCGAAAAGACCTTTTGCGAAAAAACAGAAGTCGTAAAAACGCGAAAAAAGCGGTCGATTGGGCAATATCTGCTAAAAATTTTAATATCTATGCTAAAAAAGACAAGAAAAATGAAAAAAAATATAATATAATGAAAGGAGAACAACAAGCGTTTTGTTTTTTTCGTCCGTTGCGCGGCGGCGGAAGAAAAAAATTAAAATTTCAGACGGTATGAAAAAAGACAAATTTTTTGCGGCGGTGTATTGTCCGCCTTATCCTCCGAAAGGAGCATATCCCGACCGATTGACAAAGGGAACGTATAGCCTTTTGAAAGAAATCGGAATCGACAACGTATTCGGTCATTTCGAGGACGGTTACGGGGAAAATTATCTGCATAAGGCGATGGGGATTTGCGACGAGTTGGGGCTTGCGTATTTCCCTCGCTTACAGGTGTTTAACCGTTATTTGGCGATTACGGGCGGATATCAAGTGAAAAACGGCGTGTCGTACGCGTCGCTTTCGGCGGAAGAACGGGCGGCGGTTGACTCGGAATTTTTGAAACGGTTGGAAGCCGTTTCCGCACACGATTGTTTCGGCGGCATTTATTTCGGCGACGAGGGATCGTACGACGCGATTGACGCCATTGCCGTCGCGAAAGGGCTTTTTAAGGAAAAATATCCGAATAAGGCGTTTCATTATAACAACTTGAATTACTGTTTCAGCGACGAGAATTTGTTCGGCGGCGTCCGAACGGCAGGATATAAGACGTTGACGGGAGAACTCTCTTGTGCGGCGGAAAACCGTTTTCGGCGGTATCATTATTTGATTGATCGTTACGTGCAGACGGTACACCCGGAATATCTCACGACGGATTTCTATCCGTTTACGTGGTGTTGGAGAACGATCCCGACGTCCGTGCATCGCGGATTGTACGAATTGAACGGATTTATCGCGGAACAGAAGAAAAAAGAAAGGGAAATGAAGTCCTTTCACTATATGCAACTGGGGTGTTTGGAAACGCCCGAAACCCTTCGCGTTACGACGCGTGCGGAATTGGCGTTGCAGATGAATATTACGTTGGCGTACGGGCACGAGGGATTCGCGTTTTTCCCGGGCGTGTATCCGAACGATTTTTTGGGAGAATGTGAATACGGCAAGGGTGGAATTTGCGGCTTGATCGACGCGTACGGCAGAAAGACCATGTACGCGGATATGACGAAAGAATTACTGTCGGAAATTCAACCGTTTGCTCCCGTGCTGTTGCGTTCGGAATTTCTGGGCGTGACGACCGTCGGCGGGTTTCACGGCGGATTCGACGGGGTGGATTTGAGCGCGTTGCCGGATAACGACTGCATTTATACGGGCGGAACACCCGATTTTGTCCGTTACGAGGGGGCGTTGCCGAAAATTTCGACCGATTCGCAGATTTTTATCGGCGTATTTCGGCAACAAAACGGAAGAAACGCATATTATTTGGTGAACAATTCGGTGGTGAGCGCGCTTTGCGCGAAGATCGAATTAAACGGTTCTTTCTCGTTATTGCAAGCGGCGAGAGAAGACGTTTGCGACAACGAGGTCGAGTTGCGACTTCCCGCAGGGGAAAGCGCGTTGATTTATTAAAACGGAGAGCGTTCGAGTATGAAAAAGTTATATATGATCTGTAACGCGCATATTGATCCGATATGGCAATGGGAATGGGAAGAAGGGGCTTCCGCTACGCTTTCCACTTTTCAGAGCGCGGCGAATTTGACAAAGGAATTCGATTATATTTTTTGCCATAACGAAGTTGTGGTATATCAATATACCGAAAAATACGCGCCTGCTTTATTTAAGGAAATCCAAACACTCGTAAAAGAGGGCAAATGGTATATCATGGGCGGTTGGTTTTTGCAACCCGATTGTCTCATGCCTTGCGGAGAGGGAATCGTCAGACAAATTCGCGAGGGCGAGATCTATTTTAAGGAAAAATTCGGCGTTAAGCCGACCGTCGCCACGAATTTCGATCCGTTCGGTCATTCGCGCGGTTTGGTGCAGATTATGACGAAATGCGGACAGGACGGATATTTGTTTATGCGTCCGTTCAGCAAATGGATGAACAACAATCAATTAGAACTTCCGGACGAATGTTTTATTTGGGAGGGGTACGACGGCAGTCGCGTAAAGGCTGCGCGCATTTTGGGATATAATTCCACGTTGGGCGAAGCGACGAAAAAGATCGTAAAGGATATGGACGTTCAACGGGAAAAAGAAATCGGTCTTACTTGTTGGGGCGTCGGCAATCACGGGGGCGGTCCGTCGAGAAAGGATTTGAAAGACGTATTCGCGTTGATGAAAGACAGCGAAACGGAGATTGTTTTCAGCACGCCGGAACAATATTTTGAAGAGGCGAAGCCGACCGAGGTGTTTGCTTCTTCCATCATTCCGTGCATGGCAGGGTGCTATACTTCCATGGCGGAATTGAAGAGAAAATACCGCCGTTTAGAGCGCGAGTTGTGGTTTGCGGAAAAGATCGCGAGCATCGCTTCTCTAAAAGGCGCGTTCGATTATCCGTCCGAGAAATTGCGCGAGGTAACCGAAGATATGATGAACGTGCAGTTTCACGATATTCTCCCCGGCGATATGATCAGAGAGGGAGAGGAGTACGGCTTTACTTTTATCAATCACGGTATGCGGCTGTTAAACGATATTCGCGCGGACGCGTTCTTCGCTCTGTGCAAGGGACAACCCGTAGCGGAAGAAAATACCTATCCGCTATTGGTGTTTAATCCGAAAGCGAGCAAAGAACCGCAAATTTTGGAATGTGAGTTGTCTATCGTTCCGACAGAGGAATTTGAGGAGAATTTTTCGCAGATCGAAGTATACGACGAGCATGGAAATCGGTTAAAGGCGCAGACGGTAAAAGAGCGGAGCAATCTGTCCGTCGATTATCGGAAGAAAGTGGTGTTCGAGGCGACGCCCGATCCGATGGCGGTTACGCGCTATACGGCGAAAACGGTTTTGAAACCTTGCGTGAAGTATGCGCCCGTAACCGAGGATATCGTGTTCGATAACGGCGAAAAGCGCGTTGTGATCGGCGTGAAAACGGGCTTGATCGAAAGTTACGTCGTGAACGGTAAAGAATATTGCGAGGGGAAATTCTTTGTTCCCGAAATTTACGAAGATACCCCCGATCCTTGGGGCATGGAACAAACGTACGTCGGCAAAAACGGAAGGACGTTGGAATTGTTATCCGAACCGAACGGCGTATTCGAGGGCATGAAGCCCGTTCAGATCATCGAGGACGGCGAAGTGTATCTGGAAGCGGAAGCGTTTTTCGGCTTAGGGCTGACGCGCGTGCGGATCGGATATAAAATATATAAAAGCGGTACTGCGGTTGACGTTGCGGTAAACGTTTTCTCGAACGAGCCGTCGAGGGCGATCAAAGTATCCCTTGATTGCGGCGAGGGAACGTACGAGGGCGAGCAGATTTTCGGCAAGGAAGCGTTATTCGACGACGGAAGAGAATGTATCGCGCAGAATTTCGTCGCGTTGCGAAAGGCGGACGGATCGTATTTGGAAATCGTTACGCGCGATAATTACGGCTCTTCGTATCGGAACGGGAAAGTTTCGTTGACGTTAGTTAAAACTGCTACTTATTGCGCGCATCCGCAAGAGAACCGCCCCTTGTTGCGAGAGGGGATTTTCATTCCGAAAATCGATCAAGGGCAGCGCGATTTCGCGTTCCGCTTGGACGTGACGGACGAGGCGAGTTTGAAGCGGATTGCGGACGCGTTTACCGAAACGTCGTACGCTTTGAATGTTTTCCCGACCGTAGACGAGAAAACGGATAACGGCTTTACCCTTTCCAAGCAAAACGGAAATATTTCTTTTATCACCCTAAAAAAGGCGGTTCAGACGGACGGATATCTCATGCGCTTGCAAAATTGCGCGGAGAGTCCTGCGGAAGATACGGTTACGTTCGGCGATTGTTCGTTGACGTTGCATTTCGATCGGTACGAGGTCAAGACGGTGGTTTACCGCGACGGGACGCTGACCGAAATAAGGGAAATGCTTATCTGACGGCTGTTTTTAGGGAAGCCCGAAAGAACGGACGCACGTAGCGGTGCGGACACGCCCCCGGGGGCGTTTGCTATTGAAAATAGCAAAAAATGGCTTAAAAGAAATTCGGTATTATGCGGAGGCGGATTCGTGGGCGTTTTCAAAACGTTCGCCGTGCGTTTCCAATCCGTAAATATAAAAAAGGAGGGTATTTTCGATGAGAAGAAATACCAAAAGAGTAACATTAGTAGCACTGTTTCTGGCATTCATGATGTGCATGGCAGTCGGCTGCGGCGAAGCGAGCGGTAAATCGGAATATAACGTTTATATGTCCACCGACGTTTCCTACACCATCTCCGGCGAATCAACTGCCAAGGCGGGAGAGGATTATTCGTTTACGGTTACGCCGAAAGACGGCTACGACGCTTCCGCGATGAAGGTTGTCGTGAACGGACAAGTCTTGACCGCGGTAGACGGCAAGTATACCGTTTCCGCAGTAGACGACGTAATCGCGATTTACGTCAGCGGAATTCAAGAACCGCCTGCACCCGTAATCGAATACGTTAACGTTGCGTTCAGCGGCGAGCACGTTGATTTCACTGGCGATTCGACGGTGGTAAAGGGCAGCGAGTACACCTTTACGGCGGTTGCGTACGACGGCTATGCGTTGGGCGAAGTAAAGAGCGGCGAAACCGTTCTTACCGCGACGGAAGGAGTTTACAAAGTAACGGCGGATGATAATCTCACGATTTCCGCAACGGCGACCGAGATCGTAAAATACGATATCGCGGTTGTTGAAGGCGACACGAAGAGCGAAGGCGGCAAAGTGTATATCGGTGAAGACGGCAGAACGCATTTGAGCGTTGAGTATAAGCCCATCGACAGATTCATGAAGAACGACGGTACGGAAGCTTGCCATTATTCGGAAGTAGGCTTTAAGTTGACCGAAGACGCATGGGCAAACGCTCCCGTCGGTGCAAACATGGCGATCGTGACGTTGCGCATCGATTGGGGCGAGGATATCGGCGCGGATATTCAAGCAAGCGAAGGTTCCAGTCTTTGGATGGTTGAAGACGGTATGCAGGATTTCGGCGGCAATATGCAGTGGCCGGGACTGTATCCGGGAATGCTTAAAAACGGCAATACGGCTGCGATCAGATTGTCGAAAGCCGACAAGATTTGCGTCAGAAACGTAGACGGATTCGACGCTACGGTTTTGAGCATCGAGTTCAAAACGATGGAAAACGTTTTAATCGCGAATGAGTTATTAGAAGAGGGCAAGAAGTACGGTACGTACAACGTTGCAATGGACGAAAATAAAGACGTTTATTTCACCGCTGCAAACGGCTATTTCCCCTTGAATCTCGATCTTACCAAGATTTTCGGCGATGCTGTAAAGGGTAAGAAGGTTCATCTCGACGTTATGCTTCTCGACGACGTTTACGGTACGGGAGCACCTGTCGTCGGCGGCGGAGCGATGCCCGGCAGAACGAACAGTTTTGATTTGACGGCTGACGCTAACGGATATTTACAACTCGAAAACGGCTTTGTTCCCGGACTTGCGAAGATTCACTTCACGCTGGTTGCCGAATAATCGGGAAATCGAACGTTAAAACAGGCGGAATCGACATATCGCCGATTCCGCGGGGTAACCCGTTTCTCCGTTTTGCAAAAGACAGAGAAACGGGTATTATCCGTAAAACGGGGGGAGCGGATCGCGCGCGAGCGCAATCGAATATTTTTTGAAAAAACTTGAAAAACTTAAAAAACGAGAAACGAAAAAACGGAAAACAAATTTAATTTGAAAATGACGTCAAGCGTAAAAGCGTGTTTTTTACGGTTAGACGATAAACGGAGGATAGAATGAAAAAAAGAACCAAAATTCTGTGTGGCTTGATGGCTCTTGCGGTGGCATTAGCCTCTTTTGTCGGTTGCGGAAAGCAGCAGGTCGATTTGACGGGTACGATCGTGATCGAGCCGTTCGCAAACAGCGCGTTCGGACTCAATTGGATTGAAAACTTGGGCAAGAAATGGCAAGAAGATACGGGCAATCAATTTAAGATTCTTGTCAAAAAGAACAGCACGAATCTTTCTATTACCCAGCTCGAAGGAATCGAGGTTTCCAACACCGATATTTATTTCGGTTCGGAAGCGATGTACAATTCTGGGTTCTATAAGGGGTACTTTGAAAATCTTTCCGATTTGCTCGATCAAAAGCCGGACGGCGAAAGCGGTTTGACCGTTCGCGAAAAGGTTTACGATTGGGAGAAGTGGAACAGAGTTTCCAGTATCGTAAAATACAATAAGCCGACGGAAACGGTTGCCGATCCGTATGCGGCGGAGTATTTTTCTTACGAGGGGTGTTATATGCTCCCGTATTCCACGACGTTTACGGGCATTTTGTACGATCATGAATTGTTCGTCGATCAAGGTTTGATGGCATATGCGGAAACGACGGAAGCGGTGAAGTCCGCTTTGATCGAACAGGGAATTTCGTATACCGTTGCGGCGGACGATACTTTGATTTACGAATCGTCCGAAAAGACGTTGAATTACGAAAAAGGCGACGTGATCTTGACCGCAGGAAAAGACGGAAAGTACGGCACGTACGACGACGGTCAGCCGCAAACGATGGCGGAATTTGAAGTTCTTTGCAATAAGATCATGGCAAAAGGCTCTAAGCCGTTTTTGTACAGCGATACCGCCGAATACGTTACGCAACTTTTCTATTCGTACATTTTCCAAAAGGGCGGACAAGACGTTTATAACGCGATCGTTTCTTTCGATACGAACGGAAACGAAATCACCTTAAAGGACGGATCGAAAAAGGTTATCACTACGGGGAACGGATATCTTTCCCATTCGGTTTCGGGAATCGAAGAGGCGGCACAATTCGTGAAAAAGTATTTCATCGACGGAACGATGGAAAGCAGATATTACACGACGACGACTTCGGCTGCGGACGAGCGCGACGAATTCGTTACCAACACGTCTAAAAAACAGTTGCAAATGGTTGTCGAGGGCGACTGGTTCGTTACGGGCGCGCGCGATATTCTTTACGAAAACAACAGAGAACCTGCCGACGTAGATTACCGCTTTATGCTTTTACCTGAAATCGACGGGCAGAAAGGCATTAGCGGAAACGAACACGGCAGCGTGGTTTGCGCTCCCGAGGCGGGCGGAATCGTCGTCAGAAAGCAAGCGGACGAGAATAAACTCGCGGCGATTAAGTCGTTCTTGCTCTATATGCTTAAAAACGATACGTTGTCTTGGATCACTTCGTCGACAGGACTTTCCTTGAATTACAATTACACGATTACGGATAGCGACTACGCGAATATGAGCCGTTTCTCCAAAACGTGCTACGAAATTCTCCACGATTCCGCGAACGTCAAAAATTATTCGTATTCGGTGGATAAAATGAGTAACCCCGTAAAATATACGGCGAAGGATATTGATACTTACGGCATCATGCCGTTCGGAAACAGAGATTCCGTTTCGCTCATCACGACGTTAAAGGGCGGCATGACCGGTGCGAAATTGGCGGAAACGGTTGCCGGAAATTACACCGCGGAGCAATGGGCTAGTTTCCTTGCGGATATGGAAAGCATGTTGGGGGCTTAACCATGACGACGGTCGATACGCAAAAAGCGAGAAATCCGAAACGCAAAAAATCGGATTTCTCCCGTAACGCCTTTATTTTCAGTATGCTCTTTTACCCGATGCTGTTATTCGTGGTGTTTTGGGTATGCGTGAACATCAATTCGTTTGTAATGGCGTTTACGAAATCCGACCTTTACGGGGTGACCGAATTTGTTTGGCTGGATAATTTTAAGGAATTTTTGACCAGACTTTTTTCGGATACGGACGCCGTCGGGCAGTCTATGGTCAACTCGTTAAAAATTTATGCGGTGAACCTTGTGATCTCGTTGCCGTTGTACATTATCTTCTCTTACCTTGTGTTTAAGCAATGCTTTTTACATAAGACGATCAGAGCCATGGTAATGTTGCCGCAGATCATTTCGGGATTCGTCGTCAGTATGTTGTTTTCCTCTTTTATTTCGGGGACGAATTCGCCGATGACGACGTTGTTTTTGCAACTCGGCATTTTCGATATGCGCGGCGCGCCGTTAGAACTATTGTACAGCGATAATTACCGCTATGCCTTGGGAACGATGATCTTTTACGGTATTTGGGTATCGTTCGGCATGAACATGATCGTCTATCCGAACGCCATGAAAGAGATTGATTCGGGTATTTTGGAAAGCGCGTCCATCGACGGCGTACGGACGATGTGGCAGGAACTGCGGTATATTATTTTGCCGTTGATCTTCCCGACGTTTGAAACCTTCCTCATTACGGGTATCGCGACGATGCTTACGGACGAGGGGTGCGTTCTGACGTTCTTCCCCGCAGGGATTCCCGTCGGGGCGGACGTTTCCAATATGGGGTATTACTATTTCATGCAAGTAAACAACGGAAATACGGCAAGTTATAACATGATGTCTGCCGGCGGACTTATTTTGACTTTGATCGTTGCGCCTATTACGATCGGCGTGCGGTATTTGTTGGATAAGTTCGGACCGTCAACGGAGGCGTAACTATGGACGAAAGAATAGAGATTTCTTTTAATATCAAAAGTAACGTTTCGCTTAAAAGTATAAAAGAAGAGATTTTGCGCCAAGAAAAACTGCTCGCGGAATTTTCCGCTTCCGAGGAAAATCATGCGGCGGAAATCGCGCAGATTGAGGAAAACGTCGGTTTGTTGTCCGAAAAGTACGTTTCCGTGCGGAAAATGAAAATTTCGGATACGGTCAATTCGGTTTTCCGTTGGACGTTATGGGTAATTTTGGTGATCTATTGCATTTCGCTGGTCGTATTACCCGTTTGGATGTTGTTGACTTCTTTCAAATCGGCGAGCGAATACAGTTGGAATAAGTTCGGATTTCCCGAATCTTGGTACTTTAAAAACTTTGCGGACGTCGTAGAGCGAATGAGCGTTTACGACGAATGGGGAAACGTCGTTACGGTATGGGAAGAGGCGTTGTACAGTATTTTGTGGTCGGTATTTTCGTCCGGATTCACCGTGTTCTTGACGGTGTGCGTGGCGTACGTTCTCGCAAAATACAAGTTCAGAGGACGCGATTTTATTTACAATCTCGGAATCGTAATCATGATCGTTCCCATTATCGGCAACTTGCAGGCGTCCATGGTGTTCAGAACGAACGTGATCCCGACGTACGACAATATGTTGCTGACCATTATAACCGGTCCGACGACCGTCTTTTCGGGACTTCATTTCTTGCTCCTTTACGGAACGTTTAAAGAAATCCCGTGGGATTACGGCGAACAGGTATTTATTGACGGCGGAAATCATTACACCGCGTTTTTCTCGATGTATTTGCCCATGGGCTTGCCTTCCGCGACGGTTATTTTCGTCCTCACCTTTTTGGGGGCGTGGAACGATTATAAAACGTTTATGATGTGGTTGCCGTCGACGCCGAATTTGTCATACGGCTTGTATATGCTGATGGAAAACAAGGTGGCGTTATCGACGCCCGCGATCATGGCGGGATTTACGTTGATCGTCGTCCCGACAGTTGCGTTGTATCTCGCTTCTCAGAAGTTGATTATGTCGAAATTTTCGGTCGGCGGTTTGAAAGGCTAAAATTTAAGCAAGGAGAAAGAGTGTGAAAAGAAAGTGGATAAAACGGTTAGCCGCGGCGGCGTGCGTGATGCTCGTCGGAACGCTCGGCACGTTCTTTTCTTTTGAAAACAGAGCACGGGCAGACGTAAACGAAGTGATTGCCGAATCGTTTGAATTGACGAACGCTTCCGTCGTAACGCCTGCCGAAGAAATTCCGTCCAATCTCAATACCGATTATCGGACGGGAATCAAATTTAAGATCAATTCCAGCGGCTCTTATATTGATTATATGCGTACGATTGATTTGAGAAAGGTGGACGGGAATTTGATCGAATTCGTGCCGAACGCAGGCTTAAAGGCGTTCGGGCTGACGGGCTTACAGATCCGCTTGACGGACGCTTACGACGCGTCTAACAGCATTACGGTTTCTTGGAAAGTAAACCCGGACGGACCGCGGCTTCTCAACGAGGGCGGCGATAGCGCGAATTTGGTGAAAAACAGTCCTACGCTTTGCTCTGCGTTCGTGCAAGTCGGTTTTATGGGCGCGACGGGCGCGTATCCCAATTATTCGCCCGAACCTACTTATACGATCGCTTGGCGTCAGATCATGCTTCCGAGTTATGATTTTACTTCGTTGGAAGGGGAAATCCCTTGCGGTGTTATGTTCGACGTTGACACCAACTGCGTGATCATTCATACCGAGCGCGATCAATATCCAACCGTTATGGATCTCGATAACGACGAGGACGATTACCCCGATTTCGGCGGTTTTACGACGGGTGAGGTTTTATTGACGATCGAAACGACCGGTTCTACGGGCGAATTTATTTGTACCAAGATCGGAAACGATTCGATGGCGGATCTCGTCGGCGGCAATTTGTCCTCCGGCGGCTTGATGTTTAACGGATACGATTTTGAAAACATGGTGAACGGCGTGGTCGGGTACTCGTATCCGATGCCCGTTTCCGCTAACAAGAATCCCGTAACGGTCAAGTTGGAAAAGGCGAACGGCGAAACGTTTACGGACGTTACGTCTAAACTTACGGAGGACGGAACGAAATTCGTCCCGTCCGAAGTGGGCAGATACCGTTTGACGTATACCGGGAAGAGTAATTCCGGTGCGGACGCGAGCGTTAGCGGCGAATTCGAGGTGCTTGCTCATCCGATTGAAATTACCGAAAAAGAAGTCACGGCGTTGTCCGCGGATATTTCAAAGGCGTTTATCGTTCCGTCGTTGACGTACGAGGGCGGAATCGGAAAACTTACCGCGGAATATCGCTTGACGGTGAACGGCAACCAAAGCGTCGTGCAACCGGGAAGCGCTTTCTTGATCGAGCAAAAGGGACTTTCGCTGACGTTGGCGGTTAAGGTGGTCGATCAAATCGGCTATTCAAAAACCTTTGAGTACCCGGTGGCGATTAACGAAAACGTAAAGCAATTTTCAATCGTCGGGTTCGATCGCATTACGGTTTCCGAGGGGGATACGGTGGTTGTTCCCGATTTCATCGCGAACGATTATTCCAAAACGAATATCGACTGCAAAGCGGCGGTTCGGATTTCCTCTTCCTTGCAGAGCGGCAATTTGAAAGTCGGCGATTCTTTGACGGCGCAAAACAGCGCGACGATTGATTACGTATGGGGTGAGGAAACGATCTCGTATCATATCGTTTGCGCGCCGAAAACGTTGACTAAGGAAAATGTCGGCGAACTGTTCCGAGACGACGGCATATCGAACGTAGTCGCTTCTTCGATCGGAA
This sequence comes from uncultured Clostridia bacterium, assembly GCA_964468815.1. GTDB lineage: Bacteria > Bacillota > Clostridia > Christensenellales > Borkfalkiaceae > UMGS621. The sequence goes on along the minus strand of CAYXWN010000011.1, from coordinate 32,256 downwards.
CGGAAGTTACGGTTTCCCGTTCGGATGTTACGGTTTCCATGCCGAATCCCGTTTCTGCGAGCGATTTGAAGATCGAATACAGTCTTTACAGCCGTTACGGCTTGGAAGAAAGGGCTAAGTATAACACGCCCTTTACCGCAGTTAACGTGATTTTGCAATCCGTTTCGGGCAAACGGCTCGTCTTGTGCATCGACAGATGCACCGCGCTCCGACCGATGATGACGGTGAACGGACAAAAGGGAAAATCCATTTCGACTTATATGGATACGTTCGTCGATCCGAACGATTTGAAGAGTAAATACAGAAAATTCTCCTTCTCCTTTGATGAAACGACGGCTGCCGTTTACAACGGAAACGGCAATCAACTTTACGCGGTAACGACTTGGGAGAACGGATTGCCTTTCGACGGGTTCGAGGACGGAAAAGTTCTCGTGAAGTTTGAACTTGTCGGCGGACAAGAGGGAAATAAATTCGTGTTGAACGCGCTTTCCAACCAGAAATTTGCGGATATCAATCTGATTTACGGCGATATGAGTGCGCCTGCGCTTTCCTTAAAAGGGGAATTGAAGAATGCGTTTACGGATTTGGGAACGACGGTTCAAGTTCCCATGGCGTACGCTTACGACGTCCTTTGCAACAAAAGCACGATTACTATGTCCGTTCGCACGCCGGACGGCGAGTTGTATAACAAGGTCGCGCCTCAGTCGTTTGATTTAGAGTTGACGAAATCGGGGAAATATATCATCTCGTACACGGTTGCCGATAAAAATCGCAATTCCTTTACGTATGAATACGTGTATAACGTGTTGGATCGTCAACCTCCCGAAATAGCCTTAGAGCAAGCGTATCAAGCGGAGTATCGCGGTAAGGTTACCGTGCTCGCGGCGATGGTGACGGATAATAACGATTCGGATACCGTCAAGGCTTCCCTTTGCATTTTGTTGGAAAACCCCGATTTGTCGTACGACGTTGTTTCCGCAAACCAAACGCTGACGCTTTCCAAAGGAAAATACGCAATTCTTTATTATGCGATGGATGCGGACGGCAATTTGACGATTTTAAGATACGCGTTTGAGGTAAAGTGAGTTATGAAAAAGAAGAAAACAGTAATAGGTGTTGTAGCCGTTTGCGTATGCGTTGCAATTGCCGCAGGAATTCTGATCGGCTTTTTGGGAAAAGGCGGTTCGGACGGAAATCAATTCACGGAAACGGAAATCGGCGATATGCTGACCGCAAAGAACGCATATTCGGTCGTGATTTCGGAGAACGCTACCGCTACCGAGCAGTATGCTGCCGCCGAAATCGCCTCTTATTACGAGCGCGTGAGCGGAAAAAAGATGGAAGTCGTGACGGACGGGGGCTTGTTCTTGTCCGAAACTTCTTCTTATATCTCTTTGGGTGATACGAAAATTTACGAGCAAGCGGAAAAGAAGCACGGCACGGTCGATTTAAGCGCGGAGGCGTTGAATACGGACGGCTTTGCGATCTTTACGTACGGCAACAACGTGTTGATCAACGGCTATAACGACAGGGGCGTTATGTACGGCGCGTTTGAGTTTATCGAACACACGCTTGGTGTGAAGTTTTTGACGTACGATTATACTCACGTACCTTCGTCGGATAAAATTATCTTAAATTCGTACGACAAGGTGTATAAGCCGGCGTTTCAACAAAGAGCGTATTTGAATACGTCCGTATTCTCCAATAAATACGAGTACGTCGCGCACATGAGATTCAATACCGATTATTGCTTTATGCCGGAGAATATGGGCGGAACGACTTCTTGGCACGATTTCGGGAATCCCTCTCATACGTTCCCGGCGATCGTTTCGGCGTTCGACTATCTCGGAGAGGACGGGCAAATTACGACGGATTATCGCGATTCGTTTGCGCATACGGGGAGCGGAAGCGAAATGAAAACGTATAAGGCGATGGACGGAACGGTTTTAGATCTCTGCTATACGAGCGGAATCAACGAAGACGGAACGGGCGAGGTCGCGGCGGAAAATTCTGCGTTTCGCTTGGTGACGGATTCCTTGAAATCGTTGATTTCGGAAGACGAAACTTCGGAGTGGTATATGCTGGGACAGGCGGACAGGCCGAACGGTTGCCCTTGCGAGAGATGTAAGGAGGCTCGTACGAAATACGAGGACAGCGGGCTTATGATCCGTTTCGTAAACGCGGTCAACGCCGAAATTCAACGTTGGATAGGGGAAGAAAAATTGGAGCGTTCCATCAAGTTTTGCTTGTTCGCTTACGATTATACCGAACGTCCTCCGTTGGACGGAAGCGGCAATATTCTTGATCCCACGGTCGTTCCCGCCGATAACGTATATATCAAATACGCGCCCATTCACAGCATTTATTATTATGCTCTGAACGACGAACGCCAAAACGATCAAACGAAAGGTGTTTACGAAGATTGGGCAAAGGTGACTTCTCATCTTATGACTTGGACGTACGCGACGTGGTACGGGGAATCCTTTTGGTATTATCCCACCATGCAGACGTTTTCGGATACTTTGAAACTGTTATACGAAAGCGGAAACGAATACACGTTCGTGCAGGGGCTGTATTACGAAAAGAATATTTATCAACAAGAGATCGACGCTTACGTTTTATCCAAGTTGTTCTGGGATTTGGACGCGAACGTGGAAGAAATCCGCAATGAGTTTTTGTATTATTACTTCGGCGAGGACGCTTACGAGAATATGTTGTCGTTCCATAGAACGATCGACGCGAATTACGCGATGATTGCCGCCGACGGTGCAACCTTGGTTGCGAGCGTGTCGAGTAATTTCTGGTCGAATACCTATTGGCGGATTCAAACGATGAATTATCTCGTGGATTTGTTCGATCAATCTGTTTTAGCCGTAGAGGCGAACGGGAATTTGTCGAACGAACAAAAGGACGCTTATATCGCGAATTTGGAGCGCGCGAAGTTGATGCCTGCTTATATGCGTTTATACAACGCGAAACGGTACGGCTTGGACGAGGAAAACGTCAAGGCGCTTGCCCTCGATTGGGTGACGCTTGCGACGAAGTACGGCGTTTTGAAAACGGGAGAGGACGTATCTCTTACGTTGGACGCGATCAAGGTAAAATATAACGTCGGATAACCGAACGCGGTTGTTTGGTCGAAAGAATTAAAATTGTTTTTTTCACGAAATATGCATCTTCAAAGGGGATAATCTTTTTGGAGTTGCATATTTTTATAAGCGCAAGAATGCTTGTCGGGAGAAAAAATATCTGCTACAATATAAAAAACGCGTGAACGGATTGCGGCGTGACGAAATGCGCTTTCCCAAAAGGTCGTTTTTTGCAGATATCAATCAAGCGGATTTCCCGATAATTACGAGTTTTTTACATGGAGGAAACGAATGAATCAGATTGCAAAAAAGGGCGCGATATGGTTGTCTTTATTGTTGGCGGCAACGTCGTTTTTCTGTAACGCTTGCGGCGGATCGACGAGCGAACCGGAAACGCCTTACGCGTATACCGTGTCGCAACTCGGCGAGGACGTAATGCCGATTATGAGTTATATTGCGCCGACCGACAGTTTTTCTTACGACGGAACGGAATATCCGTCTTTGATTACGGACGAGGTTTACGCGGCGATGGCTGCGCTCGGAATCAATTTGATGCACGGAATCGGGCACGGCGGATATCCGATAGAGGAAAATCTCGTTTTGTGCGATCGGTACGGAATGGGCGCGATTTTATCCGGCGGAAATTTTGGAGATTACGTGCGCGTCTATTTGGAAAATCAAGAGATAACGCCGTTTGCGCAGATGAGCGAAAAACAGCAGACGACGCTTGCCGAAAATTTCTTCGGAAACTTCGAGGCGTATACTTCTCATTCGTCCTTTGCCGGCGTGCATTTTGCGGACGAGTTGGGGATTGCCGGTGCACAGGCAATCGGCGACGCGACGAAACTTTTTACCGAACGGTATCCCGATCGTTTGTGTATTTCCAATTGCGTCGGGAGCGGCACGTCCTTGCAAAATATGCTTTATAACGGCTTTTCGAGCGATTACGAAGAACTTCTCGGGTTAACGACGTCTGAGGCGGCGACTGAAATCGTCAACGCTTTATGGCGTTGGGAAAAGTATGCCGATTATTATATGCAGATTGCCGAACCGCAGATTTTTTCTTATGACGATTATCCGTGGCGCGTGACGGGCGGAAATATAACGCCGCATTTTTTCAGAGAGTTGGAAACGGCTGCGAAATATTGTTCGCAAAACAAAATTCCTTTTTGGAATTTTATTCAGACGGGTAAGTGGCACGTTCCCGGCGGCGATTATTGCAGACAGCCGACCTATAACGAGTTTGCGTATCAGGTGAACGCGTCGCTCGTGTTCGGCGCGCAAGGGGTGGAGTGCTTTTTGGTAACGCCTCTCGGAAGCTCGGACGGCGGAACGTATTCGTCCGATACGTTGACGGGCACGGCGAAATTTCCGTTTGATTTATACGGCAATCCGACGGATTTATACGAGCCGTTGAAAAAAGTATTCGATCACGTAAAATTGATTGACGACGTTTTAATGAAGTCCGTTTGGAAGGGCGTTTTGGAATCGCAATCGTTGGAAGCGCAGATGACCGCCTTGCAAACGATCTCGCGCGGATACGCGCTGACCGAATTTAATCAAGTTCGGTCGGTGGATTCGGAAACGACGTACGTTTTGGCAGGGTGCTTTTCTTACGGCGGCAATACGGCGTTATACGTGTTTAACGCGAATACGGATAAATCGGCGGAAGCAAACGCGGATATTACGGTTTCCTTTTACGGAAAGGTAAAGGGATATTCTGTTTTCGACGGAAAAGAGGAGTCGTTTACGGGTTCTTCTTACGTAATTAAAAATGTTGCGCCCGGCGAGGCTGCGTTGATTGTATTGGGGTAAAAGATGAAAAGAAAATTGAAAAAGGGGGCGGCGTTTTTGCTCGGTTGTGTGTTTATCTGTTGCGGTTCGGCGTGCGGCGGAACGGCTCGGTTTCGAGAAACGGATATTTGCGCACAAGAGGTGCGCGCTTATTTGCAAGCGGAAACGGCGGAAGAGCAGTATCGCGTTTTGTTAGACAACTTAAATCATATTGTCGACGATCAGACGGTCGAATTTTCTTACGAACGCGAAACGGGAAAAATATATCGCGTTTTTTGCGAGAACGTCGAGAATGCGGAAGAGGCGTTCGTCTTAAAGGCGAACGAAGAACGGGTTACGGGCGGATTGTTTATTCCGGGTGAACGCTACCGCTGCAAGATGGTTGCGATGAGTCCGTCGGAAGCGCGCGAATACGGGCTTATCGACGCGACGACTTGGCGAGAAGAATATTCGGAGTTCGTCGTATCCGAAGAGTATCTTTCGATTAAAAATTCGCCCGTGAGAAATATTTCCTTGCAGAGAGGTTACAATTATCGCGATCTCGGCGGTTGGAATACCGAAAGCGGAAAGACGATAAAATACGGTTTGATTTATCGCGGCGGAAGAACGAACGAGTTTTCCGTGTCCGATAAGGCTGTTTTTACCTCGTACTTAAAAATCAAGTCGGAAATTGATTTGCGCAACGCGTATGACGACGGCGGACAGACGACGGGAATTTTAGGGGAAGGAACTTTTTACTTAAAAGCACCGATTTTGCAATACTCTTATATTTTTCCTTCGTTTTCGCTCAACGGGCGAGAATTCGATTCTAATTCGCCGATCCAAATTAAGCGTATTTTCGAGTTTTTGGCGGACGAAAGCCATTATCCGCTCTTTTTCCACTGTAACGCCGGGGCGGACCGAACGGGAACGCTTGCCTTTTTGATTTGCGGCAGTTTGGGAGTGTCCGTCGAAGATCTTACGAGAGATTTCGAGTTGACTTCTTTTTCGAGCGGCGGTTTGCGGACGCGCGGAAAATTCGATTCCCCCTTTTCTTACGGAATCATGCAGGACAATGCGGGGAATTTCGTAGCGTGGGGGGATATGATCGCGCGTATTCGGTCGGAGTATTCGACGGCGGACGGCAAACTGTCCTCTTGTATCAAGAAATACTTGACCGACGCGTGCGGCGTTACGGAAGAAACGTTGAATAAAATCGCGGATATTTTGTTAAAGTAAAATTTTTATTTCAAAAGGAATGTGTTCGGAGGTGCGATATGCAGAGTTGGTTGGAAAGCGCGGTGTTTTATGAAATTTATCCGATTTCCTTTTTGGATTCAAACGGCGACGGAAAGGGGGATTTGAAGGGGATCGAGGAAAAGGTCGATTATATCAAAAGTCTCGGCGTCGACGCCGTGTGGCTTAATCCGATTTATCAATCGCCTTTTAAGGACGGCGGATACGACGTCAGCGATTATTATTCGGTCGACCGTCGGTTCGGCACGAATGAAGATTTGATTCGCTTGATCGAGGCGTTTAAGGCACGCGGCATTAAAGTGATCTTGGATCTCGTCGTCGGGCATACTTCGAATAAACACAAGTGGTTTAAAAAATCCGCTTGCGCGCGGAGAAATTCCTATTGGGATTATTATATTTGGACGGATAACGTCGCGGAGGAATATCCGGGCGTCATTCGCGGTTTGTATCCCCGAAACGGCGGATACCTTCCCAACTATTACGCAAGTCAGCCGGCGTTGAATTTCGGCTTTGAACGGGCGGACGACGCGCGCCCTTGGCAAATGAACTATCAAGACGAGCGGTTAAAACCGTTGCGCGAGGAATTTCTCAATATCATGCGCTACTATTTCGATTTGGGCGTAGACGGGTTTCGCGTCGATATGGCGAGTTCCGTCGTTAAGGGCGGCGCGACGTTTGACGCGGAGAACGTGTTTAACGATTCCGAAGAGGGACTTGACGGCGTGAAATGGTGGTGGAATCAAGTGCTCGGAACGCTCAGAAAGGAGTATAACGATAAGGTTTTTATCGCGGAATGGGTTGTTCCGCAGCGGTCGATCGGTATGTGCGGCTTCGATATGGATTTTTTGACGCACGATATCGCCGCGTTCAATTCTCTGTATCGGTATGAAAAAAATTGCAATCTCGATAACAGCCCGTATTACGTGAGGGGATATAATTATTTCAGCGCGGAGGGAAAGGGAAATTTGTCGAATTTTGTCGAATACGTCGAATATCTTTACGATCGGTTGGGAACAAAGGGATTGTTTACCACGCCGACCGGCACGCACGACGAGGTTCGGATGCCCACGGGTAAATCGCCCGATTTGATTAAGGTTATCTTTGCGTTTTTGTTGACGTATAAACAGATTCCCTTTATTTATTACGGGGACGAGATCGGCATGGAACATAATTTCGACCTTTCAAAGGACGGAGGCGGCGTGCGCACGGGCGCGCGTACGCCGATGCAATGGACGGAAGAGCGAGGACGCGGATTCAGCGCGCGGAAAAGAACGTATTTGCCCGTTTCAGAAAAGCGAGGACAATCGGTCGAGGCGCAAGAGCGATCCGAACGTTCGATTTTGAATACCGTGCGCGAGTTGATTGCAATCAGAAAAAAATACCCCGCATTACACGCTTTGAGCGAACAGACGTTTTTAGAAACGGGATATCCGGCGGTATATCGGCGGAAAAAGGGCGAGCAGTCCGTTATCGTATTGCTCAATCCGTCCGATCGGACGGTATGCAGAACGTTGAGATTCTGTTCGGTGATTAAAACGCAAAACGCGGAGATTTGCGGCGATGAAATCACGTTGGGTGCGCAGAGTTTCGCGATTTTATCCGAATCGTAAAATAAGAAAGGTAAGTGCGTTTTTCGCACTAAAAAATCGCCGTTTTCGGACGGCGATTTCGTTAGTGAATTTTGTTTTTAACGGGAATTTACGGTTGAACGGAAATTCTTTTCAAAGAGTAAATTCGTCGTATCCGTTGACGGCAAAGCGGCAAGAAAGAAATGCTTCGATTCCGCGTTTCATCGCGTCGTAATCCGAAAGACACATGGTTTCCACGGCGGAGTGCATGGCGAGTTGCGGAAGTCCGATGTCCGCGGATCGGACGGAAAGTTGGGACGAACTGATCGCGCCCAGCGTGCCGCCGCACGGAAGATCCGAGCGCATATAAAAATCTTGATGCGGAACGTTTGCACGGTCGAACAGTTCTTTTATGATAGCGGAGGACAGCGCGTCCGTCGTGTAGTTTTGGTTTGCGTGCCGCTTGATCACAACGCCCTTTCCGAGTAACGTTTTGTTGGTCGGATCGGATAGTTCCGGGTGATTGGGGTGCAAGGCGTGCGCGTTGTCTACGGATAAGAATAAACTCTGCGCGAGGGCGGCGTTCAGTTCGTTTCCGCCCAATGCGGCAAATACGCGTTCCGTTGTTTCACGCAAGAACGTAGAGCCTGCACCTTGTTTGGTCGCGCTGCCGACTTCCTCGTTGTCCGCGAGGTAGACCATGGCGATCGCGTCCGGTCGGCAAGAAACGAGCGCTTCCAACGAAGAAAAGACGGAGGTCAGATTGTCGATACGGGGAGAAGAGAGAAATTCTTCTTTTACGCCGCACAAAAAGGGCTTTTCCTTGCACGCGACGTAGAGATCCCAATCGACGACCGTCCCGTCAACGCGTTCGGCAAAAAGTTCCTTGACGGAGGCAATCGCACCGTCTAAGGCGGCGAGGGGCGCACAGTCTGTTTGCGGATTCAACTTGATTCCGTCGTTCGCGCTGCGGTTGTAATGAATGGCGACGGATGGAATCACAAAGGTTTGTTCGCTTACGACGGGGACGCTTTTGAGCGTTTCGCCCTTTTTGACGATCACTCTTCCGGCAAGGCAGAGCGGACGGTCGAGCCAAGTGTAGAAGATGCCTCCGCCGTATTTTTCCACGTTGTATTTCACGTAATTTTCCACCGTCGAAACCGCGTCGCCCTTGATCTTAAAAGCCGGAGAATCGGTGTGCGAGGCGGCGAAGCGGAAGGTGTTCGTTTTACCGACGGAAAACGCGATCAAAGCAGAGCCGTCCCGAATTACGTAATATTTACCGCCGCGTTCGATCGAGTAGGGTTGCGCTTCGGAAAGCGCGCGAAACCCCTTGTTTTCCAAAAAACGAGCGGCGTTTTCCACCGCTTGATAGGCGGTGTAAGACTGTTCTAAAAAAGTTTGCAGTTCCATTGAAGTCCGATCCTTTTTTCTTCTTAGCGTATCACAAATCGACGGGAAAGTAAAGAAAATCGAACGCTCTTGCGCAAGGAAACGAAAAGAAAGGGGCTTCGTTTTAAAAAAATCGGACGGAATTGAAAAATATTCCGTCAAGTCGTTGCTTTTCCGCCCGAAATATGGTAAAACTATTAGGGCTGATTTTCAGAGAAAACGTTTTTAGGAAACGGGAAAGATGATATTTACAAAAAACAAAAGTTTAAATTTGATAATCACGTACGCGCTGTTATTTTTGCTTGCGTTCATGTTCGGGTTGAATTATCATATTTTCGTAGTGGCAAACGATTTCGCTCCGGCAGGCTTAGCCGGCGTTTTGGTTATGATTCAATATTTGGGCGGATTTAAAATTTCTTGGCTGAATTTGTTTCTCAACATTCCGCTTGCCGCGCTGTGCTTCTTTTTCGTCAGTCGGAAATTCGCGATCCGTTCGTTCGTGTTCAGTATCGTGTTTTCGGCGACGTTGATTTTGGCTGAGTATTGGGACGTCTATACGTTTGAAACGCAATACGATAAAATTTTGGCGGTCATTTCCGCCGGCGTAATCAACGGCTTTATTTACGGTTGCGCCATTCGTCTCGGCGGTTCGACGGGCGGAATGGACTTGGTTGCCTCTTTGATTCAGACAAAATGGCCTCGTTTCAGTTTGGTGTGGGTGATCTTTGTTTTGAACGCGTCCGTTTCCGTTTCGTCGATTTTTGTATACGGCGAGTTGGAAGCGGTATTATTCAGTTTGATTTACAGTTATTTTACCTCGCGCGTCAGCGATAATATTTTGAAAGGAATCAAGTCGGCGTTGCGCGTGGAGATCGTCACGGACGATCCCGAACCCATCGCAAAAGAACTTTCGGACAAACTTCATCACGGCGTAACGGAAGTGCGCGCTTTGGGTATGTATTCCCATAAAGAAAAGTTCATGTTGGTTTGCGTGATCAATAAACGGGAGTTATCCGACTTCGAGAACGTGATTCGGAAGTTTTCAAACGTGTTCGTCAGCGTTTCGTCCGTCAATCAAATTTTCGGTCGGTTTTACGGGAAGCAAGAGAACAGCCCGGAGAATTTCCCGGATAACGGCGTACAACTTTCGTTCGACACCGCTTCCGCGGAAGAAAGAAGCGTCCTTTCGACGGACGCGCCGCAAGCGGAATCGACCGAACAAAAGAACTGAACGAAAAAGGTTGCGGCAGGGAAGAAGTTCCCTGCTTTTTTCTTGCTTCGAGCGAATAAAAAGGGCGTTTTTGCGCGGTCGGATCGGACGGTTTCGACGATTTCTCGGTCGGTTTGCTTGACGGATTCGCACAGTCGGGGTATAATAAGAAAAAACGGAGGTTGTTTACGATGGATCGTAAATTAAAAGAATACGCGAAATTGCTCGTCGAATTGGGCGTGAATTTGCAAAAAGGAGAAACGCTCGGGATTGCTTGTCCCGTCGAGTGCAGCGATCTCGCGGAAGAGGTCGTGCGCGCCGCTTACGAAAAGGGTGCGGAACGCGTGATCATGTTTTGGGGGTGCGGTAAGATCTCCAAGTTGAATTATACTTATCAAAAAGAGGAAACGTTGACCGAAATTCCCGATTACGTGGTTGCTTCTCGCGACTATTTGTTGGAAAAAAAAGGCGCGTATCTCTGCATTATTTCGGATGAGCCCGGCCTGTACGAGGGGATCGACGCGAAGAAGATCGCCGCCGCCTCGCGCGCGTCGGGGAAAGCGTTGTTGCGCTTCCGCGAGTCTACTTCCAAAAACGAAACGCGTTGGTGCTTGGCGGCTTATCCCAATCCGTCTTGGGCGAAGAAAATGTTCCCCGCTCTTTCGGAAACGGAAGCGGTGGAGAAACAATGGGAATACATTCATAAAACCATGCGCATGGACGAGGGCGACAGCCTTGCTCGTTGGAAAGAACATCAAGGAAAACTCATCGAACGGAGTCGGGTTCTCAACGAAAAGAAGATTCGCTCCTTTCATTACGTCAATTCGCTCGGAACGGATTTCACCATCGGCATGACCGACCGTTATCTCTTTACCGGCGCGGTGGAATCGGGGGCGGACGGCGTTTCTTTTACGGCAAATATGCCCACCGAAGAAGTATTCAGCACGCCCGATCGCCGTACGGCGAACGGAACGTTGGTCGCCGCGATGCCGCTCGTCAGAAACGGCGCGATTATCGAAAATTTCTCTCTCACGTTTAAGGACGGAAAAGTGGTGGATTTTTCGGCGGAAAAGGGCTACGATACGTTAAAGGAAATTATCGGCACGGACGAGGGGGCGCGTTATTTGGGAGAAATCGCGCTGGTCGGATATCATTCGCCCATTCGCGCGCTCAATACCCTCTTTTACAGCACGCTGTTCGACGAAAACGCAAGTTGCCATTTCGCGATCGGCAGAGGCTTTCCGACTTGCTACGAGGGCGGCGAGAAAATGAGCAAGGAAGAGTTGCTTGAAAAGGGCGTCAACGATTCGTTAGAGCACGTGGACTTTATGGTGGGTACGGCCGATCTTTCGATTACCGCGACGACGGAGAGCGGCGAAACTTTGGTGGTATTTAAGGACGGCGATTGGGCTTTTTAAGAATTGTGTAGGCAGAAACGGCGATGTTGCATCGCCGTTTTTTTGTATAAGGGGAAACGCGATCTTTTTTTGAGGAACGTAAAACTTTTTTGTAAAACGACGTCGCGAACCGTCGTTTTTTATGCGGGCGTGCGATTCGGCAATTCGCCTCGCGAATAACGTCGTTTTAAATTGCGTTTTTTCTTTGTTTATGGTACAATGAAAAAAAACGATCGGGAGGACGTTATGAAAAAGTGGATCGTAAGGCACTATCGGCTGTCTATCGCGCTGTTATCCGTTTTGGGAATTGCTTTTGCGCTCTTGTTGAATTTGGATCTTTTTCGCGAAGAGGTGAGCGCGGGTGATATCGTGCGCCTTGTGATCACCGTGTTTGCGGTGTTGTTTTCGGCTTGGGCGATCGCTTATTTAGCGCGTTCGCTTTATGTGAATCGAGGCGTTCAAAAAATGTCCGAAGAGTGCGATCCGACGTCCTTTCTCGCGGTGATGGACGATCTGTATCCGCGCTTTGTCAAGGGGAATTTCGGGCGCGTGGTTTTGATGAATCATGCGGAAGCGTTGCGCTTGAAAGGGGCCGCGCACGGCGCGCTCGCGGCGCATTTGGCAATTCCGTATAGTGAAAAATGGGGCGCGGTTCATCGCGCCGTCTATTTTAACAATCTCGTGGCGTTCCGTCTGCAAGACGAATGTAAGGATATTCCCGGTGCGATCGCCGCTCGGGAAGAGTTTGAGAAAATTTTGACGAACGAAAAATTCAACGAAACGGTAAAAAAGCAATTGATCGCGATTTCCGCCGTCAACCGCGCCGCGCTTTTGAGCGAGCAGGGAGCGACGGCGGAAGCGGAAGCGATTCTCATGGGAATGGACGTCAACGGGCTTTCCCGATTGACGCAGATGACGCGCATGATGGGACTTGCGGAAAACAATTGCAAGAGTGGCGATTACGAACGCGCGATTCCGCAATTAAAATACGTGATCGAAAACGGAAATCGAATGCCGGACGTCGAAAAGGCGAAAGGGTTACTTGCCGAAGCGGAAGCGCGTTGCTCCGCCAAGACGGAGGAGGAAAACTGATGCGATTCGGGATACTCCTTTCGGCGACGGAATCGACCGCCGAACTTACGCTTTGGGAAGAGGTTGTGGTAAGTCTGAAAACCTTTTTTCTGGATAATTGGCTGAACGTCGTCTATTTTATCCTCGCGCTTTTTATCGGGATTTTCGTTTTGAAAATCGTCATGCGCATTGTGAGAACGATCTTTTCTCGTTCCAAAATGGAAAAGATTACGCAGTCCTTTTTACTGTCGTTCTTAAAATTCGTTCTGTATTTGATTTTTATTTTATTGCTTGCGCAGATCATCGGGATTCCGGTTACGGGCATGATCGCGTTGATTTCGGCGGCAGGGCTTGCCGTGTCGCTTGCGTTGCAAGATTCTCTTTCCAACCTCGCGAACGGAATCATCATTATTTCCACAAAGCCCTTTCACGTGGGTGATTACGTGCAGATTAACGGCGTAGAGGGAACGGTCAAGAACATTCGGATGCTCACGACCGCGCTCGTTACGCCGGATAATAAATTGATCGTTCTGCCCAACTCCAATATCGTTACGAACGAGATCGTCAATTACAACGTTTTGGGGCGTCGTCGCGTGGATTTTACTTTTTCGGTCGCTTACGAAACGGACTTAAAACTTGTGCGCGATATTATTTACGGCGTGTTTCAGTCGGACGGCAGAACGCTGACCGATCCCGCGCCCGTCGTGCGGTTGGCGGATATGGGGGCTTCTTCCATTCAGATTTCCGCACGTTGTTGGTGCGACGCGGAGGACTATTGGGATATTTATTTCTACGTTCTCGATCGGGTGTTCAACGAATTTAAGAAGAACGGCATCGCGCCGCCGTACAATCAGACGGAAATCCGTATGCGTACCGATCAGCCCGTTCCCGTTTACGACGATACGCCCCTTCCGCCGCGCGTCGAAAAGGAGCGCGCTCAAAGAGAGAAGGGGGACTTTATCGACCGCATGGAGCGGCGGCTTTCGGGTTCGCAGGAAAAGAAGGAGCGGAAACGTTCCGAAAAGGCGAAAAAAAACAAGAATAAGGGCGAAGAAGAAGGCGATTTGCCCCGTTTAGACGACTAAACGAAAAATCATTCGCCCGTTCGGACGGGAATTTTTGTAAAAATCGTTTACAAAAACGCGCGTCCGTGATACAATAAAGAAAAAGTGCTGAGAGGTTTTTATGAAATATTATCTGGCAATCGACATCGGCGCGTCCAGCGGAAGACATATTCTGGGGCACGTAGAGGACGGGAAACTCGTTTTAGAAGAGGTCTTCCGTTTTTACAACGGCAACGACGAGAAAGACGGACATCTCGTTTGGAATACCGAAAGACTGTTTGCGTCCGTGAAAGAGGGATTGAAAAAGTGTGCGGAAATCGGTAAGATCCCCGCAACCGTCGCGATCGATACTTGGGGCGTGGATTACGCGCTATTGGACGGCGACGGGAAGTTGATCGGCGATCTTTACGCTTATCGCGATTCGCGTACCGCAAATCGTTTACACGAGGTGCACGCGATCGTTTCGGAAAACGAACTTTATGCGCGTACGGGAACGCAGTCGCTTTCGTTCAACACGATCTACCAGTTGTACGACGATAAAATGACGGGGAAACTCGAAAAGGCGGAAGCGTTTTTGATGGTTCCCGATTACTTTAACTATTTATTGACCGGCGTTATGCATAACGAGTATACCGAGGCTTCCACGACGGGGCTTTTGAACGCGGATACGCATACCTGGGATAAAGAGATTATTACGCGGCTCGGTTTGCCCGAAAAACTTTTTCGTAAACTCTATCAGCCGTCCTCCGTCGTCGGAACGCTGACGGAAGAAGTGAAAAAGGAGATCGGTTACGATTTGACCGTCGTATCTTGCGCCGCGCACGACACGGCGAGCGCGGTTATCGCCGTTCCTTGCAAGGGGCAACCCCTCTATATCAGTTCGGGTACTTGGTCTTTAATGGGCGTCGAACAGAAAGAACCGTTTACGGACGAAGAAAGCAAGGCTTGCGGTTTCTCCAACGAGGGCAGCGTAGACTTTAAGTTCCGCTATTTGAAGAACATCATGGGGCTGTGGATGATTCAGTCGGTCAAGAAAGAATTGAACGACGAATACGATTTCGGTCAGTTCGTCGAACTTTCGCGCGCGTCGGCGATTGATTCTGTGGTCGCCGCGAACGACGATTGTTTCTTAGCGCCGAAGTCCATGATCAAGGCGGTGCAGGAATACTGTGAACGGACGGGACAAAAAGTGCCCGTCACGCCCGGCGAATTGGCAAAGGTCATTTACGTCAGCTTGGCGCAATGCTATCGGGAAACCGCCGATCAAATCGAAAAACTCACGGGAAAGCGTTACGATACCATTCATATCGTGGGCGGCGGAACGAAGAACGAATATCTCAACGAGTTGACGGCGGAGATTTCCGGCAGAACGGTCGTTGCAGGCGTTCCGGAAGCGACCGCGGTCGGCAACCTCGTCGCGCAAATGATTGCGGAAGGGGATTTGAAAGGCATTACGGAGGCAAAAGACCTCGTGATTAAGTCATTTACATTAAAGGAGTTTCATTGATGAATAACAGATACGAAGAAGCGAAACAGATTTATGCAAAATACGGCGTTGACGTTGAAGCCGCAATGGCGGAACTCGCCACGATTCCCGTTTCTCTGCACTGCTGGCAGGGGGACGACGTAAAGGGATTCGACCAAGACGGACCGCTTACCGGCGGAATCCAGACGACGGGTAACTATCCCGGCAAGGCGCGCACGCCGGAAGAGTTGATGGAAGATCTTGATACGGTCATGAAACTCGTTCCCGGCGCGAAGAAAATCAACGTACACGCTAGTTATGCGATTTTTGAAAAGGGCGAATACGTCGATCGCGACAAGATCGAACCCAAGCATTTCAAAAAATGGGTAGACTTTGCGAAAAAGCACGGCATGGGCTTGGATTTCAACCCCACGTTCTTCTCTCACCCCATGGCTGCTTCCGGATTGACGCTTTCTTCTCCGGACGAGAAGATTCGTAATTTCTGGATCGCGCACGGAAAGGCATGCGTTCGCATTTCCGAATATTTCGCGAGAGAAACGGGCGTTCCATGCGTAATGAATATTTGGACGGGGGACGGCATGAAAGACGTTCCCGCCGACAGAATCGGACCGAGAGAACGCTATCGCGATTCGATCGACGCCATTCTCGACGGGTACGATAAAACGCTCGTTAAGCCCTGCGTGGAATCCAAGGTGTTCGGAATCGGCGTAGAATCTTACACCGTCGGCAGCGCGGAATTCGCTCTTTCTTATGCGGCGACGAGAAACATTCTTCCCTTGATGGATAACGGACATTATCATCCGACCGAGGTGGTTTCGGATAAGATCCCGGCGTTGTTGGCGTTCTTCCCCGAAATCGCGTTGCACGTAACGCGTCCCGTTCGTTGGGATTCCGATCACGTGGTGCTTTTCGACGACGAAACTAAGGAAATCGCCAAGGAGATCGTTCGGAACGACGCGACGAAGCGCGTATATATCGCGCTGGATTACTTCGACGCTTCCATTAACCGCATTTCGGCGTGGGCGACGGGTGCTCGCAATATGCAGAAATCGCTTCTCTACGCGTTGCTTTCCCCGAATAAGGAATTAAAGGCGTTGCAAGACGGCGGCAATTTCACCAAGTTGATGGTGCTGCAAGAAGAAGTAAAGACGCTTCCGTTCGGCGACGTTTGGAGGGAATATTGTTTAAGACAGGGCGTAAAGGCTTGCGATTGGTTTGACGACGTGGAAGCCTACGAAAAGAACGTGCTTGCAAACAGAAAATAAAATAAAAACGGGCGGCGTCGCGATTTTGCGACGCCGTTTTTCGGAACAATTGCGTTCGTTTGCCGAAAAAGAGCGAGCGAACGCTTTTTTAACGGAAAAACTGGCGAAATACCCCACGGCGTTTGACAAGTCCGTTTGAGAACGGTTATAATAGTTTGGAGCGGCGGTTGCCGCATTGCGGAGGAAATTCATGGATATCCGAAAAAGCGCGGGCGTTTTGCTCCCGATTACGGCGTTGCCCTCTCCTTACGGGGTGGGGACGTTGGGAAAAGCCGCCTACGAGTTGATTGATTTTTTGCACGGCGCAGGCGTGGGCGTGTGGCAGATTCTGCCCGTCGGTCCGACCGGCTACGGGGACAGTCCTTACCAATCTTGTTCGGCATTTGCCGGGAACGAATATCTCATCGACCTCGATTTGTTGATCGAAGACGGCCTTTTGACGGCGAAAGATTTGGCTTCCGTTTCGTTCGGCGATCAGCCGCGTCGGGTGAATTACGGAAAGTTGTTTGAAAATCGTTTGCGTGTGTTGGAAAAGGCGTTTCAACGCTTTTCTCCCGAGAAAAACGAGGAATATCGGGCGGTTTGCGCGGACGAAGAACTTTTCGATTACGCGCTTTTTTGCGCGTTGCGCGCTCACTTCGATTACGCGCCTTGGACGGAATGGTCGGAGGAATACCGCGACCGTAAGTCGGCTGCTTTAAGCGCGTTTTATCGGGAACATCGCGCGGAGGTGGAACTTCGCCTCTTTGCGCAGTATCTCTTTCGGCGGCAGTTTGCGCGGTTAAAAGAATACGCCGCTTCGCGCGGAGTCCGTATTTTCGGCGATATGCCGCTGTACGTTTCGTACGACAGCGTAGACGTGTGGAAATACCGCGACCGTCTGTTCCGTCTGAATCCGGACGGCTCTCCCGAAGCGGTTGCGGGCGTGCCGCCGGACGCGTTTTGCGACGACGGTCAACTTTGGGGGAATCCGCTGTTCGATTGGGCTCGCATGAAAGAGGACGGATACGATTGGTGGAATCGGCGGATTCGCGACGCGTTCCGCTTGTACGATATGCTTCGGATTGATCATTTCCGCGGCTTCGACCGTTATTTTGCAATTCCGACGGGCGAGAGCGCAAAATGCGGAAAGTGGGTGGACGGTCCGAAATTCGATTTTTTCCGCGATAAGCGTTCCTTGCCGATCGTTGCGGAAGATTTGGGGGTGATCGACGACGGCGTTTTGCAGTTAATGGCACAGACGGGATATCCGGGCATGAAAGTACTGTCTTTTGCGTTCGGCGGAGATCCCTTTAATCCCTATTTGCCCTCCCGATTCGGGGAAAACGCCGTTGTTTATACCGGTACGCACGATAACCTCCCTGTCAAGGGAATGTTGGAGTCGCTTGACGACGCGCAATTTGCGTGCTTGCTCCGTATGTTAAAGGCGGAGTGTAACCGTTTGGGGATTCGCGTGCAGGCGATTTCCGCGCGTGCGCTGACCGATCGCATTACCGAGTTGGCGTTTGCTTCTTGTGCAAGGCTTGCGATCGTTCCCATGTGGGATTTGTTGCGAGTGGGGGAAGAGGGGAGAATGAACTATCCCTCTACGCTGTCCGATCGAAATTGGAGTTATCGCTACTTAAAGCGCGAATTTTCGCCGGCATTGCAAAGTCGCTTGCGCGCGCTGATCGAGCGTTACGGAAGAAATTCACAAGAATAAAAAAAGAGGAACGGGACGTGCCGCCGTTATTTTAGGCGTCGGGCGTCGGCGTTCCTCTTTTTTAAAATAAATTTTCCAATCGAAAGCGGAACGTTCGCGGAATTTGTTCGAGCAGTTCGGTCAAAACGACTAATTTTGCGCGCGATTCTTCCCAATTTCGCGATTTTACGTAACTGACCGTTTCGGCAAGCCAAAGGTCGATTTCCTTGATTTCGGTGTGCGGAATGAATACGTGCATGCGCGATTTGTGTGTCAGCCAATTTTGTTGCACGGCGAGCGCGTCCGATTCGGTCGCCGTTTCTGCCGTTATTTTTTCGTCCAGCGTGGCGACGACGGCGGAAAACGCGCCGAATTCGTTTTGAATATAACTCTGTTCAAATGCCGCGCCTGCAATCAAAATGCCCAATACCGCCAAAACGGAGAGAATGCTTTTTACCATGAAACGCCCTCCTTTAACGGGAGATGCAGCGTGCGGAAACGTTCCCCCTTGATTTGCAGATAAACGCGCCCGTCGTTATCCAACGTCATGACCTCTACTTGTTTTACAGTTGCGTGCTGTTCGCTTAAAAACGTTTGAATTTCTTCTTTGGTGAAGCGCGTCAGACTTAGATTTTTGGGGTTGAATTTTCCATCCGAAATAAAAAGAAGGGGGAGCGCGTACGTTTTTTTCCGCGGATTGGGAAGAACGGATAATTTTCCGTTGGATTCGAAAATAGCGTATTCGGCGTCGTCTAACGAAAAATATCCTGCCGAACGCATGGATTCGATTAAGTCTTCCACGCCGAGATTGTTGCGCTTTAATTCGAGAAAATTTACGCCGTTTTTCGTAATGACTACGCTCGGTTTTCCCGATACGAGCCGTTTTGCGAAGTCGCCGCGTTGTTCGATCAAGGAAATCAATTGGTGCAGAACGAAGAGCACTAAAATAGACACGATTCCGTAGAGAAGGGGAATGGATACGTCTGCCATGGGGACGCACGCCAAGTCTGCGATGATCAACGTAATGATAAATTCAAACGGCTGCATTTCTCCGATCTGCCTTTTTCCCATAAACCGCATGACGACGATCAAAGTCAGATAAATGATCAAGGTGCGGATGCTGATAACTAACATATCCGAAAGTATCCGAATTTATAAAAAAATTATGCGCCGATTGCGAAACGGTTGACTTTTTTTACCGTTTCTTATATGATAATAGCGCAGAGTAGCCGACGGCGCGTTAAGTGCTGCAAAATGGGATGTTGTTTGCAGACGAAAGGACTTTTCCTGCGGTGTCGCGGCGCGTCCGTTGCGTACGCCCTTAACGGGCTTATTTTACGGACCTCTACGAATTTTCGAGAGGTTTTTTTCATGAATACTTATAACGTTTTACTGTTGTTCGGCTCGCTCGTCGTTTTGACGATCTTGTTTTCCGTTTGTTTGATTTTCAGAACAGAACGTTTTTCCGCGCGTTCGGTTACCGTTCGGCTTTGCTATATCGGCGTGCTTTCCGCTCTCGCTACCGTCTTGAATATTTACACGATTCCTATTTCCGGGAGCAATTTTTTGAGTTTGGTTGCGTTCGTCTGCTTTGCGGCAGGCGTTTTGTGCGGACCGCTCGGCGGTTTTGCCGTCGGGTTTATCGGCGATCTGCTCGGCGCGATCATTATGCCGTTCGGACCTTACAATCCTGTGATCGGAATCGCTACGGGTATGCTCGGTTTTATTCCCGGGTTTATTTTTACTTATTTTAAGGGAAATCTGTACGTCAAAACGGTGATTGCCTTTTTGTTGAGTTTTCTTATCTGTACGGCAGGCTTAAATACCTTTGCGCTCTATTTGATTTACGGGTACGGGAAAAAGACTTTTTGGGCGTATCTTTTCGCGCGCGTGCCCTTTCAATTGATCGGCGTCGCCGTCAATTTGGCGATTTCGCTCGGCATTGTCAAGTTTTTGCACCGATGGGTGCCCGAGACCGCCGCTTAGAGTTTTTTTTCAGTCGGTCGAGCAGCCATGACAAATCGTTTCGCGCGAATACGAGATAAAAGCAGAATTGAAACACGACCGAAATCGCGGAAACGGCGAGCACGGTGAGAAAATTTCCCGATGCGTTCAAAAGAAGATTTTTCAGCAACGCGCCCAAAAGCGCGGTCGGCAGAATGGATAAAAAAGAAACGAGAGTGAACTTTCGATAAAAAAGCGGAAGGTTACTCTTTTTGTTTAAGAGACGCATATTCAGAACGGCGGTCAGCCCGAATACGAACGTAAAGCCGATCAACAGCGCGTATACGCCCGTAACCGTAGGGAGAAACCAAATGCAAAACAGCATGATCCCTGCGCCGAAGAGAAAGTAGGCGAGCGTTTTGGTTTCAAACCCCATGGAATTGAGAATACTCGTGCTAATGGAAGAAATGCTCATTAAAAACATCAAATAAGCGGAGTGCGAAAGATAGACGCCGCCCTCGTAACTGTTAAAAATAAGTACGCCCAACTCTTCGCCTAAGACGAAAAAGACGGGGACGAAAAAAGACGTGACGAACAGACAGACCTTGATCGCTTTTTCGACGTCCGCTTTCAACGCTTCGTGCCGCTCGCGGTAGAAGTTTTCTGAAATTTCGGGGACTAAAACGAGGGAGAACGAGCCGAGTAGTGTAGACGGGACGAACAGTAAGGGCATTGCCATGCCGAACGCCGCGCCGAATGAAGACAACGCTTCCGAATTGCTCATGCCTGCCGCGACGAGGCGCATGGGGAGCAGAATCGCCACCAACGAATTGATGAGGGAACTTGCCGTGCGCATTGCCGTGATCGGAACGGCGGAAGAAAGTAACGGCTTTAATTCGCTTTTCGGACGGTGAAGGCGACCGCCCTTTGCGAAGAATACGATCGTAGCCAGCGTAAAGGAGAAAAGGTAAGAAACGAGCACGGCGATCCCGGCATCGTACGCACCCTCGAATACGGTCATCGCGTCGGCGATGAGGAAAATCCCCACTAAAATCATACAGGCTTCTTCCAACAGTTCGATGACGGAATAAGAGAGAAAATCTTTATTTCCCCAAAACACGCCGCGGAAAACGGCGTAAATCGAGGTGACGACCAAACCGGGCAGAATGATACGAAAAACGGGCAGACATCGTTCGTCCGTGAATAAAAAGGAAAACGCTTCCGCTCCGAAAAAGAATACGACGAATAAAACGGCTGAAACGCATAGGGTAAAAAGAAGCCCTGCCGTAATGACCTTTTCGGCGCGCTCGTTTTGGTTTTTCGCCTTGTATTTTGTCATCAATCGGGATACCGTAATGGGCGTGCCCGAACAAGATATCGTGAGCAAGACAGCAAAGACGGAAAGCGCGATTTGGTAAAGCCCGACGCCTTCCGAGCCGATCGTGCGAGAGAGAAAAATGCGGTATAAAAAGCCCAAACATTTTTCGGCGGCGGAAAAGACGGTTACGATCGCCACCGTTCGGAAAAATTTTTTGATAAGATCACCTCGCTGCGCGCCGCAAAATCGCGACGCCTCTCTAAATGATATTCGGGTTGTCCCTTTTTTATGAGTGAGGACGGTCGGTTATAATGCGCCGCCGTTCGGCATAAGGTTAGGGTATGAAAGGATTTTTTTATCGCGTGCAAGAGGAAGATTCGCTGTTCGCGCTCAGTCGGCGGTTCGGCGTTCCGCCCGTCCTTTTGGCGAAAGAAAATAAATTGAATACCGAAATCGAAACGGGGGATATCGTGTGGATTCCGCCCGTGCCCGAACGCACCTATCGCACGACCGTGACGGATACGGCGGAAACGCTCGCACTTCGCTTTTCCCGTTCGGCGAGTGAAATTTTAGAGGAGAACGGAATCGACTATATATTTCCTTTTCTCGTATTGTCCGTTTGAACGAAGTTTGGAAACGGGGCTGCGACAAGTTTTTAGGAGACGGACTATATATTTCCTTTTCTCATATTATCTGTTTGAACGAAGTTTGGAACTGTTTTTTGTTCGGCGAAAAGCCTTGTAAGTCCGTCGAAAGGGGAAATGCTCTTTCGTTTGGAAGATAAGGTCGCGTTCTCTCTTTTTGTGTGCGCCCGATTGCGGAATCGGACGTGCTTTTTTCTGTGCAAACTGCACAATTGGGTTGTGCTTTTCGACGAGATTTAAAAAAGAGAAGAAAAAAAATTGAAAAAACCTTGAAACTGCTTTCAAGTTGTGATAAAATAAAAATGTATTTGTAATTGAAATGCGTTACTTTGTCGAACAAATCGCTTCGGCGCGTTCGGCATTTCTCGTTTTTTAACTTATGAAAAAATTTTTTGGAGGATATATATGTCTAAATTCGGCAAACTACTCGGTTACGACCCGGTAGAAAAACAAACGAACGTTAAGACGGAAGTCGTTGCAGGTATCGTTACCTTCTTGGCAATGTGCTACATCTTAACCGTTAACCCCAACCAGATTTTGTATGCCGGAACTGCGGATCCGAGATGGTCTTCGCTGTTTATCGCGACGGCTTTCGGCGCAATTATCGGTACGGTCTTGATGGCGTTCTTGGCTAAAATGCCTTTGGCGCAAGCGTCCGGTATGGGATTGAACTCCTTGCTCGGCGGTATCATCGGCGGGGGCGTAGGCGCGTATGCTTACGGATTTGAGTTTACGATCGGTCAAGCGTTCGCAATGGTTGTAATCGAAGGTGTCATCTTCTTATTACTCACCTTGATTTCCGTTAAGGGAAAATCCTTCCGTGAATTGATTTTCGACGGCATGCCCGTTCCTGTTCGCGGCGCGATTTCCGTCGGTATCGGCTTATTCATCGCTTATATCGGTTTCCAAAACGCCGGAGTTATCGTCGGCAACCAATACACCGTTTCCGATTTGATCAATTTCAGCAAGTTCGACGCAAACGTTGCGGCTGCCGCGGTTTGCTTGTTCGGTCTTTTCTTGATCGCGATTCTCGATTACTTGAAGGTAAAGGGATCTGTTATTATCGGTATCTTGGGCGCTACGGTTTTGGGTATTCCCTTGGGCGTTACCAACCTCAGCACGCTTACCGGCAGCACGGCAGGCATCAGTTGGAAATTCTGGGAAAACTTCGCTAACTTCTTCACCGTCGGCGAAACCAGCGTGTTCGGTTCGTTTACTACCGTGTTCACCGAAGGTTTCCCCGCAGGTTCTTTGTTTACCATTATCATGCTTACCATCACGATGTGCATGATTGATATGTTCGATACCATGGGTACGATCGTCGGCTGCTGCGGCGGTAACAGAATCCTTTCGGACGAAAACAACAAGCCTTATAACTATGATAAAATCATGCTGTCCGACGCAATCGGTACTTGCGCGGGCGCAATCTTGGGTACTTCGACCGTTACGACGTTCGTTGAATCCGGTTCGGGCGTTGCCGCAGGCGGCAGAACAGGCTTAACCGCTTTGGTTACGGCAGGTATGTTCTTCCTTGCGATTTTCGCGCTTCCCGTCTTCGCGACGATTCCCAGCGCGGCTACGGCTTCCGCTCTTATCTACGTCGGCGTTCTCATGATGAAGAACAACGTTAAGTCGATTGATTTCTCTAACGCGATCAACGCTACCAGCGCGTTCCTCACCATCATCATTATGGTTCTTGCATACTCGATCACCAAGGGTATCGGCGTCGGTATCGTTTCTTACACGATTATGTCGCTCATCGCGTACGTGGTAGAAATCATCGTTTACGCTTGCAAGAAAGATAAGACGCAAACGGTTGTCAACGAAGAAGGCGAAGAGGTTACGGTTGCGATCGAAAAACCGAAATTCCCGGTTTCCGTCGTCGCTTTAATCGTAACGGCTCTTTTCTTGGTTTACTTCCTTGTTCCGACCGTTCTGTAAGAATGAACTGAAAAGCCTCGCTTCGGCGAGGCTTTTTATTTTTTTGGCATTGCCGAACGGAAAATGCGCAAAAAAGAAGCCCTCGGCATTTTTTGCCGAGGGCTTTCGCGTTTCCGCGCTTTATTCTAAAAAGCCGTGCATTCCCCGTTGACAGACGCCGCCGGAGCGGAAACAAAGCAGGTAACTCCTCCAAAGCTCCCTTATGGCACACGAACCTCACCGCTTAGTGCTGCTGTATCCCTACCCTGACACGGTTCACGGCAGTCCGTTGCATAAGACCTTGATATCAACATCCCTTACTCTGCGCAGCCTCCCACGACGTAAGCCGCGGGGGACGTTCAGCCTTGCTAAAGCGAATTGCAAGTACAGGGCATCGCTAACTCCCCGCCTAGCACAGCTTAATTATCATACCGCAAAACGAAAAAATTTGCAAGTTATTTTTGCGAAGTATCGTAAAATTCTCTATTTTACTTTACAAAAAGTTGAAAATCGTGTAAAATGATTCCATAAATGCGATGATGAAGGACACGTTCCGCGGATTTCCCGTCTTACAGAGAGTTCCCCTACGGCTGAAAGGGAATAGGCGGCTTTTCGGAATATCCCCTTTTAGGCACGGCGGCGAAAAAAAAGTAACCGTTCGCGGGCGTTTCCCGTTACAGGAACGAGAGTGCGCGTTTTTTTACGCGAACAAGAGTGGTACCGCGGTCTTTCGTCTCTTAGGCGAAAGGCTTTTTTTATCGAGAGGAGCATTATGTATCGGAAAGTAGACACAACGTTGAATTTTATTGATCGGGAAAAAGAGGTCTTGGAGTTCTGGAAAGAAAGCAAGATCTTTGAAAAGAGCGTTCAAAAGAACGAGGGGAATCCCGAATTTTCCTTTTACGACGGTCCGCCTACGGCGAACGGAAAGCCGCATATCGGGCATATTCTCACGCGCGTGATCAAAGATATCATTCCGCGCTATCAGAGCATGAAAGGAAAGCACGTTTTACGGAAAGCAGGCTGGGATACGCACGGGCTGCCCGTCGAATTAGAGGTGGAAAAGAGCCTCGGAATCGACGGCAAGCAAGAGATCGAGAAGTACGGAATCGAGCCTTTTATTAAAAAATGCAAGGAGAGCGTGTTCAAATACGTTGACGAGTGGCAGAGAATGTCCGATCGCGTCGGGTATTGGGTGGATATGGATCATCATTACGTGACGTATCACGACGATTATATCGAATCTGTTTGGTGGGCGATCCGTCAGATCGCGGATAAGGGGTTACTGTATAAGGGGTATAAGATCGTTCCGTATTGTCCGCGTTGCGGCACTGCGCTTTCTTCGCACGAGGTCGCGCAAGGGTATAAAGACGTCAAGGAAAAATCGGTATTCGTCCGTTTCCGCGCAAAGGAACGGGAGAATACGTATTTCCTCGCTTGGACGACTACGCCTTGGACGCTTCCGTCCAACGTCGCGCTCGCGATGAACGCAAAGGAAAATTACGCGGAGATCGAAGCGGACGGCGTTCAGTATATTCTCGCGGAAGCGCTCGTTCCGTCGTTGTTCGAGCAGTATACCGTTCTTTCCGTGAAAAAGGGAAAGGAATACGAACACGAAGAATACGAGCCGTTGTTCCCGTTCGTCGAGGGTACGCTGAAAGAAAAGGCGTATTACGTGGTCAACGCGGATTACGTTACGCTGACGGACGGCACGGGTATCGTTCATATCGCGCCTGCGTTCGGTGAGGACGACGCGAACGTGGGAAGAGCGTACGGGCTTCCGTTCGTCAAGTTGGTGGACGATCGGGGAAGATTGACGGAAGAAACGGGCGCATATGCCGGGATCTTCGTCAAAGACGCGGATAAATTGATTATCAAGGACCTTTCCGAACAGGGGAAACTGTTTAAGGTGATGGAGTTCACGCACAGTTATCCGTTCTGTTGGCGTTGCGATACGCCGCTCATTTATTACGCGCGTTCTTCTTGGTTCATCAAGATGACCGCCGTGCGCGATCGGCTGCTTGCCGCAAACGATTCGGTCAATTGGATTCCCGAAACCATTAAAAAGGGAAGAATGGGAAACTTCTTGGAAAACGTGATTGATTGGGGATTGTCGCGCGAGCGTTATTGGGGCACGCCGTTGCCCGTATGGGTGTGCGATAAGTGCGGTAAAATTCACGTCATGGGCAGTAAAGCCGAATTGAAAGAAAAGTGTGGCTTGACGGGCGATATCGAACTGCACCGTCCGTATATCGATCAGTTGACGTTCGAGTGCGAATGCGGAGGAACGTATCGTCGCGAAAAAGAAGTCATTGATTGTTGGTTCGATTCGGGTTCGATGCCGTTCGCGCAACTTCATTATCCGTTTGAAAATAAAGAGTTGTTCGAGCAACATTTCCCTGCAAACTTTATTTCGGAGGCGATCGACCAAACGCGCGGCTGGTTTTATACGTTGCTTGCGATTTCTACGTTGCTTTTCGATCGCGCGCCGTTTGAAAACTGTATCGTTTTGGGGCACGTCAACGACAAGAACGGCATCAAGATGAGTAAGCACAAGGGGAATGTCGTCGATCCGTGGAGCGTTCTCGATAAGCAAGGCGCGGACGCCGTTCGTTGGTATTTCTATACCGGCTCTGCTCCGTGGTTGCCCTCGCGTTTTTACGACGAAGCGGTCAGCGAAGCGCAGAGAAAATATATGGGGACGTTCTGGAATACTTACGCGTTCTTCGTCTTGTATGCGGAGATCGACGGGTACGATCCCTCTCGTTATGAACTGAAAAATTGCAAATTGTCCTTAATGGACAAGTGGGTGCTTTCCCGTTTGAATACGTTGATTCGGACGGTGGACGAAGATCTCGCCGTTTATAATATTTTGGATTCCGCGCGTGCGTTGCAGGATTTCGTGGACGACCTTTCCAATTGGTACGTCCGTCGCGGCAGAGAACGTTATTGGGGCAAGGAGATGACGGAAGATAAGGCGGCGGCTTACACTACGCTTTACACCGTACTTGTTACGTTGGCGAAACTCACCGCTCCGTTTACGCCCTTTATGGCGGAGTCCGTTTATCGGAATCTCGTTCCGTCGTTCTATCCGAACGCTCCGGAATCCGTTCATCTGTGCGATTTCCCGACGGCGGACGAATCCATGATCGACTTGGAGTTGGAGCACGGTATGAAAGACGTTTTAGAGATCGTCGTTTTGGGCAGAGCCGCGCGTAACGCCTCTAATTTGAAAAACAGACAGCCGCTGTCGAAACTTTATGTTTGCGCCGATCGCGCGGTGAAATTGACGGGCGGACTGTTGGAGATCGCTCGCGACGAGTTGAACGTCAAGGAATTCGAGTATTTGAAAGACGCGACGCGTTTCGTGACCTATCAAATCAAGCCGCAGTTAAAGACGCTCGGTCCGAAATACGGAAAGAAACTAAACGCGATTCGCTCGTTCCTCGCCGATTGCGACGCGAACGCGGTCGTGGCGACCGTAAAGGCAGGCGAAACCTATCGGACGGTTTTAGACGGGGAAGAGGTTGCGTTTACCTTAGAAGATCTGTTGATTTCTTCTTCCAGCATAGAGGGATTCGTTGCGGAGAGCGATAACGGCATTACCGTCGTTTTGGATACCAACTTGACGCCCGAATTGATTTTGGAAGGAGTAGAGCGTGAATTGATTTCCAAAATTCAGACCATGCGGAAAGACGCAGGCTTTGAAGTTACCGATCGCATCGACGTCTATTACACCGCAGAGGGTAAGGCGCTCGACGTTTTGTCGGGGGAAAACGCCATCGCAAAGGTGGTTCTTGCGGACCGTATCGAAGAGGGATCGGCGGACGGATTTACCCGTTCTATGGATATTAACGGCGACGCTTGCACGCTCACCGTGGTAAAAAAAGCATGAGAGTAGCGGACGGCTGGCGCGATTTTCGCGTCTTAGCGACGGGCGACGGCTATAAGTTAGAACAGTGGAAGGGCGTAAAACTTTTGCGCCCCGATCCGCAGGTGATTTGGCCGAGTTCTGTCGATTTGGACGGTTGGAACGGACTAAACGCGAAGTACGTGCGCAGCGAAACGGGCGGCGGAAAGTGGAATATTTTCAGGAAAATGCCGGACGAATGGACGGTTTCTTACCGCGATTTGACCTTTCTCGTTAAGCCGATGGGGTTTAAGCACACCGGACTTTTCCCCGAACAGGCGGTCAATTGGGATCGGATGCGTGCGTTGATTGAAAATGCAGGTCGGGAAATTTCCGTTTTGAACTTATTCGCTTATACGGGCGGCGCGACGGTTGCGTGCGCGGCGGCAGGCGCTAGCGTTTGTCACGTGGACGCGGCGAAAAACATGGTGGAACGCGCGAGAGAAAACGCGCGTCTTTCCGGACTTGGCGACCGTCCGATCCGTTATATCGTAGACGATTGTAAAAAATTCGTTCAGCGCGAAATCCGTCGCGGAAAACGGTACGACGCCGTTATCATGGATCCCCCCAGTTACGGGAGAGGACCGAACGGCGAAATGTGGAAGTTGGAAAACGAGTTGTTCCCGTTGGTGAAACTTTGCACGGAAGTTCTTTCCGATCAACCGCTGTTCTTTTTGATCAACAGTTATACGACGGGACTGCAACCGCAGGTGTTGAACAATCTTTTAACGCTTGCATTGGGTTCGTTCGGCGGAAGCGCGGAGGCGTACGAAGTCGGTTTGCCGACGGATGAGAAAATCGTTCTCCCGTGCGGTTGTTCGGGACTTTGGACGAAGGAGTAATATGGAAGATTTGATTATTTTATACGAAGATAACCACGTGATCGTGGTGTTAAAACCGCAAAATCTGCCCTCTTGCGAGGATTCGAGCGGCGATCGCGACCTTCTTACGATGGTGAAAGATTACATCAAAAAGACTTACGATAAGCCGGGAAACGTATACGTCGGGCTTGTGCATCGGCTGGATCGTCCGACCGGCGGCGTAATGGTATTCGCGAAAAGTTCAAAGGCTGCGGGCAGACTCTCCGAACAGATGAAGAGCGGCGATTTTGAAAAGCGTTATTACGCCGTTTTGGCAGGCGTTCCGCGCGAGGATAAGGCTACGCTCGTTCATTATATGAAAAAGAACGCGGTCAATAACATGGTTTACGTGTGTGCGCCCACCACCGAGGGGGCGAAGCGCGCGGAACTCGATTATACCGTTTTGGAAAAGAAAGGGGATATTTCTCTCGCAGAGGTCCGTTTGCATACGGGGAGAAGTCACCAGATTCGCGTGCAGATGAACGCGATCGGAACGCCCGTATTCGGTGATATGCGTTACGGCGGAGAAAAGGCGAAAAAGGGATATCTCGCGTTATGGGCGCATTATCTTGCGTTTACGCATCCCGTCACGAAAGAACGGTTGGTGTTTGACGTTCAACCGCCGAAAGACGTCTTTCCTTGGACGGAATTCGAGTTGGACGCATTGATGCGTATCGTCAAGCCGCGCGCCTAAAAGAGCGCGGAAAGTTTGTATAAACCCAACGCGATCAACAGATAGGGCGGAAGAAAATCCGCTTTTTGCAGAAGGCACAGCGCGCGTGTTTTGGATAACGCCGCGCCGAGAGCGATCATCGCCGCGTGCAACAGAGCGATCAAGGCAGGGACGGATACTCTCGTGTATCCGCTCAACGCCAACGAAAAGGTTGCGCACGCGCCGTCTAAGCCGACGGCGAATCCGACGATCAAACTTTGTCGTAAAAGCGCGTCCGACGGCGTACTTTCTTTTTCGGAGAAGAAATTGAAGACCGCTATGCCGATCAAAACAAGTCCGCCGAGTGCGGCGACGGTTTCGTTCAGCAATGCGGAGAGCATTGTTCCCAGGCAGTTTGCGATCAGACACATGCAAAATACGGTGAGCGCGACGCCGAGGACGACGATATGATTTTTCTTTGCGGCGAATCCAATGGAAATGCCGCAGACGAAAGAGTCCGCGCTGACGGCGAGTGCGGTAGTGAAGAGAAAGAAATTCATGGCGTTTTATCCGTTCGTTCGGGGAAAGCGACCGTTTCTTTCGTCGCTCTCTCTCAATATCTTATGCAAAAACATCCTCGCGGCGTGAAAAAGAGTATATAGAGGCTTGACAAACGGAATAATTTTTAGTAAAATAATAAAGATTATGAGGAATTATCGTTTTTGAGGAACGCGTTGCTCCGCAAAGACGCGATTTTTTTTCTGAAAAACTCGGTTCCGACCGAGAAATCACAGCAGGAGAATAGCATGAAAATCACGAAAAACCTAAAAATCCTCTGCCTTGTTCTCGCATTTGCCCTCAGCATTGCGGGCGGCTTGCTTTGTTATCAGAGCGCGCCGGCGGTATATGCCGCAGAGCAGGATACGACGAATTTCTTTTCGTTTAAAGAAGCGGAGGACACAATCGTTTCCAAAGCAACCATGAACGGTTCCGACTTGGTTCTTTCCGTACACGACGATACGGAAGCGACGTTTGTTCGCGAACTCGTTATCAGCGACTTTTCGATGTCGTTCAAGGCGAGCGCGTTCGAAGCGTTGACCTTTACGTTTACGTCCGATTCTCCGGTCGTAACGAGCGAAGAAGAAGTAAAGAACGTTTTGAAACTTACCGTTAAGGACGGGAAACTTTACGCAACGGTCAATCCCGAAGCGGACGAGAACGGTACGGAAATTTGCGCGTTCGTAGCAAACACGACCGAGATCGCGTTATCCGTTTCAAACCTCGCTGTTTCCGTTAATACCGTTTCGGTCGGCACGTTCGACGCCGTTCGCAAATACGATAAGCAACTCGCGGATCTCTCCTTTAAGGTTGAGGGAAGTGCGGACGTTACGGTTACCGTCAAGGAAATCAACACGCAGACCTTTGCGCAGAACGAAGAGGGAAAATTTGCCGAAATCGTTCCGCAGACGGTTGCTTTGCGCGATGACTTTTTCGATGAGGTAGACGGCGTAAACGTTAAGATTTACGGTTACAAATACAGAATCACCTATACGCTTTACGGCGTATTGCCCACGGCGGAATACAGCGTTTCGACGTCCGATCTCTCGTTAAAGTTGACGGACGACGGCGCGACTTATCTTGCCGAAACTTCGACGAAATATTTGATTTTCAATCGCTTGGGCGAATTTGCCTTTGACGTCGTTGCCGGCGAAGGGGCAGACGAAACGGTTTTCGGTTCGTACGCGGTCAGCGTCATTAAGGACGAGGAGAAGCCCTCTTACGATTTGACGGCAACCGAAGCGATCGAAAAGTTCAAAGCCGATCTCGCGGACTCCGTTTATAAAGATAAGGAAGCGGGCGAATACATTCAACTCGGTTCTTCCGAATACCTCTCGTTGCCTTCGATGGAGGGGTTCGTCAAGGGGAACGGTTGCAGTTACAACGCGTTGAGTTACTCCATTGCGTGGAAATCCGATCAGACGACTGGAACGGCTTCGTCTTGGAGAATCCCCGTTGCGAGTGCAGGCGATTACACGTTCTACGTAAAATTCTACAAGTCTTATAACGAGGATCTCACGATGGATGACGCCGACTTTGAAGAGGGCGGAATCTACGAGGATATGATCTTCCGTTTCAATATTCAAGATAACAACAAGCCCGTTATCATTACCGCTTCGACCTCTCAGGAATCCGCTTACGTCGGCGTTTCTTACACGGCGAAGAGTTTCACGGTGAAAGGCGTAGAATACGAATCCAATTATAAATTGTTCTACAACAAGAACAGTTCCGATCCGGATGCCGAAGGTTGGTTGGAAATCACACCGTCCTCCGAATTGGACGCGAACGACGATAATTACGATACGTTCAGTTCCATCTCGTATAACGGAAAATTGACCTTTACGCCGCACGCGCTCGGTTATTATAAAATCGAACTTACCGCGACGAAGAAGTTGACCGGTTTGTCCGCCGACGCGGCAACGGTAATCAAGGTGGAAAAGAAGAACAAGACGGTTACCGTTCCCAGCGATTGGTTGGAAAACAACGTTTGGACGGTCGTGTTCCTCGGTTTAGGAACGCTTTGCTTGATCGCGATCATCGTTCTTCTGTGCGTGAATCCGAAAGAAGAAACTAAGGTTGAACAAAAACCGAAAAGCAAAAAATAAAAGATAAAAAATAAAATCAATTAAAAGAAGAACTCCGTTTTGAAGTGAACCCCAAAGTTTAGACAAAAATTAAATATTAAATCATTTGTGAA
>CAYXWN010000010.1:27467-50216 GCA_964468815.1 uncultured Clostridia bacterium | reverse complement strand
TACCCATAAAAATATATACCTCCAAAACTGTCTAACTTTTGGGGTGCATATCACTGTTCGGCAACGCCGACGTCGCCGCCGCTTTCTTATAACAAAAAAACGGTAGCCGCGGCTGCCGTTTTATAAAATTTCAAAGTGCAAAAATCGACGTTATTCTTCAACTTCGCCGTCCTGCGCCTCTTCGGTTTTCTTCCCCGAAAATTTACGCACGAGCCATTGTTCGAAGCGGTCTTGATATTTCAGAGAAAGCACGGCGAGCGCAATACACACCGCGAAGATCACAATCCAAACGGCAATTCCCCAACCGCTGAACGGAATCACCGTTCCGCTTCCCAAAAAGCAATACGCGGCGATCACGATCGGACGAACCAAAACCATCGTTACCAAAAAGAAAGGAAAATTCATGGACGTAAGTCCGGCGATCATGCAGAGAATATCGTCCGGGAAAAAAAGGCAAAATCTGCATTAAAACGAAGATTCCCTTTCCCTTTTTTCCGATATAGCCGGCGTATTTTTCGGTTGTTTCTTTCCCTGCAATCCAAATTACGACGCGCTTTCCGAACACTCTTCCGAGCAGATAGCAAATCAACGAGCCGATCAAAACGCCGAACGAAGCCAATAACGTCGCCGTCCACGCACCCCATATTTGACTACCGGGAACGTAGTAAACCACCGCCGGCAAGGGAAGAATCACCACTTGTAAAATTTGAACCAAAACGTAAACCGCCATACCCCATTCGCCGGTATCGCGAATCATCTGCGTCAACCGTTCGATCTTTTCCCCGTCCGTCGGGTAATCGTTCAAATGAGCAAAGCGGGTAAGCAACGCAAGCACCGCGATAAAAAGGAAGGCGCAAGCGATCAAAACAAAGCAACTTTTCAAAAGCGCTTCCTTTTTTCGAAAAAAGAACGCAAAACCACACGCCAAACCGACTGCGGCAATCCCGAAACACGCGAGTTTTACCAACGTTCCCCAACCGTCCAGCGCAAAAGCGGTCAACAGAGCGATCAGAACGCACAACAACGCATTGATCGCAAGCACTATTGATTTTAAGCCGTTTTCTCTCATAGCCGCCTCAACAACGCCGTCGCGCGAGCGCAAATACCCTCTTCTCTCCCCACAAAGCCGAGTCCCTCTAACGTCGTGGCGGAAAGCCCGACAAAGGGAAGCCCTGCCAAAGAAGCGAGAGAACGGGCGATTTCGGGAATATACCCCTTTAATTTCGGTTTTTCCGCCATAACGACGGCGGAAAGGCTCTCGACTTTCCATTGCGCGCGCACGCGTTCCAACACGCGCTCCAATAAGAGCGTGGAAGAAATTCCGCGATAATCGGGATCGGTGTTCGGGAATTGTACGCCGATATCGCGCTCCCCCGCAGCGGAAAGCAACGCGTCCATGACGGCATGCGTCAAAACGTCCGCGTCGCTGTGTCCGAGAAGCCCCTTTTCGTACGGAATTTCAATCCCTCCTAAAATCAACTTTCTACCCAAAGCGAACGAGTGGCAATCGAACCCCTCTCCGACCGAATAGGACGGGGGAAAGTCTGCCGAAAAAGTAAGTTTCCTATTCGCCGCGTCCCCCTCGGACAAATGCGGCGCACGGATAAACGCGGCGTAAACCGCCGAATCGTCCGCATATTCGCCGACCGCACAAGCGTAGGCGCGCCGCAACTCTTCCGTCCGAAAGCCCTGCGGCGTTTGAACGGCGAACAGCGTCTTTCCGTAAGAAGCCGTCATCTCGCCGTTTTGCGCGGCGCAAACGGTATCCGTCGTCCGAATCGCAGCGACGCCCGAACCGTAACGATTGACCGAACGAATACAATTTTCAATCACATCCGCGGTAACGTAAGGGCGCGCTGCGTCGTGAACGAGCACAACCTCTCCTCTCACGACCTGCAAGGCGTTCCGCACCGATTCCGTGCGCGTTTCGCCCCCCGAAACGACAATCACGCGATCGCCGAACAACGAACGAATCCGCTCTTCTTCCCCCGTCGCCGCCGCGACGACGATTTCTTCCGCATAGGGAAAGAACGCGCATACGGCGCGTTCCAAAACCGTACGCCCGTCCGAGAGCGCACGAAAAATTTTATTGTCTGCAAACCCCGCGCGATTGCCCTTTCCTGCCGCGCAGATAATTACGGAAACGTTCCCCATCAATAAATATCCTTTCTTTCAACGACCTTATATTTTTTTCTCCGTCTGTCAGCACCGCGCAAACCGTTAAAGAGTTTTTCACGGAAACGATACAGCGTCACGGAAAGGACGATCAACACCAAAATC
Organism: uncultured Clostridia bacterium; assembly: GCA_964468815.1. GTDB lineage: Bacteria > Bacillota > Clostridia > Christensenellales > Borkfalkiaceae > UMGS621. The sequence continues at coordinate 47,936 of CAYXWN010000010.1, read as the reverse complement.
ACGACGATTACAATAATCGCCCAAAGCGGAAGCGTCGCCCCCTTGACGTTTTCCCACATTTTATTAACGCGCGTGTTCGCGTCCCGATCGAAATAATGCATGACCACACAGCGGTTTATAATATCTTCCGTCGGATATTGCGTGGAAAACTGTCTGCCCGATACGTCCGTATACAAGACAGCGTTCGCATCCTCTCCGAAGAAATACCCGAGATTCGCTTCCTCGTATCCGTCGGTAGGTTCAGTTTCCAAACCGTACGTTTGAATCACCCAATCGAGCACGCCCGTATAATAAACGGTTTCCTTAGAATCTTCGATGAGATTGCCGCCGGCGTCCTCTTCGTAGTAATCAATGGAAAAATCCCGATCTCCCGCAATTACGCTGGTATAGCCGATATATTCCATATTGCGAACGGCGATTTCGGGCGTGGAAAGATACTCGATAAATTCGATCGCAAGTTCTTTTTGCGCAGCGTTTTTCGGAACGCACCAACCGTCGAACCAAACGTTGCTGCCGGTATTCGGAACGGCGTAGCACAGTTCTTTGTCCGGTTCGGATTCGTTCATAACGTAAACCGCGTCGCCGCTCCAAGCGAAGTTGACGGCGATTTTACCCGTAACCATATCGTTCTTTCCGCTATCCACTTCGAAGCCGAAGAGATTCCCTTTCAATGCGGAAAGTCCCTCGCCCGTTTCCAAAACGGTTTTTTCGTCCGTGCGGTTAAAGATTTCGGACAGTTTCGCGTTATACGCCTCCGACGTAAGCGCACCTGCGGCGTAATCGGCGGCAACCTGCGAAAGTTCGTCCCGACACGAATAAGCAACGCCGAGGAAATAACTGTCTCTTACGCTGTCTTTAATCGTGACTTTGTTTTTGTAATCCGTTTTCCAAATCGAAGCCCAATCGTTCATATCCTCGACGATCGAATCCGAATATTCGGGATCGTAAACGAAGCCGAGCGTTCCCCACATATAACCGACCGCGTAATCGGATAACGATTCCGCGCCGTCGTCCCAAGTGATTTTATTTTCAAAAATCTCCTTGATATAAGGGGAAGCGTACGTTTGATAATTCCCGTCGTCGGCAAGTTCGATTTTTGCGAGAATCCCCTCTTTCGCCATTTTTTCGATCATATAATCGGACGGACAAATGACGTCGTAAAGATAACCGTTCGCGATTTTCAAATCGTTATACAGATTTTCGGGCGTGCCGAACGTAGAATATTCCACCTTGACCGGTCTGCCCTTTTCCGCCATATACGCCTCAAAATCCGAACAGACGGTTTCGTCGATATAATCTTCGCAATTGCATACGCGCAAAACAGCGGGCGCAGCCGCCGAAACGACGGTCGGCGCAAAGACGGAATTCGCGACGAATAACACGGCGATCAACGCCGTCAATACCACGGATATTTTTTTCATTTTATTTTACCCTCTTTTTATTCGCGCGAACGTTCATCACGATCACGACCGCCACGACGATCAAAAAGATGATCGCCGAAAGCGCGCGCAATACGGGAAGATCGGATTTCGCTTGATTTTTCACCGCGTTGTAAGCATACGTGCTGATCGTATCGAACGTGGTAGGCTTTGTAAAGGACGTAATGACGTAATCGTCCAACGAAAGCGTCAACGCAAGCATAAAGCCGCTCACGATTCCCGATAAGATTTCGGGAATCACCACTTGAAAAAGCGCTTTCGTCGGCGTTGCGCCGAGATCTAACGCCGCCTCGTAAAGGCTTTGATCCATTTGCTTTAATTTGGGCGTGACCGAAAGAACCACGAACGGCGTCAACAGCGCCATATGTCCCAACAGCAAAGAAAAATACGTTCGGTTAAACGCCAAAAAGGAGAACAACAACGCAAGCGAAACGCCGATTACCACTTCCGCATTGATGACGTTGATATTGGAAGCCCCTTTTACGACCTTGCCGAACTTGCCACGGCTGTAAAAAATGCCGATCGCGCCGAGCGTTCCCAAAACCGTGGAAAGCCCCGCCGCCAAAACGGCAAGCACGACGGTGTTGATAATCATCGTTCTGACGCGCTCGTTCGTAAACAACTGTGCGTACAATTTAAGCGAAAAACCGTTCCATTTCCCGATGATCGCAGAATCCGTAAAACTGTAAATCACCAACAAAACGATGGGCGCGTAAACGAACGCAAGCACTAACGCGAGAAAAGAATAAGACAGAATCTTTTTCGTCATAACGCGCCTCCTCTGACGTTTTCGCTCTTAAAGCCGCCCGTTAAAAGCATGGTAATAAACATGACGATCAACATGACGATCGCGATCGCCGAGCCGAAATTCCAATTGCTCAGCGTACTGAACTGTTCTTCGATCAACTTCCCGATCAAGGGAATTTTTCCCATTCCGAACGTGTCCGTAATAACGTAACAACTCATCGTCGGGAGAAAAACCATCATCGCTCCGCTGATCATTCCGGGCACGGAAAGGGGTAGCGTCACTTTCAAAAAGACGCGCGAACGGCTTGCGCCCAAATCTGCGGCGGCTTCTTCCAAACTGCGATCCATTTTCGTCAGCGTCGTATACAGCGGAAGAATCATAAACGGAAGGAAATCGTACACCATCCCGATGACCGTATTCAAAAAATTATAACTTTCCAACGTTCCGAACAAATCCAACAATTCTCGTAGTGCCATGGCGCGCAACACGAAGTTGATCCACATCGGCAAAACGAACAACATAACCAAAATATAAGAATGAGCCGCACACATACGCGATAAGATATACGCTACGGGATACGCGATCAAAAGGCAGACGACGGTCGTCACGAACGCGATCAAAAGGCTCATCAAGAGATTGGTAATCGTCGTGGAATCCGAAAAGAACCGAACGAAGTTCTGAAAGGTAAAGCCGCCGTCGCTGTCCGTAAACGCATTGTAGACGATCAACAGCAGCGGAAACACGACGAACAACGCCAAAAACACGCCGTACGGAATACAAAGCTGCTTACGGGAAAAAGAAAACAACCGTTTTTTCCCGTCACCGCTCTCCGAAACGGGGGCGCGCGCGATTATTTTCGCTTCTTTCATCTCTTTTCCTCCGTCTTTAACTTCATCTTAATCGCCGCAGACGGAATAGAAACGGAAACGCGGTCGTTTTCGTTCCAAGTATATTCGGTATCCAAAACGTAATCCTCTTCGTTTTCGTCCGTGCGCACGATCACTTGATAGTGATCGCCTTTATAGATAATGGACACGATGTTTCCGATCGCACCGCCGATTTCTTGATCGTCGCTGATGTCGATATCCTTTAAGCCGACCTCGACTAAGACGTCCGTATCCGTAAGATCCAAACGCTCGCCGTCGGCGGTGACGAGATACTCTTCCTCGTCCAAATGCGAGCCGGGATAAAGTTGCGTAACGTCGCACGCAAATTCCCCGTCGCCGAAACAAACGGTGTTGCGCTTGGTGATATAGCCCTCGTAGCGATTTACCGAAAATTCCTTTTTCATGATATGAATGGAATCGGGCGCAATGGAAATACTAGCGGTTTCCCCCACCTTTCTTTCCACCGTGTCTTGAATGACGACTTCGGTTTTTCCGACCGTAAACGTCATTTCGTAATGAACACCCTTAAACACAGACGAAGTGATCACGCCGTCTACCATGCCCGTTCCGCGCTCGCTTAAAACGACGTCCTCCGGGCGAACCACCACGTCCACTTTTTCGTTCTTCTCGAAATCGTCCACGCAGTCGAATACTTTATTGATAAACCGAACTTTGCGATTTCCGGTAATCGTTCCCGAAAAGATATTGCTCTCCCCGATAAAGTCCGCGACGAACGCGTTTGCCGGCTCGTTGTAAATATCCGTCGGCGTTCCGATCTGCTGAATCGTGCCGTCTTTCATGACGACGATGGTATCGCTCATAGTAAGCGCTTCCTCTTGATCGTGCGTAACGTAAATAAAGGTGATCCCCAATTTTTTGTGCATCTCCTTTAATTCGATCTGCATTTCCTTTCTCATTTTGAGATCGAGCGCACCGAGCGGTTCGTCCAACAATAAGATTTGCGGTTCGTTGACGATTGCGCGCGCAATCGCGACGCGTTGCTGCTGTCCGCCCGAAAGCGTTGCGACGCTGCGCCGCTCGAACCCCTCTAAATCGACGATCTTCAACGCGCGTTCCACCCGTTCGGAGATCTCCTTTCTGCCGAGTTTTTCCACGCGGTCGAAGCGTTTTCCCTTATCGTCCTCGTACGTAACTTTTACTCGCTTTAATTTCAAGCCGAACGCAACGTTGTCGTAAACGTTCAAATGCGGAAACAACGCGTAGCGTTGAAACACCGTATTGATGGGGCGTCTGTGCGGAGGCAGATTGCCGATTTCTTTTCCGTTCAGCAAAATTTCACCCTCCGTCGGCTTTTCAAAACCGGCGATCATACGAAGCGTCGTGGTTTTTCCGCAGCCGGACGGACCTAAAAAGGTCACAAATTCGCCTTTTTTGATGTTCAGACTGATATGATCGACCGCAATCGTGCCGTCGTCGTCAAATTGTCTGACGAGATCCCGAATCTCGATGATGTTTTCCGTCGTTTGTTCTTTCATGATTTTTCTCCGTTAAAAATTCGGCGGGCTGGACACCCATATAAACACCGCAGGCTTGCTGCGTTGATTGACGATATAGTGAATTTTATCCGTTTTGTAGTAAAAACTTTGTCCCTTTTTGCATTTGTACCGCTTTTTGCCGAGCACGATCGAAACTTCCCCGTCCAACAGATAACCGAACTCCTCGCCGTCGTGCGGAAAGTCCTCTTCCGTCTGACAGCCGGGATTCAGCCGAATATGCTGCGGTTCCATGCTGTTTTTCTGCGCGTTCGGAACGAGCCAATTGAGGGTGTAATCCTCGTTCTTCTTTTCGATAAATTCTTCCTGCGTAAAGACGACCTTTTCCTCTGCGTCCTCGTCCTTGAAAAATTCGGGAAGGGACGTGCCGAGGGCGGAAAGAATATCGATCAGCGTATTGATCGAAGGGCTGGTCAACTCGTTTTCCAACTGAGAAATATACCCCTTCGTAAGCTCGCAACGGTCTGCAAGTTCCTCTTGCGTCAACTCACATTGCAAACGCAACGCTTTTATTTTTTCTCCGATCTTCATAGCCGATTCCCCGTTGTTTACAAATACTAAACTTTTAGTTAAAACTTGTTAAACTCTTTTTCACTCTTAACGTTCAATAAATAAAAGTTTAATATTTCTAAACTTTTAGTTAAAGATAACTAAACAAACCGACTTGTATTATATATATTTTATCGACGTATGTCAACTGTTTTAAGAAAAAAAACGGCGCGAAGCGAAAAAAAGAAATAAGAGCCGCGAAAAAAACGCGAATTATCTTGAAAAACGCGCAAATTTCGCAGCCGAAACAACGCGTCCGCTCGCAATCGGCACAGAAAAAACGCGACGCTTTCGCAAAAAGCGAAGCGTCGCGCACAAATTTTATATAATTTTCCGTAAAAGACCGCTCTTTACGCTTCCTCGTTTTCATCGGCGGCAGGAGCACATTCGACGAAACCGCCGTCTTTCGGCTCGTAGTATTTTATTTCGTTCGCGGTCGCGTCGTAAAGCGCGATCCGCTCGTCCGCAAACTCCGCCACGAAATAATCGTGCTCTTCCGTCTTTGGAATCGAATCAAACCGTTCCCCGTGCGCCTGAATCGGCGCAAGATAGAAATCCATCATTTCAAAATACTCGTATTGCGAAGCGTTCTCCTTGGTTACGCCGAACAGTCCGCACGCCTTTTCCTCATTCGTCACGCTGAGATACGTAGAGGACGGATAGCCGCAAAGATAGAGATCGGGGTAGAAAAACAAAATCAACTCCGCTGCAATCGAACTATCCAAATCGACGATCCCGAGCGATTCGAACTCCGCCTTTTTCTCCGGATACAAATCGGTCGGCGTGGCGGGGTGTCCCTTATAATAGTAGACGAATTCGTCGCCGTAATATTGCATGGTAAAGCGCGCGTATTCCGCAAAATTCGCCTGACTCGTAAGATGCGTTCCGAGGAATACCATAATCTTTTTCTCTTGCGCATCGCCGAACATTTCGTCGCCGAAATGATAGAGCGATTTCAACGTTTCCTTCCCCTCGTCGGTCAACGCGTTAAGCAATTTCCCGATGTTCTTTTCGGTCAAATACGTCTTCGCTTCCGCCAAGAACGAGTCCGTGCTCGCAAGCGTCCCGTTCAGACGCGTCAACCACCATTCCACGTTCTCGTATTCGCGTGCCAACAAATAGCAATACGAACGCAATTCGCCCGTGTCGATGGAAAATTCGCCGTCCGGATAAGACGCGTTGCCCGTCACTTCTTCAACGAACGCACCGAGTTTTTCCTTCATCGCCGCATAAACCGCAGACGGATCTTCGACGTTAAACGTTTTGTTGAAATCTTGATAACTCGCAGTGCCGTCCGAAAGCAATTTCAGCGAATAGTTTTCCACGCCTTGCGCCAAAATCATTTGCGGATACAGGTACGCATTAAAATCGTTTAAGTACAAATTGAATTTGGATTCGGGATTCGCTTCCGCAAGTTCCTTAATATAAGCGACGGTCTTTTCCACCATCGCCGCGTAATTGTCGTGCTGCGTGTATTCTTCATAAGAAGCGTTCGGCATGGGATAAACGCCGTCCGGCAGATTGTCCCAATCCCACGCACCGGCGCGCGCCAACCAAACGAAAGTCGGAATACTGCCGTTCGCCGTAATTTCGTCAACGGACAACGTAAACAACAGCACGGGCATCGTTCCCGAAAGGGGCGCGAAATTATATTCGGGCGCGGTCAGCACGACCGTGTTCTCCCGATGACAAGAGCCGTCGTCGGTGAACAAATCCACCTTGACGGTCAGATTGCCGTACATTGCATCCACTTCGACCGAATTGCCGGCGATTGCCTTTCCCTCATACGCGGCGCGAGAAACCGTTTTTCCGTCGTGTTCGACGGTTACCGCTATCTTATCCACGCGCGTTTCACTTTCCCATTGCACGCGAACGACTTGTTCCGTTCCTACTTGCGAAACGGTTACTTCCGCGTCAAAAGGAGTACAAGCGACAAGCCCCGCCGCGCAGAGCGCAAGCGCTATCGTCAACATAAAAACGATGATTTTCTTCATGATATTCTCTCCTCTTTTGTCTTTTACGCATTGCGTCACCGTTATAACGAACGGCGGCAAGCGTTTGTCCCAAACGGAAAACAAAAACAATCAAACGTTGTTCTCCGTTTGCTTTTAAAAAGAAAAACAGCGAAATCCGCTGTCTTTCCGATTTTTTGCTTATTCTTCGTCCGGCTCGAGCGACATCGCCTCGTCTGCGAGATCGTCCTCTTCCATCGCGCGGCAGAATTCCTCGTAAACCTCGTCTAAAAGAGCCTCGTCCTCGATGGGCAAAAGCGCGGATTCGTCCTCGTTATCGGCATTCGCGATCTCAAAAATCACGAGTTCGTCCTCATCCAAACCCTCGACCTCTTCCGCCGCCTGGAACGCCGCATAATATTTTTCTTTATATTCGATCGTTCCCAAATGGTAGAAAGACATTTTTTTGCCGGAATCGTCTAACAATTCGACAATCTCCGGTTCTCCGCAGCAATCGCAATCATCGTGATCGCAAGCGTCGTGCTCACACCCGCAGGTGCATTTCCCTTCATAATCCTTTTCAGACATGTTCGTTCTCCTTTTTTGTTTTTTTAAGATATCCTTCCAGTATATACGTCGCCGCAATACTGTCAACATATTGCTTTCTTTTTTCCCGCCGCATATTTCCCTCGATCAACACGCGGTGCGCTTCTATGGTCGTACAACGCTCGTCCGCAGTCACAACGGGGATCGAAACGGCTTCTTTCAACCGATCAATAAAAAACCGCGCGTCGCGCGTCTGTCGGGATTCGCTTCCGTCGAAATTGACGGGAAGTCCGCATACGATTTTTGCCGCTCCGCGTTCTGCGGTGATCTTAGCGATTTCCGCAAGATCAATTTTAATCGTCTTGCGAAAAATCGTGCCGTGCGGCAAAGCGTACGTACCGAACGGATCGGTCACGGCTACGCCGATTCGTTTTTCCCCGATATCCAGCGCAATCAACTGTTCCATATTTCTTATTTTACCATACCCGAAAAAAATAAGCAATAGAAAACGGGCAGAATTTGACGAACTCCGCCCGTTTTTCGATTAGTCTTGCTTTTTGGCTTTCTTATCGCCCTGCATTTCGTTCACCTTTGCGATGACTTGCTCTTGTCCCTGTTTGACCGCTTGACGCGCCTTGATGGAATTCGTCGCAATCACCGCGCCGCCGAGAATACCGAGTGCTAAGCCGAATAAAAACTTATCGTCCATACCGTCCTCCTTGGTGCAGAAGCAGTATGGGCAAAAAAGGGAATTTTATACGTAGGGAACTTCTTCGCTCGTCTTTTTGCCCTCTTTTTTCGCGCGGTAATCCTCGATCGCCGCCTTAATCGCCTCTTCCGCGAGCACGGAACAGTGCAACTTTTGAGGAGGCAAGCCCTCTAATGTTTCGACTACCTTTTTGTTCGTGACCTTCAACGCCTCTTCCACCGTCATGCCGATGATCATATCCGTCGCGGTCGAACTAGTCGCGATCGCCGCGGCGCAGCCGAACGTCTTAAACTTCGCGTCCGTGATCACGTCGTTTTCGATTTTCAACGTAATCTGCATAATATCGCCGCAAGCCGCGTTGCCGACCTTGCCGATTCCGTCGTAGTTCTCCACCTCGCCCACGTTCTTGGGGTGCGCGAATGCCTCCATTACCTTTTCGTTATACATGTGATTCTTCTCCTCCGATTCCGTGAAACAGCGGCGACATTTCTCTCAGCCGCATGACAATGGATTTCAACGTATCTACCGTGTAATCCACCTCTTCTACCGTATTGTGTTTGCCGAACGTAAAGCGAATAGAGCCGTGCGCCAACTCTTCCGGCAAGCCCATCGCCAACAAAACGTGCGACGGTTCAAGCGATCCGGACGAACAAGCCGATCCGCTGGAAACGGCGATCCCGGCGAGGTCCAAACTGAACAACACCGATTCTCCCTCGATATAACGGAAAGAAAAATCCGCATTCGCCGGCAACCGCTCCGTGCGGTGACCGTTCAATTTTACGTCGGGGACTTCCGCCAAAACGCGATCAATAAAGCGATCTCTCAACGCCGTAACGTGCGCGTTGTTCGCTTCTCTGTTTGCCACCGCAAGGCGAAACGCCTCTGCAAACCCGACGACGCCCGGAACGTTGGTCGTTCCGCCTCGCCGCGTCCGCTCCTGATGACCGCCCGTAACGAGATTTTCAATGCGCACGCCGTTGCGAACGTACAGCATACCGACGCCTTTCGGTCCGTAAATTTTATGGGAAGAAGCGGACATGAGATCGACACCCAACTCCTTTACGTTCAAATCGAGCACGCCTGCCGCCTGCACGGCGTCCGTGAACATCAACGCGCCCTTTTCGTGCGCGATCGCGGCGATTTCCCGAATCGGTTGAATCGTGCCGACCTCGTTGTTTGCCGTCATCACGCCCACAAGCGCAGTATCTTCGCGCACAATAGATTTCAAATAATCGAGATCCACGCGCCCGTCTTGATCCACTTTCGCTAGCGAATACTCAAAACCTAACTTCGCGAGTGCCTTTGCCGTTTCCAACATCGCGGCATGCTCGATCGCGCTGATTACGAAATGCTTTTTCTCTCGCTGCGCAAGCATGATGCCGCGCAACGCCCAATTGTCCGCTTCCGTACCGCCCGAAGTGAAATAGATTTCGGACGGCTTCGCGCCGATCAACGAAGCGATCGTATCGCGCGCCGCGTCTACGCCCTTATCCGCCGCCCGACCGAACATATGCTGGCTGTTCGCGTTGCCGTAAACCTCGGTCAAATACGGCGTCATCTTTTCTAAAACCGTAGGATCGAGCGGCGTCGTCGCCGCATGATCCAAATAAATCGGCTGTTTCATACGTCTCCTTTCAGCATGTCCGCCAACGTCATGCTGTCTAAAACCTGATTGATTTCCCGATAAAGCCTTTGCCAAACCGCCGCGGAAGCGCATTTCTTACAGGGCGATTCCCTCGTCGCGCAATGGATAAAATCCATGTTGTCTTCCAACGCGCGCACAACTTCGCCCACCGTAATCGCTTCGGGCGGACGAACGAGCGAATAGCCTCCTGCCGCTCCGCGTTGCGCCTTTACGATATCGCGCACGGACAAAAGGCGCATCATCTGCTCCAAGTATTTCCCCGAAACGGACAACGTTTCTTCCAATTCGCGCGCGGATGCCTTGCCGTCCGGATAAAGTTGTGCCAGCTTATAACAGGCGTTCAGCCCGTAATGAGCCTTTGACGAAAGCTTCATATTATTTCCTAATTGCAACCTTTTTACTTGCAATTATATTGTAGCGCGATTTTCGTTTGCTGTCAAGAAAAAAACGGCAGATTTTTTCATCCGCCGTTCTTTTTTTCATCAATTTGTTTTTTGAAGCGCAACCACCGCAGAACGTGGCGTTTATTCCGCGTCCTTTACGACGGAAAGAACTTCCGCGATCGCCGTCATCGCCCGATCCATTTGCTCGCGGGTATGCGTCGCGGTGTAACTCGTTCTGAGCAAACTCTGCCCGATCGGCGTCGCCGGCGACACGACCGGATTGACGTAAACGCCGCGATCGAATAACAACTTACACGCGAGAAAAGTCTTTTTATCGTCGTACGTGTAAATCGGAATAATGGGAGTGGTGCTCTCGATTAAGGGAACGCCGCGCGCCTTTAATCCCTCTCGCATATAGTCGGCAATCGCCGCGAGATTTTTCACCCGTTCGGGCTCTCTTTTTAAGATTGCGAGCGCGGCACGCGCGCAAGCGACGGACGCCGGCGTGATCGACGCGCTGAAAATAAAGGGGCGCGACGTATGCCGAACGTATTCGCACACTTCTTTTTTCGCGGCGAGATATCCGCCAAGGCTTGCAAGCGACTTTGAAAACGTCCCCATATAAAGATCGGTTTCCTCTTCCAACCCGAAATATTCCGCCGTTCCTCTGCCGTGCTCGCCCAGCACGCCCAAACCGTGTGCGTCGTCCACCATGACGCGCGCTCCGTACTTTCGCGCAAGCGCGACGATTTCGGGCAACTTGCAAATTTCTCCGCTCATGCTGAACACGCCGTCGGTGACGATTAAAATCCCTGCATGCGCGGCGTCGATCTCCTTTAATTTATCCTCTAAATCCTCCATATCCGAATGGCGATAACGCACCATTTTTCCGTAACTCAAACGACAAGCGTCGTAAATACTCGCGTGATTTTCCTTGTCGCACAAAATATAATCGTTTCTGCCGACGAGCGCGCTGATAATTCCGAGATTGGATTGAAACCCCGTCGAAAACGTAACCGCATCTTCTTTTTGCAAAAATTCTGCAAGTTCTTCTTCGAGCGCAACGTGTGCGGTCAACGTCCCGTTCAAAAAACGACTGCCCGAACAACCCGATCCGTATTGCGTAAGCGCGTCCACGCCGGCGGCAATCACTTCGGGGTGAGAAGTCAATCCCAAATAGTTGTTAGAGCCGATCATGACGATGTCTTTCCCCTCCATCACGACTTCGGTATCTTGACCGGACTCCAAACGGTGGAAATAAGGATAAAGTCCCCATTCCTTTGCCTGACGAACGTTTTCCAACGTACTGCATTTTTGAAATAAATCCAAATTTTTTCCTCCTGTTTTTTGATGAGGTTATTTTACTCCAATAGGAAAAAATTGAAAAGCGATTTTACCCCGTTATTCTTAAAAAATCAATTCAAGACGGTTTTTTCGCCCTTGTTTTTAAAATAATCCGCCGTTTTTCCGCCGTCGGAAAGCGCGGCGGTAAGTTCCGCATTTTCGACTTCCAACGTCTTGACGCGCGCCTTCAATCGCTCGTTTTCCGCGCGAACGCCGTCCGAAATCCGTTCCACCAACGCGTTGATCTCCGATTGCAACCGCTTTAATTGCGTTCCGCGAAAGCGCGGCGAAGAATCGAGAAGAGGATCGAACGCCGCTCCGCTTTCCGCACGGATCTCCTCTACCAAGGAATGAATCAAAACAGGCTTTGCCCGTAAAACGTTCCGATACTTGTTCTGAAACCGCAGCGCAAGTTTCCGATCGCCGCCGGCAAGGTCGAAAATCACGCTGCGCGCCGACCGTCCGTCCCGTTTGCCCAATAAAATCGTCTTGACAAGCGTACGCTCTTCCTCTTCCCCGAATAACCGTACCTCTTGCGCGGTCAACCGTTCGCCGTTCAGATATTTCGCGGAAAACGCCTCGTTGCGGCTCTTTTGCACCAAGTCGTAATAGGCGTTTCGCACGCTTCCGCGCGCCAAGCCGTTTTGCGTGCCGTATTCCTCAAAAATCTCCGTAAGCGTCTTTCCGTCCTCTTTTCCCTTTCGTACGGCGTCCGCCAATGCACGGGCGCGTTTTTCGTTTTTCTTTTCCATAATAGCCTCCGTTCTGCTCTCGCAGTCCTTTCATTACTCTATTTGTTGACAAATAAACGTCCTTTCATACCCGATAAAATCATTTTTGCTTTGCCGTCGGCATAAATTTAAGAGAAGATCGAAAAAAGGAACGGATTCATGCTTTTCTATTTTTCATACGATAAACCGTTTACCGTCAAAGCGGACGGCATTCGCCGCGACGAGCACGCGATTCGGCTTTCCGTCGAAGAAAAGCCGTTGATCGAACTGTGCCCGTTGGACGGCAGTTATCCCGTCTACTCTCTTTTATGCGAAGAATTTTTCGCGCGACCGCCCGAACACGTTCGGATTGCCGACCTCGGCGGCGCGTGGTTTTTGCGATTCTCAGAACCGCCGAAAGCGGAGTTTGCCGTCTTGGCGCAAAAACGGTTCGGGAACGCACTCGTCACCCTCTATCGCGAAAACGGCTTAAAAATCTCGCTGGAAACGCGAGAAGATTTTTTAGCGGAATCCCTTCCGCTCGCCGCCGACGGCGCGGAAATCGCGCAAGAAAAAGACACGATCGCCGTCCTTTTAAGGAGCAGAGAACATTATCTCGCCGTCTACCGCACAACGCCCGACATCGCGCGCGTCTTTTTCGGAAGAGCGGACGATTACGAGTTAAAAGGCGACCGCTTTTCCGTAACCGTTCGCCACAAGGACATAGCAAAACACGTTCAAAAAACAGAATACGCCCTTCGCGACGGTCTTTTATGCGTAGAAGCAAAAGAAACCACGCTTTCCGAATCCTTTTCTGCGCGCGCTCTTCCCGAACGATTGCTCCCGTACGCCTTTTTTGAAAGCGTTTTTGCCGACGGCGAAGTCGACCGCTATCTCACCGAAGAAATGGCGACGAACAAAGAAAAGCTCAAACCCTTTCTCGGCGATTTCGTCGGAATTTTTCCGCCGCCGCGCGAATTAGAAAAAAGGGGCGTCGGCTTACTGTATCGGGACGATCCGCCGAACAAATATTACGCGAAATATTTTGACGTAACCCTAAAAAACGGGAAGATCGACAACGTTCTCCCCACCGACGGTTTGTTTTAATTTTTCAAACGCTTTCCGTTCTGTCAAAAACCACTCCGTCAAACGCTTCGACGGTCTGCCTTAATTTTCCCCGAACGATTTTTTCATTTTATCAAAAGCCGCTCAGACAAACGCACCTCATAATTCTCATAAAAAAATCCGATCCGAGAATCTTTTCCCCGAATCGGATTTTACTTTGATTTTTAAATAACGCCGTCACCGCTGTTTCGCTCTTGTTTTTAAGTTCGCTCCGATCCGAAAATTTTCCGAATCGGAGTGAATTTTATTCCTTAGCGGCGCTTCCAATAGTAGTTGTTATAAGTTGACGTAAGATAGGTTGCGTTTTGCGAAGAATTTGTCACGGTTACGCTTGTTCCGCTTGTTCCGCTTGCTGCTTTTGTAACGTACCAACCGTTTGTGTTTTCAAACGTTACACTCTTTAAACTACTGCAACCGGAGAACGCAGAAGAATAAATTACTTTCGTTTTTCATGGATTGTACAAGTCGTTATGTCCTCTGATTTTGCCTTTACCAATACTACGTACGGATTCGAATCGTTCCCTAAATAGTATGCATACTTCGTCAAACGGCGCGGCTCATAGTTTAAGTTAATGCGCGCGAGAGAATTTTCACCGACGGAAAATTTACAAGAAAACACATAATCTCCCTGCGGCGTACAATTCGGATAAGCCATCGCTTGAAACCAATCGCCCGATTTTATTCCGACAAGTTTTCCGCTGTCACAAGTCCAATCCCCAAAATAACGATACCAACGATTAAATTTCTCATACTTAAAATGCCCTAATTCCCAACCGTCCGAAATCTTAATTTTGTGAACGCTCATATTTTTTCCTCCGTACATCTTGCTAATTTTATATTTTTTATTTTCGTTTGACAAAATTTTTTCTGCTTGCTATAATGTAATTGACAAAAATGTAAATTTTTAGGCTAAAAAACGCTTAAAAATAGGGCTTTTCGCTTCTTACGCTTCTATATTAATACACTTGCCTTAAATTTACAATATCAAATTTTTGCTTTTATACTTTCTTACAGTTTCAGAATAACTTAAGTGGTGTTCTCGCATATCCATTATAACACAAATCTTAAATTCTGTCGAGTATCTTCGGTTTTCTCGTCCTGTTTTACCCATAAAAATATGCACCTCCAAAGTGTCTAACTTTTGGGGTGCATATCAAAGTCCGCCGTTATCCGCTTTTCTTGATTTGTTTTTCTTTTCAATTGTTCAGAGTAACGCGCTATATAAACGATTTAAACCGCTTCCTTAGCAACATCGCCGTCCGAACACTTTACGGTGAACGTTCCGGTGCTTTTTTGCCAATCAGTACCTTTCGTAACGCCTTGCCACTCCTCGGTCGTTCCGGCAAAATTGATTGTTTTAAGTACGGAGCATCTGTTAAACGCTTCCTTTTCGATAGAAGTTACGTCTTTTCCGATCGTCACGCTTTCAAGTTTCGTGCAATAGTAAAATATACTCTCTTCAAGCACGGTTACGCCGCTCGGAATCGTAATGGATTTCAGACCGGAATAAGCAAACGCCCTCTTCCCGATCGACGTTACGTCTGACGGAATCGTGATTGATTCAAGTGCGGAACACTCCTCAAAGGCACTCTTTCCGATAGAAGTTACGCCATCTCCAAGCGTCACTCTGCTAAGGTTTCTGCACCTGTTAAACGTATCCGCGTTTATCACGGTTACGCCGCTCGGAATCGTGATGGATTTCAGATAGCCACAAGACTCGAAAGCACCTACACCGAGTGAAGTTAATTGACTGCCCGTTTCAAACGTTACGCTCTCTAAGACCGAATTCGCATCAAACGCATACTCTCCGATCGACGTTACGTTTTGGGGAATCGTAACGGATTTAAGACCGCAACAACTACCGAACGCCCATTTTCCGATCGACGTTACGCTTGACGGAATCGTAATATAACGCAACCATTGGTTTCCGTAAAAAGCATAACCGCTTATTGATATTAAATTATCCGGCAACTCGACTTCCGTAAACTTGAAACTATCAAAACTAGACTTTGCAAAAGCGTATCCGCCGATGGAGTAATTTTTCCCTTCGAACGTTTGGGGCAAAGTTATCTTATCTAGCGAATCCGTTTTATTGTAATTCAATAAGTACCCCTGATCGCCGACGATTAAGTAAGTGTAACCGTCTTCATTTGTCCTTATTCTGCTAACACCGTCGGTTATGATGAGTTTTGCGTATTTAGCAATGCCTTTGTAATCGTCCGAACCTGCGGTAAGATTTAATTTACTTTTGTTATAGATTTCATGCACGCTTTCGGGGAAAATATTCTCGCCCAATCCGCTTTCCGTTATTCCTGCGCCAAGCGTTACGCTCCATAAGCGGTAGTTGCCGCTAAACGCGTCTTTTCCGATTGTCGTTACGCTGTCGGGTATGGTAATTGATGTTATTTTTCTGATTCCGGAAAGACCGTAATTGTCAATCGTCGTCAAACGGCTGTTTTCCCCAAACGTTATGCTCGTCAATCCACAGCCGTAAAAAGCACTCTCGCAAATCTTCGTTACGCTATCGGGAATCTCTATCGACTTTATTCCTGAACACCCGTAAAAAGCACTGCTGTAGATTGTCTTTACGTTGCCAGGAATCTCAAACGACGTCAACCTCCAGCAATTCTTGAACATAGAGGGCGAAATTGCTCCCAATTGGCTATTTTCGCCATACGTTACGCGTTCCAGGGAAGAACACCCGGCAAAGCCGTTGTACGCCGTCGTCGTTACCCCTGCCGAAATAAACACGCTCTTAATATTCGTATTTTCAAACGCTTTTTCGACGATCGTTTTTACCACTTTGACGCCGTTCGTCCCGTCGTCGTAATAATAGGGAATAACGATATCGGTTTCGCTTCCCCTATATTTTTTTACTTCGTAATATTGATCCCTTACGTAATAAGCAAACGACAAGTCCTCTGTTCCGTAAACATCGTAATCACCGCAAGCCGAACAAATACCGTCCTTGAACGTATGCGCCGTTAACGGTTCCTCTTCCGTACAATTTTCGGTCTTGCATCGACGGTAGTGCCCGTCTTTTCCTTTTATCCATTCATAGTCGTGCGCGGCTAAATTACCATACTCCTGCTCACAGATCGTACACACGGCTTTTTGTTGACAAGTCGCCGTACCGCCCGTGTGTTCGGTTGCGTTACAGTAACTGCCGTACCGCGCGTCGCAGTACACGGTTCTTCCCTCAAACACGGGATACTCGTGCGTGCCGATGGTCTGATACCACGCCAACGTCCCCTCGGAAGTAGAACCGTTTAAGAGGTAAGCGACCTCGCCGCTTGCAAACTGCGCTTTGGTCTTTTCCGTAGCACCCGTTTTGCTACTAAAAGTCTTATTTGTATTTATTTCGTAATAGTAAGAGTTCGTAAGTTTGGAATTCCTGTAAGCACCTGCCACAGGATGCATATAATAGCCGTTTTCTCTTTCATCGACTTTCAACGTACAGTTATATGCGAAGCAATTTTTCATAACGTTGGACGGGGAAGTATTTCCGCCAACCGCAGACAATTTCACTGAGTCCGTATTTTTCTCGGAATACCCCGTGATCGTACAATTTACGGCAAAACAATTTTCCAAGTTGCCGTCAAAGCCGCTGACAGCGCCTACGTTCCACCCCTGTACCGTCGCATTTTTTACACCTAAATTTTTAACGGTTGCCTTCCAGCTTAAATACCCCAAAAGCCCCTGCGAACCGTTACCCTTTGCGGTAAAATTGGAAACGACGTGGAAGTTTCCGTTAAACGTGCCAAGATACTGCGCCGTTACCTCTTCGCCCCCTGCCACGGCGATATCTTTATACAACCCGATGGGATACCACGTTTTTCCGCCAAGATCAATATCCGCCGTCAACTTTGCATTGGCAGACCGATTCTGCGCCGTTCCGTCCGCAGAAACACCGTTGACCATTTGTGCAAACCAGAACAATTGTCCGGCATTGGATATTTCGTATACGTCACCGTTTTTCACTGCGGACTGATAGCCGTCGCATTGCGAACAGAAACCGCTTTCAAAGGCATGTGCCGCTTCGTTTTTCTTTTGGGTGCAACCCGTCGTTTTACAAGCGTACCAATGGTTCGTTGTGTTTTTCACCCAAGTCGTTTCGTCATAATTATGCGCACCGTACTCGCCGTACTCGTTACCGCAAATCGTGCACGTGGCTTTTTGTTGACAAGTCGCCTCGCCGCCCGTATGGTCGGAAACAGTTGCTCCGCACGTATCGCAATTATGATTATTGTCCGTGTCCGCGCAGTCACTCAACTTTTCACCGCACGTATCGCATTTGTGATTATTGTCCTCGTCCGCGCAGTCACTCAACTTTTCTCCACACGTATCGCATTTATGATTGTTATCCTCGTCCGCGCAGTCGCTCAACCTCTTTCCGCACGTATCGCATTTATGATTGTTATCCTCGTCCGCGCACTCGCTTACGACTTTTTCACAAACGTCGCACGCGTGATTTTTATTCTCGTCAACGTGATTTGCTTCATCGGATTTTGCCGTGCAATTATCGCGCGTGCAAATATGCCAATGCCCGTTTTCGTCAACCGTCCACGTTTCCGCAAACGCATGACCGAGCGCAGGGA
Organism: uncultured Clostridia bacterium; assembly: GCA_964468815.1. Classification (GTDB taxonomy): domain Bacteria; phylum Bacillota; class Clostridia; order Christensenellales; family Borkfalkiaceae; genus UMGS621. The sequence goes on along the minus strand of CAYXWN010000010.1, from coordinate 29,787 downwards.
TTTCAACCGTTTGAATCCCATCGCACTTCGTACATTTTTGCACTTGCGTCCCCGCCACGGTACACGTCGGTTCGGTACGCGCGGACGTATCTTGCCATTCATGCGCACAATCGGGATCTTGATTACACCCGACGACGGGCAACAAAAAACACGTGCTCATGATCAACATTACTGCCAATAAGAAAATCTTTTTCATTGCAAAACTCCTTAAAATAATAAAATTTTAGCCTGTCGTTTTTACTTGATATGCACCTCCAAAAGCGTCTAACTTTTGGGTTCACTTCAACTTTATGTAATCGGGCAGACTTTCGTTGCATAGGCTTTTCTCTCAATGCGCTGACATTATATCACATTTTAATTGCTTTCGCAAGAATTTTTAATCCGTTTTGCGTATTTCGACACATCAAAATAAAATGCGTGACGAAACGCAAAAGACTGACGGATTTTTGTATTTCGTCACACCTCACAGTTGTCGTTCCGTGATGAATTACAAAAAATTATCATTCCGTCAGTCTTTTTGGGAAAAACAATCAAACGCTTCCCCTTTCTCTCTAAAAAATATTGATAAATTTTTTTCGTCAATCCGCATTCATCAATTTGGAAAAGAATACAGTCATCGCCTTTTCCGAATCGGTCGCTTGACGATACGATTTGATTTTCGATATATCGAAAAGAATACAGCCGCAATGCCCCTTGAACGTCGGGAAACAAATAATGTCGAGATACGTATCAATCTCCGGGCTGTAATCGACGATCTTAATCGTTTCATCGAACAACGCCGCCCGTTCGTACGTCCGCAGCCACTTAACGTCCATATTCGGGAACAAATTACCGAACCGATTCCCGATAATATTATCAAGCGAAACTTTTTCAAGTTCGGCAAGCGCTTTGTTCGCATAACGGAAAATCCAATCAACCGCCTTAAAATCCTCATCGAATATCATTTCGATATCGCAAAAAGCGATCGGCAAACCGTCAAACAGCGCGTAATACCGATGATACTCTTCTTCCGTATTCAATCCAACGGATTCGTTGAAATACCGAATGAGTTTTTCTTGTTTCTTATGAAATTCCCCAATCAATTCCGCCCGATGACGGCAAGCGTAATCGAGTGTTTCGCCGTTGACGAGATTGACTTTCTCCGTAATGTTATGAATCGCAAACACGGACACCATGCAACCGCGCTTTACCTTAATGAAATTATCGTCCAGAACGGATTCGATTTCCGATAGAGTAATTCTCGATTGATAAACCTGCCCTGATTGCACGTGAACGCGCGCATTATTCCCTTCCATTATAATATACAAAATCGTATGAAACGGAATAATCACCGTTTTTTTATCCGCAACGATTGTCAACGCACCTCTGTTTTTCATTTTTACCGCCTTATAACTGAATCTTTTTTTCAGTATACCATAAAAGTGAAAATTTTTCAACCGCATTAACGCACTTTTTTCACTATTTTGTTTTCTATTTCACATTTTCTTCTCTTTTCGTCCCCCATTAACTCGATTTGTTATGATCGACCTTTTACACAACGTTCTTATTGAATCAATTCTCTCCGCGTTCTCCCGAATCCGTTATACTATATTCCAAACTTTCAAACAGTTCTTTTTTCCATTTAAATAATTTTACGGCAAAAACAAAGAACCCAAACCAAACTTTCCGTTTGATTTAGGTTCTTCTGATTAGCGCGCGTACCGCGCGTTTAGCATTAACCGATTCGATATAGTATGCTTGCTCTGTTTTTTGTGTATTCGCGGGAATTTTACCATAAAGGCACTTCACGCAAAGAACGTTATTTTTCCGTTAAAGTTAACGGCGCGTCCCTAAAAGGGGAAACCTTAATCTCGTTTAGCGCGTTTTCTCTTTACAAAAACGAGTATCGCCAAAACCACAAACATCGCTACGAAACTTTGACCGTCAACCGAAGACGCACAATTTTTCTTTTTATCATTGCCGTCGGTGGAAGGATCTCCGCCGAGTTTTTCGATTGTGAGGTCGGTCAGTTCGTTTCCGTTCTCATCGAAGTGCTTGTGGCACATAGAGCAGTCCTTATGCCCCTTAACGCCATCGGTTTGCGTTGTTGCAGGGACTTCTTCCACCCAAGTGCCGAAATTGTGCTTGGTTAAGTCTTTTTCGATTGTCAAATCTGCAATTTCAGCATTTTGTTTGTCGAAATACTTGCCGCAATCGGAACATTCGTAATGTCCCTTTATACCGGTTGCCGAGCACGATGCAGGAACTTCGTTTACCCAATCACCGAAATTGTGTTTGGTTAAGTCTTTTTCGATCGTTAAATCGGTGATTTCAACGTTTT
>CAYXWN010000010.1:0-27367 GCA_964468815.1 uncultured Clostridia bacterium | reverse complement strand
CGGCACATTCGTAATGTCCCTTTATACCGGTTGCCGAGCACTTTGCAGGAACTTCGTTCACCCAATCGCCCAAATTGTGTTTGGTTAAGTCTTTTTCGATCGTTAAATCGGTGATTTCAACGTTTTGTTTGTCGAAATACTTGCCGCAATCGGCACATTCGTAATGTCCCTTTATACCGGTTGCCGAGCACTTTGCAGGAACTTCTTCCACCCAAGTGCCAAGGTTATGTTTTATTTCGATTGTTAAATCTTCGATTTCAACGTTTTGTTTGTCGAAGTATTTACCGCAAACCGTACATTCGTAATGTCCTTTCGTACCGGTATCCGTGCACGATGCAGGGACTTCTTCCACCCAGGCGCCGCCATGGTTATGGGGATAACGGAGCGCAGGCAATCTGAACACAGCAATCGGGTATTCATCCCAGTAGATATACTCAGCCGAACCCAACCCTTCGATTACGACATCTTTTTCGGAAAAATCATAGTGGAACCTCACGTTGTCATCTTTCGCAACCAATTTTACGCACAAGAACAAATCTTGATACAGACTAAAAAACGAAACCGAGGTTCCCGGATAGTCGAACATGAAAGGCGTGTTGTACAACACGTAATCCTTGCCGTATTTATCACCCAACAGAATATTCTCACAATCGGTGGTTAACTTAATATCAGTTATTTCTTTTCCTAATTCGTACCCCTCTAACGTGAACGTTACGTTTTTAATTTCGATTATTTTAGGCATATTGCAAATCAGGCAAGAATCATTGACAAAATCATGTTCTTCTCGTTCGCCCTGAGGCTTTCTGCAAACAGAACATATTTTCTGATGAGATTCGTCGTCGACTATTATAAAATCGTTATCGCAAACGTGTTGGTACTCTATCGCGTCTAACTCGAATAAAATGTAAACACCCGAATTGTTCGACGCTATACTAAACTCTTCAATCCTTCCGCCAACTCCGTTCAAAGTAAAGTTTTCCTCTTTAAAGTTGTGAAAATCGTACCCTTCGGCAGGAAGAATATAAAACGATATGTAGTAGTATTGGGACTTATCGAACACGTCGGTACTTTTCATCGGTTCGTAGTATGTCTCAAACGCCGCAGACATGTTAGAAACAGATTGATATTGTTCCTTTAACGCAATCGCTGTATCTTGAACGGTTCCGTTATAAACGTAACCGCTTACGTCAACGGCGATATCGCCAACGGATTTAATCGTGCTTACGCCTTTCAATACAGGCAGTTCGTAAACCAGTGTGACCAAATAATCCGAAGAATTCGAATGGGCAGAGATATAAACAGGCTCACCCACCCCCTCTATGGCAAAATCCGATTTCCATAAATAGCCGCCAAAAGCGTAGCCGTCTAAAGCTTTATATTGGATTGCCAAATAATAGGTTTGGTCGGGAGCAAAATAACCGACGGTATAATCAACCAAGCTATCGATTAACGCTATATCGGTCGTTATAAACCATTGGTTGCCGTACGCGGCGTTGCTCCAATCAATTCCCCTTGTTCCTTCGGCTAAACTTACCGTAACTTTGTCAACTTCGTTGTTGAGTTCATAACCGTGCAAACTAGCCTCTACGCCATATATGTACGTGCTAATCTCAGCGTCGCAAACATCGCAAAAGAAGTCATCGTCGTGATCGACGTGGGGTTCACTGATGTTTTCCAAGCAAATAGAACACATTCCGCAATGGAAGCCGGCGATATCGTCCCAAGCAACGTTATGCTCACATTCGGTAACGCGGAAATCCACAGTAGCTTCTATATACATTACGCCGCCCGATAACGAAACGTATATATCGAAATCTTTTACTCCGCGAATCGTAATTTTTTCTTTGGTTAGCCCATAGAAGGTATACCCTTTGGGTGCTACCAACTGTAACTCGATCATGGCAACGGTGCCGCTTGCAAACACTTTTTCGGTTAGCGTTTCGGCGTTATAAGTCGTTTCGCCGACTTGAACGTAGAAGTAATCGAGCGTCGCTTGACTGCCTTCGCCAAACGTTATGTCAATATTGTTAACAACGTTACCGACCTCTAACCCGTCTACAACGATATCTAAATTTTCAACGGGTTTTATCGCGCTGACGCCGCCGAGAACGGGCAACGCAACATACACGTTGATATAAGTACGGGAAACATAAAAATAGGTAACGGCACCGCCCACGCCGGCAACCGTAAAGTAACCGCTGTAAAACTCGTTCGGATTAAAGTTATTCGGCACTCTCAAAGAGAAAGATAAGGAATATACTTCGTTCGGTCTAAAATACGACGTAGCAAAATCTCTAGCGTCTAACCACTGTTCTTCGTCTCCCGCATAAAGAGTAAAAGACGCCTCTATGAGCGTAACGCCAAGGTCGTTTTCGGAAACGGAAAATACAAAATCAGCCAGACTTCCGTCCACAACGTAACCGCTATAATCTAAGACAAGGCGTTTGAATCCGCATTCGTCGCAGGTATTGTCGCTTGCGCTTTCGTAAACGTGGTCGATTACGTCTTTTAATCCGCAGACGCTGCAAATTTTGCCGTGCGCGCGTTCATCGGAAAAGTTTTCCCATTCGTGTGCGCCTTCTTTTTGCTTTAAGCCACACGTTTCACATTCCTCCCAATGGTTATCGTCATCGGCTTCCCAATCTTTTGTAAATTTGTGTTTGAGATCAATTTCGTTATTTTGTAAATCGAAATATTTCTCGCATACAGTACATTGATAATAACCGTTTATTTTCGTATCCGTACCGCAAATCGTTATTTCTTCATCCATAACCAAACCGCCGTGAACGTGAGGAACGAGTTCCAACTTAGGCAATTTGAATACCGCTATATAGTCTGAAATATCATCGTTATACCCGTAAAAGTCTGCCGTACCGTAGCCTTTTAACGTGATCTTTTCGGCAGTTAACCCCCTACTAATAGAAAACGGATCATATACCATAACGCGAATAACGAGATAATACGTTGTATCGCTTTGAACGACGTAATCTTCCGTAAAAGTTACCCATTGCCCAAGAAGCACGCTTGAATTTCGGGTAATGATCCAAGGCTCATTACGGGGCACGAGGTTGGTCATTATCATACCAACCGTTTCGCTATTAAGTATCACATTGTAAAAATAATTGTTTGCTTTATAGCCGTCTAACGTATATACGATAGAGTCGATTTCAAAATCGTACTCATAATCACAATCGCGACACTTAGCGAAGTTTTCATCTTCAAAATCCCAAATGATATCGTGTTCGGCGATATCGGAAGCCGCGCCACATTCGCATAATTTCCAGTGACCGGATCCGTTATAATTGATTATTTCGTAATTATGTTCGTGTTCGGAATCGAGCGCAATGCTGTAATGTGCCTCGATCACGTAACAGCCGTAATCAAAATCGTAATACTTATAAAACGATAAAAGTTTATCCGTGCCGTTAACCGTTAACTGCTCTGCCGTAAAATCTTTTAAACGATCTATCGGACAAGAGGGGGCAGAAAAAAGAAATACGCTCAACGTATAGGTAGTAACGTCGTTATTGTCGTTGGCGTCTATGATATAGTCATAGTTTATATAATCCGATTCACCCGTACTGTCTTTCTCTAACGTAATGTCACCCGTCTCAAAACCTTCAAGATTAAAATTAAGTTCGCTTATCGCCGGTAAGCGATCGTCCGTTAACTGCGGCAACCGGAAAAAGACAAAACACAATGCAGCCGAACTAGAGCCCCCCACAACATCGTAAGCGGTAGCAGCGCCAACGCCTTTTAACTGAAAATCTTCTTCGGTAAAATTTACTAACGCGGCGTTATATACCGGGACAACCACGCACAAATAATAATCGGTGTACGGATATAAAGAATCCATAGGATATATTAAAGATAAATCTTCTGCGTAGTGTACTCCATAGGAATCACCGTATAGGGTGTACTCTCCCGGACCCGGCAAACAGACATTTTGATTAACCGTAAGGCTAATCTCCGCGGGAGAGGTATAGGCTTCATAACCGGAAAATTCAAAAACGATCGGATCAAACTCTACCTTATGGTAAGAATCTCCTCCATCGCAATCAATACACCACCGATATTGCGGCACGTATACGTGCTCTCCTTTTTCTGTTATCGCACCGCATATAGAACATTCCAACCAATGGTGCGTGTAATTCCGATTCATCTCAAAATCGCAAGCATGCGACGCTGCAAGCGAAGTTAACGCATAGTCAACGATCAATTCGGATCCGCCGCTACGAATATACATCTCGCGAATATCGCCAAAGCCTTCGATATGAATACTTTCTTCGGTTATTCCTTCAAAGATATATCCCTCGCGAGCCTCGAAATATAAAACGGCGGTTGTGAGCGACTCGCTGTCAAACACTTCATCCGTGGACTGTCCATGATAAAAATAGTTTCCGCCTTTATATAAGTTATAACCAGCCACGTCGCATACGGCATCGCCAACGGCGGTAAACTGCATTTGGGTTACGGGGCTGCCGATCTCACAACCGCTAACCGTATAGTTTAAAGAAGAGATCTTTTTAACCGTGCTTACGCCGCCTAATTTGGGTAAAACGAACTCAACCTCCAAAAAGTTTTGATCGGTTGACGTAAGCATCGGCGCTGATAAACCCGATTCCAACAACACCGAACCGCCAAGTCCGGCTATCGTTAAAGTCTCCAAAACGTCGTGTGCGTAAAAACCTTCGGTTAAAGCAAGGTTTGCCCGAACGTAGTAATTGCGGTTAGGCAAAAACGCCGCATTGGAAGATGAGATGCGTTCGTACTCTTTTAATTCTTCGTTAAAAATTAAAACACTAAAGTAGCTATTCTCGGTAAGCGCGATACTTTCAACGCCTTCGGGAACGGTTATTTCAAAATCTTTTATTAAACCGTCTACTTTGTATCCGCTGTAATCGATTACCGCGCGGGTAAATTCGCAACCGCTGCATTTTGCTGCCGTTTGACTTGCGAAAGTGTGTTTCTCCATGTTTGTGAACCAATTACATTCATCACAACCCGTCCAATGGTATTCGGCATTGTATTTGTCGACTTTCTCGTGAGGCTCTTTGCCGTACTCTTGTACACAATATCGACAAGTGAGCCAATGGTATTCGTCATCGTAGCCACTCCACACGCCGGAAGACGTATGTTCGGTACATTCGGTTGCGCGCGCGAGCAATACACTCGGTACACATATGCCGACGCACAAAACAATCACCAACGAGAGTAAAGAAACAATAATTTTTTTCTTTGTTGTCATATTCGTCATCCTTTTCAATTATTAATATTTTTATTTATATTTTGCTTAACCTATGCTGTATTTTATTACAGCAGACCTACCAAAGAATCAGAACCCTTTCTAAAAAGAGGGATCTTGTTCCCTTACCGCACGCTTGCGCGGCAAGGGCTTGTGAAAACGTTATCAACGCACTCTGTTTTTCATTTTTACCACCTTAAACCAAACGCTTTTATTCAGTATATCATAAAAGAAAACTTTTGACAACTGCATTAACATATATTTTGCATTATTTTGCTTTCTATTTCACTCTTTTTTCCACTTTCGTCCCTCACGAAGCCGATTTGTTATGATTGATTTTCTGTAAACTCCTCATGAAATCCATTCTCTCAACAACGCTCATAACTTTATTATACACTAACTGTTTAGAACCTGTTCCATACACCACTTTCAAACAACACTCTCTGCAACTACGTTGCTTTATTATGATTATTTTTCTATAAAACCTTATGAAATCCATTCTCTCAACAACAAGCATAAATTAATTATACAGCAACTGTGTTTTTAAATCTGTCATATACAACACCCCCTCTCAGCAACTACGTCATTATGATTGATTTTCTATAATCCCTTATGAAATACATTCTATCCGCAACAAGCATAAATCAATTATACAGTAACTGTGTTTTTGAATCTGTTACATACGACACTTCCCCCTCTCCGTAATGCTCATACCCCCTATTATACAGTAACTGTTTTTTAAATCTGTTATATCCCCCTCAAATAACTATTTTTATCATTTTATGACGATAAAAAAAGAACTCAAACCAAACTTTTCGTTTGATTTGGGTTCTTTTGATCAATACGCAATCGCGCGTTTAACATTCAACCGATTCGATATAGCACGCAAATGCGGGAACGGTGATCTTTTCTACACTATCCTCATCAATACGATCGACAGAAATCGCATCGTAATCTTCTTCCGTCATAAAACGGACGGTCGAATCATCCTTAAATTGAAAGCGAACGTAAGTTTCGATTTCGTCGCCGTTCAAAGCGTCCTTGATCGCCGTCATTGCGGTAACGCTGTCCGCATCGTCCGAATAATTTCCGAGAACGCAGAAATAGCCGTTATATGCGGAAATCGTGGACGTGGGCATATAGATCGTGGAAACGGTCTTCTTAAAACCGTCCGACTGATAGCCGGCTTCCCGATCAAATTCTCTCCACAAGCCGAACGCACCCGAAACGTTTTCGAGATTAGAGCCGGTCGTACCGTTGGCATCGAACTCCGCGTCCGCAAACGTTTGCGGTTGATCGAGGTTTAAGTTCGCGCCGTCCCATTTCAGATCGCCGACCATTACCTGAGAAGAATGAGCGTCCGTCAGATAAAACGCCATGCCGTCGTAAACACCGTCTTTTGCCCATTTCTTAAATTCAGCAGCCGTTTCGGGAGCAAGATGCTCGTAAAGGCTTAATTTGATCTGATACGTATCATACGTGGTGGACGCGGTATACAGCCGCACGTTCAACGTGACGGTGGAAATCTTCGCGCCGCAACCGAACGAAAACGACATCATCGCCGCCAACGCCACCGCCAAAATGATTGTAATAAGTCTTTTCATATAGAATCTCCTATGTTGGGATTTTAATCTTATTTTATTGTACTAAATATTTCCGCAATTGTCAATCCCCTATTGAAAGCATTTCGCGAAAATAACAAAAAAGGCAGTATTCTTGCCGAATACCGCCCTCTCTTGTAATTCCGAAATTAGTCTGCAACAACCGTCGCGCCGATTTCCTTGAACTTCGCAACGATCTTGTCTGCCTCTTCCTTCGTAGCGTTTTCTTTGATAACGCCCAAAGATTCAACGAGGTTCTTCGCCTCAACCAATCCCAAGCCGGTGAATTCACGAACCGCTTTGATGCAGTCGATCTTTTTCGCACCTGCGTCTTTCAACGTGATCTTGAATTCCGTCTTCTCTTCAACGGGAGCAGCAGCGACAGCGCCGGCAGCAGCAACCGCAACGGGAGCAGCAGCGCTTACGCCGAATTCGGTTTCGATCGCTTTTACCAAGTCGTTGAGCTCAACAACCGTCATAGCTTTAATTTCTTCAATAAATTTTGCGATATCCATTCTGTTTTTCCTCCAAAAAATTCTTTTATGCGGCGATTACGCCTGTTTTTGTTCCGCCACCGCGTTGAGCGCGCAAGCGAGGCTTCTCGGGAAACCGCTGAACAACCCTGCCAATTTTCCGTAAAGTTCTTCTCTCGACGGAATGCTGGCGAGCGCGATTACACCCTTGACGTCTACATACTTCCCGTCAACGTATGCGCTTTTGACGGAAATTTTGTCCTGATACTTCTTTGCCGCGTCTACGACGACTTTCGCCGCGCCGGTTTCGTCCTGTGCGAACGCCACCGCGGTCGGGCCGTTAAGGTCTTCGTTAAAGCCCTCGATACCCAATTCGTCGAACGCGCGCTTGACGAGCGTGTTTTTCAAAACTTTGTAAACAACGTTCTTATTGCGGAATTCGCCTCTGAATTCGGTATCTTCCGCAACCGTCAAGCCCTGATAATTGACGAGAACGATTGATTTCGCTTCGGAAGCGAGATTCTTAATCTCCTCGACGACTACCTTTTTTGCTTCGATGTTAGCCGACATGTTACCCTCCATATTTCGTTAAAAAAGCCCTCCCGCGCAAGGCGAAAGAGCAACGTAAAAAACGTCTTTACTTTCCGCCTCGGCCGGTTGCGAACACGCATTAAAACCTGCTGTCTTTGGCTTTTTGAAATTACTCCGTAATTATATCACGGATTTTTCACTTTGTCAATTAAATTTTAGCTGCAACTTTTACGCCCGGCCCCATGGTGGACGCAACGGCAACGCTCTTAACGTACTGTCCCTTCGCGGCAGCCGGCTTCGCCTTGACGATCGCCTCGAACAAAGCGTCGTAGTTTTCAACCAACTTCTCTTTGCCGAAACTCTTCTTGCCGATCGGGCAGTGAATGATCGCCGACTTATCCAAACGATACTCGACCTTACCGGCTTTGGTATCTTTGATCGCCTTAACGACGTCCATCGTAACCGTTCCGGATTTCGGGTTCGGCATCAAGCCTTTCGGTCCTAAGATCTTACCGATACGACCGACAACGCCCATCATGTCGGGAGTCGTGATAATAACGTCGAAATCAAACCAGTTTTCCGTTTGGATTTTCTGAACGAGTTCTTCCGCTCCGACAAAATCCGCACCGGCTTCCTTCGCCTGATCCGCTTTTTCACCCTTGGCAAGGCACAGAACCTTAACGTTCTTACCCGTTCCGTGGGGAAGTACGAGCACGCCTCTGACCTGTTGATCCGCCTGTTTGGGATCAACGCCCAATCTTACGTGCAACTCCACCGTTTCGTCAAACTTCGCCTTAGCGGTGTTCAAAACCAAATCAACCGCTTCGCCGATTTCGTACGCCTTGGTTTTATCGTACGCCTTGACGCTTTCCGTATATTTCTTTCCGTGTTTCATAATCTATAAATCCTCCTCGTGGTACGATCGGAGCAAGCCCCTCCCACTTATTAAGCCGTCAGTCGACGACAACGACACCCATACTTCTCGCCGTGCCGGCAATCATGCTCATCGCAGATTCCAGCGTGGACGCGTTGAGATCGGGCATCTTCATTTTCGCGATTTCCTCAACTTGCGCCTTCGTAATCTTGGCAACCTTATCCTTATTCGGCTTCGCGCTGCCGCTCTCGATTCCGCATGCCTTCTTGATCAGAACGGGTGCGGGCGGAGTCTTTAAGACGAACGTAAAGGAACGATCCTGATAAATCGTGATGACGACGGGGATGATCAGACCTTCCTGACCCGCGGTCTTCGCGTTAAATTCCTTCGTAAAGCCCGGAATGTTGATCCCGTGCGGTCCTAACGTAGATCCGACGGGAGGTCCCGGCGTAGCTTTTCCCGCGGCCAACTGTAATTTGACGACCGCTGTAACTTTCTTAGCCATGTTCTTCCTCCATTAACGTGGTACGATCGTAACGCCTGCAAATAAAATTAGCGCCACTCCCACTTATTCCAACGGGTTTCCCCGCGGTTTACTGATTTTGTACGGTAATTTTTTTGACTTGAACGAAATCCAATTCTACGTTGGTGACTCTTCCGAACATCACAACGTCTACTTTTACCTTTTGCGCCATCTCGTTCAACTCGGTTACCTTGCCCGTAAACGATTCCAACGGACCGTTCATTACCTGAACGTCGTCCCCTACGGCAAAGTCAATCTGCGTCGCGACCTTTACCAACCCCATACGGACGACTTCCTCTTCCGTAAGCGGAAGCGGACGCCCTTGCGGACCGACAAACCCGGTCACGCCGCGAGTATTCGTCACAAGATACCAAATATTGTTTGAATAAATCATCTTCAAAAAGACGTAGCACGGGAACTTTTTGCGTTCAACCAACTTTTTCTTACCGTTCGCCTTTTCCTCCAACGTTTCTTCCGTAGGAATCTGAATATCGATAATGTTTTCTTGAAGATTATTATTCTCGATTAACTTTTCCAGGCTGTCTTTCACCATCGCCTCGTAACCCGAGTACGTGTGAATGATATACCACTTCGCGTCGCTCGCCGCCATAACTTATAATCCCAATAACCGACCGAATGCGGAAGCAGTGTCCCCGGGAATAAGATTGATCAACGCGGAAAGACCGGAGTCGATCAACGTAATCACGACGAGGAAAACCAACACGACGACCAAAACGATACCCGTGTTCTTTACGACCTTACCGAACGTCGGCCAAGAAACTTTTTTCAACTCGGAAAAAACTTCTTTCATCTTTCTGCCGAAGCGAACGAAGATATTCGGTTTTTTATTCGCGTTCTTTTTCTTAACGTCCTTAGTCTTAACTTCCTTTTCGGACGTTTTCGGAGTTTCTTCCGTAACGGCGATATTTTTTTCTTTCATCTTGAAAATTCCCTCTTTTCAGCAGAACTTATTTCGCCTCTTTATGAGCGGTATGCTTTTTGCAAAACGGGCAATACTTGGAAAGTTCGATTCTGTCCGGATCGTTCTTTTTATTCTTATAAGTATCGTAATTCCTCTGCTTGCATTCCGTACACGCCAAGGTGATTTTGTTTCTCGTTCCTTTCGCAGCCATTTGTAATTACCTTCCGAATTCCAAAAAATTAACACCCCAGACTTTTCGGAGTGTTGCCTAATTTTAACACGTATTTCGTTATTTGTCAAGTTTTTTTACCGTTTTTTTATTGTTTTTTTATAACTTTTTCCGTATGCGCGAAAAATTTAGAAGTTTTTTCAACCTTTCCCCGATTTTTGCCCTTTCGGCGGCGTTTCGGAAAGAAGTTGCGCATAATAACGGTATGCCTGCTTTTTTACGCACGAAATCGTCTGCGAACGCGCATTGAACCGTCTTTCCCCCAAACTGATCCGCACGATCGACCGATCGCTATACCGCGTCGGGGCGCAAGGCGGCGATCCGCTGTTTTTCTACCGAACAAAGAAGCGCCGCGTCGGCGTTTTGTTGCACCGAAAAAACGTTTACGCCCTCTTTAACGCTCTTTTGTCGTTTGAAAATCTCTCCTTTCCGTTGGGATATCTCACCCATTATGCGACGGATACCGTATTCCATCCGTACTTTTACCGCACGGTACGAGAGAAAGGGGCGGAATTTCCGCGGCACAATCTCCACGCGATGCTCGAACGGGATATTGATCGGCTTTTACGCGATTGCGCCCAGCCGTTCGACGACCGCCCTTTGCAACCGAACAAAAACACGCTGAAAACGCTTTATGCAGACCTCGCGCCCGTCCTTCGCTCCGTCTACGGCGTTTCCGTCCGTTACGAAAAATTCGTGCTCGCCTATCGCGCTTACTTCTTTCTTCAAACGTTTCTGCAAGCGCACGGCGACGCGCTTCGTCCGACCGTAACAGGCGCGGAACGCGTTCTCTTTCTCCGTCATGCGCTTTCCGACCTTATGCCGCGCGGCGCGCGCGAACGGTCTCTTTTCGAGCGACAAGACTTCTCCGAACAAGTCGTGTGCGACCTTGCGGAAAAGAGCGTCCGAAAAAGCGTACGCTTAATCGAACAATTTCTTCTCGCGCGCGAAAGCGAAACTCCTCTCCCCGAAAAACCGTTCTCCGAGGACTTTAACAAGGGGAAAGAGGACTCATAACAACGCTTATACGGAGTTCTCTTTTCCCGTTCGTTTTTTATACTTGTTTTTATTTATATATATTTTTTATATCTATTTGTTTTTATATTCGTTTTTATAATAATTGATCAAGCACCCGTCCGCAATGATACGGCGTTCGGCTTCGGTCAACGGATCGAGCGTTAACGTAACGCGCCGTCCGTCGGGCGTTTCGGCCGGATACGACCGATCGCCCTCCAACAACTTTTTCAGAACGTTCGGAATATAAATCAACTCGCCGACAGCAAACGTTTCTTCCGAACGGAAAGGCAGCATCCCCCAATTGATGAGATTGCTCCGATACCGTTTCGTTGCGTATTCTCGCGCGATATTCGCGCCACCGCCCAACACGCGCTGACAAGACGCCGCCTGCTCGCGCGCAGAACCGTCGCCCAGTTTTACCGCGCAAACGACGCTCGCGTACGTCGTATTCTCTTCCGAATACGGCGTTCCTTTCGGAAATTTTTCTTCCCGAACCGCCTTTGCCCGTTTCACGTAAGACGGATCTTTTCGGGAAAGCGCAAATTCGGAAAGTTTATACGGATTACTGCGGTAAGACGAAGTTTCCCCGGACGGGATCAATTCGTCCGTCGTCGTAACGGGATCGGTCAGCACGCTCGCGACCTTTAACAACAGATTCTCTTTCAGCGCGGGGATCTCCGGCCAATCGGCGATATTCGGTCCGTAAACGAGAGAAGCGTTTTCGTCCGCACTCCCCCGATAAACGCACGTTTGATAAATTTTTCCGTCGTAACGGTATTGCTTATGACTTTTGCGATACGCAATATCCGTCGCCGGCGTGATTGCTCCCCCGTTTAACGCGGTGGCGGCAATACTGCGCGCGTCCATCAACGCGACGGCGGCAAGTTGCCCGTCCGACGGCTTACTGCCCTCTCTGCTTTCAAAATTGCGCGTCGTATGACGAACGGAAAGTCCGTTATTCCGAGGCACGTCGCCCGCGCCGAAGCAAGGACCGCAAAACGCCGTCTTTACGATCGCGCCCTGTTCCAGCAATTTTCCGATATAACCGGCGTCAGTCAATCCCTTATAGACCGACTGAGAGGACGGATAAATATCCAACGTAAACTGTTCGGAACAAACCGCGCCGTCCCCGATGATATCGCACGCCTCCGCGATATTTTCGTACATGCCGCCGGCGCAACCGGCGATCACTCCTTGGTCGACGTAAACCTTTCCGTCCCGAATTTTATCCGTCAGAGAAAAGTTGCCGTTCGGCAAAAGGTGTTTCCCCTCTTCCTCCGCTTTTTTCAGCAATTCGTACGGACGGGAAAGGAAATCCTCGATGGTATACGCGTTGGAGGGGTGGAAAGGAAGCGCGATCATCGGCTTAATCTCCGCAAGGTCGATCACCACCGCGCCGTCGTATTCGGCACCGACAGACGGGCTCATCTCCCGATAAGCCTCTTCTCTGCCGTGCTGCGCATAGTAACGGCGCACGGTTTCGTCCGTCGTCCAAAGAGAAGAAAGGCACGTCGTTTCGGTAGTCATAACGTCGATCCCGTTGCGCTCGTCCATCGAAAGCGACCGAATCCCCGTTCCCACGAACTCCAATACTTTGTTTTTAACGAAGCCGTCCGAAAAAACTTCTTTAATCAACGCGAGCGCGACGTCCTGCGGACCGACGCCCCGTTTTAATTTCCCTTTCAATTCTACCGCGATCACTTGCGGATAATCAATATCGTACGTTCTGTTCAACAACTGTTTCACCAATTCCGGACCGCCCTCGCCGACGCCCATCGTCCCCAATGCGCCGTAACGGGTATGCGAATCCGAACCGAGAATCATTCCGCCGACGAACGCGCGCGCCTCTCTCATATATTGATGAATGACCGCGATATGCGGCGGAACGAACGTGCCGCCGTACTTTTTTACGGCGGAAAGACCGAAAACATGATCGTCCTCGTTGATCGTGCCACCCACCGCGCATAACGAATTGTGACAATTCGTCAGCGTGTACGGCATGGGAAATTTCGTCAATCCGCTCGCCTTTGCCGTTTGCACGATCCCGACGTAAGTAATATCGTGAGAGGCAAG
Organism: uncultured Clostridia bacterium; assembly: GCA_964468815.1. Lineage (GTDB taxonomy): Bacteria > Bacillota > Clostridia > Christensenellales > Borkfalkiaceae > UMGS621. The sequence continues at coordinate 13,879 of CAYXWN010000010.1, read as the reverse complement.
TTCGTCAAAGCGGATCTGCGGCTTTTCCGGATCTCCCGAACGGTTATGCGTCTGTATGACGCGGTAGGTCATCGTCTTTGTTTTGTCGCCCCTTTCGCGCTTCAACGTGCGCCCCGTCCATATAACCGATCCCTCAATTCGCTTCATTTTGTCAGCCTCCTATTTTTCGTTTCTGATATTATAACGGAATCCGAACGAAAATACAAACAATTTTCACATAAAAAGACAAAATTCCGATTGAATTTCCGTAAGCATTATGGTAAACTTAATAAGAGGTATCTAATATGAAAACTTTTCGTTACCGTTTTACCGTTCCCATGTTGCTCTGCGTTTTCGCGTTGCTCGCGCTCTCCGCGGGGGGATTTGTTTGGAACGTGCTGAACGCGATCGAGTTAGGCGATCTCGGCGCGATGCGTCTGATCTCTTACATTCTCGTCTGCGCGATTTCCCTATTCTTGTTCGCAATGGGAATCGGCTTATTGTGCTGTTCGCGCTATGAAATCGGGAACGGCAAATTCGCCACGCGATTTTGCTTTTTCCGCTCGCAAACGCCCGTAAAGAACGTCGTACAGATCACGCATTTTAAAAAATCGGATAAATTGGTCGTCTATTTTTCGGACGGGAAATATCTCTGCGTCGTAATTCACCCGAAATCGTACGACGATTTCTGCACCGCCTTGCGCATGGAAAACCCGTCCGTTCTCGTAGACGATCGCGCGGACGACGACTCCGAAAAACCTGCCTGAAAAAAATTTTTGTTTTTTGCAAGATCATGAAAAAAATAATTGACATCTCGCTTACAAAGGTGTATAGTAACCATGAACTGAATCGATCCGGTAGGTAAGGCTACCATAGGGATACGGGTTGCTACCGCAAAATAGTGGAGACACTACGAGAGGGTTAGCAGGCGATGTCGAAACCAAGGCGTCGTCTAACGCAACTTCATTGCCCTATGATGCTAAAGCTCGCATGGTTACTTCTTTTCGGAGTTGTATTTATTTTTTGTTTTGAGCCCGTCGGATTACGACGGGTTTTTATTTCACCGATCGCAAGTTCCGTTCATACATTATTATAAAAGGAGGTCGGTTACGATGGAAGAACAAGAAGAAATTTACGAAGCGTTGGAAGGCTATTTCCGAGAGCGAAAGTTCACCGATCTCCGTATGACGGTCATGGACATGGAGCCTTTCGATATTGCGGATTTCGTAGAAGAACGGTTGCCCGAAGAAAAGGACAAACTTCTCTTTTTCCGCCTTTTGCCGAAAGAACTCGCGTCGGACGTATTCGTCGAATTCGATTCAGACACGCAAGAAGCGTTGATCGAAGCGTTCTCCGATAAAGAATTAAAAGCCGTTTTGGACGATATGTTCTTGGACGACGCGGTAGACATCATCGACGAAATGCCGGCGTCCCTCGTCAAGCGAATCTTAAAGAGCGCAAGCCCCGAAGATCGCAAGCAAATCAACGAACTTTTGGAATACCCGGACGACTCCGCAGGCAGCATCATGACGCCCGAATTCGTATCGTTTTCCAAGGATATGACCGTGCAGGATTCTTTCTCGAAAATTCGCCGCACGGGCGTGAACAGCGAAACCATTTATACTTGCTACGTGACGGACAACCGCAAAAAGTTGTTGGGCGTCGTCACCGTAAAAGACTTGTTGCTCGCCGATCCCGAAGAAAAAATCGAAAACGTAATGGACGAAAACGTCATTTCGGTGGAAACGCTGACGGATAAAGAAGAAGTTGCGTTAGAACTGTCCGATTACGACTTTCTCGCACTGCCCGTCGTCGATAAAGAGGGCTGTATCGTAGGAATCGTCACCGTCGACGACGCAATGGACGTCATGCAAGAAGAGGCAACCGAAGACTTCCAAAAAATGGCGGCAATCGTGCCGACCGACAAGCCGTACTTAAAAACGGGCGTTTTCCGTCTTTGGCTTAACCGAATGCCTTGGCTTCTGCTTTTAATGGTTTCAGCAACGTTCACGGGGTTGATCATTAACTCTTACGAATCCACACTGAACATGATCAGCCCGTTGCTGTTCGCCTGCATCCCCATGTTGATGGACACGGGCGGTAATGCCGGCGGTCAAGCGTCCGTTACGATCACGCGCGGCATTGCGCTGAACGAAATCGAATTTCGGGACACGCCGCGGATTATCTGGAAAGAATTACGGGTGTCCGTATTGCTCGCGCTCACGTTGGGCGTCGCTTGCTTCTTAAAGTTGATCTTGATCGACAACCTCATTTTCGGCTATGCGTATACGCCGATGCTGTGCCTCGTCGTTTCGTTGGCGCTCTCGTTAACCATTATCATCGCAAAACTCGTGGGCGGTTTTCTCCCCCTTTTGGCGAAGATATGCAAGCTCGATCCGGCAGTCGTCGCAAACCCCTTTATTACCACGATCGTGGACGCGCTCTCGCTGATGATCTATTGCGCGATCGCAATCGCATTGTTGGGATAATCGTTAAAAGTCGCCGTGAACCGGCGACTTTTTCTTATTAAAAACGCGCCGCCGAATAGAGGCAACGCGCAATTAGATATGAAAAAAACGCGGTCTTTGCCGCGTTTTTAACGTCTTATTAACCTTAATAACCGAATACGAATTCGCTTACCGATTCCACCGCCGAAATTGCAGCCTTGCTTGCAGCGTTCAACGCATCACAGTCTGCAAAGGCATAAGCGGCAACCGTCTTCAAAGAAGAGGGAAGCACGCCGACTTCGGTCAATTGTTCGCAACCTTGGAAAGCAGCCTCGCCGATTTTCGTCAACGCAGAGCCGTTCATCGTTACGGTCGTCAAACGCTTGCAGCCGTAGAACGCATAGTAAGGAATTTCCGTCAAAGCGGAGGGAAGCGAAATCGTCGCGATATTCGACCCCTCGAACGCGTTTTCGCCAAGCGTCGTAACGCCGTTCGGAAGAGCGATAGTCGAAAGTTTCGTATTCTTAAACGCGGCGTTTCCGACGGTCGTCAATTTACTGTTCTCGGCAAACGTTACGCTCTTCAAGCGGTTGCAACCGACGAAAGCGTTCGCGCCCAACTTTTCAACGTTCGCGGGAATTTCCATCGCCGTCAAATAAGAACAGTTATAGAACGCGGAATCTCCGGTCGCGGAAGCGTCCGTAATCACGAGTTCTTTGATGTTGGAACAATTATAGAACGCATAAGCCGGAACGGTATAATCCGCACCGCCGACGATCGTAACTTTCGTAAGCGTACGGGGGAAATAATAAGTTTCGGAAGAGGAAGCGTTATACGACTGCGTGACGGAAACGCCCTCGTCGTAAGAATCCGTTCCGAAAACGTATCCGAACAAACGCTGTGCGTTGACGTTTTCCTTTTCCGCGCCCACAAACGGAAGCGTGATTTCTTCAAGCGCTTCCATACGCTTGAACGCGCCTGCCGCGATCTCCGTAACGCCTGCGGAAACGGTGATCTTCTTGATCGCCGTATTGCCGTCGAACGCACCTGCTTTGATTGCGGTGATCTGTTTGCCGTCCGCCGACTTATCAACGGTCAGTTCGGTGACGTTCTCTTCCTGCACGTATTTTGTCAAAGTATACTGACCGTTGATATATTTTACGGTCATTCCCGGATTTTCGCTTGTCTTAGAATCGCACGCGCCCAATCCCAGCGCAAGCGAAGCAAGCAACATCCCGATCAATACTAAGTTCAGAATCTTCTTCATGTATCGCTCCTTATAAACGGTTTGACTTTTCAGTACCATTTATTTTAGCATTTGTTCAACCTTTTGTCAATAAATATCCCGAATATTGCGCCGAATTTCGCGTGCATTTTCGGAAATTTCGCAAAATTTTTCTATAAAATCACTTTCCCGTCTAAAAACCCGGAGAAAAAACCGCCGACGTCGCAACCGAGCGACTCGTAAACGCCCGTCAAATCGGCGACGGTCGCGATTTTTCCCGTGAACGAAACGTAATAATTTTTCAAGCCGTCAAAGAATCTCTCGTCCCCGACGCTCGTCCGAAAACAGTCGAACATCAAACACCCCTTGATATAATTTAAATTGACGTATTCGTACTCTCCCGAATAGTCGGAAAGCGGACGCGTCATGGAAGTATCCACGCCGCCGAAGATCTTATCGTAAACCGAACAATAGGTTTGATAGGTACGCGTCGCCGTTTGTATCAACGACTCTCGCGTCAAGCCGTATTCGGGATTTTTTTCATAAAACAGAACGACCGAATACTCTGCCAACCCCTCGTCTAAAAAGGCTTCCGTCACTTGATTGTTCCCCACCGCGGCGTACCACCATTGATGAGCGACTTCGTGAACGATCACCTCGCCGATCTCCTTTTGAGCGAGCGCGCCCGAACAATAAACGAGCCCCGGATATTCCATACCGCCTTGTACAAAATCCGCTTGTACGACCGACAACGTTTTATAAGCATACGCACCGAATAAAGAAGAGAACGTCCGCATCGCCCGAACGGCGTACGCGAGATGTTCCTCCGCGTTTTCGTCGTCAAAATAATAATAGTGAATCTCCGTGCCGTCGCACGAATCGGTCAACACTTCGAGTTCACGCCCCAAAACGACGGCAAAATCACGCGCGTTCGTCAAAAGATAGCGAAAGGTGCGCGTGCCCTCTCCTTTGGATGAATTGACAACCCTTCCGGACGCTGCGATTTCAAACCCGTCCGGAACGGTAAACGTCACGTCGTAATCCGCGCAATCGGACACGAACGGATCGCCCACCGCATAATAATTATATTCGAGATATCCCTCTCCGTCCTTGCCGTAGGGACATAAAATCGGATAAAAATTACCGAAATTCACCGTGTTTTTCCCCACGCCCAGACGGTGATTTACCTTAGCGAGTTTTAGCGTAAAGACGACCGTCACCGCAACGCTCTCGTCCGGAAAAAGCGATTCCGCAAGGGGAACGATCAAAACAGTTTCGTCCTCTCCCCCGACCGTATACGCAACGGTTTCCCCGTTGACGGCTACCGCCGTTACGGTCGTTCCTCCGTAATTCACGCCGTCGTAGTAGGCTTTATGGTAATGCTGCACGGCGATCGGCGCGTATTTCGCGCCCTGACGGTAGGCGTTCCCGAACAAATGAAAACGCAACTCGTTCAGCGCGTTATCCGTATCGTTTTTGTAATTCAACTCCATTTCGGCGGAAAGCGTGCGCTCGTCCGCATCGTAAACCGCCGTAATCGTGTATTTCGTTCTGCCCGTTCCGCTCTCGCACGCACTAAACAGCGGCACGCAAAGCAAGCAGAACAACAGCGAAACTACCAAACTCAATCTTCTCATAGCGTCCTCCCGATTCTTTTCTAAGTTATTCTATTCGGGGAACGCGTCCGTTTAGACCGACTTGTCCTTTTTTCTCTTTTTCAATCTCTCAAAAGGAAAAAGCCGCAAGTTTCCCGTAGAAAGCCGCGACTTCTTTTGTTTTTTTCGGTTAACGGTATAAAAGATCGAAGTTGACCGTCGTATAAAACAGACGTTCGACCTCTTTTTTCTCCGTGGTTTCGGATAAAATCCACATCAACTTGGTGACGGCTGCCTCTAAGGTCATGTCATACGTTTCCAAAAAACCGAAACGGCTTTTCGCGTACTTTCCGACCTCGTAAACGCTCATATCGCTTCCCTCGTTCGGCACTTGCGTGCACATGACGAGAATTTTTCCCTTTTTCTCCCACCGCTCGATGATCTCGCCGAACCGGTAATAGTCGGCGTCCGGGATTCCGCCCGCGCCGAAACTCTCGATCACAACGGCGTCAAACAGTTTGAAATAATAATCCAAAATATCGGACGGAACGCCGGGGATCAACTTGAATACGCCGACCTTGCTGTTTAAGTGCAAATGAAAAATCGGCGCACCCTCTTGCTTGCAATCGCGATAACGAATGATCCGCCCGTCGCGGATCACCGCAAGCACGGGGAAATTGATGCTCGAAAACGCGTTATAACTTTTCGTCTTGGTCTTTTTCGCACGCGTTCCGGCGATGACGTTCCCGTCGAACACAAGCACCACGCCCGACGACCGCTCGTCCGCCGCGTAAATCAAACTGTCCATTAAATTAGTCTTTGCGTCCGTAATATCCAAATCAATGGGTTTTTGCGCACCCGTCAAAACGATGGGTTTCGGACTGTTTTGTATCATATAAGACAGTACGGCTGCTGTAAACGCGAGCGTATCCGTCCCGTGGCAAACAACGAATCCGTCGTATTCTTCATAATGCGCGTGAATCGCCGTAGCAATGGTTTCCCAATCGCGCGGACACATATTCGTGCTGTCGATATTCATCAATTGCAAAGCGGACACTTCGCAAAAATCCCTGCAACCGGGGACGTAGCGCAACAACTCCTCTCCGCTCATTTTCGGCGTCAAGCCGTGTTCGCCCAATTTGCTGACGATCGTTCCGCCCGTGGCAACGAGTAAAATTTTCTTCATTTCCGTATTCCTTTCTCAAAAGCGGCTTTTTGCCGCCTGTCTTTTTATTGTACTATATTTTTTTGAAAAAGTAAATTTACTTTACGCCGTCTTTTATTTTTGGTATAATAAAAAAAATTTTTCAACGAGGAAACGCCCATGAAAATTTTCTTAATCTGCTCCAAACGGTTTTATCGGGATATTCCCCCGATCAAAGAGGCGCTCGAACGAACGGGACACGAAATCACGCTACCCAACAGTTACGATATGCCGGAAAAGGAAAACACACTGCGAGGCACGCCCGAACACGCCGCCTGGAAAGCGAGCATGATTCGCCACAGCGAAAAGGTCATCGGCGAAACGGACGCCGTTCTCGTGATCAACGGAGAAAAAGACGGCGTAAAGGGCTACGTCGGCGGCGCGACGTTTTTGGAAATATACGACGCATTCCGCCTCGAAAAACGCATTTATTTTCTCAACCCCTTACCGGAGGGGATCTTAAAAGACGAATTGATCGGTTTTTCGCCCGTCATTTTACACGGCGATTTGTCCGCGATCAAGTAATCCGTACCCTTCTTTTTCGTTCGATTTCGGACAACGAGGGTATGAAAAAAGCCCCGAAAGGCTCTTTTATGCGAGGGCTTCTTCCGCCTCGCGGTAATTCATATCGTTTAGATTTTTCAATTCAAAAAATTTCCCTTTTTTCGCCATCAACTCGTCGTACGTTCCGACTTCCACCGCCTCTCCGTTTTCCATAACCACGATGCGGTCGGCGTCGCGAATGGTGGAAAGACGATGCGCCACGATAAAGGTCGTGCGCCCCTTGATTAAGCCGGAAATCGCCTTTTGTACGTGATACTCCGAAATATTATCCAAGGCGGACGTCGCCTCGTCCAAAATCAAAATTTTCGGATTGCGGATCAATGCGCGCGCAATGTTAATGCGTTGCTTTTGTCCGCCGGACAGTCTGCCGCCGTGCTCGCCGATCTGCGTATCCACGCCGTCCGGAAATTCTTTCAAAAACTCCTCGATATTGGCGACTTCAAGCACGTACTTCAAATCTTCTTCGCTGTAACGGTCCAACCCGTACGTAATGTTTTCCCGAATAGAACCGGCGAACAAAATACTGTTTTGCGGAACGACGGAAATAAAATGACGGTATTCGCTCAAATCAATCTGCGCAAGCGATTTCCCGTCCACCGAAACCGTTCCCGTTTCGGGCTTTAAAAAACCGATAATCATATTCATCAACGTACTTTTACCCGATCCCGATCCGCCGACGACCGCGATACATTCGCCCGCTTCGACGTGCAAGTCGAAATTCTTGACGACGTGTTGATCGGAATTCGGATAACGGTAACTGACGTGATCGAAATCCACCCTGCCCGTAATCGTCTGGAGATTGTTGCCGACGTGCGTTTCTTCGATATCCGTATAATTCATGATCTCCGAAATCGAATGAACGGAATCCACACCCTGCACCATTTGCGGCATGATATTGATGAGCGTCAGCACGTTGTTGTTAATGGAAGCAAACAACGATTGATATAAAACGATATCGCCCACCTCGATCTCTCCTCGAAAGGCGAGATACGCGCAAAAAACCAAACATACGCCGCTTAAAAGATTAGAAAGCACCCAAGCGACCGAACCGAAATAAGCGTTCGTCATATCCACCGCACGCCCGGATTCTTTCAGACGGTTGATTTCCTTTTGAAAACTGTGATACTCCTTATCCTCTAAGCCGTGCGCCTTTGTCACGAGGAGCATTTCCATCATCGTGGAAAGTTTGTTGGCAACCGTTTCGCTGTCCTTTCTTAGCGTGCGCGAGTTTTTCCGCATTTTCTTATTAAACAGAAGGGCGAGCATCACGTTGACGGGGATCACCACGAGGAAAAACAGCGTCATCGTACCGCTTTTATAAAGAGAGATCGCTGCGGAAATAATCACGCCGAAAATCGCCGGCAACAAATTATTGGTCGTATTGGCGACCAACATATCCACGCCCTCGACGTCCCTTAAAAACTTGGACTGAATCTTCCCCGTTTCCATTTCTTTATGATAGGTAATGGAAAGACGTTGCAATTTACGCACCACCGCGCTACGGATATTCGCGCTGTTATCGCGGAAAAGTTTGGAACAGATCTTCGCCCACAGCATATGCATGGGAACGTTCTGCACCATCATGACGGTAAACACCGCGGCGTTGATCACAACGCTCCGAATCACCTCGTCTTGCGTTATTTCGCCGCCGATATACCAAGTAATCGCGTTGATGATATTAGAAGTCACGATAGACGTAATCCAAAGCGGAGAAGCCTTGATAATATAAACAACGGAACTCCAAAAGAGAGGCCAAAAATTCTTTTTCAGCATACGTCCCAAAAAACGGCTCTTCTTTTTGCCTTTAACCTCTTGTTCTTGAAAAAGATACTCGTACTCGGTTACGTCGTCCTCGAAACGGCGTTTTTTCTCTTTCATATGATTTAACGGCGCGACGCGCCGACTCCCTCTGATTTTTGTTTTAAGATTATAGCACAGTCAATTCCCGAATGCAATCGTTTGACGCAAGAAAAAACACACCGAGCCCGTCTTTTTTTCGCGCCGTTTTTCCGCTATCGAACAACAAACGTTTTTTCGGCTTTATTTTGACGAGATTTTCTCTTTTTCCCTTGTTTTTCTTTTCTCTTCATGATATAATAACGCTATGGAAGAAAAGTATTTTTACAATTACGACGGCTTGTACCGTTTTTCGTTGCAAGCCGACGGACTTATTTTAGAGCACGCCGCAGCCGAACGCGGACAATGGACGGCGGAACGGTTTTCTTACGACGAAATCCGCGGAGAATTTTTCACGGATATTCACTTAAAGAAAAACGGAACGCCCCAACTCGTGCTCGCCTTAATAACGGCAAGCACGGGCTTTTTCGGTCAATGTGAGGCGGACGAACAGATTTACCCCGTAACGTCTGCCCTTTTCGTCGCCGTGTCAAACAATCCCTTAGCGTTAAAGGGCACGGAGCGCATAGCGCGAAAAGCGCCGAACGGGCGCACGCCCGAAGCCGAAAAGAAAACGTTTTCCCGTACAGGGACGTACGTATTGAGGCTATTCGTCGTGCTCGCCTTTTTCGCGATTCTGTCTACGTTGTTCTTTTGCTTTGTCGGGACGACCGCCGGAAGTATCTGCACGGTTGTCGGAATCCTCTGCTTTTTGTTCAGCATCGTTCGGTTTTCCCCCGTCAAACATCGGTCGCTCTTTTTCTCGGACTGCTTTTTGCTGGAAGAAAAAAATCTCTTCTATTGCGACCGTCTGCTCGTTTTTTACCAAGACGTTTTGAATTTTACCGAAACGGAAAACGAACTTTTGATCGAAACCGAATTGCAATATCTCGCCACCGAAAAAGAGCCTTGGCTCTTCGAGCAATTTAAGACGCGGCTCGCCGAACAATACAATCCGTACGGAAAAACGTTGGACGAACTCCGCGGCATTGATTGAACATAACGCAACTTTTATTTCTTTTTTGAAAAAGAAACTTTCACAAAATACCGAAAAACACAAAAAACGCACAGAATCCGAAACGGACGCTGCGCGTTTTTCTAATTATCACGAAAGCGTTTTTCTAAAAACGCCCCTTAAAACAAGTTTTTCTCAACCCTTTTTCAGCCGTTCGACGAATCTGCCGATCCGCTCGGTCGCCTCGATCAGATTCGCCATGGACGCCGCGTACGAACAACGAATATGATAAAGTCCGCTTTCTCCGAACGCACCGCCCGGCACGACCGCCACGCGCTCTTCTTTGAGAAGCCGCTCGGCGAATTCTTCCCCCGTCAACCCCGTCGGGAGAACGGACGGGAACAGATAAAACGCCCCTTTCGGCTCAAACACGGGAAGCCCCATCGTGCAAAACGAATGGTATAAATACTGCCGCCGCCGATCGTATTCCTCTCGCATCTCCGCGACGACGGCAAAATCGTCTTCCCGTCCCTCGCGCAACGCGGCAAGCGCGGCGTGCTGACTGAATCCGGGCGCGCAAATGATCGTGTATTGATGAATTTTTAAGATCGCGTTCAAAATATTTTCGGGCGCGGCGACGTACCCCACGCGCCACCCCGTCATCGCAAACGCCTTGGAAAAGCCGCTTACCAACACCACGCGTCCGTCCAATTCGGGCAAGGACGCAATGGAAAACGGCGCGCTCCCGTACGTTAACTCGGCGTAAATTTCGTCAGCCAAGACTAAAAGGTCGTATTTTTGAATGATCGGAACAAGCGCCTTTGCCTGCGCCTTGGTCATGATTCCGCCCGTCGGGTTGTTGGGATAGGGAAAAATTAAAATTTTGGAACGGCTCGTAATCGCCTTTTCCAACCGCTCCGGCGTGAGAATAAACCCGTCGTCCGCGTTGCACGGAACGGGAACGGCTTTTCCGCCGCACAATTGCACGCACGGGCTGTAAGAAACGTAACTCGGATCGGGAATCAACACCTCGTCGCCCTCGTCCACCGTCGCGCGCAACGTCGCGTCGATCGCCTCGCTCGCACCGATTGTCACGACGATTTCTTCCGAAGAAAACCGCACGTCGTAACGCTCGAATAAAAAACGGGAAATCTCTTCCGTAAGCGCAGGGAGTCCGCGATTGCCGGTGTACGCCGTCTGCCCCTTTTGCAGAGATTGATACGCGGCGTTCCGAATTTCCCACGGCGTTACGAAATCCGGCTCGCCGATTCCGAGCGAAACGACGTCCTTGCTCCGCGCAACGATATCGAAAAACTTTCGGATTCCGGACGGCTTTAACGCACTCGCCTTTTTGCTGACGAACTCTCTCATACGTGTAGGGGAAGCCGCTCGGCAGAATCCGTCCCCACCGTGCTCTGCCCCTCTATTTTATACTTTTTCAAAATAAAATGCGTTGCCGTTCCGATCACGCCGTCGATCGCGGAGAGCTTTTCGGAAACAAACCGCGCGATCTCCATGAGATTTCTGCCCTCGATGAACACCGCGAGATCGAATCCGCCACTCATGAGATACAAACTGGAAACTTCCGGGCAAGCAGCCAATTCGCCGGCAACGGCGTCGAAGCCCTTTAATTTCTGCGGCGAAACTTTTAACTCGATCAACGCTTGAACGCTGTCCTCCGCCGCCTTTTCCGAATTGACGACGGCAGAATATTTGACGATTACGCCCTCTTGCTCCATGGCGCGAATCTCCTCGGAAACAAACTCCTCGGAAAGCGACGTCATTTTCGCGATCTGCGACGGCGTATAACGCGCGTCCTCTTTCAATAACTTAATAATAGCGTCCCTCGATTGTTTCATAAAACAGCACCCCTTTTGATATTTTTACCATTATATTGATTTCAACGCGAAATGTCAATTGATTTTTTGCGCGGATTGTGATATGATTATGTTAAAATTCGATGAAAGAAAAAAGAGGCAAGCAATGGTCAGAATTTGGGCGAAAGCAATGGAAAACAAAAAAATCAAACGGGAATATATCTTTGAAAAAGAGGGAGAAATCCGCTATTCCGAATTTTTCGACTATCTGACCGATATTTGTTATCATTTAGACAGTCCCACCCCCGTTTTAATGAAAATTCACCTGTTCCACTATGCGAAATACCGTATCGTCCGCTTTCGCAAGGACGATTTCGTGGAATCCATTGACTACGACACGCTGGTTTTGGAAAACGCGGAACTGTGAATAAATTTTTCTCTCTTACACATACTGCCCGATAAGGGGGTATTTATGAAAATTACGACGATTATCGCCTACGTACTCGTGCTGATCGGCGCGATCGTATGGCTTTTGGTCGGGTTATTCGATTTTAATCTCGTCGCCTTTCTCTTCGGAGGGGGCGCGGAAGCGGTCGTTTCCCGTATCATCTATTCTTTGGTCGGGATTTCCGCCCTTTGGTTGATTTTCACCTGGGCGATCTACAATCCCTTTTCAAAAATCGCCTAACGGCTTCCGTCCGCCCTTGCGGACGGTTTTTTTATGTCTTTTCCTCGATAAGAAAACTTTTTTCCGAAAACAGTTGAAAAGCACGCGGTAAAGTGGTAAAATAAAAGTGCGACATAACTGAATTTTTTCAGAAAAAGTATACTTCCGGTAGAAGTGTACTGTTTTCGCATTACATATAAATCTTTTTCTGAAAGAGTTCTAATGTTGTGTCGCAGCAAGCGAAACGTGCATTTTTACAGATGCCGTTTGCTTTGCAGATGGCATTTTTTTATCATTAGGAGGTTTATTTTATGGGAAAGGTTAAAAAAATAGGCATATTATTCTTGCTTGTTAGCGTTATGGCGTGTTTGGAGCTTACCGCTTGCGGCCAAGAACCTGTACATTCGCATACGTTCACCGTTAAAAACGTTGACGAACAATACTTAAAATCTGCCGCAACGTGCGAAACCGCTGCGACGTATTACTATTCTTGTACTTGCGGAGCAAAAGGAACGGAAACGTTTACCGTCGGTTCTCCTCTCGCTCATGCTTACGGCGCGTGGAAATCCAACGGAGACGGCACACATACAAAAACTTGCGCAAACGACAGCACTCATACCGTAACCGAAAATTGTAACGGTGGAACGGCGACGTGTACGCAAAAGGCAACGTGTATTGATTGTGCTGCTCAATACGGCGAACGTTCCGAACACACGTATTCAAAAGAATGGGACTATAACGAAACATATCATTGGAAAAGTGCAACTTGTGGATGTGATTTAAAACAGAATTACGCAAAACATACGACCGATGAGAGCGGTTGGTGTACGACGTGCAATCAAGCGATAAAAGCGAGCGAAGGGATTCTTTATCAAGTTTCGAAAGACGGAACATATGCCGAAGTCATCGATTACGTCGGCACGGCGACGCGTATCAGAATCGCCGATACGTATAACTCGCTCCCTGTAAAAAATATTGCTTCGCTTCGCGATCAACTCACTCTTAATTGCGTAATAATCCCCGACAGCGTAACTTCGATTGGAAATTATGCGTTCTATAATTGCAGTAATTTAACGAGTGTAACAATCGGAAACGGCGTAACTTCGATTGGGGATTCTGCGTTCTATTATTGCATTAGTTTAAAGAGTATCACGATCCCCGACAGCGTAACTTCGATTGGGGATTCTGCGTTCTACGATTGCTCTAGTTTGCAATACAATAAGTATGATAACGCATCCTATTTAGGTAACGATTTAAATCCGTATTTCGTATTAGTAGGTACAAAATCGACAATAACGACTTGTACAATCCATGAAAAAACGAAAGTAATTTGTTCTGCTGCGTTCTATGAGTGCAGTAATTTAACGAGTGTCACGATACCCGATAGCGTTACTTCGATTGGGCAAGAGGCGTTCTACGGTTGCCGTAATTTAACGAGTGTAACGATACCCGATAGCGTTACTTCGATTGGTTATGAGGCGTTCTCCTATTGCAGTAGTTTAACGAGTGTAACGATCGGAAACGGCGTAA
>CAYXWN010000009.1:0-50262 GCA_964468815.1 uncultured Clostridia bacterium | reverse complement strand
TCACAAATGATTTAATATTTAATTTTTGTCTAAACTTTGGGGTTCACTTCAAAAACATGATTGCCGATATTAAATTAAAAATCGTTCGGATTTTTTTCTTTCGCTCTCTTTTTTCATCTTCTTTTTCGAAGTCGGCTGAATTTATGTTTTGTTCCCACGAGGTTGCCGCATGCTTTTGTAAAGACGTTTCCTTCATTCCGTCCACTGCGCAAGGGACTATCTTTCCTTCTATCCCAAGTTGACGCAATACAGTCAGCACTCCTCTTGTTTCTTTTTCGGTAACGTTCGACCACATTGCAAACGGCAAATGTTCTGCAATATCCTTAGCGGATTTTTTATCCATTCGTTTCTCGCGTTGAATCGCTCGAATTAATTTTGCCTTACTACTTGCCGCAACGATCATTACATCATATTTCGGTTCGGTTTGAGCCACGTAGGAAATATTTGTCGTTGTATTTGATAGCGGATTCGTATTTGCCGATTGGTTATCCGACAACTTTGAACCGCAAGACGGGCAAAAAATCATATCCGGCGAAAATTTTGCAAGACAATTCGGACAAAACAGTTCTTTTGATTCGGTGGTTTTTCTCCCGCAATACGGACAATATAAAGAATTGTCGTCAATCTCTTTTTCACAATTATTACATTTCATGGTATGCTCTCCTTATAAAACTGAAAAAATTATTTTGCCACTATACCGTAAGTTCGCAGACAATCGGTCTATTAAAAAATCTCATAACGTTCTGTTCCGAAACTTTCGTATCCCCTTTACGTACATGGCATTAATTACAAGATCATTTAAGAACAACGTAAAGAATTGTCATCCCTTTTACCCGCGCTTTTAAATAAAAAAATGCGCCAACAGCCGTTGACGCATAAAAAGCGCAAACTCCGTTGTCGCGAAACAAACCTTATTAAAACGGAATAGCTTCCATGTCTTTACTAAGTGGAATTTGCATTTTTATCAAATTCAAAAAAGTAAAGACAAAAAGGTATAGTTATCCCCAAAGAACACTACCCATTTTAATATTTAGTTTGTTTCGCACTGTTAGTATATCACATAACACTAAAATTTACAATCTTTTTTTGAGTTATCGTAAGGATTTTTTGATAAAACCTTCGCAAACAGGCACTTTGGCGGGTGTTTGACGATACAAGCCCCAAAGTTCTTTTACGTCGCAAAAGCATGAATGATATGAATTGTTCCTTGTAAGGTTCGTTGAGAAATAACGTTGTATTGTCGATGTATTGTCGATCAATTTTCCGCAAAAAAAGAGCGCCCTTTATGAAGTGCCCCAAAGGTTAGACAAACCTTGGAGGAGCATATCATTAAAGACGCCCGTCTTTTTATTTTAATCTCAAATTTATTTTTTCTTTTTCGCGCGTTCCCGAATGACGGGAGAAGCCTCGTAGCCGTTGTCTTTCGGAACGTAATAAACGCGATCCTTTAACCCGTCCGGTAAATATTGCTGTACCACGTATCCGCCGTAATCGTGCGGATATTTGTATTTACGGGAATTTTCTTTATCCTCTTTACTGCCGTAAACGGCATTTTTCAAATGCGACGGAACCGCATCGTCCTTTACGCGCAAGGCATCCTCTTTCGCAAGATCCAGCGCGATCACCGTAGAATTAGACTTTTCCGCCATGCAGACGTAAATGATCGCGTTCCCGAGCGGAATCAATCCCTCCGGAAGTCCGATCTTTTCCAATGCGGTCATCGCGGAAACCGCAATCACCAACGCTTGCGGATCTGCCATGCCGACGTCCTCGGACGCGTGCACCACAAGCCTGCGCGCCAAAAGCAACGGATCGCAACCGCCCTGCACCAACCGCTCCATGTAATAAAGCGCGGCGTTCGCGTCGCTTCCGCGCAAACTCTTGCAAAACGCGGACAACATATCGTAATACATCTGCTCGTCGTACGAAAGAGCCTTTTGCTGAATGGATTCTTCCGCGTCCTTTAACGTGACGTGAATCTCCCCCGTTTCGGAAGGCGGCGTCGTCAAAACGGCAAGTTCCAAAGCGTTCAACGCCACGCGAAGATCGCCTGCGCTCATACGCGCAAAATGACAAAGCGCGTCTTCGTCCACGTTCGTCCGATAATTTCCGAGTCCCCTCGTCTTATCTTGCAACGCGCGGCGCAACGCCGTCATAATATTCTCTTCGGACAATCGTTTCAGTTCAAACACGCGACAGCGCGACACGATTGCCGGCGTCATGGAAGCATAGGGATTTTCAGTCGTCGAACCGATAAAAATAATATCCCCCCGTTCGATGGCAGGGAGCAACGAATCCGATTGCGTTTTGGAAAAACGATGACATTCGTCCAACAACAGATACGTCTTCTTTCCGTACAATTTATAATTACTCTTCGCTTGGTCCACCGCCGCTTTAACGTCCGAAACGCCCGAATTGACCGCATTCAGCCGCACGACGTTGCCGTCCGTTCCGTTCGCGATAATATTCGCAAGCGTAGACTTTCCGCTTCCCGGAGGTCCCCAAAAGATGCAACTTCCCAAACGATCCAATTTGATCGCCCGATTCAAAAGGCTGGTTTCGGAAACGATATGTTCCTGCCCCAAAAACTCTTTTAACGTATTTGCGCGCATGCGCTCCGCGAGCGGCTTAATCCCCGCTCCGTCCCTCAACGTATCGAATAAATCCATATAATTGACTCCTCCCGTTCAGTTTACCATAAACGGCGCGCGTTTGCAAGAGCATGAACGGATTTTTCTTCGCATACAATACGGTATGGCGAAATTCAGAACTTTTTTCCCTTGGATCGCTTCCGTAGGCTGTCTTTTTTTGATGGCGATTTTCGCAATCAATTCCGACCGCTATCTTTCCGTCGTTCGCGACGGAATCGCGCTTTGGGCGGCAGTCGTGCTTCCGTCCCTCTTCCCTTTCTTTTTTCTGACCGCGTTATTATCCGGATTAGGCGTTACGGCAACGTTGACGGCAAAACTGTCCCCCTTGACGCGCCGCGCGTTCCGTACGTCGGGCGTTACCGCATACGCATTCTTTCTGAGTGCAGTTTCGGGCTACCCGATAGGGGCGAAAGTGATCGCAACGCTGTCGGCGGACAAGCGGTTATCGGCGGACGAAGCGACGCGCGCAGCATGCTTTTGCACCACCGTTTCTCCGATGTTCGCAATCGGCAGCATCGGCACGTGTCTTTTGGGAAATAAACGCGTCGGCATGATCATCTATTTATCGCATATCGTCGCGACCTTATTGACGGGCGTTTTCTTCCGCTTTTACGGAAAAGGCGAAATCGACGCGCGCCCGTTTTCTCCCCCGAAAGCAGACGAACTGTTAAGCGACGCAATGGCTTCGTCCGTCGCGTCCGTGTTGGCGGTCGGAGGATTTATCGCGTTTTTCTACACGCTCGTCGCCATACTGCATGATTTTCGCGTATTAGAGCCGATCGTCAACCTTCTTACTCTTCCGCTCGGCGACCGAACGCTCGCAAAAGGCTTTTTGTACGGACTGCTGGAATGTACGACCGGCTGTAAAGTTTTGGCAAGCGCGAACAGCGCGTACGTTCCTTCTTTAATCGGATTTCTCATCAGTTTCGGCGGCGTTTCCGTATTTTGCCAAAATCTCGTTTTTCTGAAAAAAGCAAAAGTAAAGACCGCCGTTTACCTCGCTTCCAAAGCCGTTCAGGCGATCCTTTCCTCTCTTTTTATTTTTCTCTGTACCGCTCTGTAACGAGGGCGGCGACTTTTTCGGGAAGATAACGCGATACGTCCTTTCCCTCTTGCAAAAGCCGCTTGACTTCCGTCGAACTGATCCCCTCGTTTTGGGCGGCGGACGGAATATAAACCGTCAAAAGGGACGGATCGAGCGACAAACTCTTTTTGTAATTCTCCGTTTCGTAACGGTAATCGGTTTCGTTGCGGATTCCGCGCACGTAAACGGACGCACCCGTTTCCTTCATAAAATCGACGAGTAAGCCGTCCCATTGCAAAACCGTTACGGCAGATTCTTCCTCAAACGTCTTGCGCAAAAAAGCAAGTCGTTCTTCTTCCGTAAACAGACAACGCTTGTCCGGATTTTTCAACAACCCGACGTAAACGCGGTCAAATATTTTCAAGCAACGCTCCACCGTTTCCGCGTGTCCGAGCGTGACGGGATCGAACGTCCCTGCAAACACACAACTTTTCACTGCGCCGTTCTCCCGAAAAAGGTTAAATAAACGCGACCGTACTTCCGCTCGTCCGTGACCGCAAGTCCGTCGATTGCGCCCTCGAACGGCTCTTCGTGTTCAAATACGGCACACCCGTCATCGGTCAAAAGATTCCGCTCGCCGATCACGCGAAGCGCGGCAAGCCCCAAATCGCTCTTATACGGGGGATCAACAAAAATCACGTCAAAGGGCTTTGCCCTTTTTAAGTAAGCGATCGAATCGGTTAAAATCACTTCGGCATTCTCATGAAGCGTCGCGAGATTTTTCCGTACCAACGCCACGCTTTCCTTGGATTGATCGGTAAACACCACCTCGCCCGCGCCGCGAGAAATCGCTTCGATCCCGACGCCGCCCGTCCCTGCAAACAAGTCGAGATAGCGACGGTCGATAATGCGATTGCGCAACAGATTGAACAGATTCTCCTTGACGCGATCCGCCGTCGGGCGAATTGCGTCCCCTTGAAACGTTCCGAGCGGACGCGAACGGTGCACGCCTGCGATCACTCTCATTTCCGATCTCCGTAAATCTGCCGGTGAATATGAGCCACGCGCTCATGCTGTTTCACCACGCGTTGCGCGCCGATCCAATAGCCGAACGACGTCACCGCGCAAATCACGACGGCGGCGTAAATGGAACAAAAATAATTGAGTGCGCGAATGGTTTGATCCGCCGTATTGACGATCTCCAACGGAAGCGTGAACGTTCCGTAAATAATATTCGTGATAAACACGACGGTATTCTGCTCTGCGCCCGTCAACAAAAAAATCAAGAAAAACACATACAAGACCAATAGCGGCACGCACGTGATCAACCCCGTGAAAAAGCCGTTCATGGGCTTATATTCTTCGCGCTCGTTGATGTTGACATAATCGCCCGTTTCCGCAACGTGGCGACGTTCGACGTCGTTCGCGTATTCCTGCTTTTTCTCCTTTTCCCCCTGTGCACGGGAAGAAAAGAATACGATCGTGCAGTAAAGTGCGCCGTTTAAAATAAACAACACGATTTTTAACCAAACGATTTCGATCAATCCGATTGCAACGGCGGTCAACATCGTTAAAATTAAATACGCAAAACCAAAAAAACTCTGTTTTAACAAATAAGAAACCCGACTCATAACGCCTCTTTTTATTCGAGATAAATTTTCTCCGCGCGCCGCGCGGCATTTACGAGAACCTCATAACTTATTGTACCACACTTTTGCGCGATTTCGTTAGCGTTTTTCTTTAAAATATCACATTCTTTCCCGATTTTCTCCCGTTTTTCGACGGCGGACGCGTCCATGCACCGAAAAAAGCCGTCCGAACGGGGCAATCCGTCCGCATATCCGTACCGCAGAACGGAAAGATAACCGCTTTTTTGTTTGAGTTGTTTCCCGTAAAAAACGCGTTCCGCTCTCCGAACGTACCGACAAGCGATCACGGGCGCTGTCACACGCATAATCGGTCGGCAAGAAAACGCGCTCGGAAAGGGCGCGTACCCGTACAGCAAAATACCGATCCGAACCATGTCGTAATAAAGCCCTTTCAGAAAGCCGCCGCTCGCCGAAAGGTGCACCGTCGCGTCGGGGGCGACCGATTTAACGCGCGCGCAGAGCAAATCGAACAACGCCGTCTGTGCCGCGGTAAATTCCTCGTCGCACGGATCTGCCAAATGCGAATAAACGCCCGTCAAACGAACGAGCGGACAGTCGGCAAACGCCGCCAAAAGCCCGTCCAGCGTTTTTCCGTCCGCGCCGAGCCTGTTCATCCCCGTATTCAGTTTGACGTGCACGCAAACCGTTTTTCCTTGTGCCTCGCACGCGTTCTGCAACCGAAATACGTCCGCTCTTTCACAAACGGTCGCGGTCAGTCCGTGACGGACGACGGGATCCTCGTCCCCTTGCTGCAAAGCGGACAGTACGAGGATTTCTCGCCGCTCGCCGGCATAACGCAATTCTCTCCCCTCTTCCGGCAACGCGACGGCAAGTCGATCGGCAATGCCGAACAACGCTTTTGCAACGCGACACGCGCCGTGCCCGTAAGCGTCCGCCTTAACGACGGCGCACAACTTTACACCGCGCGGCAAGCGTTTCTTTATCTTCCGCGCGTTAACGCGCAAAGCGTTCAGATCAATATAAGCGTGATTTCTCATACCCTATCATATGACGCGATCGAAGAAATCCGTTCTTAACCGAATTTTTAACAATTCTAAAACTAATTCTTAACCCAATCCGCACCGTAACGGGAAAGGTTTCCGCGCCGCTCCGCGTCGTGCAAAATCGCTTCGGTTTCCATGCGCGAAAGGTGAAAACATGCGGAAAGCGCGGCAGCGGTCGCCGACCGAACGCTCGTTAAATATTCGACGATCGCTCGGTCGAACACCGCTCCGCCGAACGGACAAAGGATTCCGTCGTTCGGAATATTCCAAAGTGTGACTGCAACGGACGGCGGAGAAAAACGCTCCTCTACCGTCGGGGGCTTTCGATCGCGCTTTCCCCAATCGAAAAACACGCGAGCCAAACCGCCTCCGACGCCCTTCCCTATGCCGATCGACGAGAATAACGTCGCGAGTCCCCGATTACGGGGATCGGAAATCCCGTCCGCCACCCGTTCGGGCGAAACGCGAAACGTCCCGATGTTGACGATCTCCGCGCCCTCGTCGAACAACGAAACGGAAACGCCGCCCCTATCGTAATCGGCATTGACAAGCGCGTTGCAAAACACCTCTAAAACGCAATCCGCAATTTCCCTACTATGATAAACCGTACGGATTTCCCCTAAAACCGCGTCGTAAAAACGGAATAAATTCCAAGTCTGTGCGCCGCGAGAGGCAATAATCTTCCCATGCCCCTGAAAAAAGAGTTCGATTCGGGGAAACGCGGAGGCGATTTCCTCCCCCTTTCCGAAAAAGAGCAAGCCTGCGCGCGTGGGGTGCAAAAGTCCGTCCGTTCCCCTTTTCACCGCGCCGATTCCGTTTAGAAATTCAAGCGTGTTCGCAGCGTCTGCGTGCAAACGGCAAAAGCGCGCGCGATATTCGGCAATCGCCGTATCGTCCAACGCCTCGACAGAACGTTCCGACGGCGCATCCGCGCTCTGCTCCGCGCGTTCGTCAAGCATTTGACGAACAGCTTCCGAAGAACAACGGTAATTTCCCGACTCGTCCCGACGATACGTCCCCGTCATCGGGTTTTCCCCTAAATAAACGGGCTTTTGACGACGGTCGGCGCGCGGAACGAAAATTGCCAAAATCTCCTTGCCGTCCATAGAAAGAATCTGAAAATCCTCTTCTTTCAACAAATTCACGCTGACCGTGCGCTTATCTTGTAACCATTGCATACAAGTTCTCTTTAATTGCGCCGTTTCCGTCGGAAGGCTGTAAAGTCTGCCGTCCTCGCCCTTCGTCACGCCGAGCAAGATCACGCCGCCGCGCGTATTGGCAAAGGCGGAATACGTTTCCCATACGCTATGCGGAAATCCGCCCTGCGCTTTCTTTGTTTCGACGCGGCTTTCGCAATACCGTGCGAGCCGCAAAAATGCAAGCGTTTCGTTCATGATTCGATTGTAACAGAAAAAATTCCTCTTTCCGCAAGAAAATTGCGCGAAACAAGTCGAATAAAAGAGAAACGCGCAAAAGAAAAAACGCCGCAAACCGACACGCCCCGAATATCAAACCGACTTCGGAGAGAACGTTCCTTTGCGACGCATTGCATTTTTTATAAAAAACACGCCGTATCCGCAAAAATACAGCGCGTTCTCGTTACCATTCCGATCGGTATTTTAGAATTCGACGTGCTTCACGCCCTCTTTCTGCGAGCGACGGTACAAAATAATCTTTCTGCCGATCACCGCAACAACCTCTGCGGACAACGCTTCCGCTAACGGAACGGAAAAGGATTTTGCGTCCGATTCCGCGTTTTCCAGCACGGAAATTTTAATCAATTCGCGCTTATCCAACGCGTCCGACAGCGATTTGACGAGATTCTCGTTGATCCCGTTTTTGCCGATCTGCATGATCGTATCTTCCGTGGAAGCAAGACTTCTTAAATTACTTCTTTCTTTTGACGTAAACATAATTTCTCCTTAATCCATAAATTCAAACTCGATTCCGCCGATCACGATCGTCGCCCCGTCCTTTGCGCCTCTTGCGCGAAGTTCTTTGAAAATGCCGCGATCTTTCATTACCTTTTGCATGTAAGCAAACGAGTGCATATCGGACACCACGACGTTACGGGACAACACTTCGACCAACGAACCGATAATTTCAAACGAACCGTCGTCGTTTTCCAAAATTTCATACGTCAGCCGTTCGGGCTTTTTATATTCAAACGGCTCGTAGGAAAGGGGTGCAGGGGGCGGAAGTTCTTTGAGTTTTTTCACAATCGCCGTTAAAAGGCGATCCGTTCCCTCTCCGCTGACCGCGCGAATGGGATAAACCTCGCACGCGCCTTTCGTTTTTTCCATAAACGCCGCGACGTTTTCCTCCGCTCCGTAAAGATCGCACTTGTTCAACGCGACGATCTGCGGAAGTTCCGCAAGCTTCGCGCTGTATTCCGCAAGTTCCGCGTTGATCTTTAAATAATCGTCGTACGGATCGCGCCCCTCGACGCCCGAAACGTCCACTACGTGCACCAACATTCGCGTACGCTCGATATGCCGCAAAAAGTCATGTCCCAACCCTGCGCCCTCCGCAGCACCCTCGATCAATCCGGGGATATCCGCCAACATAAAAGTTTCGTCGTAATAATCAACAACGCCGAGATTGGGCGAAAGCGTTGTAAAATGATAGTTCGCGATTTTCGGACGCGCCTTGGTTACTTTTGACAAAAGGGTGGATTTTCCGACGTTGGGAAATCCGATCAAACCGACGTCCGCAATGGTTTTTAACTCCAATAAAACGCGCTTTTGCTCCGTCTTTTCCCCCGTCTGCGAAAAATGCGGCGCATGCCGCCGACTGTTGGAAAAACGCGCGTTCCCCTTGCCGCCGTCGCCTCCCTTTAAGACGGTAACGCATTGCCCGTCGTAGTAAATATCCGATATAATATTGCCGCTTTCCTCGTCGCGGATCACCGTTCCGAGGGGCACTTTCAACACGAGATCTTTCCCGGCTTTCCCGAACATATTTTTAGGCTCGCCGCGACTGCCGTTTTCCGCGGCGAATTTATTCCGATAGTAATAATCCGCCAAATGGTTGACGTGGCGATCGCCCTGAAAAATCACGTCGCCCCCCTTGCCGCCGTCGCCGCCGTCCGGACCGCCGTTCACGACGCCCTTAAAATGGAGAAACGAAGTGATCCCGTCGCCGCCGTTTCCCGCCTTGATTTCAATTCTGACTCGATCAATAAACATATTTTATAAATTCCTTTCGCAAAATTCCGCCACGGGACAACCGTTGCAGTTTGCTCCCTTGCCTGCCTTGCAGACGTTTCTTCCGAGATAAATCAAATAGTGATGCGTTCTCGACCAATCTTCTTTCGGGAGAAGTTCCATCAACTGCTTTTCGGTATTCAACACGTCCTTTGCATGGGCAAGTCCCGTTCGGTTGGCAACGCGGAACACGTGCGTATCCACCGCGATCGCATCGCCGCCCATCGCAACCGAATAAACGACGTTCGCCGTCTTCCTTCCAACGCCTGCAAGCGTGCGAAGTTCTTCCAACGAACGAGGCACGTTACCGCCGTAACGCGTTACGATATCCCTGCACGCGCTTAAAATGTGCGCCGCCTTACTTCGGTATAAGCCGCAAGAAAAAATCTTTTCGCCGAGTTCCTCTTGGGACAGCGTCAACATTTTTTCGGGCGTACCGTATTCCCGAAACAACGGTTCCGTCACGCGGTTGACGCGCTCGTCCGTACACTGCGCGGACAAGATGACCGCAATCAATAACTGAAACTCCGTTTCGTAACGCAACGCAGGACGATTCGGATAAATTGCGGACAACGTATTTACAATTTTACAAGCAATTTCTCTTTCCATGGCTTTTCTGTTTTTTTATTTTACCATGTTTTGCGCTTTTTTGCAATGATTTCAAAAAAGAATCCGCCACGTGTTGACAAAAGAACGCGGTTAAGGTAGAATAAAAGGAGAATTTTTAAGGGAATCACTTTCCCGAACGAGGAACAATTGGATTTTTCTTGCTTTTCAACGCACTGTACCCGAGCGGAATTTGTCGGGACTGCGGTTTTGGATACAATCGGATTAGTCATCGCCGGCGCGGACGAACAACTGCGGCAAGCGATGAATTACGACGGCGATTATCATGCGTTCGGCGTTTTTTCTTCACGGACGGGCGCGGCGGGGCAACTGACCGCAATCGACGACGCCGTAAAAATGACGAATACCGAAGTGCTTTCCGTCGAACTTCCCCGTGACACCAAGGGGTGGGGCGGACACGGGAACTACGTCGTGATCGGCGGAAAAAACGTTTCGGACGTACGTAGTTGCATCGAAATCGCCCTTGAAAAAACAAACCGCTATGCCGGGGAACTTTATATCAGCAAAGCCGGGCATTTGGAATTTGCCTACACCGCCAACGCCGGCGACGCGCTCGTAAAAGCGTTTCAAGCAAAAAAAGGAGAAGCGTTCGGTTTTCTCGCCGGCTCGCCTGCGGCGATCGGATTGGTTATGGCGGATACCGCATTGAAAGCGGCTTCCGTTTCCATCGTAAAATACGCGACGCCTGCACACGGAACCAGCCTTTCCAACGAAGTAATCCTCGCGTTTTCGGGAGCGGCATCCCCCGTGAAAGCAGCCGTAATCGCCGCGCAAAAAATCGGCTTGGAACTGCTTATTTCGTTGGGCAGTTATCCCGAAACACCGTCACCCCCGTGGCTCACGGAAGACTGAAAAAACGCGGCACGCCGCGCATTTTATCAAAATTGCAAAATAAAAACAGCACGTCCGACTCGCTTTTTGCGAACCGCAACGTGCTTTTTTCTTTTCTTATTTTATTTATGCGTTTCCGAACGCGCGTCGGATAAAAAATACGGCGTAGCGATTACCGCTACGCCGCTAAAATGCTTTTTAATTAGAAATCGACTTCTCCGCCAACGTAAATGGTCTTAAAGAGTTTCGCCATCGTAGCAGGATCAATCGCGCGGGGATTCGAGCCCGTGCAAGCGTCGCCGACCGCGAGTTCGGCGATCTTGTCAACCTTTTCGTTGAATTCGACTTCGTTGATGCCGTATTCCTTTAAGGTCTTGGGAATACCGAAGTAACGGTTCATTTCGTCGATCTTAGCGCAGAGCGCGTCAACCAAGCAGTCCTCGCACTTGCCTTCCAACTTCAACGCAGTCGCGATTTCCGCATAACGCGTCTTTGCGCGAGCGTCTTTCGCATTGTATTTAATTACGTACGGCAAATACATCGCGTTCGCGCAGCCGTGAGGAATGTGACCGGTCGAGAACGCAGCGCCCGTCTTGTGCGCCATGGAGTGAACGATGCCGAGCAACGCGTTGGAGAACGCCATACCCGCCAAGCACTGCGCATAGTGCATTTGTTCTCTCGCTTCCATATTGCCATCGTAAGAAGCCTGCAAATACGCAACGACCATTTCGATCGCTTTCATTGCGAGGGGATCGGTGAACGGATTCGCAACGCTGGAAACGTACGCTTCGATCGCATGCGTGAGCGCGTCCATACCCGTATGAGCGACTAATTTCTGCGGCATGGTTTCCGCAAGTTCGGGATCGACGATCGCGATATCCGGCGTAATGTTGAAGTCCGCCAACGGATATTTAACACCCGTCTGATAGTTGGTGATAACGGAGAACGCCGTCACCTCGGTCGCCGTACCGGAAGTCGAGGGAATCGCGCAGAACTTCGCCTTTTTACGCAACGTCGGGAAGTTAAACGGAATACAAAGCTCCTCAAACGTAACGTCGGGATATTCATAGAACGTCCACATTGCCTTTGCCGCGTCGATCGGCGAACCGCCCCCCATGGAAACAATCCAATCGGGTTGGAACTCGGTCATAGCCGCAGCGCCTTTCATAACGGTTTCCACCGAAGGATCGGGTTCGACGTTCTCAAACAAACGAACTTCCATTCCGGCTTCTTTCAAATACGCGATCGCCTTATCCAAAAAGCCGAACCGCTTCATCGAGCCGCCACCGACGACGACCATTGCGCGCTTTCCGGAAAGCGTCTTTAAGTTTTCCATTGCGCCCCTACCGAAATACAAATCTCTGGGGAGTGTAAATCTTGCCATAATAACCTCCTGAAACAATAATTATTTTTTGAACACGTCGTTTTTCACGACTTCAAATCCGCATTTATTATAAAGCGAACGGCAAACAAAGTCAAGGTAAAATAAAAATTTTCGGAAAGATTTTTGAAAGTTTTTTCAAAATTTTTTCATCCGATTCCGTTTTCCTTTTTTTATGTTTTTTCTATTGATTTTCCGTGTTGTTTCTTGTGGTTTGCCGTGACTAAGCAAACCGCGCAAGAACGGCTCAACCGCCCCGAAAGAGAATTCCTTTTCCCCAACGATTCAAATTCTCCACCTACACGTGCTAACCGTTTTTGCATGACGACCGTTTTTACGCGCTGCCCCTCTTTCCTGCACTAACTACTTTTATATACACTTATTTTCCCGCACCGCCTACTCCCATTCGTCAACCGTTTTCTCCTAGTATGTTTTTGTGTGCCCCTCTACGCTCACTACTTCTATATACACCTATTTTCACGCACTGCCTACTCACATTTGTCAACCGCTCTCTACTACTATGTTTTTTGTGTTCTACTCCTCTACACTAACTACTTCTATATACACCTATTTTCACGCACCGCCTACTCCCATTCGTCAACCGCTCTCTCCTACTATGTTTTTTGTGTTCTACTCCTCTACGCTCACTACTTCTATATGCTCCTACTTTCACGCACCGCCTACTCACATTTGTCAAACACTCTCTACTACTGTTGTTTTTGTAAGCCACTCCTACACCCCTTTCCATATAAAGCATAATACTCTGCTCCCCTTCCTATGCTAACTACTTCTACACGGCGACAAAAACTTTTATTTTTCCTTCGCCGTGCACAAACTTCCCCGAAAGAAGAATACACGCCTCTTTTATCTTTCCCTACGCAATTTGTTACACGGAAAAATTCTTTTTTACGAAAATAATATACTTCGTTTTTGATTTTCTATACAAAAACCTCTCAAATGTGGTATAATACCGTAAAAGAAGAACAACGCGTTCTAAACGGAGGGACTATGAATTATGATATTATCATCGTCGGAGGCGGTCCGGCGGGGCTGACTGCCGCAATCTATGCGGCAAGAGCAGGAAAAAAGACGCTCGTAATCGAAAGCGAAGCGCACGGAGGGCAAATTCTCGTTTCTCCGGAAGTGGACAACTATCCGGGGCTTCCGAACGTTTCCGGATTCGACTTTTCGATGGCGCTTGCGTCGCAAGCGGAAAGTTTAGGCGCGGAAACCGGCTTTGACAGCGTATTGCAAATAAAAAAGGAAAACGACGAGTTCGAGGTGGTCTGCGCAGACGGAAGTTACCGCGCGAAAGCCGTTATCGTGGCGACGGGAGCAAAGCCGCGCAAACTCGGCGTTGCGAACGAAGACTCGTTCATCGGAAGAGGCGTTTCTTACTGCGCGACTTGCGACGGGGCTTTCTTCCGCCAAAAGACGGTCGCGGTCGTCGGAGGCGGCAATACCGCGTTTGAAGAGGCGTTGTATCTTTCCAATATCGCCGAAAAAGTTTATCTCATTCACCGCAGAGCGGAATTTCGCGCCGATCGGCGGAACGTCGAACTCTTACAAGCACGCCCGAACGTCGAATTTATCACCGAAGCGAAAATTACCGCGTTGTGCGGAACAGACGCCGTAGAAGGCGTAAAAATAGACCGCCACGGAAAAGAAGAGATTCTTCCGTTAAACGGCGTGTTCGCCGCAGTCGGAAGAGAACCGTCTTTCCCCTTTTTGCAAGGCTTGCTTTCGCCGAACGAATCGGGGTATCTCGCCGCAGGAGAAGATTGCAAAACGGCAATTCCCGGTTTATTCGTCGCAGGCGATTGTCGCGAAAAGCAGGTACGGCAATTGACGACCGCCACCGCCGACGGCACGGTCGCCGCAATCAACGCCGCCGCCTACGCGGACGAGCATTGATCTTTTCAACAACACAAAAGGCGTTCTTGCGAACGCCTTTTGTCGTTATACGGCATAAATGCCGATCGCCCGTTTTCGTGCATTATCTTTGGCAACGATGGTATTTTTTATTTGTAATTTTTAACCAACTTTGAAAGAATCGCTTGCGCGTACACTCTTACGAAAAAGTCGTTCGGGTGCGACACGTTGCTCGCCATAACGTCCGTAAAATCCTTGCGTTCGAGTACCCATTTGTAAAGTTCGGTAATCTTTACGCAAACGACATCCTCGTATTCCTCGGCAAGATCGCAATAATAACTTTCGTATTCGCCTTGATTATTCGCAAAATTTCTCACAACGGCTTCCGTTTCACTGGTTTTCGCGTCCACGTTCGGTATGATCGGCGAAAGAAGAATAACTGCGCAATCGGGATTCGCGGCTTTCACCTTGGAAATCATACGGCGCAAATTACCGATAACCAAATCGGGCGACGCGGAAAACGTTCCGTCGTTACAGCCGAAATTCACCACAAACAAATCGGGGACGATTCCCTTGTTTTTCGTTTCCCAACGCTCCACTCCGGTCGAACTCAGCCAACCGCCGACCGCCGTATTGTACGCGGTTATTTTCGTATCTCCGTTATAGCCGTATATATTGGAAAGTCGCTTCGTGACGAGATCGGAAAATTTGGGCATTTTCGGCTCGTAATTGCGGTATCCGCTCGCGTTGCAACCCTCCATAATGCTGTCGCCGTAAAACAACAGCGTAAGATTCTCTCTTGCCGAAAGTTTTTCGACAAAGCCGTCGAGTTTTTCCGAATACGCTTGTTCCGGTCCATCGTACTCTTCCGTTCTGATATACGTAACGCAAACCTGCCGATCGGTAAAGCGTTGAAATTCGTTATACGCGACGTACTTATCGGGATATGCGATCGAACGGAACGCCGCATTCGGATCGAGCGGCGCGTCCAAATAGAAAAAGTCGAAATCCGTATACTGGATCGAAGACTTCTCCGTCATTTTGATTCCCTCTTCGGTCATTACGTAATCGACGCCCTCTTGATAGAGCGTATCCAACCCGTAACTGCGCACTTCAAGAATCTTTGCCGGCTTATACATCAACTTTTTCTCGCCGATGACGCCGTTCTCCTCATAAAAACAAACGGTTTCGTTGTAAATGATCTGACTCGTCCAATAAGGCGTCGTGTATTTCGCAAGCGAATACCGATCGCATTTCAACTTTCCCGCCGAATACGTTTCCATGATTTCTTCCACCGTCAACAGTCCTTTTTCGTCGTCGGGCGGCGTAACTTCTCCGTTCTCGCACCCCGTGCAGAAAACGCCGAGAACCGCCGTGATCAATAATAAAAACAATGCAGTTAATCTTTTCACGTTATCCTCCCTTATTTCGCCACAAGACGCGACGAAACCTCTAAATTTCCGTTATACACGACCGAAACGTAATAATATTTCGCACTTGACGGAACGTTCAAGCGATAGGACGAAACGCCGTCCACTACCGTTACGTTCCGCTTTTTCCACGTCGCGTATTTATTCGGTTTCTCCGCGGTCGTATAATGCACGGTGATTTCGTCTACGGTGACGTTTCCGTACTTTCTCAATTTTATTTCCGCGTCGTTTTTCGTGGGATTTTTCGTTATTTCCAAAAATTCGCTTTCCATTCCGCAAAAATATTTCGCAAAAAACGGAATATTCTCTTCATACGCCCCGTATTCTTGCCCGTGCGTAAAAACAGACTTGAACAAAGAAAATCCGTCGGCTGCCGCCGCGCAACGGCTGGACGCGTCAAAGGAAAACGCCGCGTCTTTTATGCCGTTCACTTCAAACACCTTGCAATTTGTTTGCTTTAACGGTTCGAGCGTATCCCAACGCCTTGCAGAAATATCGTTGTTTTCGGCGTTTTGATAAATACTTTGAAACCCCGAACAAGAATCGGTCAACGACAATGCGCCGTATACCGGGATCGCGAACGAAAACCGATCGTCGTACCCGACGACGATATTCGTGATCATGCCGCCCCAACTGATTCCCGTAATGCCTATTTTTTGAACGTCTACACATTCAAAAGACAAAAGGAGCGAACAAGCGAGAATGATCGCCGACGTCGCGTGATACATCCACTGCTCCTCTAACGGAAGCGCGTAATCGGAAAACCCGTTATTCGTCGGTCCGTTCGTATATACCGCGTCGTCCTTAAAGCGATTTTCGGGAAGATGCACGTTGTTATAATTGGAAACGCCGCTGATCGGTTCTGCCCCTTCCGTATCAATGGAAACGGCGGCAAACCCCAAATCGTTCCAATACTGAACCCAATCGGGAATCGCCGTACCCAATCCGCCGTGAACGAGCACGATGGCAGGGACTTTTTCGCCCTCTTTTTGATTCTCCGGGAAACCGATATAAGCCGCTATTTTCGTCTTTTTACCGTTGCGCTTGACGGGCGACGTATAAAAAAGACCTTTTACGTTTCCGACACCGCCGAAATCGAGGTCGGGACAATATTCGTATTCGGGCGTTTGCCATAATTCGCTCGGATAAGAAATCAAGCCGTCCGTAAACGTTTGACCGTCCGTTTTTATTTCTCTTTCCCGAAATTCGTACACACTATCCGTTCCCGAACCAGGTTTCGGTTGTTCGGGCTCGCCGAAGCAACCGAACAGCCCGAAAGCAAGCGTCATTATCATAAGTAAAGATATCACTCGTTTCATTTTTTATTTTTTCCCTTTACGGTAATCGTTTCAAAAGAAAACGCACTCAATCGAACAGTTCGATCAAGTTCCAACCCCTTGGAACGAATCCGCATGTCGGCAGATTCTGGCCTCGGGTTGTAAATTCTGATCACGTAGGCGTCCTCTTTCTTGTAAAACGCGGTAACCTCTCCGCCCTCGGCGCATAAAGCCGCCTCGCGCGCGTCCCCCTCGTAAAGAGGGAAAAAGGATAACGCAAACGGCGCTTCGCCATACAGCGCGGCTTCCCTCGTCGGGTTGATCGCTTCCGTTCCGAATCGGAAAGAAAAGGAGAACTCTCTCACGCCGACGTCAATCCGCTCGGTGTATCTGTCTTGAAAAAGAATCTCTCTGTCGTTTATCGGGTGTCCCGTATACGCCGGCGTTCTCAAAAGCGTCAAATACAACACGCCGTTTTCGTAACTCGCCGCGTAATTTCCCCGATTGAGCGCGTAAAAGTTGCCCTCTGTTCCGCGAACGCCGCACCACGCGACGAACACGCTTTCTCCGCCGTCCGTCCGCAACGATTCCTCGCCGTAAGCCTGCTCGCCGATCGGCTCTCCGTCAATCGACAGCGGAATCGCAAGTTTTAAGCACTTATCTTTTTCCGCAAAACGTGTTCTGACGAATAAATCCAAGGCGTTTTGCTCCTTATAAAAGGAATACCGCACGACGGCTTTGGACTCGCCGTACCCGAAAACCGCCTCGATTACGTCGCGCACCGCGCCGCTTTCAATGATGCGAACGGGGGCTAACGGTTGCTTTACGCCCGAAAATTTCGCGCTTTCTTCGGGAGATAACAACGTAAACGTACCGATCGGCTCGCCTAAACGCTTATCTTGAAAATCACGCATCGCCCAAGGATCTTCCGTATCCGAAAAGACGGTGAGCGTAAACGCGTTTTTCACATAATTCACCCCGTCGGCAGACAGAGAAACAAGCCCCGTCCGACTGTCTATGCGCCCCGAGAAAGAGCCTAAAAATTCATAATCGCCCGTTAAAACCGGTCTTTCGATCTGAGAAATCTTTCTCGGACGGCACTCGAAAAAGGACGTCTGCATGGGCTTTAATTTCGCCCGAAAAACCACCTTTTTGCGCCAATCGAGATTCAAATTGCTGCTTTCTTTTTCGATTTGAGAGGGAAGAATCTCGCCGCTTTCCGAATATACGTCCATTACGGTAAAATTCTCTTCCCAATTTTGATCCGCAAGGTTAAACTCGCAAGAAACGGGAAGTTCCGTTTCGTACGGATGCGGATTATAGACAAGCACGGGATAATTGCCGCACGCGGTATAATCAATTCCGTGCGACAAGGCGAAAAAGGCTTTCAGTTTCAACTCGGATAAAATTTTTAAGCCGTGGCTGATCATATTGAGTCCGGTTTCTTCCGCCGCCTTGATCGCCGTTCCGGGGAGAACGTCGTGGAACTGCACGAACAGCATATCCCGACGCGCCTCTCGCAACCCCTCGGTCGGGTACTCCGCTTTTCCGGCAAGCGCAGCCGCGGCGCACATTTTTTCGGTGGCGAAATATTCGTTTTCCAACCGTCTGTACCCTTGTTTCACCAAAATTTGCGACGTATAACAGCCCGTATTGCTCGGTCTTAACGAACAATCGACGGTCGGCGTCGCGCTCTTCTTTTCTTTCGTCGCGTTAAAATACGCGTCCGGCGTGGAATGAACGATCTTCACACCCCGAGCAAGCATTCCTTTTTGTAATTTTGCAATCTCTCTTAAATCTTGCTCGGACGGACCGCCGCCGTGATTGCCGACACCCCAAAGAATACACAACGGATCGTCGTCGTGCTCCTCTATGAGATTGCGAATCTTTTCGGCGGCTTTTCCGAGCGGACTGTTATACAACTCGAAATGCCGTCTTGTAAAAATTTCAGAGCCGTCGTACCCGATCCAACGAAATTCGTCCGAAATGTCCAAATTCGCACGCGTCGGGCGGCATACGAGATAATTCCGATATCCCGCCTTGTTCATAATCTGCACAAGTCCGCGCGAATGTCCGAAAGAATCGAAATTCACGCCCGTTTCAAACGTCAGCCCGAATTTTTTCCGAAAATACTCGTTTCCCTCTTCTATCTGCCGCACGAACGCCTCTCCGGACGGAAGATTGCAATCGGGCTGCATAAACCAGCCGCCGATCACGTTCCATTTTCCGCGCGCGATCAGTTTTTTAATGCGCTCGAACAACGCCGGCTCGTACTCTTCGATCCATTCATACAGCAAACTTTCGTTATGATTGAAAATAAAATCGTCGAACTCCTCTGCAAGCCGCGCCGCCGTACGAAAGGTGGAAAGCGCCTCCGCCGCGCCTTCTTCCCATTCCCACAGCCACATCAAATCAAGATGCGCGTTGCAAATCAAATGAACTTCTCTCACTTTATCTTCTCCGTAATAACGTCCAAATTCTTAAAGGACATTTTAATATCGTAATTACCGGGGATTTCAAAGCCCGTATACATTCCGTTAATATATAGATTTTCCCAAGCGGAATTGATCATATATCCTGCCGCTTGCGCCTCGTCGAACGCACGATGAATCAGCGAAACGAGTTCGACGTCCACCGTTTTCCACTCGTTAAAAACGCGGTTTCCGTCCCCGTCGTAAAAGTTATTATCTCCCGAAAAAAAAGTATCGGACGAAATATTAAAGATCCATTTTTCAGTAGCGGAATCCTTGCTGCCGACGTCCGGGAAACTCATTTCGGGCGATACGGCGTACCGATTATCGAAAATAGGAATTCCGAACCACAACATATCGGTAAAGACGGAAGTGCTTTCGTCGTAATTCGCCACGAACAAATAAAACAGACACATGGCGGAATGAAGGGACGGATCGGCGTTTTCGCCCATGTTATCGACAAACGAATCCAGCCTTGCGTCCCACCGCACGCGGATACTTGCGGAATCCGAAATCTTTGCGGCGGTAAATTCGCTCGAAGAAGCGGAAATATACTGTTCTAATAAAAGATGCGGCCATTCCTGCCCGGCGACGCGAACGTCCTTATATACTTCCGAGCCTTTTAATTCCAGAGAGTATTCCCCTGTTTTCGTATTGACCGCGATCGACTTGGATTGATTGTCGTACCGATACGCGCCGTTTCCCAAATCGGTAAACCGATAATTATACGTCTTTTTTCCGTTCTTATATTCAAAGGTCGAATTTCCCTTGTCATGGAACGGATAACGGCTCGCCCATTGACACAACCGCCAAGAAGGACGAAGCCCGTCCTTTTCGTAATCGAAATAAACCATCGGATCGTACGGATCGCCGAAAGATTCGATTTCGTCTTCGTACATAGACTTGCCGAGTCCGCGCACCACGAAACCCTGCTTGAATTTTTTATCTTTGATAATAGAAGTATACACTTTATCGTCCCCTTCGATCGGTTGCTCCGGCTCGATCGGTAAAGAGGGCGTCGGAGTAGAACAACCGAAAAAAGTCGCAACAAACACAACGCTTAAAACGAGCGATATGATTTTTAATAACGGCTTCATTGTTTTATATATGCTTCGATATTGAAATTTCTAAACGACATATCGAGGTCGTACGTCCCCGGCGTTTCAAAACCGAGATACGTTCCGCTGATGTACAAATCTTTCATCGTCGCGCCCTTCATCATTCCGCCGCGTTGCGCGTCGCTCAAAGCAGACTTGACGTATTCGTACATATCAATTTCAAGGGTAGCCCATTCGCCGAATTTCATGTTGCCAGCGTCGTCGTAAAGATTATTGTCGAGCGAAAAGAATTTCGTCGTCGGCACGTTGTAGATCCATTTCCCGGTCGCCGAGCCTTTCGTCCCCTCGTCCGCGCCGCTCATGCCAGAGGCGAAGGGCGTTCGGTTATCGAACACGGTAAGACCGAGCCACATCATATCCGAAAAGCCGACGCTGCCTTTTGGCAGATACGACACGAAAAGATACAGCATACACACCGCGGAATGGAGATCTTTATCCGCCTCGCCCGTCATTTTATCCGCAAACGAATTGAGTTTGCAATCGAGCGAAACAACAAGACTGTCGGTATTTTTAAGCGCGGTTTGACGGGGCGCATCCTTTCCCGTGGAAAATTTTTGTTCCAAAAGAAGATGCGGCCACTCTTCGCCTTCCGCTCTGTCGTATTTATAACATTCGGACGCACGCAGCGAAAGTTCGATTTCTCCCGTCGCGGTGTCGACTTCTACCGTTTTCGACTGGTTATCGTAACGATATTTCCCGTTTCCCAAATCGCTGAACGCATAGTTGAACGTCCGCTTGCCGTCTTTCTCCTCCGAAACCGTATTGTTTACGTCGTGGAACGGATAACGGGACGCCCATTGCGCCAAATTCCAAGAGGGCTTTTCCGCGTCCTGCTTGTCGTACTGAAAAACGACGTCGGTATCGTATTTTTGCGGAAAATTTTCGATTTCGTCGCCGTAAATGGGCGCGCCGAGTCCGCGTACGGTAAATCCGTTTTCAAATTTCTTGTCCGAAAGAAGAGAAACGTATTCGTAAATCGGCTCGCTCGGTTCGGTCGGCTGCGGCGTTTCGCCTCCGCAAGAGGCGGAAGCGAAAACAAACCCTGCCGATAACAAAAGGCTCAATGCCTTAACGGTTTTTTTCTTCATTTTTTCTGTTTTTTAATATTATCGCTACGAAAGCAAGGGGGATCATCGCAACCAACGCAGAGCCTTTAACCATAGAACCGCAACCGCCCGATTGCGCGCCGTCCGTCATGATCACGATTTGCGTATCCGACGAATTGATCTTGAACGTAACGTACCCGTTCGCCTCGGTAGAAGCAACCTCGTCGATATCCTCTCCGACGATCTTATAGATCTTCGCGCCCGAATACTGCTCCGTATTGAGCGAAATCTCTTGCTCTCCTATAAATTTAACGAAATAGCCGTCCTTGGTTTGCGCCTTAACATGAACGACCGAATAGCCTTTTTTCAGCGATTTCGCGGTATCGTCGAGATTCTTTTTCGCCTTTTGATACGCGCTTTCTTCCACCGTTTCCAAAAGGATCTTTTCAAGATCGGACGGATAGACGCCGGCGTGTAAATTCTCGTAGCCGACCGTCGCTTTGATCGCGCCGTCTACCGTCTTATCCGCAAGAAGATTCAACTCTTCGCCTGCCGTCGCGTTTTTGCCGTTTACCCGTTCAATGGTAAAACTCGCGTCCGGAGATCCTTCTCTGATATCCCAAGCGTCCTTGTACATAAAACTCAAATAAAGGCGTTTGCCGCTTTCTTGCAACTTCTTCTCGTATTCGACGAGCGCGTAATAACTGTCACCGTAGTTTGCGTACGGAATCAACGACTTTTTATCGTTTCCGTTATTCCATGCGCTACCGTATATGAAATTGTTAAATTCGCTTTCGGTCAAAAAGCCGTTCCCGTCCAAATCGAGCGATGCGAAAACGTCCGCCTCAAAATTGGTTTCGGATTTGGAAAGCCCTCTTTCGTCCGACGGCGTTCCGTAAACGTAGTCCGTTCTGTAATAATACCCGTCGTTCAACTCAAACGCAACCCCGGCTTTCCCGTTTTCGGTCGTCGCTTTCATCGTGACTTTTAAGTCCGTATAATCGCTCTTTTTCGACCAATCTTCGTTGCAGAGTTGAATGGTCGAAAGATATCCCGCCCAACCGAGATAACCGTCCGCATATTCCCCTGCTTTGGGATTAAAATTCCCGTCGGCGTCGTACGACGGCTCGATTCCGATATAGTTGAACTGAATGGTACATTCGCCGTTTTCGGCAGGTCTTAACGCGAACAAAATACCTGCGCCGTACGAATTTGTCCAACTTTCGCTATGCTTTGAATAAAAGGGCACTTCGTTGAATTTATCCGTCTTTTGCAACACGTCGGTAAGCGTAAAACCAAACCATCTGTCCGTACTTACCTTTTGCCAAGAATTTAAGGAAAATTCGATCTCAAAATTTTCGATATCGATTTCGGGAACAAAACTTACGCCCATGCCGCCGCTCGTCGTTCTGCCGCTCGCGGTGAGTTTGTTGTCCGAAAAATCGACGTTCGTTCGGATATCGTTGTATTTTGTATTCGAGCCTGCGCCGCTGGTTAAGACGTAATTAAACGGCTTCCAATCGGTCGCCAAATAACTTTCGGGGGCTTGATCCGCGGACGCGCCGACACCAATCCCGGCAGACAACGCGACCGTAAGCACGAGCGCGGCGAAACTGAGAAATCTTTTTTTCATGATTCTAACACTCCTTTTTCTTAATTGCAATGACGACGGGAAGGATTGCAACGAGGCACAACAGCGCGCTCGCGCCGCTTACGTTGCCGCCACAACCGCTTGCTTTTTTACCTAAAATCGCGATCTTTTCGATATTGGCGTTATCCGCCTTGAATTTCAGAACGCCGTTTTCTTCGACCGCAAAGGAATCCGCCAACGCCTCGGCTTCTCCGTCCTCGTTGATATAGTAAAACTTAAATTCGCCGTAGCCGTCGGGGAGCGTATATTCCGCGTCGAAATATCCGTTCAGATAAATTTCTTTTCCCTCTACCGTGGGGGAAACCGAAAAGAAATCGAGAATTTCCATTTGCGATTTCTCCGCTCTTGCCGCAACCGCCGCGTAATCGTCGTCCTCGCTGTCGTAAACCGCCTTTTTCAGTCCGTCGATCTGCCCGGCGTAAACGCCGAAATTGCCGATCACGTCGTTTTTGACGGTCGCCGTGATTCCGTCCGCCGTAACGGTTTTATCGTTCAGATAGGACGGAGCCATTCCGTCGCAAGCGAGTTTTCCGTCTACTTCGGATACTTTCAATTCGACGTTACGGTGATTGCCGTCCTTATACATAAGCAACATGGAAAAATAACAGTCGTTTTTTGCAAAATAATCTTTTAAGCCGAACAGCGTATTACCGGCGTTCAGACAAGCGAGCGGCTCGAAAACCTCTTCGTTTTCAAGGTTCTGCCCCTTCCACGCCCCGTCGAACACGTTGAACGCAACGCCGTCCTCGTTCTCCGTAAGAGAAAGAGAAAATTCGCCGTTATAGGCTTCGTCCAATTTAATTACCGACGCGAAATTGCCGTTCGTGATGTCTTTCCAACCAGTCGTCGTCTTAACGCCGGTTACGTTGTCTAAATTCTTCTCGTTATAAGTGACGCCGATCACGTTGTCCGAAAGAAGATTTTCCGTCCAAAACTGCAAAACGCCGCCCGTCTGTACGTTGTTCTCGTAATTATTTCTGCCCTTGAACGCGTTGAACGGCATATTGACAGGAACGGGGTTTCCGTCGTCGTACGCGGTCAGCGAATCGAGGAACGTAAAGCAAATCCAAGTAAGTTGATCAATATCGGGAATATTCCACGTCATTTCGATAGAGAAATTCGTGACGTCGATCGGCTTGGCATACGAAAACCCGGTGGTCGCGATTCCGGCGTTCAAACCGCCCTTAAACAAAACCGAGCCGTTTTGCGCGTCGTAGGTCATTACGGTCGGGATCTCGTACCCGTCGAGTATATAGTTTTGCGGTAACCAACTCCCGGTCGATTCTTTTTCTTCCGCGGCGGCAAACACCGTCGTGAACGAAAGAGAAAGCATCATCACTAAAATCAAACCTGCTAAAAATCTTTTCATAATCTCCTCCTTACCCCTTTACGCTCCCGAGCACAATGCCTTTGATAAAATATTTTTGCACCCAGGGATACAGCACGATCACGGGTAATAAAATAACGAATATATTCGCCGCCGCAAGCGAGTTGTTGCTGACTTCTTTATACGTGTTTTGAAGTCCCGAAAGCGCCGGCTCTTTCAAAAACTGTTGCAAATACGTCTGCAACGGGTAAAATTCGGGTTGCGAACTGTAAATAAGCCCGTCAAACCAACTGTTCCATTGATTGATAAACGCAAACATCATGACGGTTACGATGATCGGCGTAGAACACGGAACGACGATTTGCCACATCACGTTAAAGTGATCCGAACCGTCGATGATCGCGGCCTCTTCCATCGAACGCGGAAGTTGACGGAAGAAATTCATCATCATGATCGCGAGAAAAACTTGAATACTGCACGGAAAAATCAACGCCCATACGGTATCCTTCAAATGCAGCGTATTCGCAACGAGAAGATAGGTCGGAACGAGTCCGCCGCCGAACAGCATGGCGACGATCAACAAGCCCATATAAATCTTTCTGCCGCGGAACGCGGAATCGTCACGCGAGAGCGGATACGCCAAAAGAATAGTAAAAAACGTCGTCAAAAGCGTTCCCAACACGGTCTTTATCACGCTGATTCTGAGTGCGCTCCAAAAGCCGGGGTTCGCAAAAATATATCCGTAAGAGTCCCAAGTAAAGCCTTTCGGAATAAAAGTAACGAGATTTGCCTCGACGTATCCCTTTGCGCTAAACGAAATCGCAAGAATGTGGAGCATAGGAAGCAAGCACAACAATCCCAAAAGCGTCAGAACAATATAATTGATAACCGTAAATATCTTATAACCGACACTGTCGTCTTTTAAATTCGCCATCGTTTTGCACCTATAATATTCTGTAATCGGAAGTCTTTTTGACGATCCAATTGGAAACGCCGATCAAGACGAGCGCGATTACCGATTTGAACAAGCCGATCGCCGTACCGATCGGATAATTTGCCGCGCTCGTGCCTTCGAGCGTCAAACGGTAAACGTAGGTATCAATAATATCGCCCCACTCGTAAACTTTCGGGTTATACAAGACGTAAATCTGATCGAAATTCGCATTGATTACGCTTCCGAGATTGAGGATCAAATTCAACATGATAATCGGAAGCATACACGGCAACGTTATATGCCACACCTGTCGGAACTTATTCGCGCCGTCCATTTCCGCCGCCTCGTAAAGCGTCGGATCAATCCCCGTAATCGCTGCGAGATAGATGATCGTACCGTAGCCGAACCCTTTCCAAATATCCGTAAAAATGACGATCACGACAAAGGAAAAATTTTCTTGCAGCCACAGTCTTTCGCCGCGGTAGCCGAACAGAGAAAGAAAGGAATCGAACATTCCGCCCTGTTGGAACATTGTTTTGATGATACTGCCGAGAATAACCCAAGACAAAAAATAGGGCATAAAATAAAGCGTTTGGAATGCCTTTTTTACCTTTTTCGGTCTTACCTCGTTTAACAAAAGAGAAACGATAATCGGAACGGGAAATCCCAAAATCAATTTGGAAACCGCTATGATCAGCGTGTTGCGAAACGCCCGATAAAATTCCGGCATTTGACTAAACATATACTCGAACCAATAAAACCCGACGCCCTTGCTTCCCCATATGCCTGCCTTATAATCGAGGCTCTCGACAAACGCAAGTCGTAGTCCGAACATCGGCACGTAGGTAAACACGATCAAAAAGATGATCGGCAGCAGAATAATCAAATGCAGTTGCCAATCGCCGACGGCGCTGAACTTCCCTCTTTTCTTTTTCAAAAACGACTTTTTCAATGGTTCAGTCCTCCGAGTATCTCTCTTACCCCTTTTCCGTTCAGCAGTTTGGAAAAATTCTCCCAATCCGCAGCGGATACAGGCGTTCCCTGCGTGTACATAAAGATAAGTTCTTGTTCTTCAAAGTCGGAAACAATGCTGTTGTATTTTGCCATTTCGGACGTGTTCATTTTGTAAAACGCCGGTCTGACGAAATTGACTTTCAAATCGTTTTTATCCCGTTCGTAATCGTATACGGCGTAATTGACAAGTTCGGAATACGCCCCCTTTTCGCAAAAGATCTTGTAATACGGGTAATACGTTTTTCCCTCGCCTTTCGGATCGGCGAGATACGCCGTGATGTTGTTGTAATACGTCGTTTCGTCCAGCGATAAGAAAGAAGAGTCGCCCGTCTTGATCGCCTTTTGCAGATCGTAAGCATACCGAATATTTTTGTTCGGCGCGTCCAATCTTAACGGCAAATACATTTCAAGTTCGGAAGCCACGTTTTTGTATTTTTCCTGCATTCTCGCCTCGACGGTCTTTTTCGTAAATTCGCCGTCGTCGCTGAAATACCGATCTACGAGGTGATTCGCGAGAATCACGATAACTTCGGGATTCAAGCAATCCGCCCCCACGCAATAAAAAGAGTTGTTTGAAATATTGTACGGAACGAGGGGTTGAATCACGTTTCCGTCGTAATCCCGAATCGCCCACGGCAACCAATCCACGTTTTGGTTGACCAGATAGGCGTCGCCCAACCCGTACGACATGATACTCCAATATTCGCCGACGAACGAACCGATCTTCCCCGCCGCCAACGCCTTTTTAAGCGTTTGCCCATCGAACGCCGAATTTTTATCGACGTAGCCGTTGGTATAAAGTTCGTTCAAAAGATTGATCGTTTCGTGCATACCGTCCGTATCCGTACCATAATAGTACTTACCGTCCGCTTCCTGCATATAATACCCCGGATACGCGTCGTAAACGTTCGCGATTCCGTTCAGATTCTCCGATTCGAAGCCGATGGAAAACCCGTAAGTATCGTTCTTTTTGTTTCGATCGGGATCGCCAACGGTAAAATACCGTACAAGATCGAGATATTCGCCGAAATTTTTCGGCATAAAATCCGTCAAGGTTTCGTCCGTAAAAGATACGCCTTGATCGGTAAGGTAGGATTTTAACCAATCCGCCCGAATCCAAATCAACGGACAGTTTTCAAATAAATCCGCCAAAAACGGAAGTCCGTATAATTTGCCGTTTACGCTCGCCGCGTCCAAAAGTTGCGGCGTTTTTTCGATCTTCGGATCGCCGTCGTTCCACACGGAAAGATCGCCCGTATAAGAATACTCCATGGCAAGCCGAAGCGCGGGGGAAGCGTATTCCTCGTATACTTCCGTCAAATCGTAAACCAACCCTTGATCGATCAAATCGCTGAGTTGATTTTTAGAGCAGAAAAACAGATCGGGAACTTTTCCGTCCAGAATATAAGTATTTAACTGGTAATCGTACGCCGTACCGATATTCGCGGAAAAAACAGACTTGAAATTGACATTCATTACTTCCCGACAAATATCGTACATGACGTTGTTCGACGCGCTTTCTCCGCTGATATACGTCGAAGCGGAAACCATCTGCCCTACCGTAATATCAATCGTTTCTTCGTACTTTCCGAGAGGAGCGCTTCCTTCCACCAGCGTTCCCCCTCGTTTTTCGTCCGTTCCGCCCACCGTCATCAAACAAAACATAACGATGCTCGACACGATTAAAACGGAAAGAAAGATCGGCGTAAACCGTTTAATAAATAGCCCCATTTATTAATCCTTTGTTTCTTTTTTTCTGTAAAGAACAACACTTTTTAATATAAGTCCCGATAAAATCATGTCCAACGCAAGCGTGCCGGCGGAAACGGAAGCGCCGACGTTACTCGCGCAACCGCTCTTTTCGGTCGGAGCATTGACCTTTGCGTAAAGGACGATATCTTCGCTCGCTTCCGTCGAAAAATCAAATTTCGACGTAAACGTTCTGTCCGTATACCACCCATCGAATCCCTCTACGTCCTCCGGAATCCATTCAAAGAACAAATCGCCCTTTTCCGCGTAGACGGTCTTTACAACGCTTTCACCGATCACGTAAGACGCGGAATACTTTTCTTCCTCGACGACGGGCGGAACGTCCGTCGTTCCCTCGGTCGCCTTGGCGTAAACGAGGGATTTTACCGTAATTTCAACCGGCGTCGCCTTAGAGTGTTCTCTGGACGAATCAATTTCGGGAGAGAGCAACATGACGCAATTTTCAACGCTGAATCCAGCCGGGAGCGCGGTAAGCGTCAACGTTTCTTCAAAAGCCGTTTCGCCTTTGTTTTTCAGCGTAATCACAAGCCCCGTTTTGTCCTCGTTGAGTTTCGTCGCAAGCGTAAATTCGTTTCCGAGATACGCCGCGTTGCGCGTAGCGGATTCTTTCAATACGTTCTTTTCGGCCGGCGATTTGAAATAAGAATACAAATCGCTTCTGATCGCGGTCCGTTCGGCATATCCCCATGCCGTTTCGTCCCAAAAATACAGCGCAAAGCCGTCGCCGTATCCTTCCATCGGATAATCGTCGTTCGTCGAAAGGAAAGAAATGCGGAAGCCGCCGTCCACCGACAACGCATCGATCGTGAACGTCATTTCAAACGAGGAAAGCGACATCTTTTCGGCGGAATACAATCTGGACTGCGCTACCTGTCCGTCTTGAACGGCAAGCATGATCTTCGTCCCATCATTCGTTTCGGAAACGTCCGCTCTGTTTTTCAGCGTATCCCATATTCCGTAAGCAAACCGATCGTCGCCGATCGAATATTGACGGAAAGAAACCTCAAATCGTACGGTTTCGTTAACCTGCATCGTATAAGCGTTATTGCTTAACGCCACGGGGATTCCGTTTACAAAAGCCTCGTCTACCTTGTAAGCCACGTTCGGCGTGACCGTAAAAGTCACTTCCGTTCCTTCGGCAACTCTGTTGGACGGGGAAACCGTAACGCTTCCGTTTTCGTCAGCCGTCGCCGTTACGTCAAAATACTGAACGGGGATTTCCTTAAACGTAACGTGAAAAGTTGCGTCTCCGTTTACCGTATACGTATATTGATTATCGGTAAGCGTAACGACGTCGCCGTTCAACGTTGCCGTATCGACCGTGTAATTTTCGTTCGGCGTTGCCGTAAAAGTTACCTGTGTTCCCTCTTTTACCTTCCCCGTCACGGTTGCGGAAACGGTTCCGTTTTCCCCTGCGGTTGCGGCTACGGTAAAGGATTTTTTCCCGACAATCGCGCCGTTGATTTCTTTTACGGTAATTTTTACGTCCTTTGCATAAGAGTGCGCGCGACTACCGTCAATATCGGGCGAGACCATCAATACGCAGTTTTTCAGATCGAATCCATCCGGGAGATTCGCCTTTGCATACGTACCGATTGCCTGCGGATCGGCGGCGTCGTTTCTCGTGACGGAAATCGCAAGATTGTCTTGATCCCAATTCCAAACCTTTAAGAAAAACGTTTGTCCGACGTAATTTTCGCCCGAACATACGCGTTTCGCGTCGTTCGCTGCCGCCGTACCGCTTTTCTTATACGTGCAAAAATCCGAACGCAAAGATCCGTTCAATCCCCAAGCCGTTTCGTCCCAGAAATAAACGCCGAACCCGTCCCCGTAAGAATTCATCGGAAAATCACCGCTTCCGCTTAAAAAAGAAATTCTCATCGCGCCGTCCGTGTTGAACGCGTCGAGCGTGAATTGCATGGTAAAATTAGTTACGTCGACGTTTTTCGTATAATACGCGCGCGTCGAAGAATAATTCCCGTCGGTCACCGCGAGTTGAAGCGATTGCGATCCGTCGTCGTTTTCCGTGATCGTCACTCTGTTGTTGTTCAACGCGTCGCCGAAGCCGTACGCGTTATTGTCTGCCGACGCAAAAACGGTCGTGCCGACAACCGCAACGCACATCAGCATAAACAAAATAATAATTGCAATTTTTTTCATTCTCCTTGCCTCCTATCTCGATTGCTAACGTTAACAATTGTTAAAAAATAAAAAAATGTTAACGCTAACATTTTCATATTGATATCATTATAACATTGCGTTTTCGCTTTGTCAATACCTTTTGGAAAAATTTTTTGAACTATTTTTTGAACTTATCTGAAAAGGGGATTCAAATGGTTTCTCTTTCCTTATAAAATACGGGGATCGTCACGTCCTCGCGCGGCTCCGCGCCGTCGATCAATTCAAACAGCCGTATAATCGCCGCCCGTCCGCTTTCTTTCATATTCAGCGAAACGGACGTCAGCATCGGGGACGTCATTTC
The DNA here is from genome assembly GCA_964468815.1 of uncultured Clostridia bacterium. Taxonomy (GTDB): domain Bacteria; phylum Bacillota; class Clostridia; order Christensenellales; family Borkfalkiaceae; genus UMGS621. The sequence continues at coordinate 19,497 of CAYXWN010000009.1, read as the reverse complement.
ACAAAATAACACGTCGTCGTTGCCGATCACGGCGACGTCTTCCGGAATGGAAAGTTTCCGCTTGTTCAACGTCTGCAACGCGCCGATCGCCATGTAATCGTTCGCGCAAAAAAACGCGCGCGGCATTCTTTTTTCCAAGACGCGCTCCACGGCTCTTCTGCCTCCCTCGACAAGAGCAACGTCCTTTTCCACGTTGATAAATTCTTCCGCGCCCACATTTTTCATCATCGTGCGATAAATGATCTCTTTTTCCTGCCAAAAGCCGGCGTCGATACAACTGTTCAGCATGGTGACATCGCGATAACCCTTTTCAAAAAGTTTTTCCATCGCGATTTCGGCAATCGAAGTAAAATCGAACGCAATATTCTCGATTCCCTCTATCTTTTGAGAAACCGTGATCGCAAACACGTTGTAACGCTGTACGATTTCCTTAAAATACGCCGAAAAATCGGCGATCTCCTTTAACGACTCTCTGTAATCCGCCACGCGCGACATTTTCATTTCAAGCGGAAGCACGATGATCCCCTCTACCTGCTTCCCCAAGAAATTATCCACCGCGTTGCAAGCGGAAACGTAGTCGTTTACGTTTGCGTCTATTACCGTAACGCCTAAACCGTAGGCGTAATCTTCGATCGCGCTCACCACGTCGACGTACGCCTGGTTATAATAGTTGGAAGACAATATGCCGATCGTTTTGCTCTTTCCGCAAACCAAACTTTTCGCGTTCATATTCGGCTTATAACCGGTTTCGTTTATAATCTTTAAAACTTTGTCGCGCGTCGTGTTTTTTACAGAATCCGATTTATTGACCACTCTGGATACGGTCATCGTCGATACGCCGGCCAATCTCGCCACGTCTTCAATGGTTACCATTCGTTCCCACCTTTTGAGAAAAAACTCCTCACTCCTATTTGATTTTTTCAATATAAATGCCTTTCGCGCCGAACGGTACGAAAGAATATTCCTCTCGATAAGTATTTTCGGGCAATTCGGGATAAACCACGACGTCCTGCCATTCTTTTACGCCCTCGAATACCGACGGTCCGGTATAATAATGTTTCCCGTACACGTGATGATGCGGTCCGAACAAATTACGAAGCCCTGCATATAACGTCAATTTCAAAACGTTTTCTCCGAAAATAAGATAATCCGTGATATCCGTTTTGTCGTAAGAAGCCGTTACGTCAAACCGCTTTCCGTTCAATTCCGCCTCCGCGACAATGGCGTCCAATTCGTCTATCCCGAAGAAAACGCGCTCGCTGCCCGTCCGCTCGAACAAAAACCGCGCGGTCGATTGAAATTTCCCAGAAAAGAAAGGCAATCCCCTTTCGGTTAAATCGGAAAGCCCCGTAACGGACGCTCTTTCCGTCAACGAAAAACCCTGAGCAAAAAAACAATTCTTGCTTTTGCAAAGCGTCTCCGAACGGACGGAAAAATCCCCGAAAAGATACACGCTTTCGATACAGTACGGAAAACTCGACACGTTGGTGACGCTTTGGAACACGTCTTGATCGAACAGCGGATTATAAAACCGCCCGATCTTTTTTTGAATAACGATTTCGTTTTTCCCCGATACGACGAGTCCGCCGATCTCGTACCGCGCAATCCCTTGATCAATAAGATAACCGCACCGCGCACACTCCGTACCGTTGACAAAGACTTTCGCGCCGTCCGCCTCCGCACCCAACAGAACGTTTTGCGGCAAGACTTCCGAAAAGAACGTATATTTTAACGTCAATAAAACGTCTTTTTCCTTTCCGTTGATTTCCCGATAAAAATCGGCGTTCGCCTTTATAAAATACGTTTCTTCCGAAAACGCTCCGCCGTCGATCGCATAACAGACTTTATCGACCGTCAGACAATTTTCGTAATCGGCTTTCCCGAACGCGGCGTCCAAATACCGTTTTTCGCAAATGCCGTCAAAGAAACTTGCTTTTTCCGCAAACGGAGGATTTTCTTTTTCTACCTTAAAAAAGGCATACTGCAAAGGGGCGAACTCTGTTTCCGTAAAGGTTTTATCGTTGAGCGAATCGTAAAAGGATGGCAAAACACGTTCCTTTCCGCCGCAATAAGTCGCCGTTATTTTATTTCTGCCGCGCGTGCAGAGCGTCGTTTTTACCCGTTCTCCGCGCGCTTTATGAAAGGCGAAAAGGTCGATATGCTCTTTCTGCTTGCGACGAGCGACAACCAACCCCGAACAAGCCTTCCTTCCGTCCGCTTCCAAAAAACGGACGTCGTCGTTTAATCGCATAACGTCCAACGTTTTTCTCAAATAATCCTTTCGGTTGACAACGAACACGCCCGGCATTTTTTCATATCCGCTATTGCCGCAATCGACGGCGACGCGATCCGCATTGAAATTGAGAATCGTTCCGCCGTTTTTCGCAAATTCGTTTACGATTTGCAAAGTAGCGCCGTCTATCTGAATCATTTTCGGAAGGACGATCGCGGAATACCGCCCTTTCCCGACGACGATCGTTTTTCCGTCAACCGTCGCGTTCGCTTGCAAAAATCCCTCGTCGCCGAAATCAAAATCCGCCTGTAAATCAATTAAATTTTCGGTCAGATTTCTAAGTTCCGCGGAAATATCCATAATCCGCGATCTGTCGTCGTAGCCGCTTTCCTGCCACGCGGACGTTTTCGGATAAATCACCAAAATCGAGGGTGCTCGTTCTCCCTCGGAAAGACGGGTGTTGACCGCCGCCATTTCACCAAATAAGACGTTCGCTTTTTCCCAAAATGGCATCTGATAGGAAAAAAACTGCGGATAATCCCGTTTTCTGTTTCCCACCAACGAATACATCGAAATGCTCAAACACGGCACGTTTACGCCGAACGCCGCTTGATACGCCCATATCGCCAAAAGTTCCCGAAACGAACAGTCGTAACCGCTCCCGGCATACGTTTCACAGAGAATTTCCCGTTTACCCGTCTGAAACGCCACGCTTTCCGCCATCTTGTACGCGAGCGCGGGAACAAAACGGTTTCCGAGCGCGTCAATTCCGATCATGCCCTCTTTTTCATACAAAGGCATTAATCCGCCGCAAACGGGAATTTGATCCACAAGCCCCTCTTCGCAAGCGAAATGCCCGGTCATGATAAGCCCGTTCTTCTCGCACCAATCGTTGTACTTTTTTACGAAATTCTCCGTAAACAGACGATTGACCGTCCGCCAAAAGGCATAACGGTATTCGGCATACGTCCCGCGATCGAACAGAACGTACGGAACGGCATCTTGCAAAGGATATCCGTTTTCCGCCAAAAACTCCTCGCAAATATACTTGCCGAACGGCATACCGCGCGGCGAAAGATGCGGTTCATCCGTAAACACGCCCTTTATCGTCTTGCCGAAATATTGCGAAAAACGCTTTTTATATTGCTCGTGGGTAACCTCTATAAAGCAATCAATCGCCTCTCGATCGGTAATATCCACGTAATAATCGTTCACTCTCTTGATCGCGAAAAAATACGACTCGTCCTCGCTCGGATCGGAAACAAACGTAAATTTGCCGTTCCGAAACGCGTATGCCGCATAAATTTTATCCCGATCTTCGCCAAGATCGGCTTTGCGACAGTATTTTCCCTCTAAATACTTTTCCTTAAACTGCTCGCACCGCTCGTACACCTTGCCGCCGCCGAATCCGCTCGGCCAACCGTATTCGTCGTAGATCCACACTTCAAGCCCGATCTTTTCACACACTTGCACGGTTTTGGCAAATACGTTCATCCATTCTTCGCCCATATAAGGCGTAATCAGCCCTGCGCGCGCATGCACGAAAACGCCTGCGATTCCCTTTTCTTTCAAATCGCACAACTGCCGTTCCGCTTCTTCATCGGTTATTACGTTATTCCAGCCCCAAAACACTCTGGGGGCAAAATTGTCTGTTATTATCATTTTTTACTCGCAAATGTTAACGCTAACACTTTTTTATGATATTATAACATTACAACTTTCGGTTGTCAATCCATTTTAGAAAAAAAATAACGCATCGGCAACTGAACTCCCCTTTTCCTCTTCCGTTCGCGAGAACGCGCTTTTCCTCCCGAAAAACGAAATTCTTACGCGTTCAAAGCAATTTTACCGCAAGCAAACCGCGCCTATACGGGCGTTTTTACACAATTCCGCGAAAATCCTTACGCCGTGAGGCAAGCCGCCCCTTTTCATACAAGCAAAAAGGTTGCTTACAAGTTTTTTCGTTTGTATTATATCATACAACGCTAAAAACGGCAATTATTTTTTTAAAAACGCCGAAAAAACAACGCCCCTCAAGCCATAAAAACGAAAGGGGATTACCGGAAATTAAAAAAAGCCGACGGGAAATCCCGTCGGCGTTTGAGTTAATCTGTAAGCCGAGTTCTGTCGAGTGCGTTCATTTATCTAGGACGGCAGTCTCCTGCCGCCTCAAGCGACAAAAAACGGATTCGCCTGACGAGCAGCCAATAGCGAATCCCCTGTCTTGCATCGAACGGGGTTTACATGGCTCCGCGCGTTACCGTGCGGACGGTGAGCTCTTACCTCGCCTTTCCATCCTTACAGGGAACAAGCCCTGCGGTTTATTTCTGTTGCACTTTCCTTAAAGTCACCTTCACCGGGATTTCTCCGGCGCTCTGCTCTGTGATGCTCGGACTTTCCTCATGCGCTTTTCCAAGCGCCCGCGAACGCACAACTAACTCAAACGCTTCAATTTTAGCACAACTTTTCCGTCTTGTCAAATTCTTTTCCCCTCGCGCGATCGCAGCGCGATCTGTTTCGCCGATTTTTCCGTTTCCCCTCTTTTGAATTTCGGGCAAGTTTTTCCCGAACGGGGCATACAATACAGTATGAAATCGTTAAGCGTTTGTATCATTGCAAAAGACGAAGAACGGGTAATCGGGCGTTGTCTGGGTTCGGTTGCCGAACTTGCGGACGAAATTATCTTCGTCGACACGGGAAGTCTGGACGACACCGAACGGATCGCGCGCGCGTTTACGCCGCATACGTACCGCTTCACTTGGTGCGACGACTTCTCGAAAGCGCGAAATTTCGCCTTCTCCAAAGCCACTTGCGACTATATTCTATGGTTGGACGCGGACGACGTTCTTCCCGACGTCAGCCGCCGCGGAATTGCCCGCTTAAAGGAAACTTGGACGAACGAAGACGTCGTTATGCTCCCCTACGTCGCGGCGTTCGACGAAGGAGGCAATCCCTCTTTTACCTATTTCAGAGAGCGGATTTTGCGCCGAGAAGGGAACTTTTTATGGAGAGATCCCGTACACGAGATAATCGTGCCGCACGGCAAAATCGTCTATGAAAATTTCCCCGTAGAGCACCGCAAGGAAAAAACGGGCGATCAACTGCGTAATCTGAAAATCTATCAAAAACTGCTTTCGGGCGGAAAGCGGCTGACGGCGCGCCAACAGTTTTATTACGCGAACGAACTGTTTTATAACCGTATGTACGCGGAAGCGGAAGCCGTTTATACAGACTTTCTCGACCGTCCTGCACTCACGGAAAACAAAGTGCAAGCATCTATCCATTTATCCCAAATACGCGCCCTGAAAAATTCGGATTCCGCCCTAAAAACGCTCTTTTCTTCCTTTATCTTAACGCCACCCTCCCCCGAATTGCTGTGCGAAATCGGCGTTAACTTTATGCGAAAAAAAGATTATCGGCAAGCGATTTATTGGTACGATCAAGCGATTCAACCGATTCCGACCGAAACGCTGTCCTTTATTCGCCCCGATTGCTACGGTTACGCCCCGTACGTACAGACCGCTCTTTGTCACTATTATTTAGGAGAAATAGAAGCCGCGATTCAAGCAAACGCAAAGGCACTCGCGATCAAGCCTTACGGCTCGATCGCAAAATCAAACGACGCTTTTTACCGTGCCTTACAAAACCAACCTCAATAATGAAAAATTCTCCCAAAAACAGAACGGTTCGGAATCAAGAGCGGCGTTAGCAAATCGACAAACCAAACACAACGCTTATTGCAAAACAACCTAACGCGATCCGTTTTGAGAATACAAAATTTTCGGAATAGAGAAAACATAAAAAATTTACTCTAAACAGAACGGTTCGAGAAAAAACGCCTAAACCGTAGCGAATCTATAAACAACGGTAACCCTTTCGGCACAAAAACAGTAAAGAAATAGCGGCATATTTTCTATGCCGCTATTTGATTCAACCGGTTTTAACCGTTTTTTAACGAATTTTTAATTATTTCGGTGGTTTTGCCGATTATCCTTGCACGGGCTCTTCCGCTACGGTTGCTTCCGTCTTTTCAGCAGCAGCCGCCTGCTCTAAATAAGCCTGCTTCGCAGCCGCGTCTCTCGCAACGATGCTCATCTCCGTTTCCTTGTCGAACAAGTGAATGTGTTCGATATCGACGAGCAACTTAATCCGCTGTCCCTTTTCGGTCTTGGAACGGGAATCAACGCGCGCAATCAAGTTGGACGTATCGTCCACGATGCTCTGAATGGTGGTCGTTTCCTGTTCTTCCTCTTCGGACAACAGTTTGCAGTAAAGGAGGGTTTCCGAACCGAGCATTTCAACGACGTCTACGTCAACGGTGATAACCGCGTTCGGCGCTTGTTTCACCAACCGCTCTTCGTCGTGAAGGTCTTCCGGACGTACGCCGAATACAACTTCCTTATCCGTATTGAGATAAGCGTCCAAATCGTAAATGAGATCCACCTTTTCTTGGGGTAAAAGGAGTTTTTCCAAACCGAATTCAACGTAAACCTCGTCTTTCTTACCCGTGAGTTTCGCGGTGAAGAAGTTCATCTGCGGCGTTCCGATGAAGCCTGCAACGAACTGGTTAACGGGATAATCGTACAAGTTCTGCGGCGCGTCAACCTGCTGCATGAAACCGTCTTTCATAACGACGATTCTCGTACCCATCGTCATAGCCTCGGTCTGGTCGTGCGTAACGTAAATAAACGTCGTCGCCAAACGGTTGTGAAGTTTGGTGATTTCCGTTCTCATCTGAGCACGGAGTTTCGCGTCCAAGTTAGAAAGCGGTTCGTCCAAAAGGAATACTTTCGGTTCACGAACGATTGCACGGCCGAGCGCAACACGCTGTTTCTGACCGCCGGACAAAGCCTTCGGCTTTCTGGAAAGGTACATTTCGATACCCAAAATACGGGCTGCTTCCTTAACTCTGACGTCGATTTCCGCTTTGGGCATTTTTCTCAACTTTAAGCCGAATGCCATATTGTCGTAAACCGTCATGTGAGGATACAGAGCGTAGTTCTGGAAAACCATTGCGATATCTCTGTCTTTCGGCGCGACGTTGTTCACTAATCTGCCGTCGATATAGAGTTCGCCGTCCGTGATTTCTTCCAAACCGGCGATCATGCGGAGCGTGGTAGACTTTCCGCAACCGGACGGTCCAACGAAGACGATAAACTCTTTATCTTCGATATCCAAGTTGAAATCCGTTACCGCCGTAACGCCGGACGGAGATACTTTGTAAATGTTCTATAAATTCAAACTTGCCATTTCGTTAAAAATTCCTCCGTAAGTTTCTTACTCTAATATTTTACATTATTTTTAAAAAATTTACAACGGGCAGATTCAACAAATATCAAGCGTATTTTTGTCGAATATGCACAATTTCGCCTTTCGCGAGGCTTTTCGGATTCAAACCTTGCTTTTTTTTCGCCCTTTTGATATAATACAAGCGAGCAACCTTGCTTGCAAGGATTTGCGAGCGCCGTGTTTTTTAGAACCCAAACGATCGCAACGCGATAAAAGCGTTTCCGTTCCGAACGGAATAGGAGGAAATTATGGATATTAACCGCTATACGCCGAAACAACGGCTTTCGACGGATAAAATTTTATCTCTCGATAATCTCACGCCGGAAGACGTGTTTGAAATTCTGCACCTCGCGCGGCAGATTAAGCAACGCGACCGCATGAAAGAGCGTATTTACCCCTTAAAAAACAAAATCGCGGCGATTATTTTGGACAGCACCAATTCTCGCCTCAGAATTCCCTTTGAATTATCCGTCAATCAACTCGGCGGACATACGCTTTACCTTTCTCCGCGAGATCAAGACTTTATGAAAGGTTTGACCTACCGCGACGCGTCCGCACTTTTGGCGCAATACGGAGTGCATTGCATCGTCATCAAAGCGGATTCGCAAGAGGTTCGCAACGAACTCTCCCGTTATTCGCCCATTCCCGTGATCAACTGCATGGAAAGTTCGGATAACCCCAGCGAAGTATTAGCGTCCTTGTTTACCATTTGGGAGAAAAAAGGAAAATTGGATAAATTAAAGTTGACGATCGTCGGAAACGGGAAAAATCTCAATCCTGCCGCCGTCAACGCTTATGCGAAAGTCGGCATCAACACGTGTTTTTTATGTCCGGAGGGTTTAGAACCAACCGAAGAAACGGTCGCTCACGCCTCGCAATACGACGACCTCGAAGTGGAATACGATATGCGCACCGCGCTGAAAAACGCGGATATCGTGACGACGAAATTTTACGGCGAAGTTCCCGTGGAAGAAGAGGAGAAAAAACTCTTTTATCCGTTCCGCGCGGACGAGCACCTCATGATGTTTGCCAATCCGGACGCCATTTACGTCCACACGTTGCCCATTGACCGCACGGTAGAAGCGTCCGAAGAATTTTTGGAAACGCCGCAAGCGGTACTAAACGAGCAAGCGGAAAACATCATTTACATTCAAAAGACGCTATTATCCTTATTGATTAAATAAATAGAATAAATCTTAAACAGAAATTGGCTCTTACTAAATATGATTTTATGTGCGACATCGCCCCAAAACGCTTATGCAATCATATTATTTCTCCCTGATAAAGCCTTGCAAAACAACTACGACGCAAGCATAGAGTCTATAAAAGCGCGCCGACGCTCCGTCGACGCGCTTTTCGTTATGATATTTTTTCTAAACGCATTGCGATTTTCAAAAATCGCGTTTTTATACGGACGGCACAACCGCAAAAAAGACGAGCGGCTCTTTTCCGTCGTTGATCAAAGAATGACTGCTCCCTTTGGGGCAATAATGCACCGAACCGGGCGCAAGACGTTCCATTTCGCCGTTTTCAATCGCTTTCCCCGATCCGCTCACCACGTAAATCACTTCGCAATCGGTCAAATGCGAATGTAAACCGACCGAATCGCCTGCTTCGAGCCGTCCCGTCAAAACGGTCACGCGACGGTCGGAAAAAGTTTTTAACACGGTTTCACCCTCTCCGCCGTTAAAACGCGGCATCGAAATTTCCCGAATCTTATCAAAATCGATCTTCATAATCTTACACGTTAAAACGGAACAAAACGACGTCCCCGTCCTTGATCACGTACTCCTTTCCTTCCGAACGAACCTTGCCCTTTTCCTTGGCGGCGTTAAAACTACCGAGCGCGATCAGCGTATCGTAATCCACGATTTCCGCGCGAATGAACCCTTTTTCAAAATCCGTATGAATTTTCCCTGCCGCTTGCGGTGCTTTCGTGCCCTCGCGAATGGTCCAAGCGCGTACTTCCTTTTCGCCTGCCGTGAGATAACTCAACAATCCCAACAAGCGGTAAGAAGCCTTAACAAGGCGATTTAATCCGCTTTCCTGCAATCCCAACTCGGAAAGGAACATTTCGCGCTCGTCCGGTTCGAGCATGGAAAGCTCTTCTTCCGTCTTGGCGCAAATGACGAGCGACTCCGCGCCCTCCGCCTTTGCGTAATCCACCACTCTCTTCGCATAAGGGAGCGCTTCTTCTTCCTTTCCCATATCCGCTTCCGCAATGTTAGCGGCGTAAATAACCGGTTTCGAAGTCAGCAAAAAGAGCCCGTCCACGTACGCGCGTTCCTCTTCGTCGAAAGAGAGCGTGCGCACCGGCTTTCCGTCCGAAAGACACCGAACGATACGCTCTAACAATTCCGCCTCGATTTGATACTTTTTCTCCCCCGTCTTGAACATATTTCTCGCCTTGTCAAGCCGCTTGGAAACGCTGTCCAAATCGGCGAATACAAGTTCTAAGTTAATCGTTTCGATATCGCGAATGGGATCGACGCTGCCGTCCACGTGCGTAATATTTTCGTCCTCGAAACAACGCACGACGTGCACGATCGCGTCCGTTTCGCGAATGTTTGCCAAAAATTGATTGCCTAAGCCCTCGCCCTTGCTCGCGCCCTTGACAAGCCCGGCGATATCCACGAACTCGATGACCGCCGGCGTTACCTTTTTGGTATTATAAAGTTTCGCAAGCACGTCAAGCCGCGGATCGGGAACGGCGACCACGCCGACGTTCGGCTCGATCGTGCAGAACGGGTAATTCGCACATTCCGCCCCCGCGTGAGTAATCGCATTGAACAACGTAGACTTACCGACGTTCGGCAGTCCTACTACGCCTAATTTCATTTCTTTTTCTCCATCGTCTGTTTTTCTTTTCAATTATAGCCCAATTCCGCGCGAAATTCAAGTTTTTTGATTTGCGAAACGCAAAAAAATATGGTATATTAGTTATGAAATAAAATTAGCGGAGATAAAAATGAATTATAAAGCGTACATTGCGGAAAAAATCACGATCGACGGAATCGGAAAAGAAGAAATCGAAAGTTTCATCGCCGTCCCCCCCACGAACGATTTAGGCGACTATACGTTGCCGTGCTTCCGCTTTTCAAAAGCCATGCGCAAAGCACCTGCCGCGATCGCGGAAGAACTGAAAGAGCGTTTCCCCACGGACGACGTTGTGACGGAGGTTTCCGCCGTCAACGGCTATCTGAATTTCAAGATCAACCGTAACGGATTTACGGCGAAACTCTTGGACGAAATTTTAACCAAGCGCGAATCGTTCGGCGCGTCCGACGAGGGCGCGGGGAAAACCGTCTGCATTGATTATTCTTCCATCAACGTGGCGAAGCCTTTCCATATCGGACACCTATCCACCACCGTGCTGGGCAGCGCGTTGGTAAAAATTTATCGCTCCTTGGGCTACCGCGTAGTCGGTATCAACCATTTAGGCGATTACGGCACGCAGTTCGGAAAACTCATCGTCGCCTATAAGCGTTGGAGCAGCGCGGAACAAGTGGAAGAGGGCAAACTGAAAGAACTCGTTCGGATCTACGTAAAATATCACGAAGAAGCAAAAGCCGATCCCGCCTTAGACGACGAAGCGCGCGCTTGGTTCAAAAAAATAGAAGAAGGCGATCGGGAAGCGAACGAAATTTTCTCGCGCTTTAAGGAAATCACCCTCGCAGAGGTGGATAAAATCTACCGTATGCTCAACGTTTCGTTCGATTCTTATGCCGGCGAAAGTTTTTACAACGACAAAATGGACGTCGTAATCGAAGAACTAAAAGAGAAAAATCTTCTGCAAGAGAGCGAAGGCAGTATGATCGTAGACCTCTCCGCTTACGATATGCCGCCCTGCTTGATCTTAAAATCGGACGGTTCGTCCTTATACGCCACACGCGATCTCGCCGCGGCACTCTACCGCAAAAAGACGTACGATTTCGATAAATGCCTGTACGTCGTGGCGTATCAGCAAAATCTGCACTTCCAACAAATCTTCAAGGTTTTGGAATTGATGGGAAAGCCTTGGGCAAAGGATATGGTTCACGTCGCCTACGGCATGGTTTCCATGGAAGACGGCGCGATGAGCACGCGGAGCGGCAAAGTCGTTCTGTTAGAAGACGTTCTGCAAAAGGCGATCGAAAAAGCGAAAGTTATCATCGAAGAGAAGAACCCTGCCTTAGAGGGAAAAGACGAAATCGCGAAGACGGTCGGCACGGGCGCGGTTATTTTCGGCGCGTTGGTGAATAATAAAATCAAAGACATCGTATTTTCGTACGACAAAGTATTGAACTTCGACGGCGAAACCTGCCCTTACGTGCAATACACCGCGGCGCGGTGCAATTCCGTACTGAAAAAAGGCGGCACGTACGGGACGTTTACCATCTCGTCCCTCGCCCCCGAAGAATACGAACTCGTATCCATTTTAGGCAATTTCCCCGACGTGGTGCGTTCCGCCGCGGAAAAATACGAACCGTCGTTCGTAACGCGTTTTGCGATTGATCTTGCAAAGGCTTACAATCAATTCTACTTTAACTGCAAGATTTTGGGAAGCGAGGAAAACGAGAAAAATTTCCGCTTAGCCCTGACGGATTGCGTTTTGATCACGTTGAAAAACGCCCTCACGCTATTGGGCATCGGCGTTCCGGAGCAAATGTAAGATGAATTATAAGGGAATTATTTTCGACTTAGACGGGACGATCTTAGATACCGTTCCCGATATTACGGACAGTTTAAATCAAATGCTCGCGGAAAACAACCTGCCGCCCTTAACCGCACGCGAGGTTACGCGTTACGTCGGAAACGGAGCGAAAAAATTGGTGGAGCGGTGTTTAAAGGGACGCGTTTCCGCCGAACAAGCGCAAGCGTGTTTAGATCGCTACAATGAAATTTACACCGGTTGCGGCTCACCTAAAACGCGTATTTTCGACGGAATCGCAGACGTTTTGCCCGCACTGAAAGCGCGCGGCTATACGCTCGCCGTCATCACCAACAAGCCCCAACAAACCGCGAACGAGGTGGAGAAAATCTACCTTTCGGATTTAGGGCTTTCGCTCGTATTCGGGCAAAAAGACGGCGTTCCCGTCAAACCGGACAAAACGCCCATGGAACAAACGCTTCAAACGCTCGGTTTAACGCAAAGCGAGGTTGCGTTCGTCGGCGACGGCGAAACGGACGCCGCGTTTGCGATCAATGCCGGCGTAAGGGGAATTTCTTGCCTTTGGGGTTATCGCGCCAAGGAAGAGTTAATTGCCGTCGGCGCAAGCGAATTTATTCAACAACCGAAAGAATTGCTCGACTTATTCCCCCCTCTTCTTTAACGAAACGGGGGACGCCTTTTTCTCAAAAAGCGTCCCCCTGTTTTTTGAAAAAACACGCCGTATTATAAAAGCACGACGTGTTTTTTCTTTTCCCTAAAAAGGCGTTATCTTTCTTTTCTCAGCGATTCGCATCTTTCATCGTTCGCAATGATCCATTCGTCTAAAAATTTCATTTGCTCTTCCGTATGAAACCAATGCTCGCCGTTCGGCATTACGGTAAGCGACGCGCCGACCGCCTTTGCAAAGTCGGTAACCGTTTCCAAAGACGTTAAACAGTCCCTCTCGCCGTATAAAACAGCGGTTGGAATCTTCCAACGAATTCGCTGCGTTTTCGCATACGCGAAATAATCCCAAGAAAGCGTTTCCCCTTTCGCAGCGGCGATTTCCTTTTTTTCATACAACTCCTGTTCGGACACGTTCGTCCGACGCATCATGTCGCGAATGACTTTTTCCATATCGACGACGGGAGAAATCAAAAACGCTTTTTCTATTTGGCAACGAGAAAGCGCGGACAGCGCGAAATACGCGCCGATACTGTTCGCAACTAAAACAACCGAATCGTAGCCAATGCACGCCGTCTCTACTAATTGCGGGAACTCATCCTCGGCTTTCCACGGGGTTTGCGCCTTATAATCAAGCCCCGTCACGGCACAATCGGGAAAAAGTTTTTTATAATGCTCCGCCTCCGCGACGTTTCCTCCCTTGCCGTGCAAATAAACGACTATCGTTGACTTTTCAATCTTTCGGAAGAGTACGGTTTGCTTTTTCATGAAAATTTTTACGACCTCGTACCCGTACTCTTTTAATTCTTTTTTATCGCGCAAAAAAGAATGATCGACAGGAACGCCCGCGATCTCCCCGATTTGCCCGAACGTCAACTCTGCCGATTGCGTTCCTTCCTCTTTTAAAAATTTCCACAATCTCTCGTACTTACTCATTTACTCCTCCGAATCGCCCGAACGAAACGCCTTATTCGCACTTTTTGAACGTTCCCTGTCGACAACGGACGTCGGTTACCGTTTCGTGCGTTATGCCGAGTATTTGATCCGCCTCGTCCGCCACGCTTCGATATCTGCCGTTCGTATAATGCACGAAGATATAATGCACGCCCTTGATTTTTCCTGCCGACTGTCTTAAAAATGCACGTACGGGGGCGGCGATCGAGAACACCCAAATCGGCGAACACACGGTCACTTCGTCGTATGAGGACACGTCGACGGCGATCTCTTCGATAGGCATATTCCATCGGTGCATACCGAATCTGCCACACCACCAAAAGCCGAGCGTGCCGTCCGTTTTTTCGGTCGTTTTAATCTCGTAAAGATCCGCACCCGTTGCGTTCGCCCTTTCGTATGCGATCTTCTTTACGTATCCCATACGGGAGAAGAAAACTACAAGTTTAGATTTATCCGTACCGATATTTTTATATTTTACCGTATCGACCGCAAATTCCTCTTGCTTGCGAAACACGTATGCTATATAGCCCGTGACCGCTTGACAAAACCCGAAAATAAAATAAGCCGTCGACATGAAATTAAAGGGGAAAATACAAAACTGAATACCAATCCAAAGCATCAGCGTTATCCCGAATATTCCCCCTAAAACGACGCCGAGCCGCTTATTTTGAAACAGCAACGCCGCCGCGATTAAATTCGTAATGCCGTTGACAACCAACAACGCACACCCCGAAAAGGTAAAATCTTGAAACAGCCGATCGGCAAACGGCAATACTTGAAAATACGGAAGCATCGCGTCCATGCCCATACTCTTTCCCGTCCGATCGAGCAACATACCGAGCGCGCCCGCAACAGCGCCGATCCCGATAAACAACGTCCAAAAAATCAAAAAATCGCGCGCGACGCGATATCTCGAATCATTCTTACGCTTCATAAAAAACACTCACTTTTGAGTAAAAAGAACGGAAAAAAACGTTCTTTTTCTTCTGCAAATTTTTACCGTGCGCCACCGTTCACGATCTCGGCATAGACTTCTTCGGGGATCATGGGCGATTGTATTTCGGATAGCAACGCTCCGTCAATCGAACCGTTTTCCGCATATTGCCGCCCTGCCGACCGCACGAGATTAAGCCTCGGTTCGGTTACGACCGCCGCCTCGGGTGCGTTGAACATCGGACTTTCGGGAACGGCGATCACCGTATGGCGATTCGGGAAACAAAGTTTGAATTGCGCGACCGCAGGTTCGAAATTCTGCGTGCCGTTCGGAAAGCCGCAACCGCAAATCATCACGTACTTTAAGTGTGAAAAATCCGCTTGCGCTTCATGTTCGTACCGCCCGTCTACCCGTTTCATCGCCATGGAAGATAACGGGAGCGTTCGATCCAACAGGGCTTTCAGCGATGCCGGCATACCGTAGCAATAAAGCGGAAAACTGAAAATAAGCAGATCGGAAGAAAGAATTTTTTCCAACAATTCCCTCATGTCGTCGCGATGAACGCAATCGCCGCCGTTTTTCATGCAAGAAAAACACCCACGACAATATTCGATCCGCCGGTCGATCACGTTGACGGTTTCGATTTCGTTTTTTCCGACTTCGTTTATCCCCTCTAAAAAAGCGCGCGTAATACAGAGCGTATCGCTCTTTTCGCGCTTGGGACTTCCGTTCAATACCAATATTTTCATCTTCTCTTAAAAAGAACGAGTTCGGGATTCGCGCCGTTTTCGCCGTACTCGCATACCAAAAGAAAGTTTTCGCGCGCGATGACGCCGTAGCAAATCTTTCCTCCGTCGTCGAACAAATTTTTTACCTGTGCACCCAAATACACCTCGTTGTCTTGTAAAAACTTCACCGTTTTTCCATTCTGTAAGGGGTATTCGAGATTGACGAAATTCCCGACGAGCGGATAAAGGTCTCTCACCTTTTCCATTCCGTCGATATTTAAGGCGTTAATTTCGTCTATCAAGCCTTTTTTGAACGCAGCATATTGCTCCTTGCCGCCCGTCAAGACGTATTTTGCCAAGAAACATTGCTTTCCGTAAGGGCACCCCTTTGTTTCGACGCACCCCTTACAACTTTCCTTTGCAGGACATTCGGCGCAATTCACGCCGCAAATAGATTCTTTCATTTTATATCAACTCCTCCGAAAATACAGAATCCGTTTATAGAAAGGATTATTTTTTCGCCGCTCGCATTGTTCGGCTGCCGTTTATCGGTGATTCCGCCGAACAGACAAATCGCGTTAATCTTTACCGTAACGGTTTCGGGCAAAACGATTTCCGCACCGCCGAACAGACAAGAAAGTTCAACGGAGTCGCCGTTTTGGATATTCGCGTCCGTCAAATTGCATTTTGAACTGCCGAAAATCGCGCAAAGGTTGGAATGATTGACGCTTTTTCCGCTGAAATCAACCGTCTGATCGCGAAAAACCGCATCGTCCTCTCGATTCTTTTTCGCCGTTACCGATTTAATAATCAACTTAACGCCCAAAACGACGACGATCAACGGCACGATCGGCTTCCAAACGACGTTATATTCAAACACCTTTTGTGCCGCTAACAAAAGCAATACCCCGACGACAAGCCCGATCAAACTGCCGATTTTATCTTTCCCGGTCAACAGCCAATACAGACACGGCAGAATAATAAAGACCGTCCACCAACCGTCGAAAAAAAGATCGACGCTTACGATTTTGAAAATATTCAAAATACAGACGATTCCGCAAGCCACCAAAATTCCGCCGATTACAATTCCTGCTACCTTTTTCATTCTTTCTTCTCCTCTCTTATAAAATGCAGCATCGCTTCGAACTCGGTCGTAAGCGATTGCCCCAGCTCTTCCGCGGAAAAGCTGCACACGCCCGTCGCGCACAACGTGCCGATTCCGAACGTGTAAATCCATACGTTTTCAAACAGTCTTTTCGCCTGCTTTTCGTTTAAGCCGTAATCCCGTTCGATTACTTGAATCGCCGTTACCGCCGTCGCTCCCAATCTTTCAAAAAAATCATCGAACGTCATAGGGCGATCGGTTTCTCTCATAAAAATCAATTGATATAATTTCGGTTCTTTCATTCCGAACAGAATCATTTTCATGCCGAGTTGCTTAAAAATCGGCATATCTCCCGTCCCCTCCGACTGCATTTTTTCAAACAGACGCATCGCGGCGGAACGAACCTCGTTTTGCAATTCTTCCATACCGTTAAACACCGTAAAAATCGGGCGCGCGGAACTTCCGAGTTTCACACCCAACTCACGCGCGGTAAGCGCGTCGATTCCCCGTTCGGAAACAATGCTTAAAGCGACGGAAACGATTTCTTCCTTTGTAAATTTTGGCTTCGGCGGCATTTTCACCCTCCTTTCTTTTGAAAACAATGTTTGAAAACAATTGTTTTGCAACATATGTTTTATTATATCACAAAAAAAAGTCCCCGTCAATCTGATTGCAAAAAAAATTCAACTTTTTTAAGATTGAAAAACCGCTATAACGCCCCAAAGTCCCCTCTTATTTCCACCCTTTTAAGACTTTTATCATCAAAAAAATCGTTATAACAAAAAGAACGACCGCAAGTCGCTCTTCGCATAGGGATTTTTTAGACACTATAAGGGGCTGTCGCAAATTATAAAAAAATTGCGGCAGCCCCTTTTATTTCCTATGGAATATGCGGTAAAAGTCGCTCTTTTTTCATTCCCGATTTCTAGTTCTGTTAATAATCGGGTTCCAACCGTTCGTTTTTGCCACCGATTGCACGATTTTTCTCTTTACTGCGATCATCTTCAAATCGAAATCACGATCACGGCAACGATACAAAAAACGTTACAAACTGTTTTCCGTTGCCAAATGCATAATTCTTTCCTCGACTTGATCAATCGTTTCGGAAATTTCATTTAGTTTAGGCTGTATTTTTTGATACTCCTCCGTTTTTATCAAATAAGTTTTTCTCTTTTTAGAGAAAACACACCACTTAACCAACGTTACAATCCAAATGATAAACAAAATAACGAAAACGAAATAATCTCCCTGATCTACCGTTTCACCGTTTTTGAACGCCATAACAAGAGAAATGATCAAAACGATCAATGCGATTGCTGAAAGAACCGTCCAAAAAATCGGTTTTTTCGGTTCTTCCGGACCCCTTACGCTATTGTTACTAAATTCTTGGTAAAGCCGCTCACATTCTTGTTCAAGTTCGACGATCTTCGAATAATTTTCCCCGTTCATATCGCGACGAAAATTCAACGTGACGTAATTCGTAACGTCCGTTACCGTCTTTACCGTTGTTTTAACGTTTCCGTCCGTTCCCGTATACCCTTGCATAAAACTGCCGAGGAAAGAGTTCCCGTCGTAAACTTTCGCCTTTTGTTCTACACCGACGACTCGCTCCTTCTCATAATAAGTTTCCTGTGCGTCCATCAATTCTCAACCGTGAAAAGCGTATCTTTGAACCGTTTCGTTCTGCGCTTCGGGCGAAACGCGTTCCACCTTGTATTCGTACATCTCTTTCTTCTCCTTGTCGTTTTTTGGTAATCTGCCAAACCGAACGCAATGCTTTTTCAGAAAAAGCTCAAATAAATCTTCTGACTTTTGAAAATTTAATTCCTTTTTTCGGATCGACGTTTATGAACGTCAGATTTTTTGCATTACGATTGTTTGTATCATTTACTTTTATATTGTACATCATTTTGTGGCGTACGTCAAGCATTTTACATCATAAAGTGGTAAGTTTTTAATATGGAACTTGCAAAAATAATTGGTGAAAACTTAAAACTTATAAGAAAAAGCCACGGTTTAACACAACGAGAAGTTGCAAAAGAAATGATGATGACGCAACAACAATACAGCCGTTTTGAAAACGGCGTTTTTGAATTGAACTACGGTCAAATCAAAAAACTGTGCGAATTACTCGACACGACGCCGAATGAACTTTTCGGTATCGAATAATCCTCTCGAAACGCACGCTTTTTACCATACGCTTTTTTCTGCAAAATAAAAAATCATGATTACCTTTCCGTGTCGTCATGATTTTTATTTTACCTTTTTTAACGATTTATTCGCCGAAATCGCCCGTAAAATCAAAGGAAAAACATTGTTCCGTAAAACTTTTACAAAGCGTTTACCGAAAAGAAATATTTTTCGATATCGACAGCCTTGACGCGTTTATATAACGTAAGCAAAAAACATGTTTATAAGGGAAAAACAGCGCCTTATTGCAACGGAAAGCAACCGTTCGTTTCGACAAAATGCAACGCAACGTCAATTGCCGAGAAAAAACTTTTTATGCTTCGTTTGCGTTTTAATAAAAATAAAAAAGTTTGCTCGCAAATCCTTTTTACACCCTTTTTCAACATCCGTGTATTTTTTGCAAGCCACTTAACGTTATACGAAAAAACTCCGACGTTCTGTCGGAGTTGATCAATCTATTAAAAACGAATAAAGGAAATAAGGAGAAAGAATCCGAAACCACTCAAAAGGATAAACCCTTTGAGGTCGACTTAGGATTTGGATTCTCACTCTTCGTGAAAATCGTTACTCCCTAAAAGGAGGTGATCCAGCCGCACCTTCCGATACGGCTACCTTGTTACGACTTCACCCCAGTCATCGGTATTACCTTAGGCAGCTCCCTCCTTGCGGTTAGGCCACTGACTTTGGGTACTCCCGACTCCCATGGCGTGACGGGCGGTGTGTACAAGACCCGGGAACGCATTCACCCCG